>DATAXN010000096.1:0-99013 GCA_036273015.1 Bryobacteraceae bacterium | reverse complement strand
CTCGGAAAAATCGAAGGGCGGGCCGCCGTGGTCGTCGCTAACGATGCCACCGTTAAAGCCGGCGCGTGGTGGCCGGAAACCATAACGAAGATCCTGCGCGCGCAGGAAATCGCCATGCGCAACCGGGTGCCGATCGTTTATCTGGTCGACTCGGCGGGCGTCAATCTGCCTTATCAGGACGGCATCTTCCCCGGCCAATACGGCGCGGGCCGTATTTTCTTCTATAATTCACTTATGCGGCACAGGCTCCGTGTGCCGCAAATTGCCGCCGTGATGGGTCCATGCATCGCGGGTGGCGCCTATCTTCCCGCGCTCAGCGACGTCATCCTGATGGTGGAACATACGAGCTTCATGGGTCTCGGCGGCCCGAACCTCGTCAAGGGAGCGACGGGCCAATCGATCGATCAGGAATCGCTAGGCGGCGCGCAACTGCACAACGCGAAGAGCGGTGTGGCGCACTACCTCGCGAAGAATGACGAGGATTGCCTCGACATGATCCGCGCCCGCTTCCGGCAGCTTCCGCTACCGGCATCCGCACCTGCTGCAAGCGAACCAGAGTGGCCCGTGGACGGACTCTATTCCGTCCTCCCGCCGGACCACCGGTTGCCTTACGAGATCGAAGATGTGCTCAAGCGGATCTGCGATCGCGATGACTTCAGCGAATTTCAAGCCGAGTTCGCGCCGGAGATGCTCTGCGCGAATGCGCGTCTCGCCGGCCATCCGGTAGCTGTGATTGCGAACCGCCGGGGATTCCTCAAACCCCGGATCGGGGGCATCATCTATACGGAAACAGCGCGCAAAGTGGCGTACTTCGTGGAACAGGCGAACCGCGCCGGAACGCCCATCATCTATTTGCAGGACGTATCCGGCTTCATGGTGGGCGTGGAAGCGGAGAGCGAAGGCATCATCCGCGCCGGAGCCGAGATGGTGGAGGCGATGTCTTGCGCCGAAGTCCCGCGCATCGTCCTCACCATCAACCATGCCAGCGGCGCCGGCTATTACGCGATGGGCGGACAGGGCTTCGATCCGAACTTCACGTTCAGTTGGCCGACAGCGCGAATCGGCGTGATGGAAGGCGATTCCGCGGTGCAGGCGCTCTATTCGGTGGAGTTGGAAAAGCTTCGAAAGAACGGCACTCCCCTGCCCTCCGAACTGGCCGAGTCTATCCAACAGACACGGGCGGATTACGAGAAATGGCTTGATGCCAGGTATGGCGCGGCACGTGGTCACTGCGATGCGCTGATCGATCCCATAGAAACGCGCGCGGTCCTGACACTGGCGCTTGAAGTCACGCTCAATCGCCCACGCGCAGCAGCTCTTGCATTGGAGACGCTGTGATGGAGAAACGATGATCCGCATCGCGAACGGCCAGGGATTTTGGGGTGACTGGTTGGAAGCGCCGGTGCGTCTGGTCGACCAAGGTCCGATCGATTTCCTCGTTCTCGACTACCTCGCCGAAGTCACCATGTCGATCCTGCAGAAGCAGAGGCAGGAAGATCCATCGCTTGGTTACGCGCGCGACTTCCCTCCTCTGATCGGCCGACTCGCGGGCAAGCTGAAGGACCACAACATCAAGGTCGTTGCGAATGCGGGTGGAGTCAACCCGACGGCCTGCGCTCGTGCCGTCCTGAAGGTTGCTCCCGGCCTCAAGGTTGCGATTGTGCATGGCGACGATGTTTTCGGACGCATCAATGAGTTCCTCGGCAAAGGCTATGAGATGCCCGACATGGATACTGGTCAGCCTCTCTCAAACATCCGCAGCCGGATTCTCTCGGCCAACGCTTACATCGGCGCTTTCCCCTTGGCGGAAGCGCTCGACACCGGCGCCGATGTCGTGATCGCCGGCCGATCCACCGACACGGCGCTGACGCTCGCGCCGATGGTCCACAAATTCAAATGGGCAGCCGACGACTGGGACAAGCTCGCGTCCGGCACCATCGCGGGACACATCATCGAGTGCGGCGCGCAGTGCTCGGGCGGCAATTGCCAAGTCGCCGGAAATGGTGCCGACTGGGCACAGATTCCCAACATGGCCGATGTGGGCTACCCGATTGTAGAAGCGGAGCCGGATGGCTCCTTCGTGGTGACGAAGCACGCCGGAACCGGTGGGCGCGTCCACTCAGACACAGTCAAAGAGCAACTCCTCTACGAGCTCGGCGATCCGAAACGCTACATCACGCCGGACTGCATTGCCGACTTCACGACTGTACATCTGGCCGACATCGGTCCGGACCGCGTGAGTATACGCGGTATTCGTGGCGGTCCCAGACCTCCGACGCTGAAGCTCTCCATCAGTTACACCGACGGATGGAAAGCCATCGGTACGCTCGTCTATAGTTGGCCGCAGTCTGTTGAGAAGGCGCGCGCCGCCGATCGGATCGTGCGCGCGCGCCTTGCGGGACTTGGCCTCTCCTTCGACGAAATCTATACCGAGCTGTTCGGCCTTGACGCGTGCATTGGTCCCGCATCGCCCGGTAATCCCGATCCCCCGGAGATTCAACTGCGCATCGGCGTTCGCGGTCAGGATCGAAAAGCAGTCGATCGCTTCACGCGCGAATTGATTCCGCTGGTATTGAACGGACCCCCAGGCGCTACAGGCTTCGGAGAGGGCCGCCCTCCGGTTCGGGAGATTGTGGCGTACTGGTCTGCATTGATCCCGCGTGAGGAGATTACAACCCGCGTGGAGGTGATTTCGTGAAGCGGCCACTGGGGACGATCGCACACACCCGGTCGGGCGATAAAGGGGACACCTCGAATATCGGCGTGATCGCGCTGAAGCCTGAATACTACGAGACAATCCTGCGTGAGGTGACGCCGGACCGCGTGAAGGCGTTCTTCGGCGACCGCGTCAAAGGCAAGGTTGAACGCTTCGAGTTACCGAACCTCGGCGCCATCAATCTTCTACTGCATGAAGCCCTGGGCGGCGGCGGCACGGTTTCGCTGCGCGTCGATGCGCAGGGCAAAACCTACGGCGCAGCTCTATTGCGCATGGAGGTGGAGCTTGATTGATCTCAGCCAAAACGCGCGCGTCCGCACGATCACACTCAACCGGCCGGAGAAGCGGAACGCGCTGAATCCGGAGATGTGCCGGAGACTGGTCGATGCCTTCGATGAGGCCGATGCGGACATACCAGTGGGCGTGATTGTCCTGGCCGCCAACGGGCCCGCGTTCTGCTCCGGCATGGATCTGTCGGAACCTGCAGAAGTGGATATCCACGAGCGACTGTTCACCATAATCCACAGAATTCGCAAGCCGGTCATCGCGGCCGTGCATGGCGCGGCGCTGGCGGGCGGTATGGGGCTTGTAGCGAATGCCCACATCGTCGTCGCGAGGCCCGACGCCCATTTCGCTCTGACCGAGATCCGCGTGGGACTCTGGCCCGCGCTGATCTTCCGCGCGGTGGAAGCTGCCATCGGCGAACGGCGGGCAGTGGAGCTTAGTCTGACGGGACGGGGATTCAACGCGGCCGACGGATTGGCGTATGGACTGGTAACCGAGGTCGCCGACGATCCCCTGCTCCGCGCCCAGGAACTTGCGGCAAAGATTGCGGACTTCAGCCCGGTCGCCTTAGCCCATGGTCTGGAGTACGTACATCGAACTCGCGGGACGGACTGGGAGCAGGCCGGGAGAGTTGCGGGCGAGGTGCGGGACTTGCTGTCGGCGAGCGCCGATTTCAAGGAAGGAAGCCGAGCGTTTCTCGAAAAACGACAGCCGTCGTGGCCGTCATTGCGTGACTAGATCGCCGACCCGGATACAAGATATTGTGGAAGGGCTGAGGAAAACACATTATCGGGTATAGGTGGCACTTTACATTGATCTGAAACGCGGTTAGTATGGTGACGGAATTACGGAATTGAGGTGTCGCTTTGCTGAAGCTGAAGAGAGTCGAACTCCAGGGTTTTAAGTCGTTTTGCGACCGTACTGAGCTGCGGTTTAACGGCGACGGGATCGCGGCGGTGGTGGGCCCGAACGGGTGCGGCAAGTCGAATCTGAGCGACGCGATCAGCTGGGTATTGGGCGAGCAGTCGGCCCGCAGTTTGCGCGGGGCGCGCATGGAAGACGTGATCTTCGCCGGGACGAAGTCGCGCAAGGCGGTGGGAATGGCTGCCGTAACGATGGTCCTGGTGGATCCTCACGCCAATGAGATTCCGGAAGCACCTGCCGCTGCAGAAGCCGACGGCGCCGAACGCACGGCAAAGGTCCACGAAATTCATTCCGCCAGCGGTCATTCCGTCGTTCAGCATACCGGCTCCAAAGCGGCCGAAATCACCATCACCAGACGCCTGTTCCGATCGGGCGAAAGCGAGTATCTCATTGACGGCCGCCAAGCCCGGTTGCGCGATATCCAGGACATCTTCATGGGAAGCGGTCTGGGCCCGGAGAGCTACGCGATCATCGAACAGGGCCGCATTGGTCAGATCCTTTCGTCCAAGCCGCAGGATCGCAGGGCGGTGATCGAAGAAGCCGCGGGAATCACGAAGTACAAGAGCCGCAGGCGTCTGGCGGAAGCCAAGCTGGAGAGTTCCAAGCAGAATCTCGCGCGCGTGTTCGACATTCTCGAAGAGGTCACCCGGCAGGTGAATTCGCTGAAGCGGCAGGCCTCAAAAGCGAAGCGCTACCAGGAGCTGAAAGGCGAACTCGAAGGGCAGTTGCGGACAGTTCTTTCGGGGCGTTACGTTTCTTTGAAGGTCGAGACCGAGCGCGCAGCGGCGGCGCTCGAAGCGGCATCCGCAGAACTCAAAGACCTGACTGTTCAGGCGACCGATAACGACACCGCGCGGCAAAAGGCACAGGAAGTTTTTTACGCGCTCGAAACGCAGCTCACAGACGCTCGGCGTCAGCTTTCGGAGATGAACGTCGAGACGGAGCGCACGAAAGGCCGCCTCGAAGCGCAGGTTCGCGAAGCGTCGAACATCGAGCAGCGCATGACCGGCGCGGAGCAGGAAACCAGCGACCTGGAAAGCCGGCTGCAGAGCAACGAAGCCGAACGAACGACCCTCGCGCATGCTGTGGGAGAGCTCGAGCAGGAGATGCAGGAAGTTCGCACGGGGCTGCTTGAAAAGAACCAGGCGCGCGATTCCATTCAGGCACGGGTGCGCGAAGCGGAAAGAGCGATCGAGTCGTCACGCACGGTTATCCTGCGGCTGCTCGGCGAAGCATCGACCATCCGGAACCAGATCGCCCAAGCGGACACCTACCTGTCCGGCATCGAGCGGGAGCGGGCACGAGCACTGAAGGAAGAAGAAGCCGCATCGGTTGAAACAGACCGTCTCGCGATCGTCAAAGAGGAGCTTTCCACAAGGAGCGCGCAGCGTCAACTGGAGCTGGAGAATGTCACGCTGAATCGCCGCGAGACAGAGGAAGGCCTCGCCGAGAGACGCAAGGCCGAATCCGATCTCCGGCAGCAGATCGACGGGATGCGCGCGGACTGCTCCCGGCTGCGGGCCAATCGCGAATCGCTGGAAAATGTTCTGTCGCACCACAGCTACACGACGGAATCGACAAAGAATCTGCTGGCGGCGCTGGAAAACGGACGCGCGGGCGAGTTCCGTCCCGAGGGCGTACTTGCCGATTTCATCGAAGTCGATCCGGTATGGGAACGGGCCGCGGAAGAATTCCTGCATGACGAACTGGAATACGTGGTGGTGCAGAATTGGACGCAGGCTGAGCAGAGCATGAATCTGCTGCGCGGCGAGTTGGAAGGGCGGGCCACATTCCTGGTGGAAGGCGGTTCTCTCTCCGAAGAGCCGGCGAATGCGCAGGGACTTGATCTGCCACGCTTGTCCGATCAGATCCGGTTCACGAATGGTCTTTCCGGGCAAACGCGCAATCTGCTGCCGCGGCTTTCGGGCTGCTATCTCGCGAACGACAGCGAACAGGCCCGCGCCATGGCCGATGCGTATCCCGACCGTTATTTCCTGCTGGTCGACGGCCAGTGCTACAACGGCCGCATGCTGACCGGCGGACGCAAAAAAGCCAGCGGGCCGCTGGTGCTCAAGCGTGAAATGCGCGAATTTACAGCGCAGCTTATCGAGAAAGAGCGCCTGCTCGAAGAGAAGACACGCGAGCAGGAAGCGCTGCAATGGGAAACCACCGCGTTGCAGGCGGAACTGGAGCGGTTGCGCCAACTGCAGCAGGCGAGCGAGAAGGATGCGGTTTCGCTCGATCACGATATTCGCCGCACAACCGAAGAGATTCATCGCTCCCATTCCCGTATTTCGGTGGCGCGGCTGGAACTCGAACGGCTTGCGCGCGAAGAAGAGCGGGCGGTTGAAAAACGTGCCGCGGACCAGACGCTGGTGGAACAGAAGGATGCCGAGCGGACGGAGCGCGAACTGGCTCTGGACGCACTACGCGAACAACTGGACGCCGCGCAACTGGAAGCGCAGAAGATCAGCGAAGAGCACTCCCTGCTGCGGGCTCGATTGGCCGCGCTGGAAGAGCGGCATCGGGGTGAGCGCGCGGCGCTGGCCAAACTGGAGACGCATGGTCGAGAGATGTCCGCCCGTCGCAGCCAAATCGCGGCGGAAATGGCTCGCTGGGGTGAAAACCGTGCGCGGATTCTGACCGAGAATATCGAGCTGGATCAGAAGTTGACGGCTTTGGCTGAGCAGATCGTGGCGGCGGAACGTTCGGTGCTGGAGCTTTCCGAACAAGAAGCGCGGCATCGCGAAGAGTTGGCAACGGCGGATGAAGTTCTGCGGGAATTGCGGGCGCGGATCGAAACGGGCCACGCGCAGCGTTCCGAGATTGAAGTGGAGTTGACGCGCAGGCAGGCCGAGCTGCAGTTCCTTGACGAGACCAGCCGGAAAGAACTGAATATCGCAGTCGCCGAACTTGAGGCGCCGGAGGATGCTTCACCCGAAGTACTGCAGGCAGTTGAGGCGGCTTACCAGGAGACGAAGACCAAGATCGAGAACCTGGGCGCGGTGAATCCGACGGCGTGGGAAGAGTTCCAGGAGGCCCAGCAGCGGCACGATTTCCTGACCGCGCAGAGGCAGGACCTGCTGGACTCGATACGCGATACGGAGAAGGCGATCCAGGAGATCGACGAATATTCGAAGAACCGGTTCACCGAGGCCTTCCAGGCGATCAACGAAAATTTCAAGCAGGCGTTTCAGACGCTGTTCGGCGGTGGCGCGGGCGAGATGCACCTGACCGACGAAACCAACGTCAACGACAGCGGCATCGACATGATCGCGTCGCCTCCGGGCAAGAAGCTGCAGAACGTGCTGCTGCTCTCGGGCGGCGAGAAGGCGCTGACGGCTCTTGCTCTGCTGATGGCGATCTTCAAATATCAGCCGAGTCCGTTCTGCGTGCTCGACGAGGTCGACGCGCCCTTGGACGAAGCCAATATCGGCCGGCTTACTCGGCTGCTGGCGGAGATGTCCGTCGATACGCAGTTCATCGTGATTACGCATTCGAAGCGGACGATGGAAGCGGCGCAGGCGATGTACGGCGTGACGATGCAGGAAGCCGGGGTGTCGAAGCTGGTGTCAGTGAAGTTCCATCACGCGCAGGAGCGGACCGGCGCGGCGGCGTAGCTTAGTCTTCTCGGCTATCCTATCGACATGGAGTTGATCTTCGAGGTGCGGGACGCTGAAGAAGGAGGCTATTGCGCACGCGCGCTTGGCCACAGCATCTTCACCGAGGCCGAGACTTGGGAAGAGCTTCGCGCCAATGTCCTTGAGGCGACATCGCTTCATTTCGAAGACAGCCCGGTTTGCCCCAAACTGGTGCAGCTGCACTACGTGCGCGACGAGTTGATTCCAGTCCAGGCAGCATGAAATTTCCGCGAGATGTAGCCGGAGATCGCCTGGTCCGGTCGCTGGAGCGTCTCGGTTATAGCATTATTCGACAAAGGGGCAGCCATGTCAGGCTCCGACATGAGGGGCCTCCGCTTCACGTCGTTACCGTCCCGCTACACAACCCGCTTAAGACAGGACACTTCACGGGATTGTGTCGGAGGTCGCTCGCCTGAGATCGATCAGTGTCGAATCGATCATCGACCTTCTCTGAATGTCGGCCGCGAAAGGGCCTGCGGACTCCCGTTATTCCGCCCGCAACGCTTCGAGCGGCGAAATCAGACTCGCCCGGAAAGCCGGCACAAAAGACGCGATCAAGGCCGACAACGCGAGCACCGCGACGGCTGTCGAGATAACGGCAGGATCGTAGGGGCTCATCCCATAAAGCTGGCTGCCGAGGAATCGCCCCGCGGCCAACGCCAATGGCAACCCGATCACCAGCCCGATCAGAATCAGCGCGACAGCCCCTCGCAGCACGAGAGCAACAATGTCACCCTTTGCCGCGCCGATGGCCATTCTTGCGCCGATTTCACCGGTGCGGCTGCTCACGTTATACGCAATGACGCCATAGAGCCCGATCGCCGACAACACAAGGGAAAGAATTCCGAACAACGATGTCAGCCGCGCAATCAGCCGCTGCTGGATGAACTGCCCGCCGACCTGCTCTTTCAGCGTGCGAATCGCAAGCACCGGGAGATTGGGGTCCACCGAGGCCATCGTCTGCCGTATCCGGGCATTGGTCTGCGCAAGGGACGGACCGGCCCCCGGCGTGAGTTCAATGACAATGTCCCGCAGGAAGTGAGAGCCTTCCTGCGCCTCGATCTCTTTGCCGCCCGGTAGACGAAAATAGTCGAGCTGCGCTTGGGGCAACACGAAGAATGGAGCGACCGGCTTGTCCATGTCATTGACGGAAAAACGCGCATCCCTGGCAACACCGACGACTTTGTATTGACTGTCCGTTAACGGAATCTGGCCAAAGAACCTGCCGATGGGGTCTTCGTTTCCAAAGAATCTCCGCGCAAAGGCCTCATTGATCACAGCGACACGCTGCGAATTCGCCGTATCCTGCTCCGTGATGCCGCGGCCCCGAATGATCGGATTTCCGATGACGTGGAAGTATCCCGCAGTCGCCCGATTCAATCCGGCGGCATCCCGGTCATCTCCGGGCCCCGCCGGCGCGCGTCCCGGCATCTGAATCGAAGCTCCCCAAAAATTGCTGTTCATTGGCGAGTAGATTGAGAGAGCGACGTCCGAAACACCGGGAACGGTCATCAACGAGTCGTGGATACGGCGATAAAGCTGAGTCAGTTGGTCCTGCCCATAGCCGGCTTCTCGCGGATTGGCAGTCACCACCAGACGGCGCTCCTGTGCGAAGCCAAAGTCCTGGTTCTCCAGCCTGTGGAGGGTTGCTGTCAAGAACCCCGAGGCCGACAGCAGCGCCAGCGAGAGGGCGGTCTGGATCACCACCAGTGCCCTGCGGGAGGTCGAGCCCAGGCGGGCCGTAGCGCGCCCGGCCCCGCGCAGTGCTTCAATCGGATCGATACGGGTGGCCATCCACGCCGGGCCGAATCCAAACGCAATGCCGGTCAGCAGCGAAACAGCGCAAACAAACACCAGCACCGGCAACGAGGGCGATGCCGTAATCGGGACTGCGGCGAGTCCTGTTGTTGCCGGGAACGCGATGCCGAGAATCAGCCGCGTGCCCGCGTATGCGAGTGCAAGACCGGCCGCGCCACCCAGCAGCGACAGAAGGACGCTTTCGGTGAGAGCCTGCCGCACGACGCGCCGGGCCTGTGCTCCCAGCGCTATGCACAAAGATGTCTGGCGCCGCCGCTCAATACCGCGTACCAACATCAGATTGGCCACGGTCGCGCAGACAATCAGCAGCACGAAGCCGGAGGCCATGAGCAGGATGCGCAGCCAGCGCTCGTATTGATCGCGCATGCTGGTAATCCCGGACCCTCCCGGCCGCAGGTACAGCGTTTGTTGGGGGAACAGTGCCCGATCGTTGGGAGTCATTTCGCTCCAGTGCCCATGCAACCACTGCTTGAGCTCGTTCCGCATTTCCGTTTCGACAGGCCCCGGGTGCCCGCCGGGCCGGACACGGCCGATCACATCGAACCAGTAGAGGTTGGGAGTAGCAACGTCGGAGGCATCGGCAGTATGGATCGGCAGAAAAAAGTCCGGTGGAGGATCACGAAGCTGATCGCCATAGAACCCCGGCGGAGTGATGCCAACGACGGTGAAGGGCTTGTCGTTGAAATTGAAAACGCCGCCGACCACGGAGGGATCGAGCGCATATTTTTCTTCCCACAGCCGGTAGCTCATCATCACGACAGGCGCTGCGCCCACGCGATCGTCTGCAGGTGCAATCGCACGCCCCGCATAAGGTTGTATGCCGAACATGGAGAAATAGTTTCCCGAGACATATTCGCCGGGATAGCCCTGCGCGGATTCCGCGAAACCGATACGCCGCACTCCCAGCATGTCTTCGCTCGCCGAGAAGGCCGCCAGTTCCGCGAAGCCTTTCGTATGGTCGCGAAAATAGGTGTAGAGGTCGTAGGAAATCAGCGAGAATTCGTCCTTCTGCGACCACAGGCCCCAGAAACAGCAGCGCGCTTCTTTTCCCACGCGATACAGTTCATTCGGCTTCGCAACAGGCAGGGACTTCAGCAGAACAGCATGCGCCAAAGTGAAGATGGAAGTCGTTGCGCCGATGCCCAGCGCCAACGTAAGGATCGTCGTGATTGTGAATGCAGGGGCCAGGCGCAGGCGACGCAACGTGTGGCGGAGATCCTGGAAAAGCGTTTCAAAGAACGGTAAGCCGCGCTGATCCCGGTAGCTCTCCTTTATTGCTTCCACCCCTCCGAACTGGAGTACGGCGCGACGCCGCGCTTCGTCGGGCGCAAGGCCGGCCCGAAGATTTTCCGCGGTCTGCAGAGCGAGATGCTCTTCGATCTCCGCGCGCATGCGTTCTTCGTGTTGCCCTTGCTTCGCCAGCGACCTCAGCCGATGGAAGAAACAGCGCAGCGTTTTCATTGCAAACCCTTCATTGCAACTCTTCCGCCTTCGCGTCGAAGAATCGTCCGATGATGGCTGCCTTCTGTTCCCAGTCGCGGGTTTCGATCTCCAACTGTTTTCGTCCGGCACGCGTCAAACGGTAGAAGCGCGCCTTGCGATTGTTCTCGGAGGCGCCCCATTCCGAAGCGACGGAACCTTCCTGCTCCAGCTTGAGGAGCACGGGGTACAGGGTGCCCTGATTTACCGTCAGAAGGCCTCCGCTGATCTGTTCGATCCGGCGGACGATACCCCAGCCGTGCAGCGGCCCCAGCACATCCAGAGTCTTCAGCACCATGAGCGCCAGGGTGCCCTGCATGACATCTGTTTTCTGCTTCATCGACTATTGGGTTTCCCAAAGGAAGGATATCACGCTTCTATTGGGAAAGCCACAAGAGGCTTTGAGGAGTGCGGAAAACTTCCCGTTACTGAATTTGGATCGTGGTTATTCCCCGGGTTCGGAGAAACTTCAGGGCCTGGATGCCCCGCCATCGAATGGCGGAGATCGCAGCCATCACCAGAGTGACAGCCGTCGCCAGGAGCACAAGGAGGAAGATCAGATCGAAAACCGTCACGGAGTTCCCGCTCGCCGGGTCTTCGAAAACGCGCGGCGGCAGAATGCACCGAGGTATGCGCCCGCCATCGGAAAAGCCAGGATCACGAGGCTGCCGGCCAGAGATCCGAGAGTGGGGTGATGCAGGATTTGATGAAGGCAAATCCAAATGCCGATGCCGAGCGCCCACTGCCAGGGGCGTTCCGGTCTGATCAGACCAAACACGACGCCGCTGAGCAGCATGGAAAATGCAGTAACGCCGGTATCGTCCCAAGTGGGCCGGGAGTCGACCCAGGCAATCGCAATCCCGAGCAACACGGCCGCTGAGAGCATCACGCGCCGCAAAATTCGATGTCGTTCCGCGGCAAACCGGGCGGCGACCATTTCGGGCGAACCGAACCGGTCCAGGGCCTCGCGAACCGATACGTCCCGCGGTAATCCCCGGCGGCAGCCGGCCTCTATGGAGTCCACCAGGTGTTCGCGGACTTCTTCCTCAATGCGGCCTTGCCGGAGTCCGCGCTTCGCCAGCTCGTTGGACAGCGTTTCGAGATAGGTCTGCAGCAGATCGTCCTTCATGCACTCTCCAGAACGCCAAAGACCGCGCGAGCGAAGTCGCGCCACTCCTGCTGCCGTGTCGTCAACGTTCGCAGGCCTTTGGCCGTAGCCTGATAAACGCGACGACGGCGGCCGTTCTCCTCCGTCCATCGACTGATCAGAAGGCCAGCGCCCTCGAGCCGATGCAGCGCGGGATAGAGAGTGCCTTCAGGCAGATTGAAAGCGCCTTCACTGCGGGCACGCAGCGTTTCCGCAATGGCGTAACCGTGCGCTGCCTGTGTTCGCACCGCGCTCAGGAGCAACAGGTCGAGATGGCCTTTGAGAGCCTCACCCTTCATACCTCGTAATGCTATCCCTAGTTACGCGATGTGTCAAGAATTCTTTCGATATAATAGTACGCAGGGGCTGCGAGCGCCGTGGATTTTTATCGATTCATGATATTGTTCCCTTGTAAATGCATGTCAATACACGGTCTATCGCGTAACCGGCAGCGAAGGAGATACGCTCTCTAGTCAGATGGAAGAAAGCGCAAAACGCAGATATCTGCCTTTTAAAGCGGCAATCGCGCTGGGCGCGCTGCTGGGCTTGGTGCTCGTGTTCCAGACTGTGCTGACCTACCGGTACGTCTCCGGGCTCATGGTGCGGCAGGAGGCGAAGCGCGAGTCCGATCGCAAGATGCAGGCGCTGATTCGCGAGTCCCGGCCCTCCGGGAGCCGGAGCGTTACCGCTCTCCATCCGCTGATGGACGAACTCGTCAAAGAAGCTCCCCAACAGATTGCGTGGATGCGCGTTCTGGACATGGCCGGCAGGTCCCTGGCAGACAGCGGCAAAACAAGCGAAGCGCCCGCCTATGCAGCGGAGACCCTCGACAAAATCGTCGAGGACCGGGATCGCCTCCCGAATGTCCGCAAAACGGCGGCGGGTCCCGTTCTGGTGACGCTGAATCCGCTGTTCGTCGGATTGCCCCGCACCGGAAAAGGCCTGGCGAAGACGATGCCTGGAGTCGGCGTCATCGAAATCGCAATATACGTAAACGGCGTCTCCGCACGCTTCGGTCCGCTTCGGCAAAACCTGATTGTGGGCTGCTCGGCAGGGTTCTCACTTCTTGCCGCGGTGATTATCATCGGCGTGCGGTTCCGATATTACCTTCGCGGCAAACAAGTGGAAGAACAGTTGGCGATGGCGCGGCTGGTGCAGTTCGACCTCCTTCCTCCGGGAAAGCTGAAGACGCGCAACGTGGAGTTCGCGGCGCAGTGTGTGCCGGCATGGCAGGTGGGCGGCGACTTCTACGATGCGTTCGAAACCGACGACCATCAGATGGCGCTTATCCTCGGAGATGTTTCCGGCAAAGGGCTCTCGGCCGCACTTGTGATGGGCGTAGTGCAGGGCGCGGTTCATGTCAGTAACGGGACGGGCCCGGCGCTCAATCACGAACACAGCGCGGAGCAACTGAACCAACTGCTCTGCATGAAAACGGCGCGCGAGCGGTTCGTCAGCCTGGTGTGGTGCTATTTCGATCCGATCGCCTCACGGCTCGGCTACATCAACGCTGGGCATCTGCCTCCGCTGCTGGTTCGCCACACGGATCAGGGGAGCTCCGAGGTTTTTCGGTTGGATGACGGCGGGCCGGTATTAGGTGTGCTGCCGGGCGCAACTTATCGGCAGTCGCGGGTGGCGGTTCAGCCGGGCGACCTGCTGGTGGTTTTCTCCGACGGAATACTGGAAGCGGCCAATGCAGCTGACGAAGAATTCGGCGAGGAACGGATTCTGCAGGCTGTCCACGAGAATTGGTCCGGGTCCCCAACGGAAATCTGCGATGCCGTATTGGCGAAGGTGCGAAACTTCCTCGGCAAACAACTCCCGCACGACGACCAGACGCTTATGGTCGTTCGTCTGCAGCCAGTGGAAAGACCTTCCGGCGAACCGGATTATCATCCGAGCGAAACTGTTCTGCCGTTGCTGCGTTCGTAGAGCAACTCGATTACAGCCCCTGCGCCCTGGTCAGCGGCAGTTGTCCTGCTTGCGGATTGCCCGCATCCACGTATGCCTCGTCGCTTGACCATTCGCCATCAGGACGGAGATCCAGAGCGAAAACATCAGCGGGAGGTACGTCCTCAAACTGAAGCCGATTCGCCGGGGAATTCGCAAATTCAGCCGAGCGTCGGCGCGCCCACACGGCGGCGGCCGTGAAAACCATAAAGAAGACGAGAAAGCGTGGAAACTTCTGCAGAGTCCGCAACTCAATCTGTGTGAACAGGCCCGCCAACAGGAGGAACAAAAGAATGTACACGCCCATGCGGACCTTGAGCTGTACGCCCGCAGGCAGCCACGAACAAGTAAAAGGAATCTTGCGGAACCGATAGAGCGACCGGTCGACGAGCAACAGGCCCGCGACGATAAGAATGAGCAGGTGCTCCAGCGCGGGTCTGCCGGGCCAGATCCAAAAATAGGCAAGGGCGGCGATCATCCAGAGCGGGATCGCGCACAGGGCGATGAGGGACTTGCGGACAGCCGCGAAATATGCGCCCGGGCTGTGCACGGCGGTGATGCGGAAAATCCAGTTGGCGGGAAGAGCGAGCGGAAACGCAAACGTGGCACGAGCACCGGCAATGGCGCAGAACAGCAGGAGCAGGCCCGCGATGAGGAAAGGCACGTTCGGCCGATCCCAACGAAGAGCCGATCTGTCTTCGAGAAAGGTTCGGGAAAAAGCAAGGGCCGTCGCGAATCCGATGCCGCCCCACACGGCGAGAAGAAGCCGGTGCTGGCGGCTGCGCGCCATGGTGCGCGCCGTGAACATGACTATAGCCCGATCCAGCGGCTTCGCAAGAAAACCAAAAGCGACGAAGCGGAAGAACCGGGCGATAATTTGTCCGCGCGCCGAGGGAGCGATATCGGGAGCCTGCACGATGCGGCGAATGTTCCGGTAATACGACAACGCCCACGTGAGGGCAGCCAGCGCAACAGCAACCGACAAGTTGCGCAAGGCAATGTTCGCAAGCGGCGTGAAGACCGGATTCGAATCGCTGTTGAGCAGGTGGAGCAATCCGATGAACCAGAAAGAAGGGAGAACCTGCAGCAGGAATCCTGGATGGTCGGAGAGATGTAAAACGGTTGCCGCGAAGGGCGGGGTCACGAAAAACAGGGCAATGACGCAGGCAAGCGCCACAAGCTGCAGGAAACCCGAAACGCGTAGAAACAGGCTCCATGTCATCAACTGGGCGGCGAGTCCCTGAAGAGCGAGCATGGCCGAAAAGATGAAAACCCCGGCGGCCAATATGACGATCCACCAAGCCACCAGCGCACGCATGAGGCCGGAGGCAGGGTCCGCAACGGCCAGCGGGAATACCAGACCGGTGAAAATGTTCAGGGCGATGAGGCTTACGCTCAACGCGGTCGCCATAGCCGACAGTTTGGCAAGGATAATGACGGGCGTTGAGATGGGGAGGGGCCCGAGCAAGAGGCAGTCGCGGCGATCGGGGAACACCGCGTTCCACGCCAGCACGGCAAACAGGCCGGCCACGGCGATGGTGGCTGAAATCAGAAACTCTTCGTCATTCCAAATCGAATAGAGAAGCCGCGCGCGCGGCAGCGTCGTCGAGAAGTATCGCCCGCCGATCATGTACGTCAGAACGAGGCTGAACGCGGCCAAAACGGACACGAACCGGACAACAAGATCGCGAACGTCGCCGCGTGCCGACAGGATCTCAAGGTCGATCATGCGGGCGAGAAACAGACGATGAAGAACAGGGAGCTGCCGCTTCATCTCAAGACTCGATGAGGTCGATTATCTGTCCACCGATGCCTTCGGTGTCCTGCTCGATGGCGAGCTCGGTGAAAATCCGCTCGAGCGTGGGCAGCGCCATCAGAGCACGCAACTGTTCGATGGAATCATTCGCAACCACGTGGCCCTTGTGCAGGATCACGATGTGCGATGAAACGCGCTCCACGGTTTCCAATTCATGCGAACTGAACAAGACGACTTTGCCGCGCGCGGCGAGGCGGCTGATGAGATTTCGCAGGACCAGCGCGGAGTTGACGTCCAGTCCCGAAAACGGCTCGTCGAGCAGGATGATTTCCGGATTGTGCAGGAGCGCAGCGGCCAAAAGAACTTTCTGCCGCATGCCTTTCGAATAGGACGAAATCGGGACATAGCGGTCCGCATAGAGCGAGAAAAGCTGCAGGAAGCCGTCGATCTTTGCGGTCAGCGTGCGTTCCGGGAGCGACCGGAGTTGCCCGATCATTTCGAGATATTCGAAGCCGGTCAGATGCGGATAGATATGCGGTTCCTCGGGCACGTAGCCGAGTCGCTGGCGATGCGCGATACGATCGCGCCCGATCGGTTCGCCCTGGAAGAAAATTCCACCCGCGCTGGGCTCGATGAGTCCGGTGATCATTTTCAGCGTGGTGGACTTGCCGGAGCCGTTGGGTCCGAGATATCCGGTCACTTCACCGGCGCGCGCGATGAAGCTGACATCCTTCACGGCCGGGATGCCGGAATAGAGTTTGGTTATGCCGCGGAGTTCAAGCGACATCGGGAGCGCCTGTTTGCGAGTGCCTTCAGCCTGGAGACGCGAGTTGCCCAAAGGACTGTGGAAACTACCAGGAGGATGACGAGTGAGATCATGCACATCACGATCACGGCGAACCCCTGAGCTTCAACGGGCGTTTCCGCCATAGGCCGAATCGACAGGGACCTCGATCGCGCAAAGACGTTGAGCGCCGGTAACATCTGCAGAGCAGCGCCGATTATAGCGGCTGTGACTTTCCAAAAACCGGTGCGCAGGAGCCATTGCCGGCAAAGTGAAGCAAGGAGGTCGAAAAGCAATATCCATGCTCCTTCGGAGACGTGCGCTTCATCGAAGATCCAGAGCATTTCCGGCGCGAACTGTCGCCTGAAGGCTTGCGGGTGCAGTCGCAAAAGCGACGCGTAAAGTGTGCGCGTCATTAGATTGCCGTCACTTAGCCTTTCCGTGCGCGGGACGCAAATGGAGCTTTGCTTTGCGAACGACGCCTTCGAGACGGGCCACGTCAGCGGTGAGAACGGCCCGGCCAAAAGGCGTCAGGCGGTAATACCGACGGCGCGGATCGTCATTGTCCGCCGGGGACGGAGCTTCTTCGACCATCCCCTGATTCATCATTTTCTGCAGGTTGTCGTAGAGAGTGCCCGGTCCGAGTTTGTATTGCCCGTCGGACTGCCGGGCAACTTCCTGCATGATTCCGTATCCGTGACGGTCCTCGCCGGCAAGAGCGAGAAGAACATGGAGCGTTGCCGGAGAAAGGGGAAGAAACGGACTCAGATCCTCGACCATAGTCGCTATCCGTTATATCGGATTCCGAGCTATGCGTCAAGGGGGATTGTTTAACGCGCAGTCTCGTTGCGTAGAAACACAAGCAAGCCGTCGTGCAGAACCTCGATCAGGTCGGTGCGGCCGTCTCCGTCGAAGTCGACGGCTGTTAATACCATGGCGTCGGCGTCCGGCACTTTGATCTCACTGAGTTTTCCGGGGCTGTCGTTTCTCAGGATTGCGCCCGGTACGGCGATGTCGTTGCGACCGCGGTTTTCGAAATCGCCGACAGTGGGCGCAACAGAAGACCGAGTGATTTGCGGGCCTCTTGCAAATGATCCGCCACGATTGAAAATCGGAAAGGTACCAGAAGTTGTCGTGACCAACAGATCGGGATTCGCGGCGACAGCCGCCTTCGCTCCCGCTGGAATGACGTTGAGATCCTGTGCCTCGAAACGCCCGCGGAGTTTGTCCTCATAAAGAACACCGGGACGGTCGGAAAAGATCACAAACAGATCCTTCCCCAGTAGTGCTCCATCAACCGCTCGCCCCGCCACGAACGGAAAGTTATTCGAGACGTTGGTGAAGCCAGTGTCGTCATTGCGCACGCCGTCGTTGCGCATGAGAGCCGACTTATCCCCGAGAAGAAAGAGATCGAGATCATTATCGTGATCGAAATCGAGCCAGACGGCTTTGTTATAAGCGCCCTCGGGGATAGCCACGTTCAGCTTTTCGAATCTTCCGCGGCGGTTCGTCCACAGTTCCGCATCGGATTGGGTGAGGATCGCGAGGTCCGTCAATCCGTCGTTGTTGAAATCGCCGGGAGAGATCGAGATCACTTCACGGACGTTGCTGAGTCCGCGGTCAATCGGTTTTGCCACTCCGTAGCGGAATACCTGAATTCCGGCGTTCGACCACACAAGAGCTTCGGGCTTGCCGTCGCCATCGATGTCGGCAACTGTCAGACCCGCACTCGCGGCGTCAATGCCCGACGCAAGTTTTTGCGCATGAAACCGGATTCGCGATAACGAGCCGGACTGGAATCCGAGCGCGATCGTTCCGGCCAGAAGAATCAGGCAACGCCACATGCCGGGTTAACGGCTTTGAATGCCGCGGCCTTCGATCCACGTATATCGGCCGGCTTTGAGATTGTTGAGGGTCTCTTTCCGGCCGCTGGGCCATTCCACCACGGCGCGGTCGACTTTGTCCTGAGCGCCCAGCCCGAACGTAAGAGGCAGTTCCGACTGCGAAAGATAGCTCGATCCACTCTTGACCATCAGCGAACTGTATTTACCGCCATACCAGATCCGCACGACAGCGCCGATGGCATCTCGATTGGATTGGGCGCCCACCATTTCGAAGCGAATGCTGTGCCGGCCCGGGGCAACATCGTTGCGATAGAGCCGGGCCGGGCCGTTATTCGTGGTCACGACGACGTCCAGGTCGCCATCGTTGTCGAAGTCTCCAAAAGCCGCGCCGCGCCCCACTATCGGCTCGACGAAGGCCGCTCCGATCTGTGCCGCGACGTTGTGAAACTCTCCCATTCCGGCATTCAAAAAAAGATGCGGGGGCTGCTTGTACGAGACACCGGCGCGGATATTGCGCACGGTGTCGTCAATGTGACCGTTGACGACCAGCAAATCCAGGAGTCCATCGAGATTGGCGTCGAAGAAGAAACAGGCGAAGCCGAGGCTGTGCCGCGAGACCTGCCCTACTTCCGACATTGGCGCACGATCCGTATAAGCGCCCTTGCGGTTTCCGCGATAGAGACCGATCATTTCGTCGTCAAAGTTCGTGACCGCGATCCCCGGAATTCCCGAATTTTCATAATCGGCCACGTCGACGCCCATGCCCGCGCGGGCTTTGCCGTCGTCATTGAATGCTACGCCCGCTTCCACGGCTACGTCTTTGAACGTGCCGTTATGGTTGTTGCGATAGAGCTTGTTGGGCTGGGTGTCGTTGGCGACAAACAGGTCCGGCCATCCGTCCAGATCGTAATCGAGCATGGCGACACCAAGGGACTTCGAGCTGCTGTCGAAGATTCCGCTTTTCGCCGTTACGTCTTCGAAAGTGCCGTCTCCACGGTTGTGGAAGAGCCAGCAGGTCGCACCACGGTAGGCCTCCGGGGTGCAGTAGGATTTGTGGCTGCCATCGAGGCTGCAGAAAACATCCTGCGCCGCCGACCACTTGACGTAATTGGCGACAAACAAATCCAGGCGCCCGTCCCGATCGTAGTCGAACCAGAGCGCCGATGTGCTGAAGCCGTCGCGTCCGCCGAGACGGCTGCGATCGGTGACATCGACAAATCCGCCGTGGCCGTTGTTCCGGAACAGTC
Organism: Bryobacteraceae bacterium; assembly: GCA_036273015.1. Lineage (GTDB taxonomy): Bacteria > Acidobacteriota > Terriglobia > Bryobacterales > Bryobacteraceae > BOG-234. The sequence goes on along the minus strand of DATAXN010000096.1, from coordinate 79,422 downwards.
TGCTCTGCCCTACCGCGGTGACGTAGAGATCGGGAAAACCGTCATTATTGAAATCTCCCACGGCCACGCCCATCCCGTACATCTCGACATCCAGGCCGGCACGATGGGTGACGTCCGTGAATGTGCCGTCGTGATTGTTCCGGTAGAGAGCCATAACGGTGGGTTTGGTTCTGTGTCCGGGCCAGTTCGAGCCATTCACGAACAGAATGTCCTGCCAGCCGTCTTTGTCGTAGTCGAGAAACGCCACACCCGAGCCCAGAGTCTCGGGCAGATACCTGCCGCCGAACGCTCCGTTATTGTGTTTGAAGGTAATACCGGCTTTGGCCGTGACGTCGCTCAGGTGAAAGGCGGGATCGGCGCCGAAGAGGAGGACGGAAGAAATCCACGCAACGGTGAGAAGCCGCGTCATGGAATCTGTGCGATTCCGCTGCGCACCGCATACAACACCAGTTCCGCGGTCTTATGCAGACCCAGCCGATCCATGATGTTGGCGCGATGAACCGCAACCGTATTCACGCTCAAATCCAGAAGAGCTGCGATCTCCCGCGTAGACTTGGCTTCCGCGATAAGCTGCAGAATCTGGCGCTCGCGGGGAGTCAATTTGGCCTCGTCCACACTTGGCAGATCAACGGGGTTTTGCAGTTTTTCGTCGATCACCTTACGCCCGCGCGCAACATTGCGGACAGCGGCGGCAAGATCGACTTCGGAAGCGTTCTTGAGCAGGTACCCGCGCGCGCCGGCCTTCATCGCATTGCGCACATAATTCGCTTCCTCGTACATGCTGAGAATTACGATACCCGCGGCGGGCAGGAACTTGAGGATCTCGATTGTCGCCTGAGTGCCGTTCAGCCGCGGCATTGACATATCCATGACAATGACATCGGGACGAAGCGATCGAGCCAGTTCGACGGCCTCGGCGCCGTCGCAGGCCTCACCCACGACTGCGATGCCCGGTTCGTCTTCCAGGAGGCGCCGAAAACCCCTGCGCACCAGGGAGTGATCATCGGCCAGCACCACTCGAATATCAGCGGTCATAAATTACCTGGGGAAGTTGCCCGGGGATGCAACGGGACATGGAGACGGACCAGCGTTCCCCCTTTTTCCGGACGCAGAAACTCGATTCTACCGCTCAGGAGCTGTGCACGTTCCCGCATGGCAATCATGCCCAGGCCACGAGACTTCCCCTGGCTCTCCGGCTCCAGACCGATGCCGCGGTCCTCGACTTCCAGCTCCAGCAACTCATTTGACAAGCGCACCCGCACCCATGCGGAAATCGACTGCGAATGCTTCGCAAGATTGTTGAGGGATTCCTGGAGAACCCGATAGACGTGGATGGGCATGTCATCGCCCAGTTCGTGTTTCAGTTCACGGCTCACACCGGACTTCTCCAAAGCGACATGGATACCGGTCTGTTTTTCGAATACGGAAAGATACCAGTCAATCGCTTCTTCCAGTCCGCCGTCGTCCAAAATGGCCGGATGGAGGGTCTGGGTGAGGCTCCGCGTCTTATCCAGCGCGTCCTGCGCGATGCCGCGAATCTCGTCGAGGTCGCTGGTCAGCTCCGGCGGGCAATGCTGGCGCCGCGTCCGGCTGAGCATGGTGCCGATAGCGGTGAGCATCTGGCCGAATTCGTCATGAAGCTCCCGCGATATGGAACGGAACATCTCCTCCTGCATCGTGATCAGCTTGCGGGCCAATCCGCTGCGCTGTTCCGATAGCTGGGCCATCTCATGAAAAACGATGCGATTTGCGCGGATCAACATCAGGCTGGTGAGCGCAATGGCGGCGAGGGCGACTGCAAACAGCCAGTAGATGCGATTCTCCACACGATCGTAAATGGCCCCCACTCTGGCTGCGGTCTTCTGCTGCGTCTCGTTGTTCTCCACGAGGAGGCGTGAAACGGCGGTGACCAGGCTGGCTTCCTGAGGCTCCAACGAATTCAGAACCAAAGCGCGCGCCTGCTGCTCGTTGCCCGCCCTGGCGAGGGCAAACATCTGGTCCGTGGAAATCCAGAGTTGCGAGAGCCCGCGGCGGAATGAGGCCTGACGCTCCGGGCTGTCCACGAGAGACGTCAGACCGGTCTCAACCCGGATGGCATCGCTTATGTCTTTGTGGATGCGGGCGAACTGTGCTTCCCAGGCGTAGAGAGGATAAGGCTCATCGCCGCTCAGCATGTCGCGCATGGCGAGACCGAGCGCACTGAGGTCGTTCTGGGTGCGAAGAAGCTGCAGGGAATCTTTGCGATTGCGTTCGATGGTCTGGTTCTGCAGATCGCGCAATCCGGCAATCTGACGGAGCGCATAGAAGCAGAAAGCGGCCACAACGGCAAGGGTGATCGCCAACCCCGCGAGCAGCCGGGCCGTGGGCGAACGGAAACGTTCCTTGAGGCCTGTGTTTTTCACGTCGCTTCACCCGATTATCTCGTAGATAATTGCCGGGGCGGCAACGGAAGTGAAACCAGCAGATATCTTAGAAAGCCTGGTAGCTGTATTGCTGCGACCGCGCCATGCCGCGGGTCTGCTCTGCCAAGCCTTCCAGATGTCCGATCAGCGGCTTGAGATCGAGAGCAAACGGCAGAAAGTCATCCAGCAGCAGTCTGGCTTCAATTCCCCAGATCAGCAGGCTGAACGTCAAATACTGTTCAAACAGCGCAAGGGAGAGATCGTTCGGGTCATCCGTTGCGCGCACCGATTTCGCCGTCGCGATGGTGTGCAGCCGGTTGAAGTCCTTTGAAGTCTCACGAAGATACTCGCGCAGCAGCTTGCGCTGAATCCCGCGATAACAGGATGCCAGCTTATTGCCGTGCGCGGAACTCAGGAACCGCCGATCCATCTGAGAGGCCAAACGGACCATTGGAAGATACTTGCCGGGCGAAAGGCTGTCGAGAAAAGAAATGTCGGATCCGTAAGAACTGACGGGGCGATCCGACCGGGGGGAGCAGCATGTCAGCAGGGCAACGGCTGCGATCAGCAGAAATACGATCGACAGACTAACGATCATCCAATTGCCTCCCCTCCCAGATAAACTGGTTCATGTTCATCAACAACATAGCCCTCGCCGGAAAGTGCAGCAACGTTGAAAACAGATATATGCGCATTGTTAACCAAGGACAACACCGCCGCTAGCCCCTCCCGCGCGCGGCTCTTGAGAGCATTCGATTGATATCCGTGAGTTGTTGCTGCAGGTGAGCCCGTTCCGTCCCGGAGTCGGGTTCCAAATGCACCGGGATCTCTCCCGCGCTGCGTAAAAGCGCCGCTCCGGCCAATAGAATCAGGCCGTCAGCGACAACAATCCAGAAGCCGACCGTATCGACTACGCGGATGCCCAGCGAGGTGAAAATGACGTCTTCCGCCACTGCAATGCCGAAGTAGATGGCATATCCGGTCGCATAAATCCTTCGGTTGGGGGAGAGCCGAAGCTTATAACGGACCAGAAATAATTGGATCAGGACCAGAAAAAGAAGGAGTCCCAGTACCGTAGACCGCTCCGCTATGTAGTAAATCCGAAGGATCGGAAACGGTCCCGCGGAGCTTCTTAAATCGGGGATCGCGTAGGCGATAGAGATGAGAATCGCCATCCCCATGCACCAGGTAACAGCTTTTCGGCCGACGGCGGCAATTCCCGGATAATCTTCCAGAATGAGGCGGTACAACTCCAGGACGACGAGATAAGTCAGAATCCAAAGGATCGGGTTGGACGCAACATAGGTCCAACCATATAGAGTCGAACGCCGGCGTATCGTAAAAAGCGCTATATTCTGCAGCGCTTCTGCCCCAAGGAACACCGCCAAAAATGGATATAACCCGACCAGCTTCTGCGACCAGAGCCGCCACAGCAGAACGCCGTGGCAGCCAATCCAGAAGACCAGTACGCGATGTTCCCAATCCATCATTTGCAGAGCCGGGGCCTGAAGTCTTTATTTTAGTGACTTTCAGTGCCCAGCTATTGCAAATACAAGTGTTATTTTACGTTAGGGCAAGGCAGGCAGCTCGGGGGGAGGCCTGAGGAAAACGCCGTGTTGGCAATCACCGAGAACTGAAGCGCGAGCAGTAAAGCGAAGACGATTTTGCGAGCCATTGTGAATAACCTTCCTGTGTGATTTGTACCGGTGCTGACGAGTACTGCTAGACAGTACCGGACTACCAGAAAGTTTACAATGGTTAATTAACTCCGATATCAGACAAATCCGATAATTTGTTATATTTCTACCAGGATTTGGCGGGCTGTACCCTAGAGGCTGGCTACTTGTAACGTAACAACGTCGTCGACCCGTATGGTTTCTTTAACCGCGAACGGCTCACCATACCTTACGCCAATCAAGTTTCCATAAAAACGGGCAATGGCTCCGAGACGCTCACGGATTTCCGCGGCGTCGGGAAATAAGTCTGCTCCCTCAGCTCCCCCGCCGTACTGAGATCTATACGCAAACAGGGATTCCATGCGCTTTTCAAAATATTGCGTGATATCGACCACGAAGCCGGGAGTGACGTTGGCGTAGAGAGACGAATAGATAATCTTGTGCGGGCGATGCGGTTCCGTATACTGATCGATCTTTTTCAGTCCCGCAAGGAAGCAGGCTTCGTACCCCAGTTCAGCAGCACGATAGTGGTCGGGATGACGCCCTTCCCAATACGGCAGGATTACGGTTTTCGGACGTAATTCGCGTATCCGCTGGGCCAAAGTCATCCTTCCCGCCAGGGAATTTTCAAGACGAGCATCGGGGAAATACAGGTTCTCGCGGTGCGAGATCTTGAGTATCTTCGCCGCCGCTGCGGATTCGGCGATGCGGATCTCAGGCGATCCGCGCGTACCCATATCGCCCGCCGTCAAATCGATGATACCCGTGCGGTATCCGGCTTCCGCCATTCGAAGGAGGGTGCCGCCGCAGGTTTGTTCCACATCGTCCGGGTGAGCCGCAATGGCCAGGAGATCCAGCATGTCAGTTTGTCGTTGCCAATATCGCTACCAGTAGATGTCACGCCTCGGGAAATAGCGGGTGCGCGTGCCCATCAGGTGGACGAGTATCATGCCCGTGACGAACCCGCCGATATGAGCGGCGTAGGCGACACCGCCATTCATCACCTGGGTCTGGGTGATGGAGCCGTACTCGCTGAAAAGCTGCGTGACGAACCAGTAAAGCAGGATGAAGGCCGCGGGTATGTCGGCCATCGTCACGAAGAAGAACAGAAATATAAGAGTGTGGATTCGGGCGCGCGGAAACTTGACCAGGTACGCGCCCATAACGCCGGCAATGGCTCCGCTGGCGCCGACTGTAGGCAGTGTCGTATTCAGATTGAAGGCGATATGCGTGATACCGGCGGCAATCCCGGCGATGAGATAAAAGGCCAGAAATTTCGTGTGGCCCATCGCATCCTCGAGGCTTTTTCCGAAAGCCCAAAGGAACAGCATGTTACCGATGATGTGACTCCAGCCGCCATGAATAAATAACGAAGTGAGAAGTGTAATGGGGTGCGGATGAGCGGGAATCACGCCGTATCGGTTGATGAAATAGTCCCGGGAATAATCGTCCAGCGACAGTTCGAAGAAGAACACCAGCGCGCACGCGATGATCAACAGCGTGGTTACGACCGGCGCGGTATAAGTCGGCCGGTCGTCCCGGAGGGGAAACATTCAGTCTGCCCGAACCTTGAGGGCGATGGCGGGATGCTCGCGGCGGCCGACACCCGAATGCCGGAATGCGCGAACCTCTTCGGCATCGGCGATGCGGCCTCGCGCCCCCGGCGCGGTGCAGTTTAACGCGGCCATTGCATTCGAAAACTCAAGCGCATCGGCAATGGGCATTTTCTGCAAGACAGCATAGCAGAAGGCTCCGTGGAAGACGTCTCCGGCGCCGGTCGTATCAATACAGTTCACCACGAACGCCGGGGAGTAGTAGAAACGGCCATCCGCCCACGCCAGAGCCCCATGAGCGCCAAGGGTCATCGCGGCAACTTTCATGTGCGCCTGACGCTCGATCGCGATGAGAGCGCCGCACGGATCTTCGATTCCGGTCCAGCGGATGGGAAACTCAGCGCTCGCGATCAGGTAATCGACCAGCGGCAGAACGCGATCGAAACCGGCGTAGATGGTATCGACATCAACTGTAACCGGGATGCTCTGTTCCCGAGCGATACGTGCGGCATGCTCAACAGCCGGAGTATCGTGGCCGTCGATGTGAAGGAGCCGCGCGCACGTAATCTGATCCGGGGTAATCTGCGCGGGTGAAATTGCGAGGCAGTCCGGCCGGTTCCAGAAGATCGTTCTTTCACCGGTGGATTGGTCCACCACGATATAGGCCGACTGATTCGGACAGTTCGCGCGCTGCTGCACGTGGGTTATGTCGATGCCCGAGGCACGGAGGCTGTCCAACTGCAGGCGCCCTCGTTCATCGTCGCCGACGGCGCCAATGTACTTCGCGCGAAGACCGAGGCGTGAGCACGCCACGACCGCTGTGGCGACCTGCCCACCGACAGAGGTAAATTCCTGTATGAACGGCGCCTTGCCTCCATATGCGGGAAAGCGCGGGACGATCAGCACGGTGTCTGTGGCGTTGAGTCCTACGCCGACGACGTCGAATTCCGCCATGTTTATTTGATTATGGGTTTATTCGATTATGGCGAGAACCGCGCCGGCGACGACACTGTCATTTTCGCTGACTTCGATTGCCGCTACGCGCCCGTCGCGCGGGGCTTTCAGCTCGTTCTGCATTTTCATGGCTTCCACGACGAAAATTCCCTGCCCCGCCACTACCGCATCGTCTACCGCGACCAGTATGCGCACGATCTTTCCCGGCATTGCGGCCGTGATTGAAGCCTTCCCCTTGGCGTCAGCCGCGCGGCCAGAGCGTTTCCATTGGCGCCGGTCTTCGAACTCGACCAGAAATGTGTAGCCGCCGATGGTGATTTCATTGGCCGTGACCTGCGCCTCCCACGACGACAGCCCGGCAATGGCGGAGTAGACGCCGGGCTCGGTCTCCGCCAGATCGGAATCCGCAGGCTCAACCATGTGACCGTCGATGCGGATGATCCGGTTCACCGCAATAAGTCCTCGCGTCCGGAAGTGGCCCAGCTGGAACCTTTTGCCGCGTCCGGCGCAGCCTGCGCGGTAGTTTGCTCCTTCATCTTCCAGGCCGCGATTTGGGCCGCAATCGCTGCCAATTCCGGCGGCCCCGGCGGATTCCAGTCGATTGGCGTTTTCAACAACTCTTCGAGGTAGCCGGTATGCAGGTCGCCCCGGCGGAATGCGGGATCGTTCAGGATCAGCCGGAAGAGTGGCAGGTTCGTGCGGATTCCACCCACCTGATATTCACCCAGCGCCCGGAGCATTCGTTCGATCGCCTGATCGCGTGTGCCCGCCCAAACGATGAGCTTCGCGAGCATCGGGTCATAATCGAGGGGCACGTTCCACCCGGGATAGATACCGGAATCGAGGCGAACACCGGGGCCTGATGGTTCGGAAAGCCGTTCGATGCGGCCCGGTGAGGGAAAGAAATTGTTGGCGGGATCTTCGGCGTAGATGCGGCATTCGATCGCTGCTCCGCGCAGTGCGATGTCGTCCTGTGTAAAAGGAAGCCGCTCTCCCGCCGCGATTTCGAGCTGGAGACGCACCAGATCAAGTCCGGTCACCAGTTCGGTAACCGGATGTTCGACCTGAAGGCGCGTGTTCATTTCGAGGAAGTAGAAATTCCCGAATTGGTCCGCGAGGAATTCGACGGTTCCGGCGTTGTAATAGCCCGCGGCGCGCGCCGCCCGAATGGCCGCCTCACCCATGCGCTCGCGCATGCCGGGCATACGGGAAACAAACGACGACGGCGATTCCTCGATCACTTTCTGGTGACGGCGCTGCACGGAGCACTCGCGTTCGCCCAGATGAACCAGATTGCCGTGCTGATCGCCGAGCACCTGAATCTCGATGTGGCGCGCATTTTCGATCAGCTTCTCGATGTAAACCGTACCATTACCGAAGGCACGCAGGGCTTCGCTCGACGCGGCATCGAAAGCGGCTGCGAGGTCTTCCATACGATCCACGCGGCGCATGCCCTTGCCGCCGCCCCCCGCAACGGCTTTGAGCATGACCGGAAAGCCGGCCTCTCGCGCGAACGCCACGGCGTCGGCTGCGGACGTTAGTCCGGACTCGGTACCGGGGACGATGGGCGCGCCGCCTGCTTTGGCAACTCGACGGGCTTCCGTCTTCGATCCCATGAGCGCGATGGATTTGGCTGACGGGCCGATGAACGTGAACCCGGCATCTTCACAGGCCTGCGCGAAGCGCGCATTCTCGCTGAGAAATCCATAGCCGGGATGAATCGCCGTCGCGCCATGGCGGCGGGCCGCATCCAAAATCCGGTCGATGTTCAGGTAGCTTTCTGAAGAAGGAGATGCGCCGATATGCGCTGCTTCATCGGCCTTGCGAACGTGAAGGGCGGCGCGGTCCGCATCGGAGTAAACCGCCACCGAGCGGATCCCCATCTCACGCAAAGTGCGGATAATCCGCAGCGCGATCTCGCCGCGATTGGCGATCAGGACTTTAGCAAACACTGCGATTAAACCGTGATGACCACCTTGCCGAAGAAATTGCCCGCGGCAAACTGACGGAAGGCTTCCGGAGCTTCCTCGAACGGAAACACCTTATCGACGACGGGCTTGATTCCGTTGGCCGCGATCGCGCGATTCATATCGTCGAACATCGCCGTGCTGCCGACGCCAACTCCAAACAGGCTCCCGCCTTTCATCATGAGACCGTACGGAGTCTGCTCCCCGGTGGGGCCGCCCAGAAAACCGATCAGCGCAATCTTCCCGCCGAAGCCGATGGACTCATAGGATCGCGCCAGCGTGCCGATGCCGCCGACCTCGACAACACAGTCGACGCCACGGCCGCCGGTGATCCGCGCCACTTCCTTCTGCCATTCCGGATGGGTTTTGTAATTGATTCCACTCCACGCTCCGAGCTTTTTGGCGCGGGCGAGCTTTTCATCGCTGGAAGACGTGACGATCACTTTCGCACCGGTTGCCTTCGCGAACTGCAGGGCGTGAATGGAAACTCCACCGGTTCCGAGGCAGAGCACGGTGTCGCCGGGCTTGATCGGCCTGCCGTGAACCATGAGCGCGCTCCATGCGGTGACTCCGGCGCAGGGCAAAGTCGCCGATTCTTCGAAAGACAAGCCCGGCGGAATGGCAACCACGCCTTCTTCCTTCAGCACCACGTACTCGGCCAAAACGCCGTCCAGCGGAACGCCCAGCGCCGGGTAGAAATTCGACCGCGGACCATCCGTCCACACCTGGAAGAAAGTACCTGCGACACGGTCTCCTGCCTTAAATCGGGTGACGCCCGGACCTATGGAAACAACTTCTCCGGCTGCATCGGAAAGAGGAATGGTTTCGCGTTCCACCGCCGTGAAGTAGCGCCCCATCAACACCATATGGTCTCGATAGTTGATGGAAGCCGCGCGCACCCGGATCAATACTTCATGCCATCCCGGGGTTGGCTCAGGCCTTTGCGACTGGCGAAGACCATCCAGGCTCGTACTTCCTTTTACGACCTCATAAACCTTCATCTCTCAACGGTTATAGCACTCTGCGTCATAATGGCTCAGAACGCGTGAAAACTTCACCTTACGGCTCTTGGAAATCTCCCATCACTTCAGATCTGATCGTGGCCCAATCCATTGGGCTTTCCGAAGTCCGCTTCGATGGCGACGACATTTACTGGCTCGAATCGCGCCCGCAGGAAGGCGGCCGGTACGTGGTCGTCCGCTATGTGGCCTGGAACTCTTCGACGGAGGACGTGACCCTCCAGGAATTCAACGTTCGTACGCGAGTCCATGAATACGGCGGCGGCGCCTGGACCGTGGCGGATGGAATGATTTACTTTTCCAACTATTCCGATAACCGCCTCTATCGGATGGACCGTTACGGACATCAGCCGATTCCGTTGTCTCCGGAAGGCGCTTGGCGATATACGGATGGATTGGTCGACTCACCCCGGCGCAGTTGGATCGGGGTGCGTGAAGATCACAGCGGTGAAGGACAGGCAGTCAACACGATTGTCCGCATTACCCTGGACTACCAACTCCATGAAGGAACGATTCTGGCCTCCGGCCACGATTTCTATTCCTCGCCGCGGCTCTCACCCGACGGCCGTTGGCTCGCCTTCCTCGCCTGGGATCATCCGAACATGCCTTGGGTGGGCACCGGGCTTTACGTACTGGATTTAAATCAGCCCGACGCCCAACCGATTCTCGTCGCGGGCGGCGAACGCGAATCGATTTTCCAGCCGGAATGGGCGCCGGATGGTGCAGCGCTCTACTTCGTCTCGGATCGCTCCGGCTGGTGGAATCTCTACCGCCAGAAATCGCGTACTCCTACAGAAGCCCTGGCGGTGATGAACGCCGAGTTCGGCCAACCTCAATGGGTGTTCGGGATGTCGACTTATGCGTTCGTCGGCAACGATCAGCTCGTCTGTTCTTACGTATCGAAGGGGCTCGGACATCTGGCCCGGATCGACCTGACTTCGGGCGAGTTCAAAGACCTCGACGTGCCGTGGACGGATTTTTCTTCGATTCGCGCAGGCAAGGATCGAGTGGCGTTTCGCACCGGCTCCTCCACGGCGCCGGCTTCGATTGCCCTTCTCCATCTCGAATCGGGAAGAACGGAGGTGCTGAAGCGGTCGACCGGCATCACGGACGATCCGGAACAATCTAAGTATTTTTCCAATGCCGAGCCGCTCGAGTTTCCGACGGCGAATGGCCGAACGGCATTCGGTCTTTACTATCCCGCTTTCAATCCGGACTACGATGCACCGCTGGAAGAACGCCCCCCGCTGCTCGTGAAATGCCATGGCGGGCCGACTGCATCCGCTTCAAGCACGCTCAGTCTCGGGATTCAGTATTGGACCAGCCGCGGGATTGCCGTCCTCGACGTCAATTACGGCGGCAGCACCGGTTTCGGCCGCGCCTATCGCGAGCGTCTGGATGGGAATTGGGGAATTGTCGATGTGGAAGATTGCGTAAATGGCGCGCGCTTCCTCGCGGAACAGGGCTTGGTGGATGGCAATCGAAGCGTGATCACCGGCGGCAGCGCAGGCGGCTACACGGTGCTTGCCGCCCTTACCTTCCACAATTATTTCCGCGGAGGCGCCAGCCACTATGGCGTCAGCGACCTGGCTTTCCTTGCGCAGGACACGCATAAATTCGAATCGCGATATCTGGATTCGCTGATCGGACCTTACCCCGAACGGGAAGATCTGTATCGCGAGCGATCGCCGATTACGTATGCGGAGCGGCTGTCGGCTCCGGTAATCTTCTTTCAGGGCGATGAGGACCTGGTCGTGCCGGTGAATCAAACCGAGTTGATGGTAGAGGCACTGCGAAAAAAGGGAACACCGGTCGGCTACCTCTTGTTTTCCGGCGAGCAACACGGATTCCGCAAGGCGGAGAATATCAAGCGTTCGCTCGATGCCGAACTCTACTTCTATGCCGTGAATGTGTTCCGGACAGGTCTGAGCTTTTGAGGTTTGTGTGAAGAGCCTGATTTTACTTCTGGTTTTCGCTGCGTTGCTTCCGGCAGCGGAAGAATATTCTTACTGGATCGAAGACTGCACGCCCGAGACCGCGCGATCTACAAGCTGTGAGCCCGGAGATCCGGAACTCGGTCGTTGGGCTCTGGAAGCGTGGCAGCGTGAGTCCGGTGGAGCAATGGTGGTGAAGAAAAGCCCGACAGAAGCGCACGCGCGCATCCGGCTTCATTGGGCGAACGGAACGTCAAGCCTCTATGGAGAGACCGAACCAACTATGGTTGACGGCAAGCGCGGCGCGAACGTGTACGTGCTGCCCAGCGTGGGACCCGGCCGTACGGACCCGCTCATGCGCGAGACGATCGTCTACCTGACCTGCCTGCACGAAACCGGTCATGCGCTGGGGCTCGTTCATACGCGAAACTTCGCCGACATCATGTACAGCTTCCAATATGGCGGCGACATTACGGCCTATTTTCAGCGCTATCGAGTTCTGCTGAAGATGCGATCGGACATCACGCAGCACTCCGGAATCTCGGACGCGGATCGCACCGCGTTTCGCCTTGCGCTCAAACAATAGCCTGTACCCGTACCGCTGGCGGTCTTGCCGCCGGCGTCTTTACTTGACTAACCCCACCGGCGACAAGATCGCCGGTGCTACATCATTTCGAGAAGTTTGGTCACGGTGCGCCAGTTTCGACAGGTGCTGATTGTCGCCAGCTTCGAGTCGAACCAGGCGTTGCTGAGTTTGGTCCTGCCCATACCGTTCGGAAGCTGTAGATAAATCTCCCGACCGACTACTGTAAACGCGTCCGGCGCGGAACGGCCGGGATCCAGCGCCGCGATCTTTGCCTGGTTTGGGCGATCCGCCAGAAACATCACGTGAAGAGTGTCTTCCACACCTCCTGGCTTCAGAAAGGGATTATTCCGGACCGCCTCGCGAAGCTGTTCTGTTGTCCGCAGAATGATCGGTGTCCGATACCCGAACTGCGCTTCGATCTTCGAAGCGATCACGTCAGCCAGACTCTTCGAAACAGTCGGACCAGCGGTGAAAATGACATTGCCGCTCTGGATGAACGTCCTGACGTTTTCGCACCCAGACGCTTCGAATATGGCTGCAAGGTCCTTCATCGGGAGTTTGTTCTTGCCGCCGACGTTAATACCGCGCAGCAACGCCAGTCGATTGAGCGCCATGCGGAATATTGCATCACATCCGCGATAGAATCTGTTCCGGAGGTTTGCCCCAATGAAATCCGCCTGTTCCCTTGCTGTGACACTCTCGCTTGCCGCCTGTTTGTACGGCCAGGCCCCTGGCCCCGGCGGCGGGCCCCCACCGACTCCCATGAAGTTCACCGGCACTGTTGAGCACATCAAGGTTCACGGAAAGTCGCTGGACGGCAATCTGGAGGGCGATGCGGCGGATCGCGATGTTTTCGTTTACCTGCCGCCGAGTTACAGCAAGCAGACCAATCGGCGATATCCCGTCGTCTATTTCCTCCACGGTTACGGAATCGGCGCCGAGCAGTACTGGAACATCATGCGAGTGCCGGAGGCCGCTGAAAAGGCCGTCGCCGCCGGGACCGCGCAGGAAATGATTCTGGTGCATCCCGACGCCTTCACCCTCTACAACGGAAGCATGTATTCCAATTCGCCGACCACGGGCGACTGGGAGGCGTTTGTCTCCCAGGATCTGGTCTCATACGTAGACAGCCACTACCGGACAATCCCTGATCGGATGAGCCGCGGCCTGGCGGGTCATTCCATGGGCGGTTACGGCACGATGCGGATCGGAATGAAGCATCCCGAGGTGTTTTCCAGCCTCTACGCGATGAGTTCCTGCTGCCTGACCGCAAGCCTGAATCCGGGCGGACGCGGTGGCGCTCAGCTCGAAGCGCTGAAGACTCCCGCCGAAGCGAAAGCCGGCGGCGGCCGCGGCGGAATCACGCTGCTTGCCGAGGCGGCCGCATGGTCACCCAACCCGAAGAAACCGCCTTTCTTTTTGGACCTTCCCACCAAAGACGGGCAACCTGTACCGGAAGTTGTCGCACGCTGGGCGGCGAATGCACCGCTGGCGATGATCGACCAATATATGCCGAATTTGAGGAAGATGCACGCCATCGGGCTCGAGGTCGGACTGCAGGACGGTCTCTCCGCGAGCAACGCCGTTTTGGATGAAACGCTCACCCGTTTTGACGTCGTGCACACCTACGAAACCTACGAAGGGAACCACACGAACAGGATTCCGGAACGCTTCGAGCAACATCTTCTGCCGTTTTTCACGAAGAACCTGAGCTTTAAGACCGGGAAGAAATAAGCCATGCGCGCGTCACGTGGTTTCTGTGTGGCCGCTGCTCTTGGGCTCGCATGTTGCGCGGCCTATGCGCAAAACATCAACAAGTTCGTCATTTCCGACGAGGCCGCGAAGAAGACGCTCATAAAAAATGAGATCTCGGCGGATACCGCAGCAAAAATCACTCAGGCCTGCGTGGATTTCGCGGTGAAAAACAATATCGCCGTCACCGTTTTCATTCTCAGCCCGACGGGGCAGATCGTGCATGCGCATCGAATGGACGGGCAGGTGCCGATCAATATCGAAACAGCGCAGCTCAAGGCGCAGAGCGTGCTTTATACGAGGGATTCTTCGCACGCGCGGGCGAATATCGTCGCCAACAACGTGCCTCTGCAGTTGCGCTGGAGCAAGCTGGACGTGTTTCCGGTTTCGGGAGGACTGCCGATCATTGTTGACAACCAGATGATCGGCGCCATAGGTGTGGGCGGATCGAACAAAGACGAAGAGTGCGCCTATACTGCCCTGACAACGGTCGTTGGACCCCAACCACCGCTGGCTCCGTCGACACCTCGGGCTCCGGCAGCACGATAAAATTCATTTGCAATACAGGGGGTGACAAGGATCGATATGAAGACAATACAGCGGATTCGATTGACTTTCGGCGCACTTCTGGCGGCGCAGTTGTTGTGGCTATTGTGGCTCGCTCCCATCGCGAAAGCCGAAGATCATTGGGTAGCGACCTGGGCTGCGTCTCCGCAGGCGCCGCGCGTCGCTTTTGGACGTGGACCCGCGCCGGGGGCGCCCGCGGCTGCACCGGCACGGGCCAACCGGGCGCCCGCTTTCCCCGCTCCTCCCACTTTCAACAACACCACCGTTCGCGAGATCGTCCACACGAGCATCGGCGGACGTCGCGCGCGCGTGCAGCTTTCGAATGCTTTCGGTACCACTCCCTTGAAAGTCGGTGCGGCGCACGTGGCACTGCGGGATAAAGAATCGGCGATCCTTGCCGGGTCCGACCACGCTCTTACTTTCAGCGGCGACGCTTCTTTCACGATCCCGCCCGGCGCGGAAGCCATCAGCGATCCGGTGGACATCGAAGTACCGAAACTCGGCGACCTCGTGCTCAGCCTCTACATTCCAGGAGAAGGTGCCGCTCCGACCCAGCATCTGACCGGTCTCCACACTACCTATATTTCAAAGGCGACGGGCGACCTCACCGCTGCGCCGTCGATCACCGACGCAACCAAGACCCAAGCCTGGTACTGGATTTCTTCCGTGGATGTTCTGGCCCCGGCCGATGCTAAACTCATCGTGGCCTTTGGCGATTCCATTACGGACGGCGCAACTTCAACCCCGGACACTGACAGCAGTTGGCCCAGTCAGTTGGCAAAGCGTCTCCTCGAAAACAAGGCGACTTCCCACCTCGCGATCGTCAACCAGGGGATCTCCGGAAATCGCATCCTCGCCGACGGCGCGGGAGTCTCCGCGCTGGCCCGCTTCGACCGGGATGTTCTTTCCCAGCCCGGAGTTGAGTGGCTTATTGTGATGGAAGGGATCAACGACATCGGAATTGCCGCGCGAACGCCCGGCCCCAATTCGATCACCGCTGACGATTTAATCGCCGCCCAGAAGCAGCTCATCAATCGGGCGCACATGCATGGGATTAAGGTGATCGGCGCCACGCTGACACCATATTCCGGCGCCACCTATTACAGCGACAACGGCGAAACCGTCCGCACGGCGCTCAATGAATGGATCCGCACCAGTAAGTCCTATGACGGCGTCATCGACTTCGACGCCGCGACCCGCGATCCCGAAAATCCAAAGCAGATTCGCCCCAGCTTCAACATCCGCGATCACCTGCACCCCAACGACGTCGGATACAAGGCAATGGCGGATGCTTTCGATCTGTCGATGTTTAAGCGCAAGTAGATCGTTCGGTCGTTACGGCGTGATCGATTCCGCTTCGGCCTTTTTGCGGGCGAGATCCCGGATCTCATCGGGAACCTGGAAGACCGCGTCGTCAACCGGCTCATTCAGCTTCACTTCGTCGGCTGAAAAAAGCGTGTCCTGTCCGGACGCCGTGATGCGAACACGCGACGGCCACTTGACCTGCGTCTGCACCCCCGCCTGTGTACCGGCGACATCACGATATTCTTCGATCGTCATAACGACGGGCAGGTCGCCCATGTCGGTCCGCAACGCCAGCTCCGACCGGTAGAGCAAACCCGTATTTCGGTCATACCAGCGAATCATGTCCTGCGATCCGTCGCGCGGCGTCATGCGAATTCGATAGCAGTCGCGATCGTTGATTCGCTCCTCGGCTTCAGTCTGGACATGATCGATCAACAGCCGCCACTCAACCATCCCGACGGCATCGAGCGTCACACCCAGCGCCGCAGCATTTTTCCTTGGCTTCAGACGAGGCCCGATCGCGGGCGAACGGTCCCACGCGATTTCGCCGTCGCTTCCTTCCTCCTGCTTTCCCATGCCCGGAATATCGGTCGATTGGTAATACTTGCCGCCTCCGGCCGCCAGCGTTTCCATCCGTCCCTCGATGTTCTGCGCCACGAACGTGAGTTTTCCGGTGATCTTCTGAGTCCGCAGCATTTCGTAAAACTCGGGGCCGCCGGACTCGAAAATGTGCCGTTCGACAATCTCCTCTGCGTTCGGCAGAGCCTTCCCTGCCCGCTCTGCCTTCAGATAATCGGCTACTTCTGAGGGATATTGCAGGTCGGCATGCTTCGGGTTGTATTCGGTGCTCAGAATACTGAGCCGGTATTGGAGATCGCCGCGCCAGGCAAGCATGATAGAAGGCTGCTTGATGCCGTCGCGCTCCGCCCATTCTTCAACCGTATATCCCACCGGTGTATCGCCGCCCGGCGAAAGTTCGGACGAAGACCGTTTCACCAACAAGCCCGAGGCAATGCCGAACCACTCGATTCGCTCCGTGGACGAAGGCAAAAGAAGAACTTTGTAGCAGCGCTCATCGCCGATTGTCTCGATCCCGGCAACCCGCGGGTTAGGATACAGAGCGCGCCAGTCTGCTTCCTCGAGCATGCGCGCGTCCAGGATCGCCTCTTCGTGCTCCGTACCGCGCTTGATGCGCACACCGGAGAAATGCGACAAAGCCCACGCAACACCTTTGTAGATCCCCTCGCTACCGCTTTGGGGGATCTGAATTTCGCTGATGGAGTTTCCCGATCGCGATACCGTAACCGCCGCACGCAGCACCACGCGCCGGCCGTCCAACGTGCGGCCTTCGATATCGTCGCGCTCCACGCGCTTGGCGCGCCAGGCAGCTGTGCCACCCGTCAGTCTGACGTAACGGTCGAGTACCTGACCAGCAGTCGGAAGCCTGTCGATCGTCGCCGCGGGAGCCACACATGTGAAAGCAAGTATGCAGGCGACGGCCGCGTAAGTCCGTATGTCAGCGAGTAGCCGAGCGTATCCACTCATCCGCCGCCTCCACCACGAGATCGCGTCCGGCGAGCAGCGCTTCACGAGTCTGCCGGATAACGACATCAGGCGTAACTCCCTCTCCTTCGAGCACCTTGCCACTATCCGAAGTGTAACTGGCCTGGGCGAACTGGAAGCCGTCGCCATTGGGCAGTCGAATGATGTCGGAGGGCAACGCCGCGCCGGCGGTGCGGACGCCGAAGATGCGGGCACGTTTCAGATCCTGCAGTCCTCCCGCCAGGATTTCGGATGTGGATGCCGAGCCTTCATCCACCAGGATCGCCAGCCTGCCGGAGTACGTTTCAGGCCGGGGGGAAATGATGAACTTCAGCGTCGTGTCGCGCATTTTCATTTCACCCAATTTTTGGCCGTTCTTGTCGATGAAGAATCCCGCGATTCCCATCGCCATAATTCCTATGCCGCCAGGATTCCCGCGCAGGTCCAACATCACCCCCGGCGCATTGTGGAAGTTCTTCAATGCGGTTTCAAACTGCGGCATGATCGACGCCGGGTCGAGAAATTCGTTGAAATGGATATATCCCGCGCCGTCCGGAAGTGCGCGCGACTCGAAATAGAGCCGGGTTTCCGGGAGATTGCCGAACCGCACCAGCTTCCCCTTCTCCGCGCCGCCGCGTTGCAACTCGATGTGTTTGGATTGGCCCTGATCGTCGATGATGTCCACCGAGACCGGCTGATCGGAGGGGCCACTCAGTTTCTTCGATACCGATTGCTCCACAATCCGCGGCGACTCGCGATCTTTCAAATCGTCGAGAAGACGCAGCGCCGGGGTGAGCTTCGCTCCATTGATGGAATCGAGAACCATACCCGGCCGCACTCCAGCTCGTGCCGCCGGGGAGTCAGGTTCCACGCTCCCGACAACCGCCTTATCGCCGATGATCACCGGAACGATGCCGGGGTTGCTTTCCCGCGGCGCGGACGCAGAAGTTTGCGAACTCCCGATCTCTTTATAGAGATCGCTCGGAATAATTGCGTAGTGCGACGAGGCAAGCTTCGCCAGCATCCCTGTAAGAATAGTCCTGACCTCCTGCATCGACTGCGCTTTCTCGATCAGAGGTTTGGTGGAGTCGTGAATCGCCTGCCAGTTCAGCCCGTTGAGTTTGGGATCCGGGTGACGGTCACGGACTGTGCGCCAGACCAGTTCGAAGGAGTCGATATTGTCCGTTTTCTGCTTGGGCGTTAGTTGAGCCGGCGATACCCCGCAAAATCCGGCAGCGAGGATCAGAATGGCAATCAACCGGAGGACGGGCACGTTTCCATCGGCAGGATAGCACGGGAAACCGGTACCATGATTCTGATGGCTGGAATGACCTGGGACAATTCGGAAGACATAGCGCTCGCGCTGATGGAGAAGCATCCGGGCGTGGATCCGTTGACGGTGCGCTTTACCGATCTGCACAAATGGGTCACCGCGCTGGCGGACTTTCGGGACGATCCCGCAAAGTCGAACGAAGGCAAGCTCGAAGCAATTCAAATGGCGTGGCACGAAGAGTACGCTGATCAGGGTTAGGCTAATCAGTGATACGACGCAGGGATTTCCTGAGTTCCCTCGCACTGCCGTTTCTCACGGATAAAAACGGAGCGCCGAACCCCAGCTGTATCGTGATTCGCCTCACAGGCGGCCCGTCGCATCTCGACACCTGGGATATGAAGCCCGATGCGCCAAGCGGAATTCGCGGACCGTTCCGGCCCATCCGAACCAATGTTCCGGGGATCGAAATCTCGGAGATTTTTCCGCGCCTCGCCAGGCATGCGGATCAGTTTGCAATCGTCCGCTCGGTCTATCACACCGAGACAACGCACGCGGAAGCCGAACGGCTGTTCGATCTGCCCTCCGAGCAAGTGCACGTCGTGGACCTTTTCCCTCCAGTCTTCGACGGCCCCAACTGGGACATTCACGGCTGGCAGCCTTTCGGTCCGATCTCGATCTACCGGGACATCGTCGGCCCCAGGTTCGACGAAGCGTTCAGCTCACTTCTTGCGAGTCTGCACGATCGCGAGCTGTTGGAACGCACACTGGTTGTCGGCTTGGGAGAATTCGGTCGCACGCCGAAGATCAACCCCGACGGCGGCCGCGACCATTGGCCGCATTGTTTCAGTGTTTTGCTGGCCGGCGGCGGTATTCGCGGCGGGCAGGTTCACGGAAGCTCGAACCGCATCGGCGCCGAACCGCGGGATAATCCGGTAACTCCGGCGATGATCACAGCAACAATCCGCAAGGCGATTGGGCTTCCAATCGGCAACGCCGCGCAGCCCATCGACGCCCTGTTCATTTAAACTGGACTGCATGAGCACCCAAGTGACTCGCCAGTTACCCAACTGGATCACCTTTCCACAAAAGCTGCGCGACGCGATTCCTGAGTTCGAGCCGTGCGCCGGACGCGTCCTCGAGCTGGAAAGAGCCGATGCCGTCCCAACGGATACGGAATGGACGGGTCGCAGGGTGGGAGTCAGGTTGCGGTGCTGCGAAACCGGAACGCTCGACGGCACTTTCGATATCACGCTCTCGTTAAACATCAGCGCGGCGGAAGCCCTCGCTGAAGTTCTCCGAACCGCAGCCAGTCAAGCGAAACAATAGGGCCGCTCAGTCGATTTTCTGCCGGATCAGACGGAACAGGTCCTCTTTGCGATCGATCTCGGTCTTGATCTCCAGTCGATACAGTTTCACATCGCCCACAATCGCCGTGTAGTCGGGGTCCAGGTTCACTCCGTCTTTTTCCGTTGTGAGAAGCGCTTCCGCGCCCAAGTCTCGTGCATGGCGAGCGAGGCGCCTTAATTCGGAAGGAGTGTATTGGTGATGATCATCGTACTCGTAGCAGCCCAACGGCTCGATCCCCAGGCGCCGCAGAGTCTTCCAGAAAGCGCGCGGGTTTCCCAATCCGCAAAACGCGACCACGTGGCGATTCCGAAACGCCTCCGGCTCCAATACAGCGCCGTCAATGCCGCGCCATTTCTCAGGGACGGTGCGCGCATGGAAAATCGGCGCCACAGGGTTGTAGCGCCGCAACACGAACTCAATCGCCTTCACGTTGGGAGCTTCGTCGGCCCGCGTGATCACGAACGCGTTCGCGCGTGCAAGGC
This sequence comes from Bryobacteraceae bacterium, assembly GCA_036273015.1. Classification (GTDB taxonomy): domain Bacteria; phylum Acidobacteriota; class Terriglobia; order Bryobacterales; family Bryobacteraceae; genus BOG-234. The sequence goes on along the minus strand of DATAXN010000096.1, from coordinate 59,063 downwards.
CGCTGAGGGGTTCGCGCAACGAGCCCAGCGGAACCAGTTCGTCGCTGCCAAACGGCCGCAAGGCATCGATAGCCACAACGTCGAAATCGCGATGCAGTTGCAGGTGTTGAAAGCCGTCGTCAAGAAAGAGAACACGCAGATCCACGGCTTTCAGTAACTGTTTTCCCACTGCGTACCGATCGGCCCCGATACCGATAGGAACCTGCGCCTGGCGCATACACAACTGCGCTTCGTCGCCCGTGAGCGTCCGCGCCATCTGGTGTTCCGGCAGAAACAGCACATTTTCCCGCACCGCGCGCCGATGCCCTCGCGTCAACATGCCGGCCTTCGATTCGCGGAAACCTCGCAGCAACTCAATCGTCAGCGGCGTCTTGCCCGTCCCGCCGGTCGTAATGTTGCCGATGCTGATCACAGGGACGGGCAAACGAGCGGCACGCTTGCTCTTAGACTGACGATCGAACGCGCTGCCGACCCGCCAAAAGAACGCAAACAGGGAAAGAATGGCCTGAATGGGCTGCGGATGCCGCTCACAAGGGTAAGTCGATTCATACAGGACCATCACGGCGTCTGCCGTACGTGCGGAGGCGCCTCTTTTGCTCTCCGACGCTGCGCGCGCGCGCGCGCCCAACCCGGGGTTTGCCGCCGCCGAAAGCACCGCTTCCGGCAGTTGGTCGCCGGATTCGATTCGTAAAATGGCCTGGCGATCCTCGAAGTACTCCACGATCTCGCGGAAGTTCTCCATGTGAGGACCGGCGATGACCGGTTTGCCGAAGGTTGCCGGCTCCAGAATGTTGTGGCCTCCGCGGTCCGCCAGCGTGCCGCCCATGAACACAACGTTTGCGTAGGGGAACAGAGCGCCCAGTTCACCGATGGAATCGAGCAGCATCACGTCAGCGCCTACATCGGCAATCACATCGGCAAAGGCGTTGTCGAACAAGCTGCGCCGTGTCCAGCCCAAGCCGGATCGCTGCAGCAGATCCGCCACGCTTCCGAAGCGCTCCGGCTTGCGCGGCGCAATCATCAGTCGCCAACCTGGAAGCTTCTGCTGGGCCGCAATTACGAAATCTTCCTCCGCGAGATGATCGTCGGCCGACGTACTGGCGGCGATCCAAAGGGGCCGCCCCCGGCCAGCCTGCACGAACGCCAAGGCGGGGGAATTTGCGGGAATCGTCGAAGGAGTCCAGTCGTATTTCAAATTGCCCGCGGTCAGGACGATGCCGGCGGGCGCGCCGGCCGCCTCGAATCGCACCTTCATCTCGTCCGATTGCACGAGGATTTTGTCGCACATGGCGAGCGCCACCGAAAACAATGGCGCGAACTTCCGGTAGCGCGGAAAAGCGCGATCCGAGATCCGGCCGTTGACGATAGTCAGACCACACCCGATTCGCTTCGCCTCGCGGAACAGGTTGGGCCAGATCTCCGTTTCGAGGATCACCACCACGGAGGGCCGCAGTCGCCGCAACACCTGGCGAACGCACCAGACGAAGTCCAGTGGCGCAAAGAATACACCGTCCACCCGATCGGCGAGGCGCTTTTCGGCAGTCTCGCGACCCGTCAACGTGGTGGTGCTGACAAAGATCGGCGTCGAGGGCGTGCGCTTCCGGACCTCCTCGATCAGCGGCAGGGCGGCGAGAATCTCGCCCACCGAGACCGCATGGAACCAGATGGAGCCGGAAACAGTCTGTTGGGAAGACGCCGGAATTCCACCGAGACGCTCCTGAAGCGCGCCAAAGTACTTCGGATTTCGCAATCCGCGCAGAAGCAGATAGACTAAAAAGAAGGGTGAGGAGATCGCCTGCAAAACGCGGTAAAGGAGGAAGATCGCTTTGCGTTTCAATGGCTTAAGATGGCTGCTGCTCCTCGCTGTTAGTATATCCGCGGCTCCGGGAGCGGACAACGACAAGGCGAGATTCGAAGCAAAGCCGGCGGCTTCGTACCCGCACCATCAGACCAGCGAAAAGGTCACCATCGCGGCCGAGCCGATGGAAAGCGACGAACAGACCCGTAAGGCGTTCGGCAAGGTTAACCCGTATCGCTACGGCGTTCTGCCGGTGCTGCTGGTCATCCAGAACGACAGCCCCGATGCGATTAAAGTCGACCGGATCAAGCTGCTCTACGAGCTGCCGGACGGATCGAAGGTGGAAGCCACGCCATCCCCGGACGTTAAGTTCCTGAGTGGCGCGCGGCAGCCGCGTGGCGTTCCTGGCGTTCCATTGGGGATCCCAATCAAACGCGCGCCAAAGAACCCACTCGCCGAGTGGGAAATCGAAGGCCGGGCGTTCCTGGCGAAGATGGTTCCCGCTGGTCAATCCGCCAGTGGTTTTGTTTATTTCCAGGTTCCGCGGAGCAGCGCGGCGGCGTCCGTCTATATTTCGGGTTTGGCGGACCCCGTCAGCGGTAAAGAGCTCTATTTCTTTGAGATCCCGATGTCCGGGAAATAGACGCCGAACACGCATTCATAAACAGAGAATTTTGTATCATTCCGGCACTTCTTTTCTACGGGATGATCGATCACTGGGTGGCGAGTCTTCTCGCACCCCTCGCGTTCTGGATTCTGATCAACGGCATCGACGAGGTGTTCGTTGATCTCGCCGGATTTGCCGCCTTTCTGAGGCGTTGTTTTTCGAACGATCCGCATCATCACATTCCCACAGAAGAAGAGTTGGATTCCATCCCGCCGCGCCCGATGGCGATCTTCGTTTCGGCGTGGAAGGAGCACAAGGTCATCCAGCGGATGATCGAAAACAATGCCACTCGTCTGAACTACCCGCGCTTCGAGTTCTTTGTGGGCGCCTACCCCAACGACTCTTTGACCCTCGAAGCGATTCAGGAAATTACGAAGCGCTACTCGAACGTTCATCTTGCGCTCACGCCGCACGACGGTCCCACGTCCAAAGCCGATAATCTGAACTGGATCTATCAGCGGATGCTCCTGCATGAACAGGAGCGGGGCGTTCGCTTTGATATGGTCCTGACCCATGACGCCGAAGACCTGATCGATCCCGATGCGTTGCGCTGGATCAACTATTACGCGCAATGGAACGATATGGTCCAGATCCCGGTTCTCGCCCTTCCGACGCCGTTCCGCAACCTGTCGCATGGCGTTTATTGCGATGAGTTCGCCGAATTTCAATTTAAAGACATGCCCGCGAGGCAACTCCTGGGCGGCTTCATCCCTTCCAGCGGCGTAGGCACCGGCTTTTCCCGGCGCGCCCTCGAAATACTCGCGGAAGAATATTCGAACCGCATCTTCGAACCCGCCTGCATGACCGAGGACTATGAGAATGGTTTCCGCATTCGGCGTCTCGGGCTCGCCCAGAAATTCGTCCCCATCCATTTCCGGCATGGACGACCGATCGCCACACGCGAGTATTTTCCGCTCTGTTTCTCTAAAGCGGTCCGCCAGAGAACACGCTGGATTATGGGGATCACGCTCCAATCCTGGCAGTATCACTCGGCGCTGGAAACCTTTCGCTGGCTCTACTGGTTCTGGCGTGATCGCAAAGGACTCATCGGCAATCTGATCACGCCGATCGCCAACATTCTCTTCGTATGGGGCGTGGCGAGCTGGATATGGTCGCGCATGACTCATGAAACCTGGGCTCTCGGACACGCCCTGTCGCGTTTCTACCTGATCTATGCGGTCAGTCTCTCGATTCAGATTTTTCAGACAGCAATCCGCGCAGTTTGTTCGGCGCGCATCTATGGTTGGCGTTTCGCGTGTGGCGTCCCGGTGCGTGTGATCGTCGCCAACGTGATGAACTGCATTGCCACCTTGCGCGCAGTCGCAATTTATACCGATGCTGCAATTCACCGCCGTCCGCTGCGCTGGGTGAAAACCGAGCATGCCTATCCGAATCCCGCCGCGCTCATGGGAGGACGAATGCGCCTGCGCGATGTTCTCACCGGGTCGCTGTGGATCACTCCCGACCAACTCGAATGGGCCCTTGAGTGCAAACCGCCGGGCCGTCGTCTTGGCAAACATCTGTTGTTGCTGGGAATGATCACCGAGAAGGATCTCTACACCGCGCTCAGCCTGCAGAACAATCTGCCTTTCGGGAAGCCTGAGCCGGAGACGGTCTCCGTCCCTGTGACGCGTGCTCTCCCCGCGACCGTCGCCAGAAGTTTGCGGGTACTGCCCTTTCGCATTGCGGGCGGCGAACTGTATGTCGCCGGACCGGAACTGCCGGGCGAGCAAACGCACAACGCAATCCGCTCTTTCAGCTCTCTCGAGATTCGATTTCATCTGGTAACGCCCACCGACTTTGAAGAACTCGCCGACGATTATTTGAATTGAAGCTGTGCGGGACAATGTAGCTGATATGACATCGGCACGACGGGATCCTCTCGCATACCTCGGCGAGCAGTTGGCCGACTGGAAAAATACCGGCACGTATCAGCGGCTCCGAATTCTGCAGGGACCCAGCGCCGCCGAATCCAGATTTGACGGCAAAGAGGTAATCAATCTTGCATCCAACAACTACCTCGGTCTGACCACTCATCCCAGGCTGATCGAAGCCGCGATCGAAGCCACGCGCAAATATGGCGCGGGATCGGGGGCAGTCCGCACGATTTCCGGCACGATGGACCTCCACATGGAACTGGAGGAGCGGATCGCCCGGTTTAAGAACGTCGAATCCTGCGTCGTATTTCAATCCGGATTTGCAGCCAATGCCGGTACGGTTGCCGCCGTTCTCACCCCGGAAGATCACATCGTCTCCGACGAACTGAACCATGCCAGCATCATCGACGGATGCCGGCTGTCTCGGGCGAAGATTCACGTCTTCCCGCATAAAGATCACGAAGCTGCGGGAAAGATTCTGGATCAGCTCGATTCCGTCCCCGGTCGGAAGCTTGTGATCACCGATGGTGTGTTCTCAATGGACGGCGACATCGGCCCTCTGCCGCAACTGGTCGCGCATGCGGAAAGCCACGGCGCGATCATGATGGTCGATGATGCCCACTCGTCCGGCGTCCTGGGACGCAACGGTCGCGGGACGATCGACCATTTCGGCCTTCACGGACGTGTGGACATTCAGGTGGGAACGCTCTCTAAGGCAATCGGCGTTCTGGGCGGCTACGTCTGTGGCACAAAGGACCTGATCGAATTCCTTTACCACCGCGCCCGCCCGTTCCTCTTCTCGACTTCCCACCCGCCCGCAGTTGCGGCCGCATGCCTGGCGGCGTTCGATGTTCTCGAGAGCGAGCCCGAGCGCATCGAGCAGCTCTGGACCAACACCCGCTACTTCAAAAAAGGCCTGGCCGATGCCGGATTCAACACCGGGATCAGCGAAACACCCATCACCCCTGTGATCGTTGGCGAGGCGGCGCGGGCTTATAAGCTCTCGGCTGAGTTGTTCAAGGAGGGCGTTCTGGCGACCGGCATCGGGTTTCCCACGGTCGCAAAGGATAAGGCCCGCGTGCGTACCATCGTGACGGCAACTCATACGCGCGAGGAGCTGGACCAGGCGCTCGATATCTTCAGGCGCGTCGGTCAGGGGATGGGAATTATCTGAAGATAGAGGAACTGAATGGGCGATTGCTCGTATAGGTTTCTATGACGTAATGCTCACTGTATCGGGACCGGAATTGAGGTGAGCGTTCCGTAAGGACTTGCTCGCAGTCCGAGTCCCATCAGTCCGGGGCCACTGATTTTCATGATTCCGCTGACGTTGCTGGTGAACACGTAGGTCGAATTCAGCAGGAAGGACGTGTGTCCGTTTCCTGTCAGAAAAATTGTCTGCGGCGAGCCAAGTACGTTGCCGTTGTCGTCGAAAAATGTGGCGGTGAGGTTTAAAGCGGACCCGTTAAGATTCCCCAGCGCGACTCCCGTCACGAATCCATTCGTATTATCGAACGGAACGATCATGAGCGACGGCGAGAGCTGCGTTTGGAGCGGAACAGTTCCCTCCCACGGCGTAGTAATTCCCGCGCCGCTGGTCAAACCGTTTGGGGCATACCGGAAAACCGCGAAACCTGTCAACGAACCGCTGCTGCGAACGTCGGCCCAACCTCCGACAGTCGCGCTGAGGGATCCCGTGTCAACCGAAAGGGTAGTATTCGGCGGAATAATTGCGCTTAGCGTCGATGTGGCCACGCTCTGAGTTCGACCCTGCTGAGTTACCGCGATGGGAAGACTGAGAGCGTTTCCGGCGTCGGCGTAAAAGGACAGGGCGGCTGAGACTGCCAACGGCGTGGAATTGGTTAGATAAATGGCGGTGTCCCAGCCTCCGCCTGCCGCAATATGCGACAGCACGCCGATGCGACTGAGATTTGACGACAGGGCGGGACTGATCGTAATCGTTTCCGAATTGGAAACCCCTCCCGTAGTGGAAACTGTAATTGACGCACTCCCTACCGACGTGATCAGTGTGCCGGGCACAGATGCCGTCAATTGAGTGACGCTCAGGAATGTGGTCGGCAACGACGATCCGTTCCAGAGAACCACGGCGCCGGAAACGAATCCCGTTCCACTTACCGACATCGTAAAAGCACCGCCGCCGGCGATCACCGACGACGGCGAAATACTCGTGATCGCCAGAGCCGCGGCCGGCTGACTGAGCGTGAACGAAACGGACGCGATCTGACTCCCGTTGTTAAAAATCCTGGCCTGCCATATTCCAAGATGCGCAGCTGGTTGGTTGCTGACGTTCAGTGCCGGCGCATTATCGAAACAATAGGTGCCGGGGATCTGGTTCCCCCAGGTGAAGCCGGGCACAACATCTCCGTTTGGCGCAAGCCAGTCATTGCTCAGATTTTCGGAAGCGGTTACCGTGGCATTGAAGAACAGATATGCCGGATTGCTTGTTGTCAGGAAGGCGGAGCTGGCAGGCGGAATTGTGCAACCGGTAGGCGGGGGCGCCGCAGTCGTCATTTCAAGGCTTGTTATAACAGGAATTCCCGTTGACGCGCTCGGCCAGCTTGTCACGAGGGCGGTAGCGTTTACAGAACCGAGTCCGGTGACAGGATCCCATCCTGGACCAGCGGAGAAACCCTGCACACCATTGACACTGTTATTTCCGGAGGCGACGTCGTTGAAGATGCTGAGGCTGGATTGCGCCGCAAGACCGTACAGAATCTGGTTGGGACTCCCCTGATTTTGGCCGGTTGCCTGAATCACTAAAGCCATGATTCCGGCGAAGGAAGGGGTGGCAGCGGATGTTCCGGCGATAGACTGAATCCAGTTGGACGCGCACGGGTCGGAGGAGGTGTTCGCATCACAAACACGATATCCGTCATGGGAAGCGGCTGACAAAGCGACATCGGGTTCGCCCCGCTGCGCGCTTGTATTTCCGGTCTGCCAACTCGGTTTCGGCTGGATATTGCTATAGCCGCCGCCTGAAGATCCCCAGATAGTGGGGCTGGAGCCCAGAGTGCCGCTTTCGTTCCACGCTGTCTCTGGTATGTAACCCAAGGCGTGTCCAGCGCTGGACCAGTACTCAGCGGGATTGGAGGTGTCATTGAATTGAGTACCACCGACGCATACGACATAGGGGGACGCACAATGTCCATTTACCGCACGCCCGTGCGTAGCCGTTGCCGTAGTTGTCGCATCAGAGAAATCGCATCCCGCTGCTCCTATATCCCCTGAGGCAACGAGCCCGGTGATCCCCTGAGTGTGCGCCTGTTGCCAAAGAGGGACCCAATCAGCCAGATCATATGCTGATTCGCAATTCTGATAACTCATGGAAATCACAGGCACGAAGCTGTTATTGTTCACACCGTGTTCCACAACGCCTTGGACAGCGCCCAGAAGGGAATCCGATGCGTTCGAGGTGACTAGCCAGATCTGGGCCTGCGGAGCCACTGCGCCAGCCCACTCATAATCCAAATAGACTTCGTCTACGTCGTCTCCCGTGCATGCCGGAGGAACTCCGTAGTTCCAATATGCGTTGCTGTTTTGCGATAGCCCTTCGATGCTCCAATAGGTACCTGCCAACGAAACATCAATCGAGCAGACCTCAACGACCGCGATCTGCACCCCCTTGCCTTTGATGCCGTTGTTATAGAGGGGGTTGAGATTATAAATCGCGGCGAAATCCGACGGATCGAGAGAATGCGCGCCTGAATTGGCAACCGCTCGTGCGTGCACTCGGGATCCGCCACTATTGGGCGTGGTAGTATCGCCGCGGACGTGATACGGGCGAAAGTTATTCAGCCCCGTGACGCCCGAAATGATCCCCGCGAGCGCCTGTGGGATCCGCGGACCGATCGAGTTCGCGTATCGGACCTCGCCGCCGATGCTGTAGTAGCGAACGGGCGTGTGAAATGCATTTTCGACCTGGGCGGCGGTTCCGCTGAAAGTAATCGTCCAATGTCCGGAAGGAATATCGTCGATAGTAAAGCCCGAATCCGTGAGCCAGTTCGCTATCCGATTCAGATCGTTTTGAGACAATCCGAAGTGCGCGCCAAAACTCTCGGATGTAAGCCATTTATGGAACCATGGAGATTTGGGATTCTGCAACGCTGCGGAGAAGGCATCAAGCGCGGCCTGTTGCTCCGAACTCCGGGTTAAAGTAAGAATCATTCGAGCCATTGGCAGGTCGCTGGAAACCGGCCCCAAATCTTTCTCCGGCCGCGCCTCCGCCTGCACGTGGCCCGACAGCGTTACTGTCAAGCTATTGTCTATCGCGGCGGGGACACGATCCCGGGGCAGGACAAGCATCGGATTGACCGCCGGTGGCTCCGAAGGAGACTGGCTGAACAAAGCACCAGGCCACAGCATCGTCATCAAAAACAGCATGGCGCAGGTGCGCCGAGTTGAAACAATTCTCTCTGCCATAGCGGGGCTCTCCGATGCTGCCGAACTTTCTGAAGGGTAAACTTTAGCACAATTTCCGGTCATCGGACTGAAGATTACGATAGAATGTACGGTTTTAAGCTGGTTGGTTATAGTTAAAGAGAGTCAAACTGCGGATTATATAGATCACAGAATATTGACCGCTCTCGCGGCCAGCAGCACCACCGTTCCCAGCGAAATCAGCGACTGCACGATCATCATCACTTTCGCCCATCGCGAAAGCACCGGCACATCTGTCGGCGAAAAAGCAGTGCTGGTATTGAAGGCGAGAAACAAATAATCGACGAAGCCCGGACTCCAGTTCTCCTCTCCCATCTGATGCCTGAGTTCCGGATCCATGATCATTTGCGGAAACAGGAATGCGCCGTCCGTGTGGATGCCCCGTTTGTCGCGTTCGTTCGGACCACCGCCGTCGAGACGCCAGTACCACGATGCGAACACCAGGACATTGGCGACCCATAGCGCCGCCGCGGCCCGGAGCAGTTCCGTCGGTGTTTCCTTGTGCGCGGGCAGCCGCATGATCAGCAGGACCAGCGAAGACAGCACCGCGAGGGTGATTATGGTAAGAGTCGAATACGCGAAGATGTCGTTGAGATCCACACGTTGGGCCTTGTGAGTCAGCGTGGTCGGGATCGTCAAAGCCACAATAATCACGAAGAGCAGCCAACCCGGGCCGATCGTCAGCGTCTCCGGAATCGCGTAGAACAATACGCCCGTCGCGAGACTGGCGATAAGCGCCGGCCAACGCGACTGCACTTCCTTCCGTGCTTTGGCTCTGAGATCGTGCGCCGGAATCTTCATCTCGAATTATGATCGCGCAATTCGGACGGAAGATTACCAGAGGTGGTAATAGCCGTCGCGCTGCGCGAGTTCCACATCCACGCCGAAGAGCTCTTTGAGATGCCCCGCGGTCAGCAGGTCGGCCTTCGCACCATCTCCGACGACTTCTCCGTTCCGCATCAAAATCACGCGATCGATCTCCGGAATGATATCGGAAAGCTGGTGCGTCACCAGCAGAATTCCGATACCGGACTGCGCCAGCTTGCGAATCATTTCACGTAGTTCATGCTGCGCGAACAGGTCGAGACTGGTGGATGGCTCGTCGAGCAGCAGCGCCTGTGGCCCGTGCACCAGCGCTCGGCCGATCAGAACACGCCGCGCTTCGCCTGAGGACATCTCATCGACCGGCTTCGAAGCCAGATGAGGCGATTCGAGCAGGTCGATCACCTCGGAAGCCTTGTCCCGCATTTCCGCTGTGACGTGGTGGTTCGGCCAGATGCCGATACTTGAGAAAAAGCCTGAGAGCACCACATCGAATCCCGTAATCTCGCGCGTGCATTGAAGCATCAGATCGTTCGAAACGATGCCCAGCATACGCCTCAAATCGACGACATTCCAAAGGGATTGCCCGAGAATTTCAATCGACGATCCGGCGTTCGCCAGGGGGTAGCATTCGCGGGTAATGGTCTTGATGAGCGTCGATTTGCCGCAGCCGTTCGGTCCCAGAATCGCCACATGCTCCCCTGCCCCGATAGTCAGACTGATATCCCGCAACGCAATGTTGCTGCCGCGCATGACGGTGACGCCGCGCAGTTCGATGAGAGGCCATTCGACAAGAGGGGCGGAAGGCATGGAACTTGTATGTTAGCTTTTGGACAGTGAGTCTCCTCCCGTCCGCGGCTCCGCGCAAATACATCGCACTGGCAGGTCTGCTCGGCGGCGCTCTGCTGATAAGCGGCACGATTGGCTACAGAATCCACGCGAACAACAGATTTTTCGATCAACGCCTCCTTCTGTCGCGCTTCCCCGCCGAGGACGCGCTGGCAATGAGCGCCGATTTCACCGCGCTGCGTAAGGCTGGGCTGCTCGGCGAATCGAAGGCCGCGCCGGAGCCCGACTATAAGCAATTTACGGAAGGCACCGGCTTCGATTACCGGCGCGACCTGGATTCCGTAACCGCATCCTTTTCCCGCAGCGGAACCTATTTCATCGCGCGCGGACGCTTCAACTGGCCGAGACTGCGGGATTACGCCGCTCGGGAGGGAGGCTCCTGTTACCAGGATCTCTGTCGCGTGCAGGGCAGCAGGCCCGAACGGCATATTTCTTTTCTGCCGCTGCGGAGCGACACCATCGCTCTTGCGGTGAGCACGAACGACCTGGCGGCTACTTTGCTGACGAAGACCGGTCCGCCGGTCACCACGTTCGTTCCCGCCGCTCCCGTATGGATCTCCGTTCCCGGCGCGGAGCTTCGGCGTCAGGATGCTCTACCGCCCGGAATGCACCTGATGCTTTCCGCTCTGACCAGCGCCGACCGCGTGATCATCACGATGGGGCCGGCAGGCAGCGGAATTGAAGCCCGCCTGGACGCCACCTGCCGGACGCAGGACGATGCGCGGGTGCTCGCCAGCCAACTCCGTTCCACCACTGCTCTTCTCAAAGAAGCCGTGGCGCGAGACAAGAAGACCTCTGAAGATGAAGTCGCGCTGCTTCTGACGGGCGGCAGTTTCGATCAGACCGATCGGCGCGTTACCGGCAGATGGCCGATCCGGAAGAGCCTGATCGACGCGCTCTCCGACGGCATCTGATGCACAAGGTCACGCTGACCTTCGACAACGGGCCGGAACCGCTTGTAACGCCGTTGGTGCTTGACTGCCTCGCCCGCCACAATCTGAAAGCCACCTTTTTCGTGCTCGGCCGCAAAGTGAGTGATCCGGCTCGGACCCGGATCGCCAGGCGCGCAAGCGAAGAAGGCCACCGCATCGGGAATCATACGTTCAGCCACAGCACGCCCCTCGGCGACCTCGACCGAAAAACGGCTCTCGCGGAATTCGAGCGCACGGAAAAGTCTCTGGAGTGGCTGAAGCAGGAGCCGCGCCTCTTCCGGCCTTATGGCGGACGTGGCGAAATGGGTCCTCATCTGCTTCACCCGGTCGTCGTGGAGAAACTCGAAGCGGGCGGCTACACGTGCGTCTTATGGAACTGCGTTCCGGGAGATTTCAGCGATCCCGATGGTTGGGTTGACCGAGCGGCGAAAGACTGCCGGTCACGTGCGTGGAGCCTTGTGGTCCTTCACGATCTTCCCACCGGCGCCATGAAACATCTCGACGAATTTATCCGCCGCCTGCGCGACGAAGGCGTCGAACTGACTCAGGACTATCCTCCGGACTGCCTGCCCATCGTCGATGGGAAGATCGTGCTGCCCATCGAGCAGTACACGCAGTCGTAAAACCGGCTACTGATTCAGCGGAATGCGCATGTACTGCGTGTTTTGGTCCATCTCGATGCGCTGCGTCTGCGTCCTGCCGCCTTTTTCGACGGTGATCATGTAGTTTCCGGGGGCCAGGGTAATCGTTGCCGGAGTGAGTTGCCGGATCAGTTTGCCGTCGACCCGGATACTGGCGCCCGACGGATTCGTCGTCAGCATCAACGTCCCGGTGGGCTTGCGCAGAACAATCGGCGCCACATCCTGCGCGGTATCGCCCACATGAATCTCCCGGTATTCGTTCTCGTACCCGGCTTGTGAAATCGTCAGGTTGTGGACGCCACTCATAGCGTGCACCATGCAGGGCGTTCGGCATGCCATGGAAAGATCGTCGTCCAGGACTGCCTTTGCCCCAGGAGGATTCGTGCTCACCCAAACGTCCTGAAGGCGGGGCGTGACTTCTCTGGGCGCGCGTATCGGTTTCGCGGGAGCCGGAACAGGCGCTGGTTGCGGTTCGTCCGGTTGCTCCGCTTTAGGCGTAGACCTCAAGACCGAAGATCCTAAAGGACTTGGCTTCGCGATGGCAGGCGCCTTTTCGACTGCGGGCTCCGCGCTTTGCGGCGCCGTCGAAGCTGAGTCCGGCGGCGACACATTGGTGTCCGGACTCGGTGGCGGGGTTGCCGGTTGTGGCGCAGGCTCGGGCACGGTCGGCGGAGGCGCTGAATTGGGTTCGTTTTTTCCAGTACTCGCAGTCTGGTCCGGCGAGGGTGTGTCCGTCGTATCTGAAGGCGAGTGATGCAAGCCGGCCAGACTCTGCAGAATCGGCTGGTTTTCGAGGAATGCCAGGACTTGCGGCATCATGCCCGCCTGCCAAACGATCACCACCGCTACACCTGCAACAACCATGAGACTCAGCAGCAGCGGTACCAGGATGGACGGGCGGCGGCGTCGGCTCTCTGTAGCGTTACCGGCAGGAGGGAGGTCGGGCATTGCCAACGGTATGTGCGGTCGTGGCACCGCATCCGTGGGCAGTACCGCTGAAGCCCCCGCGGTCAGCGTCTTCCAGCCTCGCGACTCCGCGCAGGCCATTTCGAGCGCGCCTACGAAATTGGAACAGTTCGGATAGCGATCGCCCGGCTTCTTCGCAAGCCCGCGCCGCAGCACCTGGTCGATCTGCGGCGTCAGGGTGGAGTTGATTCGCTGCGCATCGGCCGGCTCTTCCGCGACGATCTTATATACGACGGTGCTCAGATGTTCGCCCTGAAAAGGACGTTCTCCCGTGAGGATTTCGTATGCAATTACCGCCAGCGAGAATTGGTCCGAGCGCCCGTCGATCTCAAGGCCCTGCACCTGTTCCGGCGACATGTAGTTCGGCGTGCCCACCACCGTGCGCGTATCGGTCATGTTGGTGACGGCCGTGAGCTTGGCGATTCCGAAATCGGTGATCTTCACCGAGCCGTCTTCATCCGTCATGATGTTGGCGGGCTTGATATCGCGGTGAACGATCCCGCGCCCATGCGCATAATCCAGCCCCGACGCGGTCTGGCGCAGGATGCGCAGCATCTTCGCGCCGGATAGCGGCGCTTCCGAAGCCAGAATCTTCTCCAGCGTCGGGCCGTTGACGTACGCCATGGCGATGTAGGCGAGACCCTCTACCTCATCCATGTCGTAAATGGTTACGATGTTCGGATGCGAGAGCACTCCCGCGGATCGTGCTTCCCTAAAGAGCCGCTCACGCAGCTTTTCACGCTGCTGCGTGTCGTTGATGTCGAAAATTCGTATGGTCTTAATCGCTACGGAGCGGCCGATTGAGGGGTCCGTGGCATGGTAGACCACACCCATCGCGCCGCGGCCCAGTTCGCCGATGATCCGGTAGCGACCGATGGTCTCCATCATTGTGATGTTATCTCGCGCCGCCGGCCATGCTTCTGGCTGAGCCGGCCAAAACGCCTTTCAGAAATTCAATCGCCACTTCATCCAGCCAGAAGCGCGCTCCCTTTTTCGAAAGAAATCCCAGATGCCCGCCGTGCTCGGTTGCGGTTAGACGCACAAACCGGTTGGACTCCAACGCTGGATGCCGGAACATCTCGAACGGAACGAAAGTATCGTCCTTCGACTGAATCAACAGTGTCGGCACGCGGATCCGGTCCAGATAGCCCTGGGCAGACTGTGTCGCGTAATAGTGATCTGCTCCCTCGAAGCCGAACGAAGGGGCCGTAATCTGATCGTCGATTTCATAAAGAGTCCGCGCCGCTGCGAGTTGCTCTCGCGAGTAACGGCCGGTAGCGAATAACCGGTCGCGCATCCGCTTGAGAAAACGGCGCTCATAAATCCGATTGTCGAGTTTCCCAATTCGTCGAACGCCTGCAGCCAGATCAATCGGAGTCGAAATCGCGCAAACTCCCTGAATCAGGTTCGTGTCGCCCAGTTCACCAGCCAGCTTCAGCGCCACGTTGCCCCCGAGCGAGAAGCCGATGAGGAACACGGGTAGTCCATCGCGTTCGCCTGCGAGACTCTCCAGGAAAACGCGGAGATCGGAAGTCAGTCCCGCATGGTAAAGCGTCTTGCACAGATCCTCCGTGCCGCCACAGGTGCGCATATGGAACCGATGCGCAATAAAGCCGGCGTTGAGGACGTCCCAAGCCATGCTGATGATGTAACCGGCTTCTCCGCTTCCTTCGAGACCATGCAGGAGAACCACATGTCCGAGCGGCGCAACCGAAGGACGCTGTGTCTGCACCAGTACGGTTGTGTCCGGATCCGTCCGGATGAGCCGTTTCTCCATGGGAAAACGCGCGAAATCGTACTCGCGAGGCCAGAAATTGCCAAGAATCGTGAGGATGTGCGGATTTCTGAAGAGCGGTTCGAATGCCCGCATGCGATGCGGCTACCATTGTCGCAAACGCGCAAAGGGCGAAGGTCCGTTTTGCGCGTTTCAGAAAATGAGCGCGGCAACTACATGATTTCTTCGTCGTCGCGCACGGGTGCTTTGAGCGTACTGCCGTCCTTGCGGTTCAGATCGTCAGCGAGGATCACGGCTTCGGCCAGATCGCGCATCGAACGGCGGAGTCTTCGGCTTTCATTTCGCAACCGAAGATATGCCTCTTCTTCCGTCAGACTGTGCTTGTACTGAAGAATACCCTTGGCGCGCTCGATCAGCTTTCGCGCCTCCAGCGTGCGCTTCATGTCGAGCGTTTCCGACATCAACCGGGCGTTCTGGATCGCAATTGCCGCCTGTCCGGCGACCACTTTGACGAAACCAACTTCATCGTCGCTGAAAGCCCGCTCATCGCGCGTGTAGATGTTGATCGAACCGATCACCTTACCCTGCGAAGTCAGCGGGGCCGCAAGTAGCGACATCAGCCCGGATTTACGGGCGAGTTCCGGATAGCGGTACTGCTTCTCGTTGTGAATATTCGGGATGATGATCGGATGCCCCTGACGAATCACGTATTCGATCAGCGATCCTTCCATGCGGATCGGCATGCGATGCATGTAATCCGGCGCCGAGCAGCGCGCAGCGCTTACCGTCAGTTCCTTCTTTTCGTCATCCACAAGCAGGATGGAGCAGACGGCCGAATCCAGGGTTTCGGCCAGCATCTCCGAGATGGCCTGGAGAATCCGTTCGAGATAACTCTCGGCGGAAATCGCCTGCGCAACCGCCGCCAGCGTTTCCATGCGGCGAACGGCGGTCTGCGACTGCTCGGTTAGTTTGGCCCGCGCGATTGCGCCACCCATCTGCTCGCCGATGAACGTGACCAGCGCCACTTCATCGCTGGAGTGCGGATGCTGCTCTTTGTGATGCACATTGATCACGCCGATAATCACTCCGCTGTCCACCAGCGGAACGGAGAGAAATGCCTGGTAAGTATCTTCCTGCAGCGAGTTGAACGGTTTAAAGCGCGAATCGGCGGACGCGTTCTTCGGCAGCGCCACCACCGAGTTATGCGCCGCCACCCAACCCGTGATGCCCTCGCCCATCTTCATCCGCACGTTGCCGATTTCCGCGTCATGCGGAAGCTGCGAAGCGCGCAGCACAATCTCATTCGTGGCGTGGTCAATCAGATACACAAGACAGGCATCTGAGTGAGTGACATTCATGGTCAGCATCACCATCTCGTGAAGGATCGATTCGATGTCCTGATCCGAGCTGACGATACTGCTGATGCGATGCAGGAGTGCTACTTGCGTGCTCGAAGTATCCACCGGCGTGACCACTTGATTTCCCCCGTAAGTTTCAGTGTAGGAACGATGAACAGGGTGGTCCAATTCATTTTTTGAATGGTCGATATCGGGTCGTAAGGCAAACCGAGGCACTTCGGATATAGCCGGTAATTAATAACAAAACCACAACTTATCGGATCGGCCTATGCCAGCTCGGTGCGGATGGCCGCTGCGATGCGCTCGGCCCAGTTTTCCACTTCCGCGAGGTCGGAGCCTTCCACCATTACCCGCGCCAGCGGCTCGGTTCCGGAAAATCGCACCAATACCCTTCCCGATCCGTCCAGCGCCGATTCGCATGCCCGGATTTCGTTCACGACGCCGGGAAGCTCGTCGAGCGGCTTCCGTTCCCTGACGCGTATATTCACGAGCAGTTGCGGGAAAACCGTCAGATCGGACGCCAGCTCATCAAGCGTAGCCTTTTCGCGTACGCAGGTCTCAAGCAGCTTGAGCGCTGTGAGCATGCCATCTCCGGTGGTGGCATATTCGCGGAAGATCACGTGTCCCGATTGCTCCCCGCCGAGGGCCGCTTCCCTTCGCAGCATTTCTTCGAGCACGTACTTGTCGCCCACCGGAGTGCGCACCATCGAGATCCCCAGGCGGCCCAGCGCCTTTTCCAGACCAAGGTTCGACATCACAGTCGATACCACCACATTGCCGGCCAGATGGCCATCGGCCTGTAGTCGGCGAGCGGCGATTAACATCTCAGCATCGCCGTCCACGATGCGCCCCGAGGGCGAAATCAGGATCGCGCGGTCCGCATCGCCGTCAAACGCGACACCCGCGTCGGCATGATGTTCCAGGACAGCCTTGCGAAGTCCCTCGACATGCAATGCCCCGCAGCCGAGGTTGATATTCCGCCCGTCCGGATGGCAGCAGATCGTCGTAACGTCCGCGCCCGCCTCGCGAAAGAGTTGAGGCGCCAAATCCGAGGCAGCGCCGTTCCCGCAGTCGATCACCAGTTTCAGCCCGTTCAGCTTCGTTTGGATCGTGGAAAGCAGAAAGTCCATGTACGGACGCACATCGAAAGTGCGAGCAAGACTGGCTGGAGACGCACCGCCGTTCAGGTACTCCAGCAGCCGAAAGATCTCCTCTTCGATCTCATGTTCTTCTTTATCCGGCAGCTTGTAACCCGTTCTGGAAAATACCTTTATCCCGTTGTCCTGAAATTGATTATGCGACGCCGAGATCATAACGCCCGCGCCGAAGCGACCGGTACGGGTCAGGTAAGCAACACCGGGAGTGGTCACCACTCCGGCGAAGAGCGCCGCAACCCCGGACTGATTGAGCCCCTTCGTCAACTGGGCCGCGATCACCGGTCCCGATTCCCTGGTATCCATGCCGATCAGAACCGGATCGGTCCCAACACCCTGACGATGAAGGTCTTTACCCAACGCTATGCCGAGCGACGTAACAGTTTTTGGATCGAGCGGCGGCTCCCCCGCCACACCGCGGATTCCATCTGTCCCAAACAGCCGTTTTCCCATCTCTTTATAGTGAGTTTCAGCGGCCCCGTTGTTGCACTTGAATCTTCACTCTAACCTGAGGCGCGTTCAGAATCCGGACTTCCGGTTCAGCGGCATAGACGGAAAGCGTTTGAGCTGTGTCCCCATCGACATTCGTAAGACTGAACGGATCGGACAGCAGCTTACCGGAACTCATTACATGACTTTCCGGTCCGACGATACGCAGGTTCGGAGGTTCGATATCGATATGGGTGATGGAAAGCCCGGGCGGCAGCTTACCGGAAAACGGGACCTCGACCGGTACCAGACGGGTCAAACGTTTCTCGAAACGGAATCGGAGCTGTGCCGGTATCGTGCGGATCAAATCGATTCCGCGCGGAAGGTTCAATTCCGCCGTCGTCAGTGTGAAGGTGCGCTCGCCAGGGCCGGTCACGCCCGCAAAATCGACGATCGCGGCGATTCGGGAATCCTGCAGGCTGCGCAGTTGTCCGGAAGGACCGCGAGCTTCCAGCTCAATTTTTTCCACAATCTCGGAGCTGATCTCCAGATTCTGCGGAAAATGGTTGTACTCGACCGGCGCCGATACGATCGTGGCCAGGTCGGGCTCGTTGGCGACATTCAGCCAGACGCCGAACGCCGCAGCCAGGGCCAGCAGCTTCCAAAGCAGGTTGCGGGTCAGAAAGCTCATCGGCCGCGAAGCCTCGGCGCGTCGGCCTTCTCAACCGCGTCATCGCGCGTCGCCGGCGGCGGAACAGACGGCGGGCGTCCGATCTGGGTAACTCTGCGCTGCGCCCCGAAATGCTGGTGGATGCGTTCGTCCACTCGCTCGATCGTCACGCCGCTTTCGATATCTCCGAAGGCCGCAACTGAGATAATTCCGGTTTCCTCGCTTACGATGAGCGACAGGCAGTCGGTCTCTTCCGTGATGCCGATCCCGGCGCGATGCCGCGTGCCGGTCTTATTCGAAAAAGCCGGATTCACAGTCAGCGGCAGGAAGCACGCCGCTGCCGCGATGCGGTCCTTCTGGATAATTACCGACCCGTCGTGCAGCGCGCCGCCGGGCATGAATATTGAGAGCAGCAAGTCACGCGTGATCTGTGAATCCAGCCGAACGCCGCTTTCGATAAACGTGCGCAATCCGATATCGCGCTCCAATACGATCAGCGCCCCAATATGCTCACGGGACAGCGAACTGAGCGCCAGCAGAATCTCAGCCGTCGATTCCGGCGTGCGGTAGCCGCCGAAGAGGCGCTTCCGGCCGAGGCGTGCCAGCGTCCTGCGAATTTCCGACTGGAACAGAATGATTATGGCGATCGCGGTATAAGGAGCGAGCGACGCCAGCAGGGACCGAAGGGCTTCCAGCCCTGTGCGCAGCGCGATCTGATAAGTGATTACAACAGCGAGAATGCCCACCAGAATGTGCGCCGCCCGCGTTCCGCGGACGATCTGCAGCAGCTGATAAATGATGAACGCCACCGCCAGGATGTCGATCACGGCCGTAACGGTCAGTCGCGGAATCGGAAACAGAACCGCAGTGGGCATCGGGGTCCTACTGCCGTTATTGTATCGAGCAAAGCGGCCTCCCAGGCCTTTTCAACGGCAAGGCTATAGTTAGATATCAACCCCTTATGGCATTCGCTTCCATCCCCGAGGCTGTCGAGGAAACCCGCGCCGGGCGCATGCTTGTCGTGGTTGACGACGAGGACCGCGAAAACGAAGGCGACCTGACCATTGCCGCCGAAAAGATCACGCCCGAAGTAATCAACTTCATGGCCATGTTCGGCCGCGGCCTGATCTGCCTGACCCTGACCGGCGAACGCTGCGACGCCCTCCGCCTTCCCCAGATATCGCCCCATAACACCTCGAATTTCGGCACGGCCTTTTGTGAATCCATCGACGCGCGCGAAGGCGTGACGACAGGCATCTCGGCTTCCGATCGAGCCCGGACCATTCTGACGGCGATCCGTCCTGACGCCCAACCCAACGATCTCGCGCGTCCCGGTCACATTTTCCCCCTGCGTGCGCGCGACGGCGGTGTGTTGGTCCGCGCCGGACAAACGGAAGCGGCGGTCGATCTGTCGCGGCTTGCCGGGCTCGATCCCTCCGGCGTCATCTGCGAAATCATGAACGAGGACGGCACCATGGCCCGGGTGCCGCAACTGCGCGAATTCTGCGCGCGGCACGGCCTGAAAATGATCTCGGTCGCCGACCTGATCCGTCATCGCCTGCGCCATGAACACTACGTCCGGCGGCAGGCTGAGGGCTGTGTCACGACTGAGTTCGGCGAGTTCCGCACGATTCTCTATTCCAGCGCCATCAGCCCGGAGTCTCACCTGGCGTTGATTCACGGCGATGTTGCCGAGAAAGAGAATGTGCTGGTCCGCATGCACTCCCATTGCGCATACGGCAACCTGTTCGGATCGACTCGCTGCGACTGCCAGGCGATGGTGAACGGTTCTCTTAAGCGAATCGTCGAAGAAGGCGCAGGCGTTCTTGTCTATCTGCACCAGACCGGGCTTGGGCTACATACCGAGCAGGGCAGGATCGTCGGCCATGACCGCAATCTGACTCAGGCGCCTACGCAACATGAAGTGGGAATCGGCGCGCAGATTCTTTCCGATCTCGGCCTGCACACGATTCGGCTGTTGACTAATCACCCGCGCCGCATCGTTGCGCTTGAAGGCTTCGGCATCGAGATTGTGGAACAGGTTCCGCTGGGATAGAGTCAGCGCCCGTGGCGCAGACGATCGTTTTGTGTCGTCTGCGGTCTCTATGACTTTGATCGCCGTTTCCGCATCACGTCTGCCATCTCGCGGCCGACAGGTGAGCCGAGTGCATCGAGCCCATCGATCACCCCCAATTGGTCGGCCTCCGGGCGGTTCTGATTGACCTTCCACTTCCCCTCGATCCGGTCTATTGCGACTTCAACGCCGACGATTCCCCGGCTCAATGTCTCTACATACCCCGGAGGCGCGTCGTTAACGGACCAATGTTCCGCAAAGCCGGCTTCATGAGAATCCGTAAGCTCGCTGACATGACGCAGCAGCGATGGAGTGTCTTCGAATAAGCGCGCGGTGCCGGTTGCGTGGACCGCCACGTAGTTCCACGTGGGAACTACCTTGCCGTATTCCTTCCTTGACGGATACCAGTTCGGCGTAACGTAGTGATGCGCTCCGGTGAAGATTACCAGCACGCGCGGACCGCCCTCCAGCAGCTTCACCAACGGGTTGTTGCGGGTCACATGACACCGCAGGAGTCCGGCCGATGTGCCCAGGCCGGATGACGCGTCCAGGAAGATCGGCAGGTGGCTCGCCTCGGGAAACTCCGGTCCATTCGCGACCAGCGTGCCAAACGGGTGTGCACGAATGAAGTCCTGCAGTACATCCAGGCGGTCTTCCGCGAAGAGAGCGCTGTTGTACATGCGATTGATTATGCCATCCGTTCGCCGGCTGGTCGGCAGGGAGGCGGCTAGTCGCGCAACCATCGGATCATCGCCGGATAGTCCTCCGAAGTTAGGCCGATCCAGCGCAGGTAAGGCACCCCGATGTAGCGGCGGTCCCGAAAGTTTTCCAGGATGCTCGCGGACCCACCTCGATAGCCGCCGGCATGGAAGACAATTTCAGGATCGAGCCCCAGATGAATCGCGGCGGCCCACGACCACGCGATTGCGCCCAGTTCCTCGCCGCCGTCGTCGCCGGCATTTTCTCCCATTCCTTCCCTCCGCGACACCGGAGCCATTGCCAGATGCGCCGCTTCGTGCAGCAGATCACCCGGCCAGTCGAGCCGTGATTCATCGACTATGAGCGTCCCTCTGTCAACACGGATGCCAGGGAGAAATGCTCCTGTCAAGACCTCCGCGCTGACGACCCGAATACCGATGCTCACCAGAAAGTCGATAATCTGTTTTGTAACCCGGTTGGCGGTGTTCTCAGGCATTGTCACGAGCAGGATCTCAACTGCTCAAACAACCCGTCCAACTGCTCGCGGCAGACTTCCCGAACCGCCGGGCTGGCCATCGCCCGTTTCTCCCCCGAAACCGGCTGAGATGAAAATGCGGGAGTTTTTGTATGGAACAACGTAGTCTCGCGCATCGCGCTTACATCCTGGTCGGATAAAGTTATTCCGAAGTGCTTCGCGATCGGGCCAAAGACAGCGTCCGGCAGATCGGAATAGGAAACGAAAAGACCGTGTGAATCCTGCCTGGCGGCAAGGGCGGCGCACAGAAACCGTTTCAGCACACCGGCACACCATGCTTCGCGCGACAGTCCGGTCACATCCCCGGGTTCGAGCCCTAAAATTGACGGGTCCATCGCGCCGGGAAGATTCAATCGCCCCGGACGCGCCAGTTGCGAGACCATTACCTCGAGCGGGTCCCGGTAGACGAAAATCCACGGCGTGTTCGGGAACGCCGCCCGCAGGAGGGGAAGACCGCGGATATGCCAGGCGTCCAATTTGATGACGTAGGCCCTCTCGTGCACCGGCCGGCGCCGTCCCAACGCCGCAACGATCCGGCGCAGCCACCGGACATGCTCCTCGCCGGTTAAATCCGCCACGCTTTGTTTCGCCTGAATCACGTTATCGATGGGCTCAGCCTCCGCGATCACGAGGTGGCTTTGCGGCGCCGCCAGCATTTGTGAAATCAGCGTCGATCCGCAGCGCGACATATGAAATACGAAGCCCGAGGGCTTCATCGGAAGCTCACCGGATTCGGCCTCATTCCCAACATCCAGAGGAATCTCGCGGCGAAAAAACCGCGCGAATGGATTTCGCAGGGCAATCTTTACGCTCTGTTCGAAGAACGGCTCCGTAAAGCGTCTGGAACCGGTGTACACCCATTCGGCGACAGGGATGCGGTCGCGAAAGAAGACCCGGACAGGCGTCCATCCGGTAACGGGCATGGGTGTGCCTTCGATGTGGGCCATCGGTCCACCGCGAAAGGCCGCCTCGATATCTCCCTCATGAAACTCGAAGCCCCGCTCGCGACCAGCTGCCAGAACCATGCTGACGAATGACGTACGACTCTCCAGGACCTGAAGTTCTTTCTGAAGAGCGGGATCGTCCAGAACATGCCGGCGAAAATCATCGAGGTTGCGCGGCGGCCGCTCCGAACGCGGCACATCCCAATGTTCCTCGACGCCCCGGCGGAACAGCGCATGCACCCAATCGTTGACTTCCGCGTCGATGACCAGATGGACACGTTCGGCAGGCCCTCGATTATTCACGCGATGCGGCAGGTTGACGTTGATGAAATAGCTGTGCCCCTCCTCGAGCGCCAGCCGTTCGCCGGCCACGTAAAACTCCACGCCGGGATTGGTCTGGATGGGGATATGTATGCGGATTTCGCCGTCGTCATATCCCAGGGCATGATCCGAATGCTCGCGGATGAACGATTGCGGAGCGAGGCTCAACAGACGCGCCGACTTGAGCGGACATTGGAATACGGAGAGCACCTGACGGAAGTAAGGGCAGCGATCGAGCAAGGGCGTGTCTTTGAAGGTTCCGGCAAAGCTTCCTGTATGGCCCGCGGCGAGCTGGCTGCTGTCTCCGGTGGCCGATCGGAGAGCGACGCCGCTCCAGCCGCCGCCGTAATCCTGCTCGTTATAGTGCGGAGGCCACTCGACAGTTCTGGCGGTGGCGAGATCGGCGCGCAACAAATCCGTATCGAATCGAAAGGGGAAATGGAGGCCGGTCAAAGGGATCAGGCGGACAAAAATTGGAGGATTGGCCTGCCGTCGAGTTCCGGCAACAGTGATGGCAACTCGCTCGGGGCGATGCCGATCCAGCCGGCCAGCGATGCCTGATACTGCGCCGTGGATGTGGTCGGGATCAGGGCGCTGTCGGAATCGAACGGACCGGAGATCATGTCCGGGAACCTGCCGTAGATATCTCCTCCACGCACCGCACCTCCGAGCACGAAATGGTGGTTGCCCCAACCAGGGTCCGCGCCATGGGTCGCATTCGGGCGCAGCGTCCGGCCAAACTCGGATTCGGTGAAGATCGTCACCTGCCGTGAAACTCCCATTTCGACGGTCGCCCGATATAACGCCGCCATAGCGGCGCTGAGCTGGCCGTAAAGCGGGCCTTTCATTTTCATCTGTGCGATGGACGGCCCGAATCCGCCGAAAGGACACAAAACGACCTGCCCTGACGCTCCCGTGACATTGCCGGCTTTGAGCAAACCGGCGACATTTTTCATTTGCCGGCCGATTACCGAATCCGGAAATGAGGTTTTGAACGATGCGGCCGCAATCTTGTCCATCAGGGCGGGGTTCTTGCGCCGATCGCCCTCAAACCGGGTCTCGCCGATCGGCACCATGCTGACGCCGTTGCCGAAAGTGAAGGCCACATCGTTATCGAGCCGCACCCCGGCTTTTGCCGCGGCCCAGTCCAGTGTGGAATATCCGTCCCTGATGAAACTGAGCGAATCGTAGCGGCTGCCGGTCGAGACAGGGCTGGGTCGTGATGCCGGACCTACGTTGGCGACCACCGCCGCGGAGCCGTCGTTGAAGTACTTCTGCAATTCCACTAACGCCGGATGGAGGCCGTATTCCGCTTTGGTGGAGCGCGCACGGATCGGGAGCAGCGCATCGGCCCGCAACGCCAACTCGCCTCTCGCTTTTTCCCAAGCCGAGTATTGCGACGGATCGAGAGGTGCGATGAGGCTGTTGCCGTCGCTTCCACCGAGCAGGTAAATGCAGACCAGCGTGCGATTTTCCGCGGCAGCGGCGACATGCGTTCCCAAGGCTGCAGGCGCGCTGTCGGAGGACTGTTCTTTGGCGTCAGCTGCGGCTCGCATTCCTGTCAGACTGGCGCCGGCAACAGCGGCCAGCATCGATCTTCGAGTTAGAATTCGCTTTTTCTCGGACATATCAGCCTCCGAACCTTCCGCACACGCCAGTGCAATCCGGCGACAATCAGTTCCTGCTGGGGAAGATCCCCTCCAGCGCAATACAAAAGGTCAGTGCCAGGTACGGTTGAACGTTCGGATGCGGCACGTTGCCGCCGGCGGTCCCGATCATTGCCGGGTTCATCGTGGCGTTCGGAGCGTTGTTCGAATAAGCCGCGTCGCCGGGAGAGGTCGCGAGACCCGGAATATGGTTGGTGGGGGTCCCGCCTGTACCCACACCGAAAGCGCTTCCGCCCACGCCGGTGTTGGATCCATCGCAACCGACCGCATGGTTATGTGTAGGCATCTGCTGTGCCGTCAGCGTAACATTCTCGGATCCGCCTACCTCACCAATCACATAAGGAGTGAGACCGACGCCCGAGCCTTGCTGAATCGCCACACGACCCCGGAGATCGGGCAGCGCGAAGGTGGTGCTTCCGTTGCCCCCATAGGAGGTACCGAGAAGCGAGAACAACGCCGTATTCTGATTGATTGGCAGTAATTGGCCATTGCACATCGCCCACCCCTGGGGAGCGAAGTTGAAGCCGAACATTCTGATTTCGCCGAGGTACGGTTCCGCCATAAGGTTAGTTTCCTTTCAGTACGAGTAAAGTTAGAAATTCACGACGAGCCACACGCCATGGCCGGCGATTGCATTCGTACACACGAAACCGTTGAACGGCTGAGCCTGGTTGGGTGTGAACGTCGCCGCGGTACCTGTGAAGTTCCCGATAGTGTCGGCGAACACGTCGTTGCCCTGCACGACAAAGCTGGGAGCCGAACTCCCCGTGTTGTATGTGATAAAGGTCAATTTCTTGCCGTCGAAAAGCGTGCCGTTATTGCAATGAGGCAGGGTGACCTTTGCCGAACTGCCGATAACGAAGATCGTCCTGATGTCGTTATCGGCGATGGTCCCGGTGCCCAGGGCTGAAGTATCCGTTGGAAAAATATTGGTTAACGAACCGGCGGGACCCTGGGGGCCCTGTGCACCTGCGCTGCCTGTTGCGCCGGCATTTCCCTGTGGCCCTTGTGGTCCCTGTGGGCCGGTGGCGCCCTGAGGACCTTGCGGTCCGGTCGCACCGTTGGTACCCGCGGTTCCCTGAGATCCGATCGCGCCCTGCGGCCCTTGCGGTCCCTGAGAGCCAGTCGTACCCTGAACTCCCTGTGGACCTTGCGGCCCTGTTGAAGCAAGGCTGACCGTCAAAGTCGCTGCATGGCTGGTGTTGACGTTCTCCTTGCTGTCGAACTGAACGCTCGTGGCCGCCAGTGCGGCCTGAATGAGAAAGCCGTCGTTCGCCGTTGGGCTGTTCAGCCATGCCTGGACCGCGGCGGTCGCATCGACCGTGATGAATGTGTTTTTAGTCGAAACAGAAACATTGCTCGCAACCAGGGAGGCCGGCGACGGGGCATTATTCCCGTTTACGCCCGCCTCGGTCCAGGCTCCGTTGGCGACATAAATATTGATCGAGCCCGCGCTCGAAACGTTGTCGAGGAATAGAGTAAACGTGGCCTGCAGGACTTGGCTTGAGAGCACTCCGGGAGGCAGTTGCGTCAGATCGAATTGAACAAGACCCTGCGCGTTCGTGGCTCCGCCAACTGTGATTGTCGGCGGCACGCCGAAGTTGCTTCCGTTAGCCGGAACGATATAGGCGTCCTGCAAAGGGACGAGAGTTTGCCCGTACACTGCCACCGGCAGCATAGCGAGCGCGGCAATTCCAACGCGAATGAGTTTTTTCATCGAGCCCCCCGATTTTGTTCTCAGCTGACGATCAATCCGCGGCGCGCGGCGAGCATGGTCACAAGCGCCCCGCCCAACAGCAAGGCCAACGTGCCCGGCTCCGGTGTGTTGGACGAAAGATCAACGACATCGCCGGCTCCGTCTATCGAAAGGTCCCACGCGCCGGTTCGCTGACGGAAGAGGGCGTCGGTAACATCGCAAAACTCGCCCGTCCCACCGTCCTCCGCGCAGGTAAAGCCCGGATCGCTCGTGTCCTTGAAACCGTCGGATAAATTGTCGATCGCCAGATTGTCATATACCGTCAGCGCAAGAGTATAGGTGCCCGCCTCGGAAATCTGCAGGTAAGGATCGTCGCAGTTCCCGGTGACCGGATCCGTTCCCGTAATGCCGCAGTGACCACCGCTGTCCGATGTCACAAAGTCTCCGGAACTGTCGAATACAGTCAAATCGGGCGCGAATCCACCGGCGTCGATGGTTGTCGCATCTATCGACCCGCCGGCGTATCCGTAAGATTGGATCGTCGTCGTCATCGTTCCGTCATTTGTAAAAGTGAAGAGCTCAACCTGATCGTCGGTGTTGAAAACACCTTGAAATAACAGGGGGCTGGCCGTGAGGCAGACAATAGGGCAAAACAGCAACGCGCACTTCGCGATGCGATTGATCAAATGGCTCCTCCTGAGATATCTACGTATAACTATCGTGATCCTATAGTCTAGAGTAGATTCGGGGAATAAGAAAGAAAATAAGAAACAGATGTAATTTTTGCCTGCGCCTGAGGGTAAGAATCAGGACATCTTGAGCGGGAAATTTGGTGGAGATCCTAAAGCAGGGAACTGTCGAATGGCCTCGGAAATAATTCACCAAGCCGCAGGGTCTCGGACTTCCCGCCGAGATTCGCGAGCACGATTTCAACGTCCCCGCAAAATTCCCAAAGGATCTGCCGGCAAGCGCCACAGGGCGGTGTAAGTACGTCGGTGTCGGCAACCACCGCAATTCGTTTGAAGGCGCGCACACCCTCCGAAATCGCTTTGAAGACCGCGATACGTTCCGCGCACACCGTGAGCCCGTAAGTCGCGTTTTCGATGTTGCAGCCAGCATGAATTCGGCCGGTATCGTCCTCAACAGCCGCTCCGACTTTGAATTTCGAAAACGGAGCGTGAGCATTTTCGCGGGCCTGCAGCGCAGCGGAGATCAACGGGTCCATAAATTCCATCTATCGCAGCCGCGGCAGCACGCGCTTCAGCAACTCAACCATTGTGCCCTTCATACGCTCGCCGGTTTCCAGCACTTCCCTGTGATCGAGCTTCCGATCCGTGACCCCGGCGGCATGGTTCGTCACGCAGGAGATCCCCAGAACCTTCATCCCCATATGATTCGCGGCAATAGCCTCAAGCGCCGTCGACATACCCACAAGATCCGCCCCGATGGCTCTGAGATAGCGAATCTCCGCGGGCGTTTCATAACTGGGACCCGCCAGCGCCGCATAGACTCCTTCCTGTAAATCAAGGCCGATCTCCGCGCCTGCTTCGCAGGCAATCCGGCGGTATCGCTTCAGATAGGCCTCACTCATATCGGGGAAACGCGGACCGAGAGATTCGTCGTTCGGTCCCGTCAGCGGATTCTGCCCGGAAAGATTGATGTGATCGGATATCAGAACGAGTTGCCCAGGCCCGTACGACGGGTTGATGCCGCCAGCGGCATTGGTCAAAACGATGGAGTCGACTCCGAAATGGGAGAGCGCCCGTATCCCGTATACCACCTGTTGCGCCGTATAGCCCTCATAAAGGTGTACACGGCCCGCCAGCGCGGCGACAGGCAACCCGCCAATGGTCCCGATGACAAGCTTGCCGGCGTGCCCAGCCGCGGTCGAGTGCGGCCAGCCCGGAATATCTCGATAAGGAATAACGCTCGGATTCTCCAGCGCGTCCGCGAACGCCCCGAGGCCGCTGCCCAACACAACGGCCAGGCTCGGCCAAACAGCCGCCCGGGAGGAAATAAAATGGGCGGCGGCTCCATTCACGGCTAACCCTCGTTCACAGCAAAATCCCGGCGATGCACGCCGACATGAAGTTCGCCATGGTGCCGGCAGCTACGGCTCGCAGGCCCAGGCGCGCCAGATCGGATTTACGGCTCGGCGCCAGTGCTCCGATTCCGCCGACCTGTATTGCAATGGAGCTGAAGTTGGCGAAACCGCAAAGCGCGTAGGTTGCAATCCGGAACGAGTGCGGGTCGAGCTGATTTTTGAGTTTGCCCAAATCGATGAAGGCGATGAATTCGTTGGTGACCAAACGTTCGCCGAGCAATCTGCCGATCGTCGCGCAGTCGTTCCAGGAAACACCCAGCAGCCAGGCCACCGGCGCGAAGATCATTCCGAACAACTGCTCCATGGAGACCGGAATCCAGCTCACCATTCCGTGGGCCCACGCAAATGCTCCGTCGATCAGAGCGATCAGCGCCAGAAACGCGATCAGCATCGCGCCGATATTCAGGCACAACTGAAGACCGTCGCCGGCGCCCTGCGCGGCTGCGTCGATGATGTTGACTGAAGTGTTCTCGATCTTCACGTCGACTTTGCCCGCAGTGGCCGGGGTGCCGACCTCCGGCTGGAAAATCTTCGCCAGCATGATTGTGGCCGGCGCCGTCATGATGACAGCGGTCAGCAGATGCTGAATCTCAACGTGCGCCATTTTCACGTACGCCGCCATGACGGCTCCGGATACGTGCGCCATGCCGCTGACCATGATCGTGAAAAGCTCCGACTCGGTTAATCCGGGGATAAAAGGCCGGATGGTCAACGGCGCTTCCGTCTGCCCCATGAAGATGCTGGCCGCGACGTTGAGCGATTCCGCCCCGCTGGCGCCCATGACCTTCTGCATTACGACCGCGAACGCCTTCACAATCCACTGCATGATCCCGAGATAGTAAAGAATCGAAAAAAATGACGCGATGAAGATGATGATCGGCAGCACCTGGAAAGCGAACACCGATCCCAGGGAACCACTCGACCGCCCGAGGGTGTCGCCGAATACAAATGCGCTGCCGACTTCGGCATAATTCAGCATCGCGGTAACAGCAACGCTGGCTGCCTGAAATATCTTGCCGACGTCGGTCTTCAGAATGATGACCGCGAATCCAAACTGCAGGCCCAGGCCCCAGAGAACGATTTTGAATTTGATGGCGCGTTTGGCGCGGGACAGAAGCCAGGCGACCGCGAGGATCGCAACCAGACCGAGCAGGCCCGTGAAACGGCCCATCAGCCGAGCGTCCCGCCGAACAGCACGGGAGTGCCCGATGTGGGGCAGGATTGCCCGCTCCACGTGAGGCGGAACACTACCCGACGACCTCGAGAATCAGTTCCCGCTCGTCCGGCCGCGCACCCGAAATACGGAATGCGTCTTCCACCAGTTCGGCAGCTTCGTTCAGATTCTCTTCGCCGGTGTAATACAGCCGGCAGAGCACGGAGCCTGCTTCCACCTTTTCGCCGGCTTTGACTTCGAGAATTACGCCCACCGCCGGATCGATCTCGTCTTCCTTGCGGCCGCGGCCTGCGCCCATCATCTGCGAAGCGCGTCCGATATCCTCCGCCATAATGGCGCTTACGAAACCGGCGCGCGGCGAAAGAATCTCGCGCATTCCGGTGGCGTTGGGAAGCAGTTCGAAACGATCGAGCGCCTGCGGATTGCCGCCCTGCGCTTCAACCACTTCTTTAAACTTCTTATACGCCGAGCCGTCCATCAGCTTGTCTTCGGCCACTTTTCGGGCTTCCTCGAGCGTCGGCACGACCTTGCCCAGATAAATCATGCGCGCCGAGAGTTCCAGACTCAGGCGCGTCAAATCCGCGGGACCCGCCTTCTGCAGAGTCTGCGAAACTTCCATGACTTCGAGAGCGTTACCGACCGCATAACCGAGCGGTTGGTTCATATCCGTGATCAGGGCCTGGACCTTCTTGTCCAGTCGGCGGCCAATACCGACCATAGCCTGCGCCAGACGCCGCGCCTCGACCTGCTTCTTCATGAAGGCGCCATTGCCCACTTTGACGTCGAGCACCAACGCGTCGAGCCCCTCGGCTATCTTCTTCGACATGATGGAAGAGGCAATCAGCGAAATCGACTCCACTGTGCCCGTCACGTCGCGGAGCGCATAAAGGCGCTTGTCCGCCGGCGCGACCTCTTCCGACTGCCCCATGAACGCCAGCCCTAACTGCGCGAGCTGCGTACGGAATTGATCGATCGTGAGATCGGTTCGGAAACCGGGTATCGATTCCAGTTTGTCCAGGGTGCCGCCGGTATGCCCGAGGCCCCTGCCCGAAATCATGGGCACCACAACACCCGCGGCGGCTGCGATCGGAGCGCAGATCAAGCTGGTCTTGTCACCCACGCCACCGGTCGAATGCTTGTCGACTTTGACTCCCGGAATATCGGAAAGGTCGATCGTTTCGCCGGACCGGATCATGACATCCGTGAAGGAACTCAACTCACGGTCCGTCATGCCCGAAAAATAGGTCGCCATGAGAAAGGCGGCAAGTTGATAATCGGGAATTTCGCCCGTCGTGTATCCGTCTAGCAGATACTGGATTTCTTCGACACTTAGCTCTTCGCCCCCGCGTTTCCGCAGGATCAGGTCCACTGTGCGCATGTTAATCGTCTAGCCTATCATGTTAACCCACTGATAGTAAAGGACAACCGCTACATTGATTGGATTACAGGAATCGGAAGCCGGTATTCGCCGCGGAAGATTTCGGAAAACAGCGTTACTACCTGATCGTGGATCAATCCGTTGTCCGCCAGAATGTGCGGCGACTTGAGGTGATGGACCGCGCCGGTCATATCAGTGCAGATTCCACCCGCTTCCGCGACCAGCAGTTTCCCGGCCGCCATGTCCCAGGGACTGAGGCTGAACTCCCAAAACCCGTCCAGCCGTCCGCAGGCTACGTACGCCAAATCGATAGCCGCGGCTCCGCCGCGCCGCACTCCATGAGTGGCCATCGCCAACTGGTGATAGAAGTAGATATTCACATCCTGATGCCTGCGGCGACTGGGGAACCCGGTGCTCAGCAGGGACTCGTCCAGTTTCCGCGCCTGGGAAACATGAATACGGCCTCCGTTCAGGAATGCCCCGCCACCCTTTTCGCAGGTGAACAGCTCATTGCGGCTGGGGTCGAAGATCACTCCGGCTATCAGCTCTCCGGCTTTTTCGAGCGCCAGCGTGATGTTGTAAATCGGATATCCATGGGCGAAGTTCGTGGTGCCGTCCAGTGGATCGACATACCAGCGGTATTCCGAGTTGCTTTCGTGTCCGCTGCCTTCCTCGGCAACGATGGCGTGTTCCGGAAAACGCGCCTGGAGCCGTTCCACGACCAGCTTTTCGGATGCCCGATCGGCCTCGGTCACAAGGTCGAAATCGCCCTTTAATTCAAAGCGCTGGTTCTTATTGGGAATGATGCGCTCGAAATAGTAACGGAGCAGAGATCCGGCTTCGTGCGCGATCTCAATCGCGCTTTCCAGAAAATCCGCCATCGCGGACTAAGCGACCTCGTACAGATATTTGATGTCGTGCTTGAAGATGAACAGGTTGGGCGCGCCCGTTCGTGTGACGCGAATGAAGCGCTGATCGTAGTATTCGACCACCCCGCGCACTTCCTCATCGTCGCTCAGTTTTACGCAGACCGGCACTTTCTGGTCAACCAGATGTTTCAGGTATTTGATCTCTTCGAAAGTTTGTTCGGGAGGACGGGAGACTTTGGCTTTGGTCTGTGCCACGTTAATTTTGGGAACTCCTGCGTTTATCCGTCTGGCGCGGCTTCGGCGCCCGGATCGAATCGCTGCCGGGACTGGAATCGACACTCACCGGCGTGCCCGCTGCCGACGGCAGAGCTTCTCCATAGTATCCGTTGCGGGCTTTTATCTGCAATTCCGGCCGGGAGAGCTGGATTCCCAGCGAGTGAAAACGCTCCTTTGTCGGCGGAACGTTATGGGGATAGAAGGCCAGCAGATACTGAGTTCGCAGATCGCGAATGATCTGATCGAAGGTCTGGTCGAGCGCGGCGCCGAGCGACTGCTCGAATACCCTGCCTCCCGTGCGTTCCGCGAGCGTTGTCAGAGCATTCTCACCGCCCACGTTGCGCCCGGCTTCATTCGTGATGGGAACCACGAGTACCGGGTAGATTACGGCATCCGCCAGTTGCGCGGCTTCCGCTGCGCGCTGAAAATCGGCGTGACTCGTAGTATCGCCGCCATCCGTGACAATCACCAGAACCTTCCGCCCGCGCCGATCCTCGATATCGCGCGAGGCGAGAAGAATCGCATCGTAAAGAGAAGTGCCCGCTTCGCCCCGCAATGCTCTTAGCGACCGCTCCACCGCGGCTACGTTGCGGGTGAAGGCGTTGTGTTTGACAATCTCCCAGTTGAAGCTGTAGAGCGACGCGGCATCTTCCGGGTTCCCTTCCCGCAGCAACACACGCAGAAAGCGCGTGACCGATTCCGTTTCATACTTGAGGTCCTTCGCGGTGGACCCGCTGTTGTCGATCAGCACGGCGACCGATAAAGGTTGATCGGTCTGCCGCTCAAAGAACGCGATCTGCTGGGGGACGCCGTTGTCGCGGACTTCAAAGTCCTCCTTCTCAAGCGACCCCACGAGCGCCCCGGAGGGATCTTTCACCGTGGCCAGAATGCGAACCAGTTGAACATTCGAGCGGAAGACGGAATCGTCCTGCGCCGTCTGTTGTGCCAGGGATGCCGCGACGGAACTAAGAAGCAGAAACGCGAGGCGCATTCCGATCCCAGTCCCCTTCCACCCAGACTTCTCCGTCCTCGAAGAACTCCTTCTTCCAGACCGGAACCAGCCGTTTGAGACGATTGATCCCTTCGAGCGCCGCTTCAAACGCGGGCTTTCGGTGCGGCGCCGCGACAACGACGGCGACACTGGCCTCGCCAATCTCCATGGCGCCGAGGCGGTGCACCATCGCGATGCGGCTGATGGCGCACTGGCTCGCGATCTCGCGGCCGATCTCGGCCATTTTCCGGATCGCCATGGGTTCGTAGCACTCGTACTCGAGTCGCAGGGTTGCCCGGCCACTGGTATTGTTACGGACCACGCCCTGGAAAGTTACACTGGCGCCGTCAATACCCTGCAGCAGCCGCATTTCCAGCGCCCGCAGGTCGATGGGAGACCGCGTCAAAGCGAAAAAGTGGCCTTCGGGGTCGCAGATTTCCGCCGGCTTGGTCTCGGGAATAGGCGACGTGCCCCCACTCACTGGCGGCAACAAAGCCACTTCGTCGCCCTCCGAGAGCTTTTCCCCGATCCCGGCGAAATCGTGATTTCGGGCCAGCACGATACTCGATGCCATCTGACGCAATTTCGGATATACGGACGCGTAGTGATCGAAGACGGCGCCCGCTGTGGACCCGGCGGGAAGCTCCAACCGGTCTTCCGCAACGCCGCAGATGTCCTTTAAAAGCCCGAAAAACAGAACTCTGATCTGCACTACGTCAAGGCTATCAAAAGCAGCCCGCTACAATCGGAAACCGTGCCTGCCCCTATAACGCACACCACAAGTATTCGGGTTCGTTATGCCGAAACCGACCAGATGGGTATCGTCTACTACGCCAACTATCTGGTGTGGATGGAAGTAGCTCGCGTCGAATATTGCCGGGCCATTGGATTTCATTACAGGGAGATGGAACTTCAAGACGGCATCCTGCTGGCGGTTGCCGAATCCAATTGCCGCTACGCGAGTCCTGCCCGGTTCGACGAAGAGATTTCGATCGCGACGAGCGTTTCGGATGCCAATCGCCGTATGGTGACTTTCACGTACGAGATGAGCTGCGCAGGAAGAAAAGTGGCTACTGGCCGGACCGTGCATGTCTTCGTAAGCCGCGCACTTCGTCCGGTGCGTCTACCGGACAAATACGGCGCCCTGTTCGGCGTATAACTTTGTTCAGTACATCAACAAACCACCGGATCCTCACCGCTCCTCCAAGACCGTTCGCAAAAACGAACCCAATTCCGACAGGCGGCTTTTGAAATGTGCAAGTTGGCGAGTGTCAGATACCTTTCGCAAATTCGAACCCATTTTCGCAGCCGAAGAAACAAGAGCCTATCTCTGTCTGCGCAGGGTCGATAAGTCTCGAACGTCTCATACATACCCTGTGTTTACCACCGGAGGCGACAAAATACGGATAAAAGCTTCCGGGTTTTTTCTTTAATTAATTGATTTAATTACTATTTATCGAAATGTCGCCGTGCCGTGAACGACGCCGGTCACAGCAGCGCCAGCACCACTTCGTCCACTTTCTCCCGGTCGTATTCCATCGCCGCGGCGAGAATATCACTAAAGAATTGTCGACTGCTGAGCCTGCATCGGCGATTTGCACCGGCTTTGGTCCCCGGTCAGCCGGAGGCCAAAAAGTGGCGCTTCCCTGCATCGGCGCCAGGCCTCAGAGCCGGACAACGTTCAGACCGGGATCAGTTGAAGTGGCGGACGTTGGCCGTCCCCACCCCATAGCCGAGTTCCAGAGCGCTCACCCGATCAGCAGATCGGATAGAGGAATGCGGATGCCTTTCGCCTGACTCCGGCCGTCGATCTGCCCGGCCCGAAGGGCGATAGCAACTGTCACCGGCTGAACGGGAACCCCGGTCAGCAATTCCTCAAGGAACCGTTGCCGCCGCGCGCGGCGTTCAGTTGAGTCCGCTCGCGCGATACCGTAAGCGAGCTCCAGCACAGTCACCACAGAGATCGCGATTCCTTCATCGCCCGTTTCGATCGCCACGGCTTCGAGAAGTTGGCGGGGGTCCCGCCCTCGCGTTCGGCGGCAACGGCGGCCGTCGAGTCCAGCATCAATCCCAGGCGAGCGGCTCCAGCGGTTCGCGGTTCGCGGCGATGGCTGCGTCCACGTCCTTTGCGAATTCGGAATCGATGGTCGCCGTGGAGTCGGTCGGCATCAGAGCGATGCACTCTGAGATTCTGCGGCGCAACGGGTCGACCGGACGAATTACAGCCACGGGCTGCGCGTCATGCTCGATGACAACCTCGCCTCCGGTTTCGACCCGTTTCAGGATTAACCGGACGTCCCTGCCCAGTTCGCCTTCGCTGATGTGCAGCGGCTCCATATCTGGGGTCATACCGCTTCGTTCTTATCCCACAGCTTCCGGGTTGGCTATCAGCGGCTGCCTTCGTATCCCGCGCGGCCGCCACGGGGCTACCCTGAAAGCATGAGGCACCGCGTCGTGATTGTCGGCGGCGGATTCGGGGGACTCTATGCGGCTCGGTCGCTGAGGCATGCCGACGTCGATGTGACGTTGATCGACCGGCGCAATTTCCATCTGTTCCAGCCGCTGCTGTACCAGGTCGCGACCGGCGCTCTGTCGCCGGGAGAAATTGCCGCGCCGCTTCGCCATGTCCTGAGCCGGCAGAAGAACACGAAAGTGCTGTTGGGCGAAGTCGTCGATATCGACGTCGGTATCAACAGCGACAAACGCGAAGTGATTCTCAGCGATCACTCCCGCATGCCTTACGACACCATGGTCTTCGCGACCGGCTCCACACACAGCTATTTCGGTCATCCGGAGTGGGAGGCATTTGCTCCCGGCCTCAAAACGGTGGAGGATGCCACAGAAATTCGCACTCGCCTGCTGCTGGCGTTCGAGCGCGCGGAAAAGGACACCGATGCCGAAGCCCGGCGCGCGAACCTCACCTTCGTCGTTGTGGGCGGCGGTCCGACCGGCGTTGAGCTGGCCGGCGCCATTGCCGAAATCTCGCGGGACACGCTCAGGATGGATTTCCGCAGCATCAATCCCGCGGACGCCAATATCTTTCTGATTGAAGGCGCGGACCGGCTGTTGCCGCCTTATCCGCCGAACCTCTCGGCTGCAGCCGAGCGCGCATTGCTGAAGCTCGGCGTCCAAACACGAACCCGTGCGACGGTAACCGGTATCGACGAACAAGGCGTCACGATCAAGGCCGGTGATTCGGTCAACAAAATCCGCGCACGAACTGTTCTCTGGGCCGCAGGTGTCCAGGCATCTCCAATTGGCAAGCTGCTTGCCGACCGCATCGGCCTCAAGCTCGACCATGCCGGACGAGTACCTGTCGAGCCGGACCTTTCGATCGCCGGACATCCCGAGATTCTGGTGATCGGCGATCTGGCGGCGTTTCTGCAGGACGGAAAACAGCTTCCGGGCGTTGCGCCTACTGCCATCCAGCAGGGTCACTATGCCGCCAAGCTGATCTCGCACCGGATCAAAAACGAAAAGACGAACCCATTTCGTTATTTCGATAAGGGTAGTCTGGCAACCATTGGCCGCAATCAGGCGGTGGCCGTTATCGGGCCGTTTCGATTCGCGGGGATTATCGCCTGGATGGCCTGGCTTTTCATTCACTTGCTCTACATCGTGGAATTTGAGAATCGTCTGCTGATCGTCGTGCAGTGGGCTTACGACTATTTCACGCACAACCGCGGGGCACGCCTGATTACCGGTGAACAACAGAGGTGATAGGTTCATAGCATGCCTGTCGCACGAACATCTTTACTGATCGGCGGCATGACACTCCTGCTCTCCGCGCAGACCGCGCAACACATGGCTTATCCCCCGGCTCCCAGGACCAACCAGGTTGACGACTATCACGGAGTCAAAGTCGCCGATCCTTACCGAAGCCTCGAAAACGCCGATGCTGCTTCGACGGTTAAGTGGGTGGATCGGGAAAACGCTCTGACATTTTCCTGGCTGGCGAAAATCCCCGGCCGCGAGAAAATTCGAACCCAATTAACCAGCCTGTGGAACTACGAGAAGTTCACAAAGCTGTTCAAGGCGGGCGGGCATTACTTTTATTTCCACAACTCCGGCCTGCAGAATCAGCCGGTGTTGTACGTCACGGAATCTCTGAACGGGCACCCTCGGGAGTTTATCGACCCCAACACTTACCGCAAAGACGGCACCGTTGCACTGACTCGCCAAAACGTGAGCTGGAACGGCAAGCTGATGGCCTATGCCGTTGCGCAGGCGGGTACCGACTGGAATGAGTGGCACGTGCGCGACATCGAAACAGGCAAGGATCTCCCGGATGTCGTGAGTTGGTCCAAAGACGGAACGGCAGCCTGGGCGCCCGACGACCACGGCTTCTACTACACGCGCTTCCCGGAGCCTCCTCCGGATAAGGTTCTGACCGCAATCGCACTCAACGAAAAGATCTACTTCCATAAACTCGGCGACCCGCAGAAGGCGGACAAGCTGCTCTACGAACGTCCGGACCATCCCGACTGGACCTACGCACCGCAGGTCATGGAAGGCGGAAAGGTCATGATCATCTGGATCGAGAGTTCGGTTCCCGGCGTTGATCTCCTGGCGTGGGTTGATCTGGCAAAGAGCGATCCGACTAATTCCTCGTCACCCGTGAAGGACC
The DNA here is from genome assembly GCA_036273015.1 of Bryobacteraceae bacterium. Classification (GTDB taxonomy): domain Bacteria; phylum Acidobacteriota; class Terriglobia; order Bryobacterales; family Bryobacteraceae; genus BOG-234. The sequence continues at coordinate 21,352 of DATAXN010000096.1, read as the reverse complement.
TGGTCACGAAGGCCGAGCACAGCTACTATCCCATCGAGATCGCGGATTCGCTGCTCTATCTGCGGACGAACGACGGAGCGCCGCGCGGGCGCGTAATCGGAATGGACCTCCGGCAGCCCGATCGTTCGCACTGGAAGCAAATTGTCCCCGAACGCGAGGAGACGCTCGAAGATGCGGTCATGGCCGGCGGACGCCTGGTGCTTTCCTACATGAAAGACGCGCACTCAACGGCGCGGCTGGTCACCTTCGACGGAAAGCCGGTGGCCGAGATCGCGATGCCGGGACTGGGAACGGCGGAGTGGTCCCCTGCCCGCCTGCGCGACGAGGAAATGTTCTACCGTTTTGCCGGCTACACGATTCCGCCCGGCTACTATCGGCTCGACCTCAGAACCGGCAAGACCAACCTGGTTCGGCAGGGCAAAGTCAACTTCGACGCAGCAGCGTATGAGACCAAACAGATTTTCTACAAAAGCAAAGACGGCACGCGAATTCCGATGTTCATCAGTTCTAAAAAAGGGCTGAAGCTCGATGGCAGCAATCCCACGATCCTCTATGGCTATGGCGGATTCGACATCGCCGAGACCCCGAATTTCCAGCCGTATATTGCGGAGTGGATGCAAATGGGTGGCATCTGGGCGGTCGCGACGCTGCGCGGCGGGTCCGAATATGGTGAGGCCTGGCATCAGGCGGGCATGCGCGGCAAAAAGCAAAATGTCTTCGACGATTTCATTGCGGCGGCGGAAGCCCTGATCGCCGAAAAATACACTTCGACTCCAAAGCTCGCCATCTATGGAGCAAGCAATGGCGGGTTGTTGGTCGGCGCGGTACTGAATCAACGGCCGGATTTATTCGGCGCCGCAATGCCGTCCGTAGGCGTTATGGATATGCTGCGCTTCAACAAGTTCGGCTTCGGCGCGCAATGGACCGGCGAGTACGGCACGCCGGAAAACCCGGAGGACTTCAAAATTCTGCGCGCCTACTCGCCGCTCCACAATATCCGCAAGACTCAATATCCTCCGGTACTGATCACGACGGCCGACCACGACGACCGGGTCATGCCTGGACACAGCCTGAAATACGCCGCGACTCTGCAGCAGGCGCAGGAAGGCTCCGCGCCCATCCTGATCCGGATTGAGACGCGCGCCGGGCATGGAGCCGGTAAACCGACATCCAAGCAGATCGGCGAGTGGACCGACCGCTTTGCCTTCCTTGAATCGGCGTTGAAGATGAACTTCAAAGCTTTGTAAATCCGGGCTTTGCAGGAGGAACCGTGAGGTGGAAATACGGCGTGGGGCAGGCATTCCGGCCCGCAGCCGGCTGGACTCGCTGGAAAGCGAGTCCGCAGCCTGAAAAGGCTGCCCCACGTGAACCCTATTCCGGCTCGAGGACGCAGATGTCCCGCAGGTTGCGGTATTTCTCGTCGAAGTCGAGCCCGTAACCCACGACGAACTCGTCCGAAATGCTGAAGCCGACGTATGCGACGTCGACCTGCCGTAACCGGCGTTCAGGCTTATCGAGCAGAGCCGCGATCCGTACCGACTTCGGCTTGCGTTGTTTCAGCAGCGACGTTAGGTAATTGAGCGTCACGCCGCTGTCGATGATGTCTTCGACGATGAGCACGTCGGCGCCTTCGAGCGAGATATCCAGATCCTTGGTGATTTTGACCTCGCCGGAACTCGTCTTCCCGCGGCCGTAGCTCGATATGCCCATGAAGTCGATAAATGTGTCGCGCCTGATTGCCCGCGAAAGATCCGCCAGAAAGTAACACGCGCCCTTCAGGATGCAGATCAGATACAGCGCGCCGTCCGGATAGTCCGCATCGATCTGCTTACCCATTTCCGCAATGCGTTTCTGAATCTGTTCACCGGAAAGAAGCGGTCTCAAAGCCATGTTGGACCATTGTACGAGTCGGAAAATGCGGCGATCCGTGAAACCTCCCCGCGATACAGTTGGTATTGAGGGACTGAAATACCAGTGGACTCGGCCCAGAGCGCTTCAGCGCCGCCGCGGTTAAATTCGCGGTCGCTGTCGGACGTGCACGAAACAGTTCTCACGGACCATTCGTCCGTCTGGCGGCGCATGTTTGCGTTCGCGGGCCCTGCCTATATCGTCAGCGTCGGCTACATGGATCCGGGTAACTGGGCCACGGATCTCCAGGGCGGCTCGCAATTCGGTTACCGGCTGCTCTGGGTGCTGGTGATGTCCAATGCCATGGCGATCCTGCTCCAAACACTGGGCGCGCGGCTGGGAATCGTCACTGGTCGCGATCTGGCCCAGGCCTGCCGCGAAACGTATCCCCGAGCGATCAACCTCTCTCTCTGGTTCCTCTGCGAAATCGCGATCGTCGCGTGCGATCTCGCGGAAGTTCTCGGAGCCGCCATTGCGCTGAATCTTTTGTTCCGTATCCCTTTGCTCGTGGCCGTGGCCCTGACCGCGCTCGATACTCTTTTAGTCCTTTGGCTGCAGAAGCTCGGCATCCGCTACTTTGAAGCATTTATCCTCAGCCTGATCGCCATCATTGCCGGTTGCTTCGCTGTGGAGTTGTTCATGGCCAAACCGGAAGTTGCGGCGGTGCTCGGAGGGTTGGTTCCGCTGATCGACAATCGCAGCCTGTACATCGCCATCGGAATGCTCGGCGCCACCGTGATGCCCCACAACCTGTATCTGCACTCGGCGTTGGTGCAGACGCGTCACATCGGCCAGACGGCGGAAGAGAAGCGCGCAGCCTGCAAATGGAACCTGCTGGATTCGACCATAGCGCTGAACGTCGCCATGTTCATCAACTGCGCGATTCTGGTTCTGGCGGGTGCGGTTTTTTATCGCGCACACAAAGAAGTTATCGAAGTGCAGCAGGCGTTCCTCCTGCTCACCCCGTTGATGGGAACGCTGGTCGCCGCCAAACTCTTCGGCGTTGCGCTCTTCGCCTCCGGACAGTCCTCCACGCTGACGGGAACGCTGGCCGGTCAGATCATCATGGAGGGCTTTCTCAACATCCGTGTGCGGCCCTGGCTGCGGCGCCTGGTAACGCGCACGCTCGCAATTGTGCCGGCGTTTATCGTCATCTGGCTGGCAGGCAGCAAAGGAACATTTCAGCTTCTGATTCTCAGCCAGGTGGTGTTGAGCCTGCAATTACCGTTCGCGATCCTGCCGCTGCTCAACTTCACGAACGATCCTCAGCGGATGGGCTCTTTCGCCAGCGGGCGGAGACTTCGCGCCGGAGGCTGGCTGACAGCGCTGATCGTGATCGGCCTTAACATCTGGCTCGCGCAACAATCCATTGCAGAGTGGGCGCACGGCGCGGGAAGCTATGCTCCGCTGGTCTGGATCGCCGGTATCGGGGTCGGCGGCACGCTATGCGGACTGCTGGCGTGGATCGCCGTACATCCCTACCGAAGGCCCGCAGTGGCCACCGGGACGCTTGGTATCGAGGATCGATCGGCCGATCTGATCACCGCTCCGCTGTACCGCAGGATTCTCGTTCCCCTCGATCATTCGCCACTCGATCGGATCGCGCTCAGCCACGCCGCGGCGCTTGCGTCCCGCACTAACGGCCGCATCTACCTGCTGCATGTGGAGGAAGGCGTCACCAGCCAACTCTATGGAGCGGCGTCATCAACGGCGGAAGTGGAAGCGGGCCGCGAATACATCGATGGACTGGTTGCATCGCTCGGCGAAATGAAGATCGACGTCGAAACGGCAATTCGCCACGGATCGAATCCGCGGAAGGAAATTGTGCGCTATGCCCGTGAAGTCAGTCCGGACCTCCTGGTCATGGGGGCGCACGGGCACGGCGGAATCAAGGATTTGATCTTCGGCAACACCATTAACCCGGTTCGGCACCGGTTGAACATCCCCATTCTTGTTGTGCGCGACTGAGCCAGGGTTTCCCGGCTACATGTGCCCAATGGTATCCAGAACGTTCCTGAATGCTTCCGGAGAAGCACTCACCGGACCCCAAAGCGGGTGATCCATGGCGACGATCAGAAACACCATGAGGCTGATCATGGCGGATAACGATAACGTGAGCGCGAACTGGAGCCAGAACTCCTCGGTCCAGAGAAGGTAGGTCATGCCGATGAGCACGGCGGCCCCGCCCAGCACAAGGAAATACAAAACTCCCGGCAGCGCTTCGTCCAGAGCGTTCTCCCGCGCCCGGCGCTGCGACAAAAACCGATTGAGTTCGGTCAGCGCCTGACCGAGCAGTACATCCTGCCGCGAGCTGGAAGTCTGAACATTCGTCAGCTTTGTCATGATGCCCAATGCAAGAGCGTCGCCACCTTCGATGCGTTCGCCGTGCATCTGCGCCGGCCATTCCTTTTCGATCGCGAAATGCAGATACTGACGGACCCGTTCCTTTACATCCGCTGCGTCTGCCGCGGGTAATCCGTTAGAGTCGAGAAACAAATTATTCAGAGCATAGGCCTCGTCATTGGCGACGTCCTGAACGGACTTGAACTTGTCCCAGGTTGCGACCGCAATTAAGCCAACCGCAAGAGCATAAACGACGCCCGCAATCGCCACAAAGTTGAATACGAGGTCGTTGGATTTGTGCGCATACCGGCTCATACGGCTGCGGCCAACATATAGTCCGATCAGCGAAAAAGCGCCGAAAATGCCAAATATGACGACACCCAGTTCCCATGAAGGAATCCAATACAGCTTGAGAACGAGAGCCTTCAAAATGTGGTTTTTCATAGCGCGAGCCTCATCATACAATACAGACGCCTTACTAAGGCAGGGCAAATTTATTTTTTTATGTTGTCGAAGGTAAACTCTTCTCTTGGTCTTCACGAAACGACTGCGTGACGGAGTGCGCCGCGGTGATATCACCTGCAGCGTCCGGATATGGATGCGCCCGCATGTCAAGGTGGGCGGCCGATATGCCATGGAAGAAGGTGAAATTGAGATCGATTCCATCGAACCGATCGGATATCCGGATATCACTCCGCAATTAGCGCGGGAGTCCGGCTTCCTGGGGGTGATCGATCTGCTCAAGGTCGCCAAGCACGGTCGAGGCGAGAAGATCTACCTGATCCGATTCCACTATGTGCCTCCGCGGAAGCGTTCCGCCGCGAAGCGCAGGAGTGCGGATTAGGGCCGACGGACTAAGTATTTTTTCCGAGGTAGTAAAAGCGCACCAGGAACAGCAGCGTGAGGCCATAGACCATCCAGTTCACCTGCCGGAACCGTCCGCGGAGGACTTTGATCAGCGTGTAAGCGCAGAAACCAAACGCAAGGCCGTTCGCGATGCTGTATGTCAGCGGGATCGCCAGCATCGTAAGAAATGCGGGGATCGCGATTTCCGGATCGGTCCAGGCGATTTCCGCAACGGCAGTCATCATCATGCTCCCGACCACAATTAGTGCGGGGGCAGTCGCCGCGCCCGGAATCGCTCCCGCCAGCGGCGCGGTGAACAGCGCCACGGCGAACAGCAGACCCGTGACGATAGCAGTCACGCCCGATCTGCCGCCCGCCGCGACCCCGGCGGAACTTTCGATGTAACTGACCACCGTTGACGTTCCCGCCAATGAGCCGGCCACGGTAGCGATGGCATCGCTCGTGAGAATTCGGTTCAGCCGTGGAACTCCGCCGGCATGTCCGAACAGACCAGCTTTCTTACCCACTGCGAGAAGAGTCCCCACGTTATCGAACAGATCCACAAACAAGAAGACGAAAACGATTTCGACGAGTCCGAGCCGCAGAGCGCCGCGAATGTCCAGTTGCATCGCGGTCGACGTGATGTCGCGAATGCTGTACGGCTGAGGCTGCCAATGCGCGTTGCCGGTGATCACGGCCAGTACCCAAGTCGCGACGACGCCGATCAGAATGGCCGCTTTCCAGCGCGCGCATAGGAGAACTGCCATCAAGAGCAATCCGAACAGAGCGAGCAGCGTCGCGGGTGCGTGCAGGTCTCCCAAAGCCACGATGGTCGACTGGCTGGGTACCACAATCCCCGCATTGCGGAACCCTATGAGAGCAATAAAGAGTCCGACTCCCGCGGCTACTGCCGAATAAAGTTCCTGCGGGATCGCGTTGACGATCATCTGACGGATGCCGATCGCCGTAAGCAGCAGGAACGCGACGCCGGAGAGGAAGACAGCTCCCAGCGCTACGTGCCAGTCGACGCCCATTCCCTTAACGACTGAGTACGCGAAGTAGGCATTCAGTCCCATGCCCGGCGCAAGAGCGATCGGATAGCGGGCGAACGCGCCCATCAACAAGCTGCCCACAGCTGCCGCCAGGCAGGTTGCGGCAGTGACTCCGGCGGCAGGCATGCCCGCATCCCGCAGGATCGACGGATTGACGAAGACGATGTAGGCCATCGTCATGAATGTCGTGACGCCCGCGAGAAACTCTGTCTTCCAGTTGGTCCCCAGCGCGGCGAACTCAAAGTAGCGTTCCACGCGCTTGACGAAAGGCATGAGGGATTCTACCGTGACCGGCGCTGTGACGCCTATTTGGATGTCCTGCCGTCAGCAGGCAGCGATGAGGGTGGCGCCGGCTGAACTCCCGGAGCAGAAGCATCGCCCGCGGCAGGGATGGGTGGCGTTGCAGGCGCAGGAACCGGAGGGGCAAACCAGGAACCGATGGCACTCGCATCGCCCGCATCCAGTTTCGCCGTAACACGCTTCGACTGCGGCCGATAGCTCAGCAGCCCCGAACTCAACTGAAAGTGATCCAGCGGGATGAGGATCGGAGTCCGCTGACCTCCATCGTTCACAAACATCGACGCATGATCGACACCGCGTAACGCATCGGGATTCCAGCGGATCAGCAGAGTACCGTCCAGCTCAGTGACTTCGAGCGCCAAAGGCGGTTTCGGCATCCAGAACTGCCGCGTCCCGAGCGTCACCAGCAGAACCACAAGTAATGGCAAGGCGATCTTCAACGCCAGCCGGCCGTTCTTTCCCGAAAGCCAGGGCGCCAGCATTTCTGAGATGCGGAAAGAGGAAGCACGTGTTATCAGGCCTGCCTGGACCGGTATCGGTTTAGCGGGGGGCAATTTGCGGGCGATGAGCCTGACCGGCGCCTTCGCGGCTTTGAGCCTGCGCTCCGGCACAGGCGCCTCCGCGTGCGCCACCACGGTTGGCCGGACCGACGGTTCCTCCTCGGTTATGCGGACGGTTCTTGTCGTGTCCGGTAAGGGTTCCTCGGGCTCGGGCGTTACCTCTGCCTCCGCTTCCGGTGACTCTGCTTCCGGTTCCGCTTCCGGCGCCGGCCGCCATTCATCCACGTAACATTCCAGACCCTTTGCGATCGTGCCTTTGTGGTCTCGAAAAAAGAATGCCGCGCGCATCGCGTCTACCACGTTCGGCCGCACAACGAGGGCAAGCTGCCAGGGGCCGGGAAGCAGTTCGTCGAAAAGGCTTCGATCGGAGGGACTCAGGCTCACGTCGTCCCGTGTTTTCGAGCAGTACCATCCGATCACTCCCACTTTCCGGGAGATGTCCGGCGATCCCGCATCCGAAATCATTTCCCGGCTCTCACGCTTCTCATCCGGAGTCAGCTCGAACGCCGGCCCGGCGGAGTGGGAACAGGGGATGTCGATGGAATCGAGGACACGGACGCGTGCTCCGTTTCGTACGCCCAGCAGCAGGCCACCGACGCCCATCCCTACGCGAGGCGCGGCCATGAGTCCGTCACGCGCGCGCCGGCGAATCTGCTCCATAGCCGCGCGCGAATATTCAACCTGCAGGGGACTCCGAGGGTCTACCAAACTGACGGTCTCTTGCATCGACGGCGAATTAGACGAGATATTTCCGGGAATTCCCCAAAGGGGATGACGCTCAGTTCCTACACTATAATGAAACCGTGCCGAAGGCAAAAGACCTCGAAAGCCGTCTGCAGAGGATCGAACAGCAACTCCGGCTTTTCCAGAAAGTCAGCCGGTTTATGGTTCGGGAAATGACTCTGCAGGAGGTTCTGCAGGGCATTGTTTCCCTGGTTGTCGAGTACACCGAGTGCGATTCCTGTCTGGTTTACCTTTGCGACGGGGACGAACTGGTGTTGTGCGCTTCCAATACCCATCACGATGCGGAAATCGGGCGCATCCGGTTGAAACTAAATGAAGGGCTGACGGGTTGGGTAGCGCGCGAGCGGCGTCTGCTGGCCATTTCGCGCGAGGCATACCGGGATCCGCGGTTCAAGTATTTCGGCGAGCTGCCGGAAGACACGTTCGAGGCATTCCTTTCGTCGCCGGTGATCGCGCGCAACCGCGTGGTGGGGGTCATCAATGTTCAGCATCGTCAGGCGCGTCAACACAGCGGGGGCGAGATGGAAGTGCTGACGACGCTGGGCGAGCAAGTCGGTTGCGCACTCGCTCTCGCGCGGATGTCGCCATCGACAATGGAATCAATTAACCATGCCGAGTTGGTTCTCGCGCCCGGCGCGGGGCGCGGCCGTGGTTAAAAAAAGGAAAGCTGAAAAAGGAAAATTGATGCGACCGTGCCCCACGAGCTGTGGCTTGGCGGCGTTGCTGATCTTCAGTACTCTCGCCCTTGCCGCCGATCCGCATTGGGAAATGCAATACAACTACCGTCAGGTCGACAGCGCGCTTTCGATCAACGATTTTCTGTTTACCTCCGCAACCAGGGGAATTGTCTGCGGTTTCACGACGGACCGCCATGGTAAGGAGAATCCGCTGGTTCTGGTCACTAAAGACGCTGGAAAAACCTGGACGGAACTGCCGGTGAAGGAAGCCGGATTGTCGCTGTTCTTTCTCGACGACTCGGACGGCTGGATGGTCACGGAAAAGGGTGTCTGGCAGACCGTGGAAGGCGGGAGAAGCTGGACGAAAATGAAATCCGCTCCGTCCGGACTGCTTCGGATCTGGTTTCTGGACAAAAAGCATGGCTTTGCCGCGGGGCTGGAAAAGCGCGTGTTTGAAACCACCAATGGCGGCGAAACGTGGACGCTGCTCCCGATTGCAACCGAAGCACAGGGAGATGCCACCTACACAACCTACGGGGAGATCGCTTTCTCCGGAAATAACGGCATCATTGCCGGCTGGAACGTTCCCCCGCGAAAGGGGGGGCCGGATTGGATGGAGCCGGAACGCGCCGCGCGGCGTCCGCAACTCCCCAATCTGACGATCATGCTGCAGACTAAAGACGCCGGAAAGACGTGGGCAAAAAGCGAAGCGTCGATATTCGGGCAAATCACGCGCATCAGTATGGCGCCGCAGGGCATCGCCCTCGGCCTGGTGGAATACAAAGACGAATTTGAATTCCCCAGTGAGGTTTATCGAGTCGATACGCTGTCGAATGGGAGCAGCGACAGCGTGTTCCGCGACAAGAACCGGGCGATTACCGACGTTCGCACGTTTGCAGGTTCCACCAAAGGCGTGATTGCCGGTTATGAAACAGAGGGCAGCATCTATCGGAGCCCCATTCCGGGAAAGCTGAAGGTCATGACCAGCGACGATCTGGAAAACTGGCACGAGATGCCGGTGGATTACAAGGCCGTCGCGCATCGTGCGATGATCGCCGGGCCGGATGAAAATCACCTTTGGATCGCGACCGACACCGGCATGATTCTCAAGCTGGTCACCGAGTAGGATTCCGAACTGACACACGCCGGCATGGAATCTCCTCCCGTTCTTCTTTTCTTCAATAACTTTCCCCCTTCGAACAAGAACGGCGGAACCGTGCTTATTCGACGGCTCCTCGACGGCTATCCTCGCGAAAAACTGATCGCCTTGACGAGTACGCTCAGCACCGTAGGGCCGATCAATCCGCCCTGGTGCCGGGTTCATGTGGAATTTCCGAGTGTCCAGGATTGGGGAAGCCGCGCGATCTGGCGATTGAAGGGGTTGGTCAACCGTCTGAAAGGTCTGGTCAACTGGCTGATGCTGCCCGTAGTGGCGTTTTACGCCACGCGGATGATGCGCCGGTATTCGGTTCAGGCGATTGCCTCCGTTTCAGCCGGCACCTTTTTTCTTGCGGCCGCAATGGCTGCCCGATGGATGAACGTTCCCTGGGTGCTGATCGTTCATGACGACTGGGTGCCGATCGTGTCGAATGCTGTGCCGGGTCCGCGCTGGTTCTTCGATTTTCTATTTCGGGCGGCGGTACGACGAGCGGACCACATCTTGGTCGTCAGCGTGGGAATGCAGGAAAAGCTGAGGGTTGAGTATGGCGTGGAGTCGGAGGTGCAGATGCCCGCGACAGAGCCCTGGGACCTGACACCGCCCGCGTCCGCGGAAGGTCAACGCGACGTACTTAAGATCCTGTACTCCGGCAACGGATGGGCCGCGATGGACAGCCTGAATTTACTGGTTCGCATCGTTCGCGAACAGACATTGCGGCGTCAGGGTCTGCCGGACCTTGAGCTGCACATGTATGCGCCGTGGAACCTCGATCCGGACCCAGGTATCAAGCAGCATGGATGGGTCTCGGAAAAGGAATTGCGCCGGCAAATTGCCGCGGCTGAGATCTTGTTCCTCCCTTACTCGTTTGAAAACGAATTTCAGGCGTTCACACGAACGTCATTTCCGGCAAAGGCGGCTGATTATCTGGCTTCCGGGCGAGCGATTCTGGTGATCGGCCCCAGGGATTCCACCACCGCCCGGTACGTGAATCAGTATCATTGCGCCGAGCTGGTTACCGAACTCTCCGAGGATGGTCTGGTGCGGGCCCTGACCCGTCTGGCCTCCGGAGAAGAGTATCGCCGCGGTCTGGGGCTGAAAGCGCAACAGGCTTTTGCCCTGAATCACGACATCGTGCGGCAGCAGGAGCGCTTCTTTGAGCTGCTCAACCATCTGGTAAACGAAAAGGCTAACCGAGGAACGCCCGCTGCACAAACCAATATGCGGCAAGGCAAGCCACACCAATCGATACCGCCGGCTTGAGACGCTTCCAGCCGGAGGACACCAGATCCTGCACCAGCGGAAAGATCAGCACCACGAAAGTGATCTGACCGATCTCAACCCCGGCGTTGAATGAAAAGAGCGAGAGCGCAAGGCTCGACTTGGGAAGATCCATTTCGCGCAGAACACTCGAAAAGCCAAACCCGTGGACCAGACCGAACAGGAACGTAATGTAGTACCGCTTCATGGCGCGGAAATCGAGCAGGTTCTCCGCGGCGACATATCCGATGCTGAGCGCGATCAGGGACTCGGTCAGGCGCGGCGGCAGCATCACCAGATTGAACGTGGCCAGCGCGAGCGTAATACTGTGCGCGATCGTGAATGACGTAATGATCTTTACCAACGAACCCAACGTCGAGGTCGCAACAAGAAGTCCCAATAGAAAAGCCAGATGGTCATAGCCGGTGAATATGTGCTCGACACCGAGGCGAACGAATCGCCAGATGGTCTGCAGATTAGTGGTCTCTACTCCGCTGAACGTTGCTTCCTGGGTTCGTGAATCGAGAATCGCCTCGTGCAGCGTGCCGTTCAGCCGTACGTTCATCATGTGCTGATGGCCAGCCGGCATGATCTCGAAAAGCGTGGACTTTACTTCGAGCGCGGTCACGTCCTGTTCAAAGAGGTACAGAATTCGGAGCTGAATCAGCGATCCCCCCAGCACGGAATACGATTCGAGACGGGATTCGACCGGAAAAGCAGGACTTCTCACGATGAAATGTCGCCGGACGGAATCCCAAACAGGTCCGATCTCTTTGTTCAGGTCGATGGAATCGGATGGCAGGGCGGAGTTTTGAAGTTCCTTGAGGTTCAGAGTGAGAGCGACCCGGACTTCCCTGCCCTGAATCTCGACTTTCGAATCGCTGCGGGAAACATCGTGGGCAAAGGCCGACCCCGAAAGCACGAACAGGCCCAGCAAGATTGCCGCGCTGCGCATAGTCTTAAGAGCCGCGATACGCCTGATCCAGTAATTCGACGACATGCGCGACGCGCTCGCCGCGGCCCCACTTCCGCACACCGACCTCAAGTTGAATCATGCAGCCAGGATTGGCCGTGGCGATTACCTCAGCGTTCGCGAGCCTGACGTTGTCCATTTTCTTCTCCAGAATGCTCATGGACAAATCCGTGTGCAGCACATTGTAGATTCCCGCACTGCCGCAACAGATATCGGAAAGGGGCATTTCCCGGAATTTGAGGCCGGGAATGGCACGCAGAAGCTGTCGCGGCGCGGTGCGGATCTTCTGGCCGTGGGCCAGATGGCAGGAGTCCTGATAAGTGACCGTGGCATCCAACGGAACCATCTCCCGATTAAGCTCAATTGAAGCGAGAAACTCCGTGACGTCCTTCATCAATGACTTGAACTTCTTCGCCTTTTCCAGATATTCCGGATCGTGCTCGAACAACTCGTCATATTCCTTCAACGTCGATCCGCAGCCGGCGGCGTTGGTGATGATGGCATCGAAACCGGTGTTCTTGATTGAAAGAACGGCATCGATATTCCGGCGGGCCAGGATACGAGCCTGATCGCGAATTCCCGCGTGCACATGCAGCGCGCCGCAGCAGGTCTGTCCGGCGGGAACCAGCACATCGCAACCGTTCTTTTGCAGTACGCGGATGGTCGCCTCGTTCAGCCGGGCGAAAGAGACATTGGCGATGCAGCCGGCCATCAGGGCGACGCGATACTTCGCCATACCCTCCGCCCGGAATAACTGGCCGTAGTGCCGGAAAAAGAAGGGGATCTGCGCCGGGGGAGCCAAGGCTTCGCGGTCACCCAGAGGACCCAGCAGCTTCATCACCCCGGCGAACCGCAATACCCTCTGCAGCCCGCTGACCTGGTAGATGTAGAGCATCGCACCCGCCGCGGTGAGCAGCGTGGGCGACGGCAGCAGTTTGCGAAACACGAAATCCCGCACCACGCGGCTTAGCCAGGTGCGTTGCGTATTGTTCTCAATTTCGGCCCGCGCCGCTTCCACCAAACGCCCGTATTGGACACCGGAGGGACAGGCACTCTCGCAGCCCCGGCAGGCCAGACACAGGTCGATATGTTCGCGGTACGAATCACCGATCGGCTGCCCTTCGGCGACCTGCACCATCTGATAGATCCGCCCGCGCGGGGAGTCCATCTCAACACCCAGCTCGCGATAGGTGGGACAAGCGTTCAGACAAAGTCCGCAATGCACGCACCGGTCGAGATCGGCCTGGCGCGGCTTGTCGCTTTCCGTCTCAGACCTGATCTGGTGTTCGGAGTTGACCTGGTTTTCAGATTTGACCAAAGAGACGTCCACGATTGAGAAGGTTTTCCGGATCAAACATACGCTTGATCTCTTTCATGATCGCAAAATCCCCACCCGGCTCCGGCCACAATGTCATGCCGGGGCGGCCGGCTTCGGAAGAAAATTCGACAACAGCCTTCCATCCCCGCTTCACCGCATCCATTGCGCATTTACCGGCTGTTTCCGGACGGGTAAACCAGCCGCGCACCACTCCGGACGCGGCATGCGCATGCGCTGGTCCATCGATGCTTTGGAGAGCGTCGCCGCATTCGGCGAGCCTGGTCGATATTTTCACCACCGCCGCGCCGTCACGAAATTTCTCCAGAAACTTCGGCGTGACGGAGTGGAGAGAAGTCCAGAAACGCTGCTCTTCATCGAGGGGCAGCGGACGTCCCGCGCCCAATGCGGCGGCTTCGCGAATCGACCGTTCCATCACTGCTTCGTTACCGGCAAAAATCACCGCCAGCGTGAAGTTCTTCAGACCCAACTGCGCAGAGAGGATCGGATTCAGTATCTCCACGGCAATCGGATTGAGCTGGCCGCGAATGGCCGCGTTCCGCGCTTCGAGCGCTGTGGGAAGGTCTTCAAAGGCGAAAAGGATGGTCCGCGAGACGGCTGGTCGCGGCGTGAGTTTGAAATTCACGGACACGATCGCGGCAAGCGTACCAAACGAACCGATCATGAGTTTCCCCATATCGAGTCCCGCGACGTTCTTCACCACCATGCCGCCGGATTGAACCAGTTTGCCGTCGAGGGTTGCAAACTTCATGCCGATCACCAGATCGCGCGCAGTGCCGTAAAGTCTGCGGCGCGCGCCGCTGATGTTCGCAGCCACAACTCCTCCGACAGTCGCCGAGTCGCAGTAGGGGCCATCCAGCGGTATCGTCTGCCCGTTGCGGGCAAGGAGTGCGTTGAGATCGGCGAACAACATTCCCGATTCGACGCTGATCGTGAGATCGCGCGGCTCATACTGCAGCAGGCTTTTCATCCGGAGAGTGCTGATCCGGATATCGGCAGGCGCCGGCGCCCCGGCCATCAGGTGTTTGGAATTGCCGCCGAAGAGCTCAATGGTTCGCCGGGATGCATTCGCGGCGCGCAATACGTCGCTCATCTCGTCGGAAGTAAAGGGCTGAATGACGGCGGACAAAGTCCTACTTTAGCCCACGATCGCGCGCCGCTTATGCGGCATCGGGCTCGGCTTCAGGCGCCGTTTTCGTTGCTTTATCGAAAAGGAAATTGAGCGTCTTCTCGGTCTGAATATGCGACGCAATGCGGTCCATCGTCCCGTCCTCGGTCAGCCTCTTCCGCACGGTCACCAGAGCCTCTCGATTCTGCTGTGCAATGCGCTGCACTTCGCGGTCGACTTCGTCATTAGTTACGCCGATCGCTTCACGCTCGGCTACTTTTCCCAGAATCAGCGATGCCTTTACTTCTCGGATGGCGGCATCGCGCTGGGCTTCCTTGATCTTTTCCCAATCGAGATTGAACGAACGGGGATCGACGCCTTGCTGCGACAGGGAGTGCAGCCGCTGCTCCACGCGGTTCTTGATCTGATTCTCGACAAACTTTTCCGGCACCGGAAAATCGTTGGCATCCACCAGTTTGTCCACGAGCTTGTCTTTTGCATCGCGCTGCGCCTCGGCTTCGCGCTGCGCGAGGATAGACTTCCCGAGCGCTTCCTTCAGTTCGTCCAGAGTGCGGAAATCTCCGACGTCCTGCGCGAAGTCGTCGTTTGCTTCCGGCAATTCCTTGTGGCGCAGTCCCTTTACGCCCACATGGAAGCGAATAGTGCGGCCGGATAGTTTTTCCTGGCCGTAGTCTTCGGGATAGACGACGTCGAAGTCCTTTTCATCGCCCGGCGACGTTCCCCGCAGGTTTTCGGTAAAGCCCTCCAGCGTTTCCGGACCCGCAATCAGGACCTGGACCTCATCCGATTTGATCGGCGTTTCCGCGCCGGAAAGGCTTTCGAGCGAGATGACGGCGTAGTCTCCGTCCTGCAGCGGACGCGGCTCTTCGTTTACGTAGGTGGCCTTGCTTTCGCGAAGCTCCTCCAGACGTTTTTGAACATCCTCGTCAGTCACGATGGGTTGCTGGTACGGAACTTCCACTCCCGTATATTCAGCCAGATTGAGTTCGGGGAACACCTCGAACTGCGCCTTGAAGCGGAGCGGTTCGCCGTCGTGGAAATGAACGTCGGAAATATTGGGAGTGCCCACGACGCGGAGGTTTTCGTCTTTCACCTGCGCGTCGAAGAAGCGGGGAACGAGTTGTTCCAGAACCTGCTGCCGGATATCACCCGCGAAATTCTTTCGCACAAGAGACGCGGGGGCCTTGCCCGGACGGAAGCCGGGCAGTTTGGCCCGGTCCTGGAACGTCTTCGTGACTTTGAGAGTTTCGGCCTCGACCGCCTCAGCGGGAATCGAGATTTCAAGCTCGTGCTTACAACCTTCCACTAACGCCAAATCGGATTTACCTCGGAGAGAAAGTGCATGAACAGGATATCAGAGGGGGAATCCGGGCCGGACTTGGAGGCGCGGGTCGGAATCGAAGGCGTGCCGCGCGTCGATCAACCGCAAGCTATTGAGAACACAATATGCTCGAAACGCCAGAATCGCCGATGCGTTTCATTTATCGTACGCCTATCGTACACGGGCCCTCGACGAGTTAAGCTACCGGCGGAGCTGCTCGAAGCGGCTGGTGTGAATCCCGGCGACGCCTCCAGGGAATCGGCGAGACTCCTGGCCCTCGAACTCTATCGCGAGAACAAGGTCTCTCCAGGCGGGCTGCAGAACCGTGTGAGATGCCGATCGAGGCGTTCATGGTCTTCGCGGGGAAGCACGAAGCGCCGATGCACTATAGCGTCCCGAAAACCGCGCGGTCCGCGCGAGTACCCACCAAAGGGCATTGCAGGCCGACGACCAGGTTCGCTGCAATCCGACCGAAGCGAAGGTGAAGAAGGACGTCAGCGCCATCCACGCCAATGCCGATAACGGCAAACTTTGCCAATAGCGGCGCCGCTCCTCCGAACCAATCCGAGCCATATTAATATCCGTGACTAAATAGCATTACTAACCGACTCTCGCAGTCGCGGCTCAGCACAAAGTCTCGTTCGCCCTTCCACTTTTGTGTCGCGCACCCGTTCTTCCCGCGGGGTTTGACTACGCCGCTGCCCGGCGGCGCAGTTGGGCGAATAAACCAGAACGCTGCCGGTCAGGCTGATCGGCAGCACCCAGACACATGAGTCGATCCCGCGCCACGGGTGAGGCTGGAAGATCGCCTGCGGCATCGGACGGTCTGCGCTTCACGAATCCACCGTGCCCGGAGGGACCCGTTGCGGAGGTTCCCTCAGTCGCCAATCGAACGAATCACTCTCGCCGGATTTCCTCCGACAAGGGTGTTCCGGGGAACGTCCCTGGTGACTACCGAACCCGCCGCGACGACAGAGTTCTCGCCTACTGTTACACCACCGATAATGGTCGCCCCGGCTGCGATCCACACGCTTTTCTCAATCGCGATGGGCTTTCCTATTGTGGCGGCGCGTCGCTGCGACGGTTCGACGGGATGGCCCGTCGTGATGATGCTTACGTTCGGCCCGATCATCACATCGTCCGCGATGTCGAGGCCGCCAAGGTCATAGAAAGTGCAGTTCTGATTGACGAAGACATTACGCCCGACGCGAATTTCGTCCCCACCGGCCGTATAAAACGGAGGGATCAGTAAAAAACTCTCGTCTACCTTTTTACCGGTAAGTTCGCTGAACAAGGCCCGAATTTCGTCCGCATCGTGGAACGTCAAACGGTTAAGTTGGGCGGTGATCGCCATCGCTCGTTTGACATTTGCCAACATGGCCGCTGATTCCGGCGTCCTGCTATAAATTATCCTGGTGCGATCGTCATTCGGCATTGGTTATTTTCCAGGGGCTAGTGCACCGCCGGCGGTCGGAGCCGCCGGTGGGGTTAATCGGGTAAGGCCGGCAGGGCCATCGACGCGCGTCTCTCCGCTGATTGCGAAGCCGCGCTGGCGTGCGTTTCGCGTCGGAATCCGGCCGTCGGGGTTCACGGCCATTTTTCACTGCAAACAAAGGCGCTTACCCTCATACTCCCAACCCCTCATGTTACTGTCCAAGTCAGAAACTATGTCATTTGAACGTCGGATCATCGCGAACCGAATCAATGGCGCCAAATCCCATGGCCCACCAGCGATCTTTGTCTTTTTGTGGCGTCGGCGATCTTGTTGCCGGTGGTTTGCCAATTCTTTCGTTACTTTTACGCGCCTTAGGTCATCATAAAGATCAGTAGTCCAATATGTGGATCGTCCGAATCGCCCTTTCCCGCCCTTATACGTTTATTGTATTAGCTCTTCTTATTCTGTTGATCAGCCCTTTGGTCATTTCCCGTACACCAACAGACGTTTTTCCGAACATTGACATCCCGGTCCTCGCCTCCATCTGGCAATACACCGGAATGAATGCGCAGGAGATGGAAGGCCGTATTACCTCCAACGTCGAGCGCAGCATGACCACGGTGGTCAGCAATATCGAACATACTGAGTCGGTTACGCTCAACGGCCGCGCCATCATTAAAACCTTTCTGCAGCCCGGCGCCAGTGTGGAGACCGCCAACGCCCAAATCACCAGCATTTCGCAGAGCCAGCTCCATAGCATGCCCCCCGGCACCGCGCCGCCGTTTATTGTCACTTACAGCGCGTCCACCGTCCCGATCCTCCAGCTGGCCGTTTCCAGTAACACGCTCTCGGAATCCGAACTCAACGACTACGCCCAGAATTTCATCCGGCCCGACTTTGTCACCATCCCCGGCGCCGAGCTTCCTTACCCTTATGGCGGCAAACAGCGCCAGGTGAACGTCGCTTTGAATACATCGCTGCTGCAGTCGAAGGGGTTGTCTCCGGCCGATGTTGTCACCGCAATCGGGAATCAAAACATTATTCTTCCCGCCGGCACCGCCAAGATCGGTCAACTGGAATACGACGTCGATCTGAATTCCAGCCCGCTGACCATTGAAGAACTGAACGATCTGCCGATCAAACTCTCGGCCAACAACACACCCATCTACATCCGCGACGTGGCGACTGTTTCCGACGGTTTTGCTCCGCAGACCAATATCGTTCGTCTCGACGGAGAGCGCGGCACGCTGATTACGGTTCTGAAGAACGGCGACGCTTCCACCCTGAGCATCGTCAAGGGTGTGCTCGATGCCCTGCCCCAACTGAAAAAGAGGCTCCCACCCTCGATCAAAATCCAGCCCATCGCCGATCAGTCCATTTTCGTGCGGGCGGCGATCTCGGGCGTCCTCCGCGAAGCCGTCATCGCCGCATGCCTCACGGGAATCATGATCCTGGTTTTTTTGGGAAGCTGGCGCAGCACGATCATCATCGCGGTTTCGATTCCCCTTTCCATCCTGGTTTCGATCTGCTGCCTGAGCGCGATCCACCAGACGATCAACATCATGACCCTGGGCGGGCTTGCCCTCGCCGTCGGAATCCTCGTCGACGACGCCACCGTGGAGATCGAGAACGTCAATCGAAATCTGGAAGAGGGGAAGGAACTTCGTCAGGCGATTCTGGACGGCGCCCAGCAGATTGCCGTCCCGGCGTTTGTGGCTACGCTTTGTATCTGCATCGTCTTTCTGCCCATGTTCTTTTTGAGCGGCGTGGCGAAGTTTCTCTTTGTCCCGCTGGCGGAAGCCGTTGTCTTCGCCATGTTGGCGTCTTATCTCCTTTCGCGAACACTGGTCCCCACGCTGGCGATGTATCTTCTCAAGCCGCACGATCATGTCCTGCGTCCGACGCGCAATCCCTTCGTCCTGCTGCAGCGGCTGTTTGAACGCGGGTTTGAGCGCATCCGCCTTGCCTATGAACTGCTCCTGACGACCTTTGTTTACCGGCGTTTTATTATCGTGCCGCTGTTCCTCGCGGTCTGTGTCGGGGCCTCCGTGCTTCTGTTTCCCTGGCTCGGCCAGGACTTCTTCCCCACCAGTGACAACGGCCAGTTCCGCCTGCACCTTCGGGCAAAGACCGGCACCCGGATCGAAGAAACCGCGCGGCTGAACGCTCTGGTCGATCAGTCGATCCGGCGCGAAATCCCTCCTTCCGAACTGGACAACATCGTTGACAATATGGGGTTGCCGTACAGCGGCCTCAACACTACATACAACACGAGTGGCGTGATCGGTTCCGCCGACGCCGACATCCTCGTGTCGCTTAAAGAAGCTCATCACCGCCCAACGCAGACCTGGGTGCAGGCGCTCCGGCCAAAACTGATAAAAGAATTTCCGGGCACCATGTTCTACTTCCTGCCGGCGGACATGATTACCCAGATTCTTAATTTCGGACTACCCGCGCCGATCGACGTGCAGGTGGAAGGAGCGGATTCGGAGGCGAATCGGCTGTTCGCCGATAAGCTTCTCAACCAGATGCGGCAGGTGCCGGGACTGGTGGACCTTCGCATTCAACAGCCGTTCGATCAGCCCACGCTCCACATTGATGTCGATCGCACCAAGGCAGAGCAGGCGGGTTTCAATCAGTTCGACATCGCAGGTGGGATGCTGGTGTCGCTGAGCGGCAGTTTTCAGACGACCCCGACCTTTTATCTGAACCCGAAGAATGGCGTCAGCTATAACGTCGTCACCCAGACCCCGCAGTATCGCATCAATTCTCTGCAGGATTTGCAGAATGTGCCGATCACGTCGCCCGGCGGGACCCATCAGGAGATCCTCGGCGACGTCAGCACTATCACGCGGGAGAACCGCTTGGCGGTCGTCAATCACTACAATATTCGGCGGGTTGTCGATGTCTTCGGTTCGGTGGAAGGCCGCGATCTGGGAGCGGCCGGAAATGATATTACGCGCATCGTCGACGCCAGCCGCAAAGATCTGCCGCGCGGATCGACCGTCAACATCCGGGGTCAGCTCGAAACGATGAAGTCGTCGTATACGGGGCTGGTGGCGGGACTGGCCGTTGCTATCGTGCTGGTCTATCTGCTGATCGTGGTGAATTTCCAGTCGTGGCTCGATCCGTTCATCATCATCAGTGCGTTGCCCGCTGCGCTGACCGGTATTGTCCTGTTCCTGTTTCTGACGCAGACCCGGCTAAGCGTGCCGGCTCTGATGGGAGCCATCATGTGCATGGGCGTCGCAACCGCAAACAGTATCCTCGTGGTGGCTTTTGCCCGGGAGCGAATGGATCATCACGGGGACCCGCTGCAGGCCGCTATCGAAGCCGGCTTCACCCGTTTCCGTCCGGTGGTCATGACGGCGCTTGCGATGATTATAGGTATGGTGCCGATGGCAATGGGCATGGGCGAAGGCGGCGAGCAGAATGCGCCATTGGGCCGCGCCGTCATCGGCGGACTGCTGCTGGCAACATTGGCGACGCTGTTATTTGTGCCCGCGGTATTCGCCCTGATTCACAATTTCATGAAGAAGTCCGGAACGAGCCCGGCCGTGCGCGAGGTTTATGAGCCCGCCCGGCTTTGAGCCGACAGAGATCTGAAAGAGATTGCCAACCAAACAAAATGCAGGTAGAAGAACCCAGGGAATTCACACAACACGGAATGCCGGACGAAACCCCATCGACGCCCAAACCCTCTGCGCCCAAACAAAGCCGCAGCTTCGGCTTCGGCCTGATCTTCGCGGTCCTGATCGCAATGGCCGCGATCGGCTGGTTCGTCTATAAGGGCATCACGAGCCGCGTCTCGGCCGAGAAGGCGCTGGTCACGGAAACACATGACTCGGCCTTCGTCACTGTCTCCGTGATCCATCCTAAAATGAGCGGCGCAACACAGGAACTGGTGCTGCCCGGCAATACCCAGCCCCTGATCGACGCGCCCGTTTATGCGCGCACCAACGGCTATCTGAAGAAGTGGTATGCCGATATCGGCACGCGCGTGAAAGCGGGTGATCTTCTGGCCGAGATCGAGACGCCCGAAGTGGACCATCAACTGCAACAGGCCAAGGCCGATCTGGAGACCGCTCAAGCCAACCTGAATCTGGCGCAGATCACCGCCGGGCGCATGGTGAATCTCGAAAAGAAAGGCGCGGTCGCCAGGCAGGACACAGACAACGTCGTCGGCGACATGAATTCCAAAAAAGCCATTGTCGATTCCGCCACCGCCAACGTCAAACGGCTTCAGGATCTTCAGTCCTACGAGAAAGTCTATGCTCCTTTTGACGGCGTCATCACCGCTCGGAGCACCGAT
>DATAXN010000095.1:0-1873 GCA_036273015.1 Bryobacteraceae bacterium | reverse complement strand
CCGCGCGGCCGGCCGCGCTGCTGGGAACCGAGGCGGGCCGGCTGGCGAAGGGGGCGCCCGCCGATCTCTGCTTGTTCCATCCCGAGCGGATCTGGCAGGTCGAGGCCGGCCGGCTTCCCGGCAAGGCGCAGAATACGCCCTTCGACGGACGAGCGCTGGAAGGCGTGGTGCTGGGAACCTGGAAGGCCGGACGCCGGGTGTTCGTACGCACATGAGCAACATCCAAATTGTATATCTCTCCGCACTACTGTCCGGTCAATCTCCGAACAAATTCAATTGGTTGCCGTCTGTAACACATTCGGAACCGTTGCTGGTTTGAAAAATCACCGATTCTATCGAGGCTTTTTCAAATACTGTGACCGAAAGCACCTGCATCAATGTGTAGAGTGAGACATCCAGTTTCAGGCGCTTCCGGACGATGGCGGCCAGCACGTAAACCGACACAGCGATCCAGATCTGTGTCTTTACCGCGTTCTCGGAGGTCCCATAGAATTGCTTGATCCGGAGATGCTGCTTGATCCACTTGAAGAAAAGCTCAACCTGCCAGCGGCTCTTGTATAGATCGCAGATCGTCAATGCCGGTAAGGCTGTCTGGTTGGTAAGAAACACAAGCGTCTTTTCGGTTTTGGGATCCCTGAACCGTACCCTTCGGAGATGCGCCGGATAATCCTGGCGCGTGTAGTGGCCGTCCAGCGTGATCGTCTGATCGGCGATGACGCCGGTCGTGCGGTCCGTGGCAGCGGAATACACCCTATGAGCATTGAGGTTGGATTTCGCGCGGGTTACAAAAAAGCCGCCTGCCTGATGCAGCCCGTATAATCGAGCAAAGTCGACATATCCACGGTCCATGACGTAGATCGCACCAGCTTCGGGCAAGATCATGTCGAGCGCATGCACATCGTGCATTTTGCCGTCGGATACGTGGATGAAACTCGGGATGTTGCCGCGTAAATCCAGCAGTGTGTGCATCTTCACCGCGGACTTGGTCGACCGGAAATGCGCCCATGGGAACAATGACAGGCACAAATCGATGGTCGTTGAGTCCAACGCGTATACGGTTTCCTTCAAATCGACCGACAGACTTTCGCCTATATAAAGCCGCCTCGCCTGTGCGATCAGCCGTTGGGCGAATTCAGCATAGATTCGCCAATCACGGGTTTCATTGGCATCCGCCAGAGTCGACCGCCGGACCGGTCCGCGAAACCCCATATGATAGAGCTTCGCGGATTGAGCCGACAGGCAAGCCTCGATATCGCGCAGACTTTCCCGGTAGGTCAGTTAGGCGAACGCCATGGCCCGATACTGCTCGACACATGAAAATGTTCGCACGTCGTAGTCGCCACCGTAACGCCCGACGAGCCGCGAAAATGTGCTCCAAGGCAGGCAATCCATCAGCTGTGCGAATATCGTCTTTCCGGAGTACATCGGGCGGCCCCTCCCCGGAGAAGGGTCCGGGAAACCGCCGCCAACTTCAAGTCGACACCACGCCAAATCGGCGGAAAACCATGCTACATCAATTGCTTCCTGACAGTTCGTTCGCGGTCAACCGGACAGTAGTGTTCCTGCAGCATCCCCGGGAATTCGCGCAGTACACTCAAGGTGATGCTCGGGCCTCAGTGTGAGGACGGGATGGCGAATACCGCGATGCAACCGTTGCGGCAGCCGCTCTCAGCGTCGGTCGCCGCAATCGGCACGAATACCCGGCCGTTGACGGGATCGGCCGCAACCGAATGCGCGTGGGGGCCGGTCGGAAGGTTTGCCAGCCAGCGATCGTTGCGCGCGTCTACGATGCCCAGAACGGGTCCTCCCGGGTTGGCAACCGCGGCGAGATAGTAGCGGTCCTGCTGCTTGTCGAACCACACCTCGTCCGAAC
>DATAXN010000094.1:0-15461 GCA_036273015.1 Bryobacteraceae bacterium | reverse complement strand
GCGATTCCCACATTCCCGCAGCCCCGACTATCGGCGTATGGGAAAGTGGAAATCCAAAAAGCAGGATTCCCACTTTCCCACGCTCGTTTATCTGTTTCCCAAATCCAAAAACGAAAGGAGAATCAATCCCGCTTGTTACCCTCATCCTTCAGGCTCATCTCAAGATTGGAAAACGCTCTTTACAGCGCCAGTCTTATTTTTGATCTACGGTACTACAGGGACTAAAACGGTGGGCCTGTTCCTGTAAGTACCTGAAAATAATCGACAGACTCAAAAACAGGAACGAGCCAGTATTACCAATGTGGGCGGTCCGGACAGGCCAGGGATGGTGGGCGGTTAGGGATTCGAACCCCAGACCCCCTCGGTGTAAACGAGGTGCTCTAACCAACTGAGCTAACCGCCCTGAATTCCTACAGTAGCAAAGCCGGGTTTTCCCGCACCGGCAAATCTACGTAAGCAGAGGCGACGAAAGCGCCAGGTTTCCTTCCCGCACATCCGACAAGCTCTCGGCCACTACCGGTTCCGCATACAGGCAGCGCCAACACAGGGCGACCGTCAGCGCGACCGCTATCCAACTGACGACCGGAGAAACCAGCAACAAGGCAGTCCCGAATCTCAGCACGAAGAGCCAAGCCGCGAAACATCCCGCACCGGCGCAGAGCGCCAGACGGCGGGCAGAATGACTCCAGGGCAGTCGATTCTCTACCAGCGCATACATCGCAAGAGTGAATGGAATTGCCGCGATCATGTCCACGAGGTAGTGGCAGGAAAGTGTGTAAAGCAGCGTGAGCGCCACAATCGCCAGCAGACTCGTTCGCCAGACTTTGGACAACTGCCGCGCCGGCCAGTAGATCGCAAGGCACCATGCCGTGTGCAGTGACGGCATGAAATTGCGCGGCGCGAAGGCCACCGGAATCGGCGCCAATGTCATCGACGCAACATCGGGAGGATGGAACGGGAACTTTGCGCCGAGAACCACTTCCGCTCCTGCCGCCGGGAAAAAGTAATAAAGGATGTACCCGATAAGTCCGACCGCTGACAGTAGCCGCACCACCCGCAGGGTATCCGCCGGAATCCGGCGGCCGACCAACAGGTACAGCAGCATCGCCAGCAAAGGTAAATTCACATAGGCGACTCCCGTCGTCAGCCGCAGCCACTCGTGGCTCATGAGAAATGCACGGCACGCGAAACCGGGCTGAAATCCAAAGCTGCCGTCAGCGGCATAGAGATAACGATCTAACGTGAGCGGCGTCATTTGTGCGGAAATCGTGACGAAAAGATTTCCGAGGAACGCCGCCAGCGGCGCGAACGCCATCCTTCGAATGAGCAGCATTCGAACATTTCGACCGGTCTGCGTGCGGTAGATGCCGAACGTGGTGACGATAAACCCGCCCACACCCCACCACGCCAGCCAGAGCATGACCTGTGTCGGCAGGAAATTCGATGGAATGCGGAATATGAGACCTGACACCAGCCCGATCACTCCGGCCAGTATGATCTCCCATCGCTTCGCGGAACAAACGAAAACCATCGTGGCGCAGATCAGCGCGGAGAGAAAGAACAGATTCGACGACAGCACGGGCAGCATCTACTTCAACGCTATAGTCGGCCGCGCCGGCGGACAAGCCAACTTTCGTTAGCTGTCGTTGCTTAATTATGTTGCTTAATTATGTCGCTTAATTATGTCGCTTAATTATGTCGCTTAATTCAGGTTGCTTAATTGCGATCGCCGGGCACTCCGTGGGCAACGACTTTGAACAGC
Organism: Bryobacteraceae bacterium; assembly: GCA_036273015.1. Lineage (GTDB taxonomy): Bacteria > Acidobacteriota > Terriglobia > Bryobacterales > Bryobacteraceae > BOG-234. Next base: position 13,699 of record DATAXN010000094.1, on the reverse strand, counting down.
ATGTAGTCCGGCGATTCTCCCGGAACGCTGACGGGATCCACTACCCCGCCCCGTTCCAGTGCTTCCACACTTCGATGGAATGAGCCGGTTTCGACGCGGCCGCGGTCGGGCGTCAGCACCACGTAATTCACCTTCTGCTCCACAATCGTGTTCAGGAGGCGATCCGGGGTTACTGTCGAGGAACGGGGCGAGTAGAAAAGATCGAAGGCGTCGAATACAAATCCGCGCGTCGTCTTCCGTCCGGTATTCAGAAAAAGCGTCCCATCGAGGTTCGCCAGCAGAATGTCGTCGGATGCGGTATTGGCCCGAATGAATCCGAACAGGTTCCGCATCCGGCTCCAGTTGTTTGCCGTTACGCCGTCTATACCCCAATCGCCGTTGTTTCGCGCCGGAACTATGTTCCGCGCATCCGCCCATATCGGAAATCCGGCGGCAATCAAAGCAATCGCCGCCAGCGCCGCGGGTGTCGCGATCAAACGGAGCACGCGCCATACAATCCAAAAAATCAACGGCAACACCACAGCCATCGGGCGCTCCGGAGGCGAAACGAGGCACGCAAGAGTAAAGCTGTACAGCAAAACAAACAGATCCGGCAAAAACTGTCTCCGGACCCATAAACACCAGATCAGAGCTACAGCGCCCGCAACGACGAAATAGACGCTGTGCAGACCGGTCAGCAGAGAAAGCGGGCTCTCGAGGAGAGACACAACATTGCGGCCCAGCACGACCAGCTTTTCACTTGCGGCAAGCCCGTTGAAAATGTTGGTTGCCGCGGCGCCGGAATGACTCGCGTCGTGCGTGATTTGTGCGAGCGACCACCCAAACCATGGGGCTGTAATTGCCATGGCGACCGCCGCGAAGATCATCGCTCCCCGGAACCGCTGCCGCACAACAAGCGTGACGATACACGCAGCGAGCAATGCCACGCCGGCGGTCATTGTCAGGGCAGCCAAACCGGCAAAGAGACCCGCCAGCAGGGCTCGCTCCTCCAGCAATGCCAGCAGCGCCGCCGTCACCAGCAGCGCGAAAGTGGTTTCGGGGAACAGGTTTGTGCTCAGGGAAATGACCGTCGGCGACAATGCCGTCAACACCACCAGCAGCAAGGCGGCCAGAGTCGATGCCCCCATCTTTCGCAGCAGGCAGTACGTCAGGATCAACCATCCCGCTGCGCACGCGAGCGGCAATGCTTTCAGCCACTGCGGTTGCCGGGAAACAAGAGCGAACAACGCCAGCAGGCCCGGGAAAAAAGGCGGAAACGCCGTTTGCGGAATCGGGTGAGGCAGGTTTTCAATCGTGTAACCGTGGCCGGAGGTCATAGCGCCGGCCGTTACCAGATAGGCGGCGTCATCGTGATCGAGGCCGATCGCAGGCAGGAACCACGCTACCGCGTAAATCCCGGCCGGCACGCAAAGGAAAACAACGATAAGCGCGCGCTGCAGGGTGCGGGAAAGCGTCATCACGTAAAGGAGAGTGGCGGGAGTTCCCTTTGTAACACAGGGAGCCTCAGCTTGAATGCATCTCCTGCCCGATCTCCTGAAGCACAAGGCGTTCCGGCGCCCCGGCCAGCGCCGCCCGAAGTCTTTCGATGGGCTCATATAGCGGTTCGCTGCTGAGTTGGAACGTCTGATGATGCACCGGCAAAATGCGTTCCGCACCGGCATCGTCGGCCATTTTCAACGCCTGCTCAGGCGTGCAGTGTGCGCGGATCCACGGATTGTAAGCGCCGATCGGCATGATCGCCAGATCAAGCCGCCGCGAGGAATGTAACGCTCGAAACGTTGTTGTGAGCGCCGTGTCGCCTCCGAACAACACGCGATAACGTGGTGTCTCGATCACATACCCGTTGAAGCCGCGGTAGGTATCCGATCGCATCCGCGCGCCCCAGTGATTCACCTCGAACGCCCGCACGGAAATGTCGCCGATGCGCGCGGTTTCGCCCCATCCCAGTTCATCCACTCCGCCGTAGCGCCTGGTGCGCAGCAGATCGCTGGTCTTCGACGCAGTCACGACCCTGGTCGTTCGCGATTCGAGAGCGCGCAGGCTCGGCAGGTCGAAATGATCCATGTGCGCGTGAGAGAGAAGGATCAAATCGGGCTGAGGAGTTTCCTTTAAACGCAGTGCCGGCTCGACCAGACGTTTGAACCCGATCGTGAGCGGTCCGAAATTGAGGCCGATTCTTCTGCTGAAGACGGGATCCGTCAGAATGGTCACCCCGTCGATCTTCAGCAGGACGGTACTGTGTCCGAGCCAGGCAGCGTAAAGCCCGGTATCGCCCCAAAGGGCCGGCTTGGGATTTCGTGGCGCGGCGGCTACGGAACGTTTTCGCTCGTCGGACCAGAGCCTTTGAAGCAACCGCGCCGCTGCGAAAGCGCCGCGCGGCGCTTTAAACGGAGGTAGGTTCACGCGGGGAGCGCGAACCGCATCGGAAACGCTGTTCACCACTTGTTTGATGCGGCAAATGCAGTGCGGGGTTCACTCGCTGGCTTCTGCTTCCTGTGCTATGTTCGTAACTTCTTTTCGTCAGCGTAAATAATGCGCGTCACTGCAAAAGCACCCTGCCGTGTCGATCTGGCGGGGGCCACCCTCGATATCTGGCCCTTGTATCTCTTCCACGACAATGTGGTTACGGTGAATTTTGCGGTCAATCGCTATACCCGGTGCGATATCTCCGCCCGAAGAGATTCGCGTATTGTTCTGCGGTCGCGCGATCTCAACAAAGAAGAAACCTTCGAATCGTTCGATGGCTTGTATGCGGCAAAAAGCTATCGGCTGCCGCTTCTCGCCTTGCTCGTCAGATTCTTCTCCCCGGCGGGTGGCCTCACACTGGAATCGACTTCGGAAGCCCCGGCCGGCGCGGGGATTTCCGGTTCTTCGGCGCTGATGATTTCGGTGGCATCCGCCCTGAACAAATGGACGGGCCGCAAATACAAAATCGAGAAGATCCGCGAAATCGTCCAGAATGTCGAAGCGCAGGTCATCCGCGTTCCGACCGGCGCACAGGATTACTATCCGGCCATGTACGGCGGAGTCTCGGCAATCGAATTCGGCCCGGCGGGCATCGCGCGCACATCTCTGCCGGTGGATTCTGATCAGCTCGATGAGCGTTTTGTGCTGGCATACACCGGCGCGCCGCGCAACTCCGGCATCAATAATTGGGAAGTAACGAAACGTCATATCGACGGCGACAAGGCCATTCATCGGAATTTCGATCGCATTGCCGCTGTCGCGGTCGCGATGCGGCGCGCCATGGAGCGCAACGATTGGGATGGAGCGGGCCGCCTGATGCGGGAAGATTGGAGCGCGCGCCGGAAAAACGTCCCCGGAATCACAACGCCTCTGATCGACCGGCTTGTCTTAGCGACACGCCGCGCCGGCAGCACCGGTGCAAAAGCATGCGGCGCAGGCGGCGGGGGATGTGTCGTTTTTTTAGTCGAGCCGGGTGCGAAAGAACGAGTAGCGCAAGTCATCGCAGCCGAGGGCGGCGAGGTGCTCGACGCCAAAGTTGCGCGGCGTGGCGCTGAGGTGCGGATTGAATAAACCCGATCCATTTCGGCCGCTGCTGGGCGCGGGATTGTATGCGTTTGGCTATTACGTTCTCCTCAACCTCGTTGCGACGGCGGCCCAATTCCTCGGGCGCGCGATGGTTGCCCAGACCCTGTCGCCACTCATTGCGGCGTCGATTACCGGCGCACTTGCCATGGCGATCTTCGAGTCGCGCGGTCTCAGCGACCTGGGGCTGCAGTGGCGCGAGGGTACGGGACGGAATCTACTGACTGGCCTCGCAGTCGGCGCGGTCGGCGCTGGTTTACTCGTGCTTTCGCCCGTTCTCGCCGGTGTCGCGCACTTCGAACCAGTTCCTGGCGCAGGCTTTTCCTCCGGCGCCGCGATCTTTACGGTCGCGTTGCTTTTCTGCGGCGCGGCGGGTGAAGAGATCGCGTTCCGGGGCTTTCCGCTTCAATTCATGATGCGCGGCTACGGTTCCTGGATCGCTGTTATTGGCATGGGGATACTCTTCGGCCTGCTGCACGGCTTCAATCCCGGATCAACCACTTTAAGCATGCTGAATACCGCCGGTTTCGGCATCCTTTTCGGCATGGCGCTGCTCCGTTCCCACGATTTGTGGCTGCCGATCGGATTTCATTTCGGCTGGAACGCCGCTCTTCCGTTCCTCGGGGCGGATCTGAGCGGATTTACAATACAGGTAGTAGGCTATCGGCTGGTATGGAAAGTCGGCGATCTCTGGAGCGGCGGAACGTATGGACCCGAAGGGAGCCTGCTGGCGTCAGCGGACCTGCTGATTCTCTTCGCGGTGGTTTGGAAAGTTCCCGTGCGCAAAGGCGTCGCCTGGCTGCTCGATTCCGATCGGGAAGAATTGCAACCTGCGCCTTAGCAGTTTTCTGCGCATCCGCGATTCAAGCTGGCGTCCTGCATCCGAGCGACAAACTCACGGAAGACGAAAAGATCAGCCTGGTACGCGATCTGATGGCCGAGTACGCGAACGCGAAAGTCGCGATTCCCCGATCGAAGAAGCCCCTCGAATTCAATTCGGATGGCACCTGGGACAAGATGGGCTGGCACGACGGCGCGTTAACCATGGGTCAGGCCGCGCGACTCGGAGATAAGGTTCAGATCACGAAGATATCGCTTGAGGGCGATCACCTGATCCTCGAACTCAATGGCGGATTGAAGACTGGTGGCCACTGGTACGACCATGTTCAGGTTGGTATGGGCGGCGTCGGATCTCCAGGCAATACTGCCAGCAGCCCCAGCTTGGGGACATCGATTGACTTGAACTTTCACAAGCCGATGGAAAATCTGACGGGCGCGGACGTGAAGAGGATTTTGTCGCCGGTTCTCGATTTCGACAAACGGTCCGCGACGACGCTTTACGCGGAAACACTCCCGCCCGAAATTCAGAAGGCGGTTGCGGAGAAGCGCGCGTTAGTGGGAATGGACCGCGACCAGGTTCTTCTTGCGATGGGCCATCCCGATCATAAATACCGCGAGACGAAGGACGGGCTGGAAACGGAAGACTGGATTTTCGGTACACCGCCAGGCAAAATCGTCTTCGTCACCTTCAACGGGAATAAGGTGATTAAAGTGAAAGAAGAATACGCCGGTCTGGGCAGCCAAACCGTATCCAGCCAGCAAATCAACTGATGGGCGATTGACCTCGTCTTTGAGGTCATGCCGGTTTACCTCGAAAAGAACCTGACCGTGAGAAAGACCTGACTCTGTTCCGGCACAGCTCCCGGCGGTGGCGGAATCTGATACCGGAAGCTCTTTGCCACATTCAGCGCCTCGGAATTCAGGCTGGGATCGGAACTCGCCGCGACTTCCATCTCCATCGGATTTCCGCCGGGGCCGAAAGTGGCATGTACGATCACCGGCTTGACGGTAGTCGGCGGACGGTGCGAGCCGTCCGGAATTCCCCGGATGAGATGAACCGAGTCGTGAAAGACGGGTCCGCCCGTGACCATTCCCGCTGTGGGGGCCAGTTGCTTTCGATCGAGAGAAGCGGGATCGCTGACGCTATCGATGTGAATGTCGAGCACTTTCGTCCCGGCTTCGGTGACGGTAATATTGCGCGGCAGGGTGAGATCGTGGAACTGAATCGAATCGGTGTAGTCGTAGACGGTATACGCGCCCGGCACTTCCGAGGCAATTCGCAGCCGGCCCGACTGCGAATTCACGCACCATTCCGTCTCATCCCAGCGCCGGCGCGGGGTCGCAGGCGGTTCAACGCTTCCATGTGACAGCAATACACAGGTCAGCTCTTCGTTGTTCAGCGATACAACAGCAGCGCGAATGAAGGCTGTTTGGGGGTTCGCATAAATCGGGGAGAATATCGCCTGCCGTAGTTGCTGCAGGCGCATGGGGATCTGAGGTCCCGACTTATTGTCGTAAACCAGGCCCATGGTCCCGGTGATTCGCGTCTGCGAATAGTTGCCAAGCTGCGCGGTCCAACGGGAACCGTTCATTCCCAGAAACAACTCTTCCAGCGTCCCCGGCCCTTCGTAAAGGGACTGCCCCGTGGCGTTGAACGTCGCTTTCAAATCGAACGGAGAGCCGGCATGAAGCTTATATTGATCGCGCGCCTTCACAATGATTTGCTGCGCGGCGAGACGCTGATCGGGCGAATCGGGAATGCTGATTCCTCCGTTAACCAGTTCAAACGGATCGTTCGGCAGCGGGGCGAAAGGAAGCCGGGCGGCAGGCTGGCAGAAACCAACCGCGCTTACAAGACCGCCGGCGATGAACATGCGAAGCAGCCTCACAGAAAACATGCCTCAAACGTAGCACGAAAAACGGGCAGCCTCCGTTACCGATTCATGACAAGCTTATCGATGATAAAGCCGGGCCTGAAATGGCGCAGGATCGACTCGCAGATCGTCGCCATAGATTCCAATCATCTTTCCCGCCAGCGCGACGGCAAGCCACAACCCCAACGATATACATGCGACGAGTCTGATGCGAAATCGTCCACTCTGGGGCTCAGATCGAGCTGTCCGTCTGTGGACGGTGAAATAGAAAACAACGGCGATGAGAAGAATGGCCATTTTGATCCAGAAAAACGAGCTCTCATAGCACTTGAGAGTTTCCGATGAAAGAATCAGTGGGCCGCTGATCAGCATGACGACCAGACCGCCGATGGTCCACGGTGCAAGTTCCGCGGCGATCTGCGATGCCGGATGGCGACGGATACCGAATCCCAACAACGCCATGTCGACCATCAGTATCGTTCCGAAGAGCATGGTCAGTCCCAGCAGGTGGATGATCTGCGTCAGCGCAATCAGCAACGCGGAGCTTCGAATGGTCTGACCAATCGCAGTGTGTCCCAACCAGGAGAACAGTGGAATCAGCGGCGCTCTGCTCACTGGTCGTGACTCATTGATCGTGACTCATTGGTCATAGCCAGGACCATAAGCAATCGACCGGCCGGCGGCAATGATGCCGATCCACAACACCAGCGATATCAAGCCTGCTACCCGAGCCTGCGCAGGTATAGCGATTCGCTCATCCCATTCGGGGGCGCTGCGGTAGACCGTGAGATGAAAGATCAATGCGTTCAGGCCGGCGAGTGACAGGAGCGCCAGCTTGATGCGAAACGCCGGGCTGTGATACAGCTTCGATGCTTCCGCGGAGAACAGCCATCCGCCGGTGAAAAACATCAGCGCGAAACCCGACAATGTCCAGGGCACGATCCGCGACACGACGTGCGATACCGGTTCCTGCCGCAGTCCCATACCCAGCAGACGCAGGTCGACCAGCATGATCGTTCCTGCCACCAGAATGATTCCCAGCGTGTGCGTCGTCTCGGTGATGTCGAAGAGCCACAGAGAATTTCGCATGGCGCTTGCGGCGGGGGTCATTTCGAGCCATTGACAAAGGCTGAGGAGATGCACTCGTACACGACTCTACACCAAAAAAAGACCGCGCAACCCATTCAGAGTTGCGCGGCGCCTGAACCCGGCAAAAGAGGCGAGTCAAATACAAGTCAACGCCGTCGGAATCCTCCGCGGGATCCATAAAAACCTCTGTAATATCCAGGACCCACGAATACGGAGAATCCACCATAGTAGGGATACGGATAGCCGTAAGCATAGGGCGAATAGGCGGGCGCGTAAGTCGGGCCGTATCCATAACCGTAGGCCGGAGGAGGAGCCGAACCGTAGCCCGGAGGGGGAGGAGCCACGCCGCCCGTCACTGCGGGACCTTGACCGTAATCCTGGTAGGCATTCACCGGTGCGAACGCCTGCGGTGCGCGATCGGTTGCGATCTCCACGGGCGCCTGAATTTGAAAAGTCATCACCTGCTCGGGATAAATCACCGTCGGTTTGCCTCGAGTAAGCAATACACCGAGGATTCCCGCGGCAGCACCGGCGCCGGCTCCAATCGCGGCTCCGCGCCCGAGGTCGACGCCCGCGCCGATCGCGGCGCCGAGTGCTGTGGTTCCGCCGATTGCGGCCGCGTCACGTCCAGTCGAAGTAGAGCCTTTGCGATCGATCATCTGGGATTGGATGGAGGCCTGATTGCCGTCCACCAGCGACAACTGCGTCAGTTGTACGCCCAGGCGCGATGTGCCTTCCACACGGCCCGCCTTCTGAGCTTCCGAGACACGGCCATAAACTGTCTGGCCGCGCTGCGCAACGACGATGCCGTCGACAACGACGGGCTGTTCGAGAGTCCCCGTAAAAGTGTCACCCTGTTGATTGCGGTCGGAAGACAGCCATTGATTCATCCGCACGGTTACGTACGTTCCCGGCTTGATGGTCAGGCGGGCCGGAACGTTGTAATTCGCAGGAGGATAATTCGGCGCCGGACCATTATACGGAGGCTGAGCAGCATAGGGACCAGGTTGAGCCGCATACGGACCCGGCTGGGCCGGTAGTGGAGCAAGATTGATCTGCGCATTGCCGCCCTGAGCCGGATCGGGATAAGCATTGACATTCGGGGCTGGGCCTTGATCAACCGGACCCGGAGCTTGATCCAAAGCTGCCGGCAGCGGATCGTTGACGCTGCGCCATGCGTGTGGCGTTTGGTCCTGTGCGGCCGCCAGCCCGGCGAGGGCCAGTAAACTGATTGAAAAACGACAGACAGCCGATCTGGTGATTCTTATCGGTGAGGTTGGTTGCATGAGTGACTCTCCCATTCCAAACGTGTAAACGCAAGTGAAGCGCCAAAGTCGCGACGCCTTAAGCTATTGAAAACAGGTGCGTCCATAAAATCGCCTCCAGGAACCAGAGCACCAGGGCTGGTGCATTTCAGCCACTAACAATTATGGAGCTGACTGGGGGAGAACAGATTGGTGAGGCGCTGATTTATGCACAAAGTATCCACTTATTGCGACCTGTAAGCTATTGAACAATAAGCGCAAAAAAGCTGAGGAAGGAAGTGCGGACAGCCTCTATTTCAGTTTGACGAAAGGGCGCGCGCGGTTCATGATTGACTCAGTTCCAGGGTTTACGGAACGATTTGCCAAGCGGTACGAAACCGGGTTTGGAGCGTTGATCCGAAGCCAGCTTGAAAAAGCGCGCGGCGGGGAGCAAAGGGCAATCGGGCGTAGAGCGAGGTGAGCTTGTTGCGGTGAAGCTGATTGAACGCTTCGATCCGGAAGGTTGAAATAACCTGAAGGGGAGTGGAGATCGGACAAACCGCAAGAGCGCCGGTGAGTGGACGTAACAACGGGTTGGGGCGAGGATTTCGCCCGGTTCGGCTTCGAAACCGAACCGAGCGGAGGAGCCTCCAGTCGAACGGGTTGCGAATGATCACGGGCGTGGAGACGAAGGAGCAGGTCGGGAGCGCTGACCTCGTAATGGTGGCGAAAGCGTCGTTACGGGCGAGCGAAAGGCCGTTCCGAGTTTCCGGCTTCGGCGGGATGCACGTCTTTTGAAGACGCGTTTTTCGCATTGACCCGGTGCACGCTGAAAAGCGCTGCCGGTGAGCGGAAGACGATGGAATCAGGAGCATCCGGCTGCGGATCGAACACCCAGCATGCGGGTGGTTCGCTCAATCGTGCCGTGAACCCTGGGCGTCTTTACGCCTCAGGCTGTTGCCCCGTCAACCTTCCCGGATTTTTCCTGTTCCGCCTATTCCTGTGCTTCGGCAGCGGCATCTTCCGCCTGTGGCAGTCCAAGCTTTTTCCAGCGGGAGAACGTGAACACTTCTTTGCGATTGCGGAAGCTCGCGAAATTGAGCCGGCAATATTCGCACCGCCATTTCTTCGCGCCCAACGCTACTTTGAAAGCGACCCAGGCCGGCGGATCGGTGTAAGTCTTCCCTGTCCACGCATTCAGGTCCATGCGCTTGCAGAGCGGGCACCGCGCGTATGCAAGATCGGACCAGACTATGCTGGGGGCGGAGAAACGCTCCTTGCAGTCCAGACACCGATAGTGGGACCTAAGGCGGAACATGCTGAACTGTTCCGAAACGTGGCGCATCCGCGACGGTCGCAGAAATCGGCTTCCGCACTTGGGACAGGCTACCGACATCGCTCAGGCGTTAACCGTCACGTTTTTACGCCGTGCGATGTCCTGAACCACAACCGCATCGAAGGCGCGCAGCAGCGGCCCGCGAACCGCACTTCGTTCTGTCAGGACGCGGCCCGCAATCTCTCTTACCGGCAGAAGGCCACGCGTAGTGGAAGTGATGAACACTTCGTCGGCCCGATAAAGGTCTTCGATCGACAATGCCCGCTCCACCACGGAAATACCTGGCACTCGAATCTCAAGCAGCACTTCGCGCGTAATACCGGGCAGACAACCTTCGCCGATCGGCGGCGTCAAGACCTCCTGCCCGAATACCGCGAACACATTTGCCGAGGTGCACTCAGCCACGCGCCCAAATTCGTTCAGCAGGATTACTTCGTCGAAACCCTGCTCGTGCGCGCGCTCGTACCAGCGCAGATTGTGACCCCACGTCAGGACCTTAGCTCGGGTGAAATCGCAGGCGGCGTATCGCGAATTCGGCTGGATGGCCAAACGTACGCTGTCGCCCCACTGCCTGGAAGCAGCCGTGAGCGCAATCGTGTCACTGGCGCGCCCGGTCGACGGGCCTTCCCAGAAGCCGCCGGTATTCCGCACCACCACCAGCCGCAGCGTACTGCTTTCCGCGTGGTTCGCTTCAATAAGTCGAATCAGATCCCGCTCGACATTATTTAAATTCGCGGGCATCTCGACGTTCAGCATCTGCGCATCCCGTGACATTCGGGCCCAATGCCGTTCCCATGCGAACAGGGCTCCGTCGGCCACTCTCAGTGTGGTGAACACACCCCATCCGGAAAGCAGACCAAGCTGGCCGGGAAAAAGACCTGCTTCTGTTGTCTCCCTGATGTTCCCGTTATGCAAGTAATAGCGATGCATGGATATGCGAACCCTGCGCGTCTAAATCATTATTTCATCATTTCGTCGCGGTTGGCCTTGAATTCGGTGCCGGGTTTCCATTCCGGATACTTCGGATCCTGCGCCACTTTGAAACCGACCTCAAGAAACGCGCGCAGGTCGTCGACAGCGCCCGAAAGATCCCAATCGGGCTTCACCTCATCCGACGGCTTGTGATAGTCGTGCTCGGTATAGTAGTCCCGCTTCTGCTTGCCATAATCCGGCGGTTTGCCGATGTAGTCCGTACCTGCGTCCGGGTCAAGGGCAGGCACTCCCTGTTTGGCAAACTCAAAGTGATCGGAACGATAGAAGCTTCCTTTGCCCGGATCGGGGTCGCCCCCCGCGGTGCGATCGTGAGCCTTGAGAACTTCGATTGTGGTGTCATCGAGCGTTGAGTTGCCGAGCCCGATAATCGTAAGGTCTTTGGTCTTGCCCCAGGTATTCAAAACGTCCATGTTGATGTCGGCGAGGGTGTTTTTCAGAGGGTAAAGCGGATTCGCCGCATAATATTCCGCGCCCAGCAGCCCTTGTTCTTCCGCCGTCACGGAAAGAAAAAGTATGGACCGTTTCGGCGCCGGCGAGAGCTTCGTATAACCTCGGGCGATTTCGAGCAAACCTGCACTCCCCGAAGCATTGTCTGCCGCACCGTTGTAGATCTGGTCGCCCTTCAACTCCGGATCGCGCCCCAAATGGTCCCAGTGCGCGGTGTAAATGACGTACTGATCCTTGAGCGCCGGATCGCTGCCTTCCAACTTCGCCACCACATTGTGGGAATCGATCTTGCGCAGCGTGTTCTCGATTTTGAAGCTGGCGGAAGCTCCGGCAAGCGGCACGGGCTTGAAGTCCTTTTGAAGAGCCGCCTTTTTCAACGTCGCCAGATCCAGTCCGGCCATGTGGCAAAGTTCTCCGGCCTTGTCGTAGGTCATCCAACCTTCAACAGAAACGCGGCTCATGTTGTTATCGGGACGCTGAATGCCGAAGTTTTCGCCGCCCCAGCTTCCGGAAACCACCTCGAACGGATAACCCGCGGGGCCGGTCTCGTGAATGATAATGGCCGCCGCGGCGCCTTTCTGTGTTGCGATCTCGTATTTATAGGTCCAGCGTCCGTAGTAGGTCATGGCGCTGCCTTTGAACATCTTGTCGTCCAGTTTGGAAGGATCGTTGGGATCGGGTATGGCCGGGTCGTTAACCAGCATGAGAATGGTCTTGCCTTTAACGTCGACGTCTTTGTAATCGTCCCAGCCGTACTCCGGTGCGACTACACCGTAGCCAACGAAAACGATCGGCGTATCTTTGACGGTGACCTCCGGCACATATCGGCTGGAGAGCGCAATGTAGTCTTTCTTGTCCACCAGGGAAAGCTTCCTGCCTTTGACAACGATGTCCGGCTGTGACTTCGAAGTGATTCCGGCGAGAGGAACATTCTGCAGATAAGTTCCGTCCGGATTCCCGGGCTTCAGACCTATATCGCGGAACTGCTGCTGCATATAGGCGATGGTCTTTTGTTCACCTGCGGAACCTGGCTTACGGCCTTCGAAATCATCGGAGGAGAGTGTCTTGATCTCGCTCAACAGCGAGCCCGTCGAGATGGTATCGAGCGCGGGCTGCAGGTTGGTCTGTTGATTCTGCGAGCAGGCACAGAAGGCGAGGAAAATCACCGGAACAGTTCTTTTCATTGGCATGAATCCAGCGTAACCGAGCGTTTTCTAATCCTCAAATGAGCCGGAAGCCAAGAGTAACAGTCTTGGACTGATTGACCTTGGCGCTTGGTTTTCGTAATTGATTAGCGGAGTCGGAAAAGTCATCCGGAGGCTGGCTGAGAGCTGATGAAAAACTGCGGGAAGCCGCCAAAGTCGATGGTCTGTTTTGCGGACGGTCTGCAGCACCGTGATGAAGAGCTTCGAAAACTCCGGCTCCTTTTTATTCTTCGAGCAGTGGCAAACCTTGCATGCAATCGCTGCTGGTCGGAGATCCCTTTCACCCAACTGTTGGTGGGGTCCACACCATTTTCGCCGAGGAAACGCAGCAAGCGCCCACGGTCCTACTGCGCTCCCGCGCTGTTCAGCAGCTGCCGCTGCGCACACCATCCGATTCCGGAGCAGGTTCGTTATGCATCGTCCAACGGGTGCCCCCGCAGTAGTCTCTTGAACCTCATTGCTGTGCCGCCGGTCGATATGGCAGGGCACCCCGCAACCGATCGGAGAGTTGATCGGTAAAATATCGTTCGCGCCCGCTCCCTGCTTCGCTACTTTGGCTGCGTTGCGGATCAGGTGCGCCCAGACACTTCCGCTGCGCCACATCTTCCAGTTTCACCGTTCCGTAACTCCCCCCGTCGCAGAGCATCACGCCAGCGAAATCGGCCGAGGATCAGTTCCCGCATTTCCTCGTTGCGATGCGCTCCCGAATCTGATAAACCGACAGCACGGCATTGACGAACGTCATAAATAGCCCTTCGCCTCCCACTCGCCAGCCGGTGTCGTCAAGGTCACGAAGTAACGACGATTACAGCTATGTGCTGCCGGCAATGATTCGTATGTGTGCATTCAGCGAACCTTCGGTTCTTGAAATCAGAAATCCTCTAACGAATTGCCGCGTGCAGTCAACACAGATTGTCCTCCAAAATCACTTCCGCAGTTTTTAAAGTCCGTCTGGCACGTCGATGCAACGAGAGTTAATCCTTAACAGGGTGATGAAAAAGTAGGTTTGGCGAGACCTCCTTTCTGCCTCAGCGATGTCTTGGGGCTTAACAGAGAGGTTCGGAAAGTGTCCGTGTGTGGGAATACGTGGCCTAAACGCCCTGTTTTTCGGCGTTCAGGCAC
>DATAXN010000093.1:0-56281 GCA_036273015.1 Bryobacteraceae bacterium | reverse complement strand
GACCCTTTAAATCCGAAACTCGATTGGTTACACTCTGTCATAGCGAAGGCCGTCCTTTTTTGGCGCTAACTGTTGTGTGGAAACTCAGTTATGCCACAGAAGCCGGCCTTTTGCCTATTCAGCGTGAGAAATGCGGGTTAGATGCGCGTTCTTCTGGACGAGTGTATTGACGAGGGGCTTCGCCATTCCTTCATGCGTCACGACTGCCAAACCTGCCGGTACGCGGGTCTCAAAGGTCTGACCAACGGTCGCCTGCTGGATGAAGCTGAACAAGCAGGCTTCGAGTTGCTGGTCACTGTCGACCAAAACATACCGTATCAGCAGAGCTTCCGCGACCGCGCGATCTCGCTGATGGTGCTTCAGCCCAGGACCACCAATCTGGATGATTTGCTGATTCTCATGCCGGATGTCATCCACGCGCTCGAAAGCCTGAAACCTGGCGACGTGGTTCGCATTGGGATCTCGTGATTTTGGGCCGTGAGATCATCGCGAGACTCCAGCGGGCAAGACCGCAAGGCCCTCCCGTCAGATCCGGCAGATCAGCAGTTCCCGCTCGTAGATAACCTCGGGCGGGAGATGATCGTGCAGTTCAATGAACAGCTCTTCGTGGCCCATCACTTCCGCGCGCCAGGCCTTGCTGTCAAAAGCCTGTAGCTCGTCGAACTTCTCGCGCGGGAAATTCATACCCTTCCACTGGATATCTTCGTAGTGCGGCATCCACCCAATGGGGGTCTCCTGACCGACGGCACGGCCGTGCGCCCGGTCGACGATCCACTTCAGCACGCGCATATTCTCCCGGAAGCCCGGCCAGATGAACTTCCCTTCGGCGTCCTTGCGGAACCAGTTCACATGGAAAATGCGCGGCGTCTCGCTGAGTTGCCGGCGCATCTTGATCCAGTGACGGAAATAATCGCCCATGTGATAGCCGCAGAAAGGCAGCATTGCCATGGGATCGCGGCGCACCTTGCCGATCGTGCCCGCGGCGGCTGCCGTCATTTCAGAACCCATGGTCGCACCGATATAAACACCGGCGGTCCAGCTGAACGCCTGATAGACGAGCGGCATCGTAGTCGCGCGGCGTCCGCCGAAGATGAAGGCGCTGATCGGGACGCCGTTGGGATCTTCCCACGCCGGATCGATCGTCGGGCATTGCGAAGCGGGAGCCGTGAACCGCGCATTCGGATGGGCAGCTTTGGCGCCCGTCTTTGCCGCGATCTCCGGAGTCCACTTGTTGCCCTGCCAGTCGAGACATTCCGCGGGAGACTCGTCCGTCATTCCTTCCCACCAGACACCGCCCTCGGGCGTGAGTGCGACGTTGGTAAAAATCGAATTTTTTGCCAGCGCCGCCATCGCGTTCGGATTTGTCTTTGCCGAAGTTCCCGGTGCTACGCCGAAGAATCCCGCTTCCGGGTTGATTGCGTAGAGATGGCCCTTCGCATCCGGCTTGATCCAGGCAATATCGTCACCGACAGTCCAAACCTTCCACCCTTCAAAACCTTCCGGCGGGACCAGCATGGCGAAGTTTGTCTTGCCGCACGCGCTGGGAAACGCCGCCGCGACATAGGTTTTTTCGCCCTGCGGATTTTCGACACCGACGATGAGCATATGCTCCGCCATCCAGCCTTCGTCACGGGCCATATTCGAGGCGATCCGCAATGCGAAGCACTTCTTGCCCAATAACGCGTTGCCGCCGTAACCCGACCCATAGGACCAGATTTCGCGCGTTTCCGGGAAATGAACGATGTACTTCTCCTTGTTGCAGGGCCAAGGCACGTCCGCCTTCCCCGGGGAAAGAGGAGCGCCTACCGAATGCATACAGGGCACCACACGCTTGAAATCCTTGTCGATTTCGTCGATTTCCCTGAAAACCGGCAGCCCGATTCGGGCCATGATCCGCATGCTGACGACGACATATGGTGAATCCGTCAATTGAACGCCGATCTGCGACATCGGTGAACCCACCGGGCCCATGCTGAACGGCAGCACATACATCGTGCGGCCCCGCATGGCGCCGCTGAACAGGCCTTTCAGCCTGCGGCGCATCTCGACCGGGTTTTCCCAGTTGTTTGTGGGACCCGCCCCGTCTTTCGAGAGAGAACAGATAAACGTCCGGTCTTCCACGCGCGCAACGTCGCCCGCATCCGAGCGGGCGTAATAGCAGCCGGGCCAGAGCTTCTCGTTCAGCTTGATGAGAGTCCCGGACGCAACCATCTCCCCATAGAGGAAATCGCGCTCCTCCTCGGAACCGTCGACCCAATGGATTGCGGCCGGCTCGGTCAGCTCGGCCATCTTTTCCACCCACTTCTGCAGGTGTTCATTGCTGCTCAAAGGAAGCGATCTGTTGCGTGTTTTCTGTTCGGAAATTGTTTTTGGCATATGCTGCGCGGCTTTGAGTTTCAAAATATCAAACGATCAGGCTTCCCCTGACATCACGGATGCCGGCTTTCAGCATCCAGGATTTCGCTGATGTAATTGCCTGGTTGACTGCCTGAATGTTACGGACGCCTTCGCTGGAAAGGAAATCCTCCAGCGCCTTCAGGCCTTTCGTGGCGTAAATGGGCATGCCGTCTTTCCATGTGGCGCGGCCACAAAGGACGCCGGAATAGTCCGTGCCGCTTTCCGCGGCCATACCCAAAGATTCAATAAACTGTGCGTTGCTCACGCCGGCGCTCAAATAAATGAATGGCTTGGTCGCCACCGACGCGGCCTTGCGGAAATGATCCAGAGCCTCTGCCCGGGAGTAAGCAACTTGCCCCTTGAAAACACTGCTGCCTTCGACGTAATTGGCGTTGACAGGGATCTCCACCTTGAGCACGTCCACCCTATATTGCGGCTTGGAAAACTCCGCCATGCTCTTCGTGACGATCTCCGGTTTCTTCTTCGCGAATTCGAAGCCCTTCTCGTCGCCGCCCTGCGGATCGTATCCGACAAACTCCAGAAAAAACGGAATCTCCCAGGTTTCGCACTCGGCCCCGATGCGCTCCACAAAGGCATGTTTGATGTCGTTCACTTTCGGATCGTCGAAGGGCGTGTAATAGATCAGAATTTTGACCGCGTCCGCACCCATGTCCTGTTTCAGGCGCTTCACGGAAACATGCGGCAACAGATCGGGCAGTCGACCCGGCTGAGTATTGTCATACCCGCTGTTTTCATATGCCAGGAGCAAGCCGGCATTCTTCGCCCGTGCCTTAGATGCGGGAAGCCCCCACTCGGGATCCAGCAGAATGGCACTGGCGTGGGGCGTCAGTATCCGCGTAACCGCGGTCTTGAACTCCTGCATCATCTCGTCGGTGATGTCCTTTTGCGGGACACCCTTCGCCGTGGCCAGAGACTTTGCCAGGCTGCCGCGCTGGTCCATCGCCGCCGCTGCGATTATGCCCTCCTTGTTCGAAAGAGCAGTCAGATGCTGCAGTTTGCCGGGAGAAAGACTCACAGAAAAAATTATCCCACGAGGTGCCGGGTCAGCCTCCGGTGCAATCGGCTTGCAACGCCTACATCCCGCAGAATCTGTGACTTAAGGGCCTCTGCGGACTCGAACTTCCGCTCCTCCCGGACGAAAGCAAGAAAAGCGACCTCGATGCGCTCCGGATGCAAATTGCCCGGGGAATCAGGCAGAGAGGCGTCGAGCAGAAACGTCTCGACCGTGATCCGCTCGCCTCCAAATGTCGGCCGGTAACCGACGTTGGTAATAGAGTTCCATTGGCATTGCGACTCCAAATCCCGCGTCCGGGTCACATAAACGCCCGTCTTCGGCAATATTTCATTCAAAGGCGCCAGGTTGAGCGTCGGCACCGTTTGTTTCGAGCCGATCCCCTGCCCCTTGACCACCGCACCTTCCAATGCAAATGGAGCGCCCAGCATCCGGCATGCGCGCGATACCGCGCCTTCGGATACCAACTTCCGGATTGCCGTGCTGCTGACACGCTCGCCGCGGCGCTCGACGCCCGGAGTCACTTCCAGCGTGAAGCCAAAGCGTTCGCCCAACTCACGAAGAGTATCGAGGTTTCCCGCCTGCTTGTGCCCAAAGCGGAAGTCTTCGCCTACAAGAACGACATGGGCCTTCAACGTTCGCACCAGAACCTGTTCCACAAATTCCTCCGGTGTCAGCCTGGCGAACTCGAAGGAGAACGGAATCAGAAAGACCGCTTCGATTCCTTCGCCTTCCATGCTCCGCAAGCGCTGATCGACAGTCATAAGCAGACGTGGCGACTGGTCAGGCGCCAGCACTCGGGCGGGATGGGGATCAAAGGTCAGGACAACAGGAGTGCCCCCCCTTTCGTGGGCCAAAGCCACCACCCGCCGCATGATCTGCCGGTGACCGATATGGACACCGTCGAAGTTTCCGATTGTAACCACCGATGGACCGAAGCCCGGAGGAACTTCGGCGGAGGAGCGAAAGACTCTCATTCGGAAGGCACACGGGCAGTCACCTCGATTTCGAGGCCGTCGTATGCAAGAAAAACTCCGGGCGGTAGCGCTGCTTCCGTGGCCGCATGCCCCAGGTCATGGCACATGTGCGTAAAGTAGGTTCGCCTGGCCTGCACGCTGCGCGCGATTTCAACGGATGCCTCCACGGTGGAATGCGTCGGATGTGGGCGATGGCGCAGCGCATCAAGGAACAGCACATCGAGCCCGCGAAGGCGATCGAGCGAAGATTCGGGAACATTGCTGTGGTCCGTCAGGTATGCCACGTTGCCGAACCGGAACCCAAAAATGGAATCGCGGCCGTGCGCGACGGGAATCGGCTCAAATCGCAGGCCCAGAACATCGAAAGGGTTGTCGTCGATCAGATTTACGTCCAGCTGCGGGACATGGGTCTTGCGCTCGTGGTTGTCGAACACATAAGCGAACACGCGCTCGATGATCGCGAAGGTTGGGCGGGATGCATAGATCGGAATTCGCCCGCCCTGGTGATAGTTGAAGGGGCGGACGTCGTCGAGGCCGAGAATGTGATCGGCATGCCCGTGCGTATAGACGATCGCATCCAGCCGCTGAATCCCCGCCCGCAATACCTGCGCACGGAAATCCGGGGTAGTGTCGATCACAATGTTCCGGCCGGAAGCGTTGATCAGGATGGAGGGACGAAGCCGGGTATCGCGGGGATCGGTGGACCGGCAGACTTCGCAGGAGCAGCCGATCGTGGGAACGCCGGAGCTGGTGCCCGAACCCAGCACCCTGATCTTCAGGTCCATTTACTGTGGCTTTGACTCTTCTTTTTGAACCTGCACGAACCGGACGCGCAACTCGGCGACGGAATTGTCGAGCGCGAGCCGCTCCTCGGTCGTGAGATTGCCTTTCGTTTTTTCCTGGAGCATGGCGAGAAGATCGATGTTGTGGCGGGCCAGCTCGATATCCGGCGCCGAATCTTCGTCGCCGGGCTCTTCACCGAGCGCGCCGAAGGGCAGCAATCCGAGGTTCAATTCGGTCTGCAGCCGCAACGAATAAACCAGAAAATCGAAGTCGGCTGCCGGCAGCGCAGGGCGTGACTCGATATCGTCGCTGTCTTCGGGGCCCGGAAACAAAGGGTTGACCTCGTTGCCGCTCATGCATTTCAGTCTACATCCCGCAGGACAGGCCATGCGAACATTTCTCCGGCTCTGAATGCTACATTTGGGCTATCTCCGCACATAAAAGAATGAACAAAAACAGCTCAGGCAACGCGGGTGCGAAATTTCAAACTTTGGTTGAGATCATGTCCCGTCTCCGGGCTCCGGGCGGGTGTCCGTGGGACCGTGAGCAGACGTTCGACTCGATCAAGCCTTACACGCTCGAAGAGACGTACGAGGTCCTCGACGCGATCGACCACCGCGATTGGGACGAATTGCGCGCGGAACTCGGCGACTTCATGCTGCAGGCGGTTTTCTTCGCGCAGATGGCGTCTGAAGAAAACCTGTTCGATATCGGCGATTCGCTCGATGCGATCAACGAGAAACTGGTGAGGCGCCATCCGCATGTCTTTGCCGACGAGACCGCCGAAACCGGAGACGATGTCAAAAAACGTTGGGATGAGATCAAAGCCGAAGAAAGGAAACAAAAGTCAGAAGCTCCCCGAGGCTTGCTGTCCAGCGTTCCCCGCGCCTTACCAGCCCTCGTAGAAGCACAGCAGATTACGTCGCGCGCCGCTCGCGCCGGTTTCGACTGGAACAATGCCGATGAAGTATTGGCAAAACTGGACGAGGAACGGCTCGAATTCGCCGAGGCCCGCCAGCGCGGCTCCCAGGACCAGATTGAAGACGAGTTGGGCGACCTGCTGTTCGTTCTGGTCAACCTCGCGCGTTTCGTCAAAGTAGATCCGGAGCAGGCGCTGCGCCGGACCAACACCAAGTTCCGCGAGCGCTTCGGGCATGTGGAGCGCCGTCTCGCCGCCCAGGGTAAAGAAGTGAACGGCACCCCGATAGAGGAGCTGGAGGCACTCTGGCAGGAGGCCAAGCGTTGACTCGAGGAGATCGCGATACACCCCGGATATTCCTCATTGACAGTTACGGTTTTATCTTCCGCGCGTTTCATGCCCGCGCGCGGATGCAGGCTCCGCCGATGCGCACCACCACGGGCCTGCCGACCGAAGCGGTTCTCATTTTCAATAACATGCTGCGAAAGCTTGCAAAGACCTTCGCGCCGCAGTATATTGCCGCTATCTTCGAGAGTCCGGGGAAGACGCATCGCGATGAGGTATTCGCGGAGTACAAAGCAAACCGCAGTGAGACGCCTCCCGATCTGATCACTCAGATCCCTTACGTCGAGCGCCTCCTCGCGGCACTGCGCATTCCGATCATTCAGTACCCCGGATTTGAAGCGGATGATGTCATCGGCACGCTAAGCCGCAGAGCCGCCGAAGCCGGTTGCGAGGTGGTCATCGTGTCCAGCGATAAGGACATGCTGCAACTGGTGACGGACCGCGTCTCCATGCTGAATCCCGCCAAGGACGATACCTGGTACGATCCCGCAAAGGTCAGGGAGTTCATGGGCGTTGAGCCGCGCCAGGTGGCCGATCTGCTGGCCCTGAAGGGCGATGCCGTCGATAACATTCCGGGTGCTCCGGGGATTGGCGATAAAGGAGCGCAGGATCTTCTGGCTCAGTTCGGCTCCGTTCTCACGGCGCTCGACCGAGCGGCCGAAGTAACGAAACGAATGTCTCGCGAAAGCCTCCTGAACAATCGGGAGCGCATCCTGATGAGCCTGCAGTTGGCAACCATTCGCTGCGACGTCCCGATCCCCTTCGACCTGGAGGCCCTGCGTGTGCAGGAACCCGATACCGAGATCCTGAAGCCCCTGTACAAGGAGCTGGAGTTTTTCTCCCACCTGAAGGAACTGGGCCCATCGGAAGATGTCCGGCCACGCGATTTCGCGCCCCTCGCAACAAAAGAAGACACTGACGCCTTTATCGCCGGTATTCCGGCAGGCGGTACGCTCTCCCTCGCCTTTTCGAGCGATCGGAATGACATTGGCCTCGCCTGCCGTCCCGGTGAAGCCCGCAGTCTGCCCGCTTCGCGCGCCGGTGAACTGCGATCGGCGCTTGAGAACGCGGATCCCGCAAAAGCCTCCAGTGACCTGAAATCGCTCACACTCGCTCTTTTGAAGCAGGGAATTCATGCCCAAGGCCTGCGGGACGACGTCTCGTTGTACGCTTTCCTGCTCGACGCCGATCCGGCCAGTTGTTCGCTAGAAGCCCTGGTGGAACGACGTCTCGATTTACGGGCGGGTCCGCGCGCGGACGAACGCGCCGCTTTCGTCCACGAACTGAATGAACGGCTGCGTCCGGAAATCGAACGCCGAGGTTTCTCAAAGCTCTACGAAGAGATGGAACTCCCTTTGGCCGCGGTTCTGGCCCGCATGGAGCACACCGGGATACGCATCGATACCGAAGAACTGGGCCGTCTTTCCCTGCTGATGGAGACCGGCGTTGCCGGACTTACGCGCGATATTCATGCGCTCGCCAGCCGCGAGTTCAACATCTCCTCTCCTCAGCAACTCGGAAAGGTTTTGTTCGAGGAAATGGGCCTGCCTGCTCCTGTGCGCTACGGGAAGGGCAAGACGATCTCGACGGCGGCGGACGTACTCGAAGCTTTGGCGACGGAACACGAGATCGTACGGAAGGTGCTGGAGTACCGGCAACTGACCAAGCTCAAAGGCACGTATGTGGACGCGTTGCCCGCTCTGATCGATCCCGTGACGTCCCGCATTCACACTAGTTTCAATCAGACGGGTGCCGCTACCGGCCGGCTGTCCTCCTCGAATCCGAACCTGCAGAATATCCCGATCAAGACGGAGTTGGGGCGGGAGATCCGGGCGGCTTTCATTCCCCGCGAAGGTTGGAAGCTCGTGGTGGCCGACTACTCGCAGATCGAATTGCGTCTGCTGGCCCATATGTCGCGCGATCCGGTTCTGACCGACGCATTCCGGCAGGGAGAGGACATCCACACTCGAACCGCGGCAGAAGTCATGGGCGTCCCGCCAATGTTGGTAACACGCGAGGCGCGCAACAACGCCAAGGCGGTCAACTTTGGGATCGTTTATGGGATCAGTTCCTTCGGGCTTGCGGCCAATCTCGGCATCTCGCGCAAGGAAGCCGATGCCTACATCAAAGCTTATTTCGAACGGTACGCCGGGGTGAAGCGGTTCATCGACGAAACGATCGCGAAGACTCGCGAGACCGGCGTGGCCCGCACTCTGTTCGGCCGCGAGCGTCCCATTCCGGATATCAACAGCCGCAACCCGAACGCGCGTGGATTTGCGGAACGAACCGCCGTTAATTCGCCGATTCAGGGTACGGCGGCAGACCTGATCAAACTGGCCATGGTGCGGATCGACAAGGCGCTGGCAGGCTGCGAAACGAAGCTGCTCCTACAGGTGCACGACGAGTTGGTGCTCGAGGCGCCGGTCGGGGAAATCGAGAATATCAAACAGCTCGTGAAGCGCGAGATGGAAGAAGTCTATGATCTCGAAGTGCCTTTGATTGTTGAGGTTGGCACCGGAGAAAACTGGCGCGACGCCAAGTAGAACTCCACGAAAAACCAGCTTAAGCCAGATGGAGAAAGTTCAGCTTTTCCTGAAGCGTCTGCGAAGCAAACCGAGACCCAGCAACGCCCCGCCCATCAGCGCCATGGTAGCAGGCTCCGGCGCACTACCCGGTACTGTGTAATCGTAGGTGATCGTTGCGTCCAGCGAGACACTATCGGTGTAGACGTTGGTTCCATTGCCGCCTAACCCTGCAGAACTTTGCTTGGTGAAGGTAGAGAAATAGAGAGTAATTGGATCCGGCGGAGCAGTCGTCGCACTGGAAAAAATATCACCGGTGTTGACTGTCCTAGAAGCCGAATATGGCACGGCCCCGGTGTCAGCGCCCGAGGCCAAACCCGCGACGCTCAGGTTGGTACTGGGATCAGGGCCACTGCCACCAAAAATATCGTTTGTCGCATTGCCGGCGAAGCCATCCGGCTGACCGTCGCCGTTCAGCGCGGATCCTATCGATAGGGCACCTTGGGTGCCGACTCCGAAAAAGGCCCCCTGACCGAAAGCGGTGGCGGTGGAATTTATAATATCGATCGTGCCGGCGATCGTTTCTGTAACCGAAAGAGACCAGAAATCGAGAACCGCCCCCACAGGTACGCCATTGAAACCCGGATCAAAGGCCGGGATTGTCAGCGTGCCATTGATTATGTCCGTCGTTGCGGAAGGAAAGGTGCTGCTGTACGTCGCAATGAGGTCCGCGTTTGCTATCCCAGACGCCATGATTATCAGCGCCGATCCAATTAAGAGTCTCCGAGGTGTTGTCATATTTTCTTTCTTTCAACCCTGTCCCACAGAATTCGGGTTTATCCAAATAACCAATATTTCCCCCGACTTAGTATCAAAGGTGAATGCTAACAGGAAAGATAACTGATGGCAATATTTCTTTGCCGGAAGAGGTCTATCAGCACTACCAGTACTGCCCCGCAGAATGTGAAATCAATCACAGTTCACGTAAGGCACTCGTAAAGAAAGGTTTTTGGAAATACCAAAGTACTTTTGGATATCAAAAGAAATCAGATGCCGGGGAGACACCAAGAGATGGCTAGACACTGAAGGAACTGCCGCAGCCGCAGGTCGACTTCACCTGTGGATTGTTGAATTTAAAGCCGGAACCTTCCAAGGTTTCAACATAGTCCACTTGGGCGCCATCCAGATAAAGCATGCTGGCTTGGTCAATAAACACCTTCAGCCCATCGTACTGGTACGTTTTGTCCAGCATGTTGGGCGCATTCTCGAACGCCATTGAATAGCTGAACCCGGAGCATCCTCCACCCACCACCGAAATGCGGAGTCCCGCCGGTTTCGGCTCCTGCGTGTCGAGAATCTCTCTCACCTTGGAAACCGCTGTCTCAGTCAGATTGACCATATGTAAGCTCCACTCTCGATTATAGCCTGTGTTTTCATTATACCCGTTTGCTTCGGAAATCGCCTTATGGCAATCTTGAAGTCCGGTACCTGCACTGAATAGACGCCGGCGAGCCTTCCGTGGATTCGATTTTCCCTGACCTTGGACTTGGATATGGCCCGCCATCTGCTGTCGTCAGGTTGCTGAAACCGCAGGATCGGGGTCCGCGTCGCACCTTTTGTATGGGAACACTGAGCGGTGCGCTTCCCCTTCCGGCGTTCGCGAAAAAGGTAATCGCCCGAAGCAGAGTGGACTACGAAAATACTCCCGAAGGCGCTTTGGTGCGCCGCGCTCAATCCGGCGACGAATCCGCATTCAGCGCTATCGTCGAGCGCTATCAGTCCAAAGTGTTCTCCATTATTCACGGCATTGTGCGCCAACGTAATGATGTCGAGGATATCGCTCAACAGGTATTCGCGAAGGTTTATTTTTCGATCCGCAACTTCGATTTTCGCAGTTCTCTGATCACCTGGATCTACAAAATCACCGTGAACGAGTGCTTTGACTATCTTCGCAAAAAAAAGGTGCGCAAGCTCGTCTACGAAAGCGACATGAGCGAGGACGAAGTGCGGCGCGTAGAGAACAGCGAACCGGCGCTGGACCGCGGCGCACGGGCCGATTCTTCGCTGGCGCGGCGCGATTATGTTGTGAAGCTTCTCGATCGGGTTTCCGATGAGGAAAAACATCTCCTCATGCTCAAAGAAGTGGAAGGGTATTCGGTTGAAGAGCTCTCGGGCATGTTAAAAATGAACGAGAACACCGTTAAGGTGAAGTTGTTTCGGGCACGCCAGAAACTGGTTAAAGCAGCCCAGCGGCTCGACCGGCCGCTGACGCCGGCAGCTTCCGGGAAGCAATAGGCAGCAGGGAATTTTATGATGCACGATATTGTGGTCGACGAATTGGAAACGCATTTGTCGGGTGGAGTTGCATCCAGGAATGCCTCGCGGGCGTTTTACGCTCACCTCGACGTTTGCGCCGATTGCCGCGCCGAGGTTGCCGCAATGGATCAGTTGTCAACGCTGTTGCGCGAGTTCCGCTTCGATCCGGAGAATGCCGTCGCCTGCGTTGGCGATACAGTTGCGCAACCGTCGCTCGGTTTCTACAACCGCGTCCGCTACGGCATCGTCGAAAAGCAGCAGCGGGAAGCGTGGGGACTATTTTCGCCGGGAGCCGCGTTTTTCCGGCGTGTGGCCTTCGCCTCATTGCTTCTGCTCGCCGGTCTCGGCAGCTACCTGGTCAGCCGGGAATCCTCGTTCAAAGGTGCGGATGCGGCGTCGATCATGGCGCAGCATGACCCCATCGCGGTCCACTCGGATTCCTCCGATCGCGACCGTATGCTCGTGACATTGGCCACCTGGCGCGAGTAGAATCCTTGTAGGATCAGGCACGCGTTATCATTTTGCGTGCGGGTTACATGGTACAGGACATCGCCACCACCGCTCTTCCCCGCCCCAACGAAAAAATCGCCATCCTGTCGTTCGTGCTGGTCTTCCTCTGTGGAGCGGTGCTGGGCGCGGTGGTCATGAGCTACAGTGGCCATGCCAATCTGCACGGATCTCCCCCTCTCACGACCGGACTCTCGATGTCGGTGACGGAATGGAAGCAGGAGCTAAGCCTTTCCGATCAACAGACGGTGCAGTTGACCTCTATCCTGGACGATTTCTCGCACTACTATGACAACGTGCTCGCCGACGGCAACAGCCGCATCATACAGATCCTCAACCCCGAGCAGCGGCGCAAGTATGAACAGATGCTGCGGGAGCACAGGAAATAAAAGCGTTCGCCTCCCGGTATGCGAAACTAAACGCTGCATGCGTTCGGCACTGATACTGATCTCGGGATTTGCTCTCCTTTCCCTCACATTGGCCGGGTGTTCCAGGTCCTCGAAGAATCAACCGGTTATTTTTGCCGCCGGGGATAAGGCCACGGTCGGACCGCTTGTGTTCAGCGTCACAGACACCGAGCGAACGCAGGCGCTGGGCGATGACCCCAACACTGCAAGGACCGCGCAGAATCGGTTTTATCTTGTCAAAGTCAGCGTTTTAAACTCCGGGGGCGAGGACCAGCCCATTCCGGCCATGACCCTTGTGGACGATCAGGGGCAGAGTTACCCCGAATTGGCCGATGGCACAAATGTCCCCAATTGGCTTGGCGTCGTTCGCAAAGTAGGTCCCGCACAGACTGAGCAGGGCATTGTGGTGTTCGATGCACCGACGAAACACTATCGTCTGAGACTGACCGATCCCTTTGACGAAAAGGAGATCTCGATCGACATACCTCTCGACTTCGCGCATGAGCAAAGCCTTCAGGGCGCCGCACCACCGCCGACGCAGATCCCGCTGCCCAAAGACGGTAGAGGCCCCAGCAAATAAACCATCATGCGGGCCGCGGTTTTACTGGCGCTTCCGGCACTGTCTTCCGTGCTCTTTGCGCAGATCGGCGGTCCGGCAACTCCCGTCGTACGAACCCTCAGAGTCATACGGCCCGTCATCTCACAGTCGGAAGACGGCCCTGCTATCGAAAGCGGGGCGTCGTTTGTGCCCGGCGACATCGCGTTCTTCAGCTTCCAGGTCGAAAATTACAGAATCAGCGCCACCGGCAAAGTACAGCTCGCCGGGCATATCGACGTAACCGACCCGAAGGGCACACGCATCATACCCCGCGATGAACAGGTGATCGGCACCTCGATCAGTGAAGAAGATAAGGACTGGAAGCCGAAACTGCGCCTGCAGATTCAACTCCCGTCGCTTGCGCCGCCTGGAAATTACACCGTCAAATTCGAAGTAACCGATCAGCAGGCTAAACAGGCTGCTTCCGGCGAGCTGGCCTTTCCGGTTGGAGGCAAAGGCGTAGACCCGGCAAGTACGCTCACGATTCGCAATCTGGGTTTTTACCGAACGCAGGACGATGAGACCGCGCTCCGAACCGTGGCGTACCGTGCGGGAGACATACTCTGGGTGCGTTTCGATATCACCGGCTACAAATACGGCGAACAGAATTCGATCGATGTGGCTTACGATGTCGCGGTGCTGTCACCCGACGGGAAACAGCTATTCGAACAGGACGATGCCGCGGTGGAGAGAAGCCAGGCCTTCTATCCGCAGCCGTGGGTTCCTGGCGATTTCAACCTGAGCCTGCAGTCCACTATGCGTGCGGGGACCTATACGCTTGTGATCACCGCACGGGATGCCCCGGGCAAACAGACAACTTCCGTCAAGGCTGACTTCCGCGTCGAATGACCGTATCGGCCGCGCGATCAAACTGCGCTGGCCCATCAAACTGCGCTCGCCAGGACTGCTTCTTCCAGCGCGTCGAGCGCGCCCAGAAAGAAATGGTCCGCAGCCTCGATGAACCGAAGATGCTTCGGCTCCCCGAACGACGAAAATGCCGCTTCCAGATCTTTCCGCGGGCCGAATTCGTCGATCGTACTTTGTATGAAGTATTTCGGAACCCGGCAGGCAGCGAGATAGCCGGCCCGATAGTCGCGCGCGGGAAAACCGACCGCGATCAAACGCACCGGGCTGAGCGAACACCCCAGCTTCAGGATCACCCCTGAACCGAAGGAAAATCCCGCCATCGAATAAGGCAGGCCCGGATAACGCTCACGCAGAAAATCCAGCGCGGCACGCGCGTCTTCCACCTCGCCGACGCCCTGATCATGCACTCCCTCGCTGCGGCTCACACCGCGAAAGTTAAAGCGAAGCACCACCGCACCGGCGCGCCGCATCCCACGGGCAATGCGATAGACGACCTTATTGTGCATGGCGCCACCGAACAACGGATGCGGGTGGCATACCAAACACGCCTCGCGCGGTTCGGCATCTTCGGGTTCTTCCAGCAACGCTTCCAGCTTGCCGGCCGGACCTTCTATCAGGTGCGATTCGAGCCGTCTGGCCATTCCGCTCGTTCGTCGCGCTCAGTTCGTCCGGAAGTTGATGAACTGCAGATCGATGCCGAAGTCGGAGCTCTTCAGAAGAGCAATGGCCTGTTGGAGCGTGTCGCGATCCTTACCGCTGATGCGCACCAGATCTCCCTGAATGGAAGCCTGCACCCTGAGTTTGGAGTCTTTGATCTTCCTAGCGATGTCCTTCGCCTTCTCGGTTGGAATGCCCGACGTGAGAGTAACTTCCTGTTTTACCGAGGAACCGGCGGCCGGGTGCACCGGGCCATAGGTCAGGTTCCTGATCGGAACGCCGCGTTTAACGAGCTTCAGCTGAAAGATTTCCGTCGCAGCCCTGAGCTTGAAGTCGTCCGCGCTGCTGAGCGCGACCTTCTTTTCTTTTTCGTTCAGTTCGATCAGGGTTTTGGAGTCCTTCAGGTCGTAACGGGTTGTGATCTCTTTCATCGCCTGCTGAATGGCGTTGTTCACTTCAGGCATTTCGATCTGGGAAACGACGTCGAAGCTGTTGTCCGGCATAGAAACTAATTGTAGGTCAGCAGGACGGACTTTCAGCTGTCGGCCCTACGGCCGGACCCCGAAAGCGCCGTGAGCACCTTGGCGCTGATCTCGTCCACCAAAGCGGGCAGCGCCGCATCGAGGGCGACGGTGACCGCCGCACGCACCTGCTCAGCGTCAAGCACAACGACGGCGCGCGCGCTTCCTTTATGCAGGGGTCCATTGATAGTTTGGCTTGGAGTACTGATGGTCGGCGGGGTTCGCCTCGTCGATGCGATGTCAAATCTGCCGATCGCTTCGAGAAGGAGACTGGCTTCGAAAGGCTTCTTCAGGACGCCATCCGCGCGCACGCGGAGTACTTCTGATTCATCGACCGGCTCCACCGCACCGGCGGTCAGGAATACAGGGGCGCCACCGTTGTTCTTTACGTATTCGCACAACTCAAAGCCGGTGACTTCGGGCATCGAGATGTCGGCAATAATCAGATCGGGCTGAACATCTTTCAGTCGCAGCATTGCGACCTTACCGTCGCTGACCGTGATTACTTCATGCCCCTCGTCGCGAAGGATCCGCTCGCCCATTCGCTGCGCGTGCGGACTATCGTCAGCGAGCAGGATGCGGCTCATTGCCGGGGCGTTGCCGCCGCAGCCGGTGTTGCCGTACCGGACGTAGTTGCCGCAGGCTGTGCCGGAGTTGTGGTAGTTGTGACGCCGGTCTTCGCCGCATTCTTTTTCGCCAGCTTCGCGGCCTTTTCCTGCTGTTTTTTAAACGCCTTCAGTTGGTCCTTTGTCGGGGGGTGATTCGTCGGCAATGGCGCTTCCGCCGCAGGCGCGGCCGTTGTAGTTGAAGGTGTCGTCTGGCCGTTGCTTGCGACGCTGGCCTTTTGCTCGCCGGTTCCCAGACCGCTGTTTCGGGAAAGAGTATCTCCATCGGCGGCAGGTTGCAGATTGAGGCGGGCGTCCGGCGCCTTGTCGATCGCTTCCGTATTGCTCACGACCTGAGTGGCTGAGACATCGCTGATGCCGCTTTGTCCTCCCGCAGCTACAGCAGGCACGCTGACCGGCACAGAGGGACGGAGCGACTCCATCGCGGGCGTACCGGCCTTGGCGGCCAGAAAAGTATCGGGGTGCGACTCGAACGGGCTGAGAGTCCTGTGAATAATACCGGGACGGCTGCGATTCTCCAGCTCATACTTCATACGGGCGTAGGCCGCGGGATCCGCCTCCGGTACCGGCCGCTTCAGGGCGGTCAGCATTTCCTCGGCATTCTCCAGATGCGCGCTCAACGGATAGTCGCGCACCAGCTTCGTCAGCGCGGCTGCCCGCTGGTTCTCAAAGCGGTCGCCCATGTGTTTGTAGGCATCGGCCAATTCCCAGAGTGCCTGGTCCGACCCGCTGTAAAGCGGATATTGCTGTGTAACGAACGCCAGACGACTCGCCGCGGCAGGGAAACTGCCTCGTTGATGATAGAAATCTCCCGTGCGGAATTCTTTGTCGGCCAGCACTTCCTGCGTGCTTCGCAGCATCTGCTGCGCCTGAGGAACGAATTTCGAGTTGGGAAACTGCACCATGACCTGACGGCATTCGTCCTCCGCGCGCTGCCCCTGCGCGTTGTCCCGATCGGCTTTCTCCATCTGCTTGTAGTGGATATTGCAGATCTTGTATTGCGATTCCGCGGCTTCTTCCATGTTGGGGTAGAAAAGGATGAAGTCCTTGTACTCCGCCTCCGCCTGTGCCAGACCGTGCGCTCCTCCCTCGCGGAACCAACTGTCGGCGATGGCGAGCTTCGCCTTGGCCAGAAATTCGCTGGTGTCGTAGGTATTGATCAAGGTGTTCAACGTGAGGCGGGCGGCTTCATAGTTGCCGTGCTCGATGTTCTTGATCGCCCGGTCGAACAGAATCTTGTCGGGCTGAAGAGTGTCTTTGGTAATGGGAGTCTCGTACTTTTTGCGGTGGAAGAGACCAAAACCCGAGAGCATGAAAAAAGCGAGAACGCCCACGGTTATGACAAATAATTGATAGCGTCGCTGCATCGGAGTCCTTAATAAATCTGCGTTACTGACCGTATTTTAAACTTTGACGAGAGCCGCGCTCCCGGCGATCTGTTGCATTTCCTTCACGGCTGCGGCCGGATCCGCACTATGAAACACCGCTGAACCCGTTACCATCCAGTCGCACCCCGCCCGGACAATCTCCGTGACATTCGCGGCGCTGACCCCACCATCGATCTCAATCGCAAACCTCAGGCCCCGTTCACTTCGCATTTGATCCAGCCTGCGAATCTTCCCCAAAGCGTTGGGGATAAACTTCTGGCCTTCGAACCCGGGGTTGACGCTCATGATGAGCACGTGGTCCACCAAGTAGAGAACGTCTTCCAGCACCCCCACCGGAGTTGCCGGATTGAGCACCACACCCGCCCGAACCCCTGCGCTCTGAATCATCCGGATGGTCCGGTCCAGATGAGTTGCCGCCTCATAGTGTACCGAAATCTGGTCCGCGCCCGCCTCGATGAACAACGGCGCGAACTTGTCCGGGTCCGTGATCATCAGATGCACATCAAGCGTCAGATTGGTGATCCTGCGAATGGACTTTACAACCGGGGGGCCGATCGTGAGATTCGGCACAAAATGACCGTCCATGATGTCGACATGCAGCATCTGAACGCCAGCCCGTTCCACCCTGCCGATTTCATCCGCCAAGTGTGAGAAATCCGCCGATAGGATCGATGGAACAACTTGAATCATTTAGGCTTACCAGTCGATTTTAGCATCAATCAGCGGCCCGACAAATTGCTGAGAACCGCGGCGAAGAAGCCGTCACCCGGATCGCGCCCGGGAATTCGCTCCATGATTTCAACAACCGTCGCGCCAGTGGTTGTCGCTACACAGTCAACCACGTCCTGATTCTCTTCGCGTTCCAGCGAGCAGGTCGAATAAACCAGCAGGCCGCCGGGAGTCAGTTGCCCCAGAGCATTCATCAGAATCGCGATCTGCCGACTCTGCAGATCCGCAATATCTTCAGGCTTCAAACGCCATTTAATTTCAGGATTGCGCGCCAGGGTGCCGGTGCCGGAACAGGGCGCATCAACTAAAATGCGGTCGAAACGGCGCGAGAAGGGAAGCGGTTTTGCGGCGTCCAGCGTCAGGATCGGTATTCCCAAAGGCGCCAAAAGCTTCGTTCGGCTGTGATGCAGATCGCACGCAATTGCCTGAACGGGCGTCTCCAGGGCTTGGGCGGTCTTGTTGCCCGGCGACGCGCACAAATCGAGAAAGGTGTGGCCGGATTCGATTCGGAGCAGCGGCACGACCGCCTGCGAACCGATGTCCTGGAATCGAAAGCGGCCCGCGTCTCCATCGACCAGGCGGAAACACCCGGGGACCTCGGTTGGCTCCGCTCCCCCCGGTGGCACCGCATTTCCGACCCGGATGAATCGCTCAGGCGGCTTCAAACCGGCCTTTGCAATTCCAGTGGCGATTTCGGCACCGTATTGCGCGGTCCACCGATCCAGCAGCCACGGCGGAGTCGACAGTGTTTCCGCGACTTCGAGCGGCTCTCGAATCGCACGCCGCAATATTGCATTGACAAACGCCGCAGCCGATGCCTTCCCCGCTCGCCGCGCCAGTTCCACCGCGTCGTTCACCGCTGCATGGCTTGGCACCCTGTCAAGGAAACGAATCTGATAAAGAGCCATCTCAAGAGCAATGCGGACTGCGGGGTCAAGCTTGTCCACGCCGCGCTTCGAGTACTTCCCGATCAGCGCATGCAATTCGCCGCGACGCCGCAATGTTCCAAAGACGATGTCCGAGGCAAGCCCCGCATCGCGGCTGTCGAGATGCACGGACTTTGCCGCCAGTGCCTCCGCCGACCATGCGCCCCGGTCAATTGTGAGCAGTGCCCCGAATGCAGCCTGTCTGGCAGGCGCAAGTTTCATGTTTCTAATCTAAGATGGAACGAATGTCACTAGCCGATAAAACCTGCGTTCCCTGCCGCGGAGGCGTTCCGCCCCTCAAGGGCGAAGAGCTCAACTCATTGAAAACAGAATTGGCGTCGGAGTGGGTGGTCGTTGGCGAACATCATCTGCACAAAGTGTTCCGCTTCCCCGACTTCCAGAAAGCTCTCGACTTTGTGAATCGCGCCGGCGCGATTGCGGAAGAGCAGGGCCACCATCCCGACATCCTGCTTTCCTGGGGTAAAGCCGAAGTAACGATATTCACGCACAAAATCGACGGCTTGACCGAAAGCGATTTCGTCCTCGCCGCGAAGATCGATCGGGTTTCGTAGTTTCCCAGCCGGTTTTTCTACTTCTCGCTCGTTCGTGCAGCCGATGATAGATACCGCCGTGGTGAATCAGTTCCTCGTGACTGCAGATCTCAACGATGCGCCCGCGATCGAGCACCACGATTTTGTCCGCGCGCCGGA
The DNA here is from genome assembly GCA_036273015.1 of Bryobacteraceae bacterium. Classification (GTDB taxonomy): domain Bacteria; phylum Acidobacteriota; class Terriglobia; order Bryobacterales; family Bryobacteraceae; genus BOG-234. The sequence goes on along the minus strand of DATAXN010000093.1, from coordinate 37,053 downwards.
TGGTGGTATGCGATGGGCGATCACGATGACGGTCCGCCCCGTCATCAGATTGGCGAGCGCCTTCTGCATGGAGAAATCTCCGATTCCGTATCCAAATGGGACGTCGCTTCGTCCAGAATCAGAATCGGCGAGTTCTTCAAAATCGCCCGTGCAATGGCCAGCCGCTGTCGTTGCCCGCCCGACAACCTGACACCGCGGTCGCCGATCCCGTCTCGCAACCCTGCGGCAGCTTTTCGATGAACTCATGAGCCAGCGCTTCCGAAGCCCGTCTTAAAAGCGCCGGTCATAACGCTCCATCCGTAGGCGATATTGTTGGCGACCGTGTGGTCTTCGCTACTGCCGTTTCCAGACGGCCAAGAGCCCGTCGGCAAATCTGCAGCCCGCTGAACCCAGCGTATGATTGTTCGGAACAGAGAGAGGCTGGACTTTCGAGGAACATGAGTACACTTCGCATCATTTCGGGATTACTTCTCTACGCGGGAACGTCATGGGCACAGCAGTACATAATCTCGACGGTTGCAGGGGGCGCGCCGCTGCCAACACCCGTCGCGGGCCTGGCCGCATCCATCACGCCCCAGGGACTGGCAACGGATTCCGCCGGCAACGTATTCTTCACGACCTTTGAGAATAATTGTGTCTTTAAGGTGGATCGGAACGGTGTATTGACCCGAATTGCCGGCAACTCGCGGGCAGGCTACTCCGGGGACGGTGGACCGGCGACAAGCGCGCAACTCACAAGTCCGCAGGGTATTGCGGTTGACGGCGCGGGTAATATTTTCATTGCGGATACAGGAAACGGAAGGGTTCGCCGGGTTGCGCCAAATGGGATTATCACCACAGTCGCAGGCGCAGGATTTTATTCCGGCACTACCGGCGATGGAGGCCCCGCTACCACAGCACAAATTGGTTTCCCCGAGGGGGTAGCCGTCGATGGTGCGGGCAACCTTTTCATCGCGGATGCCGCCAACGATTACATCCGCAAAGTAGCAGCCAGCGGAATCATTACCACAGTAGCGGGCAATGGAACGGCGGGCTTTTCAGGAGACGGCGGAGCCGCCGTAAGCGCGCAACTGGACCAGCCGACTGGTGTGGCCGTCGACGCGTTCGGCAACATCTTCATAGCCGATTGGTACAACTTCCGCATTCGGAAAGTTTCCCCGGCAGGCGTCATCAGCACGGTGGCCGGTAACGGAACCACGGGTTTTTCCGGAGATGGGGGCGCGGCCACGAGTGCGCAACTCGGCGGCTCAGTCAGCCTGACCGTCGATGGTTCCTTAAACCTTTTCATTTCGGACCAGGGAAACGGGCGTGTCCGAAAGGTCGACTCGAATGGGGTCATCAAAACGGTGGCCGGCAACGGCTGCGGGTCGATTTCCGGGGATGGCGGACCCGCGACCAGTGCGACATTATGTTTTTTTGGTATCTTGCCCGGCGTAGCGGTTGACACTTTCGGCGACCTCTTCATTGCGAATCAGTCAACTGTGCGAGAGGTCGGTCCGAGTGGAATTATCACGACCATAGCCGGTAACAGCGAATCGAGCTTTTCCGGGGATGGCGGACCAGCTGTCGCTGCGCAGATCTCCAGTCCAACGTCGGTCGCCGTCGATGGCTCGGGTAACCTCTTCATCGCGGATTTTTACAACTCCCGCGTTCGAAAGGTTTCTGCAAACGGGACCATCACAACGGTCTCGGGTAACGGCACCCCGGGCTTTTCCGGTGATGGCGGACCGGCAACCGGCGCGATGCTCTCTGCGCCGCTCAGCGTGGCTGTCGACGGCTCCGGGAACCTTTTCATCGCGGATTCCGGAAACGCCCGCATTCGAAAGGTCTCCCCAACCGGGATCATTACGACGGTGGCGGGAAACGGCAGTTTCGGCTATTCGGGCGACGGTGGGCCTGCGACGAAGGCCCAACTCGCTCCATCGAGCCCTTTTGCCGGGGGTGGAGGTATAGCTGTGGATGGCTCCGGCAACATCTTCATTACGGACTCGTTCGATTATTTCACCGTCAGGAAGATTTCCGCCGCCGGAATTATCACAACAGTCGCGGGCAACGGCACTATGGGGTTTTCCGGGGACGGCGGGCCAGCGACCAGCGCACAGCTCAACAGACCCGAGGCAGTAGCTGTGGACGGCGACGGCAACCTCTTCATAGCCGATACGCTTAACGCCCGCGTTCGGAAGGTTTCCCCGAATGGCGCCATTACGACAGTCGCCGGAACCGACGCCAACTTCCTTTGCGGTTCCGGAGACGGGGGACCGGCCACCAGCGCGACCGTCTGTTTTCCGCCTGGCATAGCTGTGGACGGCTCCGGCAACCTCTTCATCACTGAAATTGGAAGGGTTCGAAAGGTTGCTCCAAACGGGATTATTACGACCATTGGGGGTAACGGCAGTTCCGGCTATTCAGGAGATGGCGGACCGGCCACCAGCGCGGCGATCTCCGGCGGGACTAACGAAGACTTATCGCTGGCCGTTGGTAACACCGGCAACGTATATCTCGGCGATGCACCTGCCAATGCCGTTCGTTTGCTGACACCAACCAGCGAAACCGTGCTGATCGGCGCCGTGGTCGACGCTGCCAGTGAGAGTGCGGCCCCCGTGTCTCCGGGCCAGATTGTCGCCATCTACGGCAGCGGCCTCGGATCGTCTCAACTCGCCGTAGCTTCTCCAACCGACGGCTCGTTTGGCACGGAAGTCGCCGGCGCCACTGTATCCTTCAACGGCATCCCCGCGCCGCTGATCTACACCTCCGCGACTCAGGTCAGTGCGATCGTTCCCTACTCGATTTCGGGCAGCGTGGCCAACGTTACGGTGTCTTATCAGGGGGCGGTTTCATCGGCATTTCCCGTGCCGGTCGCCGCGTCGTCACCCGGTTTTTTCACATCGAATTCGACCGGCGCGGGGCAGGCCGCCGCCCTTAACGCCATCGACAACACGCTCAACAACGCGGCTAACCCGGTGAAAATCGGGGCCTACATTTCGCTGTTCGTCACCGGCGAAGGCCAGACAACGCCATCGGGAGTAGACGGCAAGCTGGCAACCGTTCCGCTGCCATCGCCTGTTCTCTCTGTAACCGCTACGGTTGGCGGTTTGCCGGCTGTCGTGCAATACAAAGGCGCCGTCTATGGCGCAGTAGCGGGCCTGATGCAGCTCAACCTTCAAATTCCCGCTGGAGTTACACCGGGAGGCTATGTGCCCGTAGTCCTGCAAATAGGCAGCGCGTCGACGGTCAACGGAGCCGTGTGGATCGCCGTCTCCAACTGATATCAGCCTCAGCATCGCTGGGAGCGCCGGCGGCCTTGCCCGCCGGTGAGCTTCCTTCAGACATCCACGCCGGCGCTCACATCGAGGTACTGCAGCTCGTGCAGCCGATGATAGATACCACCATGGTGAATCAACTCGTCGTGACTGCCGATCTCGACGATGCGCCCGCGATCCAGCACCACGATTTTGTCGGCGCGCCGGATGGTCGAAATGCGATGGGCAATCACGATGACCGTGCGCCCGCTCATCAGATTCGCGAGCGCCTTTTGTACGAGCATCTCGGACTCAGTATCCAAATGCGATGTCGCTTCATCCAGAATCAGAATCGGAGAGTTCTTCAAAATCGCCCGTGCGATAGCCAGCCGCTGTCGTTGCCCGCCCGATAGCCTCACCCCGCGGTCGCCGATCACCGTCTCATAGCCCTGCGGCAGCTTTTCGATGAACTCATGAGCCAGCGCGGCTTCCGAAGCCTGTTTCAAAAGGGCCCGGTCGTAACGCTCCATCCCATAAGCGATGTTGTTCGCAACCGTGTCGTTGAAAAGAAACGTTTCCTGCGCCACCACGCTGATTTTGTCCCGCAGCGATGCCAGTTCGATATCGCGAACATCGACGCCGTCAATCCGAACCGCGCCCGAAACTACGTCCCGGAAGCGCGGAACCAGGCTCGCCAGCGTAGTCTTGCCCGCGCCGCTCGATCCCACCAGCGCCACCACTTCTCCGGAGGGAATTTCCAGCGAGACCCGGTCCAACTGCATGCCGTTGGCTGAGGGATACCGGAAACTGACGTTGTCCAATGCAATTCGGTCGCGGAAGCCGTCGATCTTCCGGGCGCCCGCCCGGTCTTCGATCTCTTCGGGCTCGTCGAGATACGCGAATACCTTCTCCGACGCCCCCAGGGCCTGCTGAAAGATGTTGTGCAGGTTCGTGATCCGCTTTACCGGTTCATAAAGAAACAGCAGCGCCGCCAGAAAACTGATGAACGTTTCCGCGTTCAGGACGTGGTTCTTGATTTCCTCGCGGCCGAACCACAGCAACCCGATGAAGGTCGCCGCTCCCATAAACTCGATAAAAGGCGAGGGAATCCCCTGGATCAGTACATAGCGCAGGTTGGCCTTCAGGAGCCGGTCGCCAGCGGCACGAAAACGCCGGCTTTCGTATTTCTCGGCCCCGAACGCCTTCACTACCTGATGACCGGCAATCGCCTCATGCAGCACCTGATTCACTTCGGCCGCCGCGTCCTGCGTGCGGCGGCTGGTGCGCCGGATTTTCCTTCCCAGCCGCGCCGTCGGCATCAGCACAAACGGGAACAGCGCCAGACTGAACAAAGCAAGCTTCCAGTCCGACGAAAAGATCACCAGGAGCAGGCCTGCCGCGGAGAAGCCCTGGCGCAGCAGGTCCGCAAACATGTCCGAACTGGCCACCTGGATCTTATCGATGTCGCTCATGATCGAAGACATCAGCCGCCCGGTCGACATCGCCTCAAAAAACGCGGCTCCATGGCGCAGAACTTTCTCGAACACCTGGTTGCGAAGATCGGTAACCGCGGAAAAGCCGGCCAGGTTCGTCAGGTAGTCGCCGAGGTAATCGCAAATCCCGCGCGTCGCGAATACAAACAAAATCGCGATCCAAACCATCGTGAAGATGTTGTGAATGCCGGCTGGAAAGAACTGTTCGAGATAAATCGGGATTTTGAAAACGGGGATGACAAACAGGGGCTCCGGTCCCGCATCCAACCCCGGCTGCAGCACCCTGCCGATGACGGCCTTTATCAGCAGCACCCGCGCCGCGGTCATGGCCCCGAAAACAGCCATCAAAACCACCGAAATGATCAGAAGGAACCAATACCGCCGCGCGTATGCAAGCAGCCGGATGGCTTCCTTCACGCTGCGACCCTCAAGCGGTCCGCTGCCTGAATTGCCTGTTCCACCGTTATCCGGCCGATCGGCTGGGACTTCAGTATTTCGGCGGGGGTTCGCCAGGGAGCCCAAACTTCAGAATCCGACGGCCCGAAAAGAACGATCTGCGGAACACCGAATGCCGCTGCGACATGTGCCGGACCCGAATCGTTCCCCGCAAAGAAGGCCGCATCACGCATCAGTTTCACAATCTCGCCGAGCGGCGCCCCCGAAACAGTGCGGTGAGGCTGGAATGTCGAAAGATCCTCACTGGCCCCGCCTATGAAAACAATCTCCCACCCCATGGATTGCTCGAGATGGCGCGCCAGTTCCCGAAAACGATCGGCTGGCCAGGTTTTTTCCGGCGTTGCGGCCAGCGGATGCATCACCGCATAAGGCTTGCCTGGGGCGTACGAAGACCGGCCTGCCTGCGGCTCGACGCGGGCGCGCGGCACGTCCGTAATCGGAACACCCAAGTAAAACATGGCCGAAGCCATGTGTTCAGCAGTGTGCACACGTCGCGATACCCCGAGCGTCTCCTGTGCCGTCGGAATCCGAATGCTGTAAACCCATCCCGGGCGGAAGATTTCAAACCCGGCGCGAAATCGGGCGCCCGAGAGCAGAGTCAGCCTGGCGCTGCGTGTTCCGCCATGCAAATTGATGCATAGCGCCGGAGCAAATGACCGGAGTTCTCCGGCGCGTGGCGGCAGCACGGAATCGATATCCGCATTGTTCTCAAAAACCGCCGCAAAACGGTCTTCGACGACCACGGCAATCCGCAGATCGGGACGAGCCTGCTTAAGAAGATGTATTGCCGGCGTGGAGAGCACGCAATCGCCGAGCGAACGTAGCCGCAGTACCGCGACACGGCTGCCGGAATCGAGGCGGTCGAGATTGTCGGCCTTCAGTGGCACCGCGAAATTGCTATCCGATCCGGCGATGCGTCAGGCTATTCATCGGGCTATTCATCAATCACGGCCTCATCGATCAGCATGACGGGAATCTCATCGCGAATCGGGTAGAGCCGGTGGCAGGAGACACAACGCAGTCCCGAGCCGTCGGCTTTGAGTTCAACTTTTGCCCGGCAGGCGGGACAGATCAGAATGTCGAGAAGATCGGGGCTGATGGCCATCGTTTCGAATCGTTTAGTCTATCAAGTTGCGGCTTGGTTGCAAGAGATTGACTTTGAGGCAATCAGACTGTAATATCAGCGACGCGGGCGGAAGTGTATTTGCCGGTCAGGTGCACCCGGACGCCGCTTGGGAGAGAAACTTTCGGATGCAGAATCGGCTCGGATCCTTGTCGATCGCCTGGACAAAAATCGCCTCGATGGCGTTACTTGCGGTCGTTACGGCAGCAGCTCAGACAATTTATAGAGCACCCCGTACTGGAGACGGAAAACCCAACCTCAATGGCATCTGGCAGGCCATGAATACCGCGGACTGGGACATCCAGGCACACGCAGCGGCAGCGGGACCGGTGGCCTCTCTGGCAGCCGATTTCGCGATTCCTCCAGGCATTGGGGTGGTGGAGGGCAACGAAATCCCTTACCTGCCGGCCATGGCGGACAAAAAGAAGCAAAATTTCGCAAACCGCTTCAAGGACGATCCGGAAGTCAAATGCTATCTGCCGGGCGTACCGCGCGCCACTTACATGCCCTATCCGTTCCAGATCGTCCAATCGGCGAAGACGATCCTGATTTCGTACGAATACGATGGCGCGGTTCGCTCCATCAACATGGGAAAGCCGACTCCCGCGCCGGTGGACAGTTGGATGGGGTGGTCGTACGGGCACTGGGAAGGCGAGACGCTGGTAGTGGACGTCACAGGCCTGAACAACAAAACCTGGTTCGATCGGGCCGGAAACTTCCATAGTGACCAACTTCATGTGGTGGAACGCTACACGCCCCGAAGCCCGGACGTGCTGATGTATGAAGCCACGATCGAGGACCCGAAGGTGTTTTCCCGTCCATGGAAAATCAGCATGCCACTCTATCGGCATGTGGAGAAAAACGCGCAGTTGCTCGAATTCAAGTGCGTTGAGTTTGCGGAAGAACTTCTGTACGGCAACCTGCGGAAAAAGCCCGCGGGCGGCAAGTAGTCGAACAGGGAAATTTGAGTTAATGTGTAGTAGTAGTCAGTGAAGAAGGAGCTTTAAAATGAGCAACCGATTTTTCCAGATCGCATCAGCAACAGCTCTTGCGGCAGTGGTTGGGATCGTGGTCCTTAACCCGGCGCCGATCGCCGCCCAGACCCCATCCACCAAATTGCTCGCTGCCAAAAAAGAGGGAGCCAGGGAGAAGGCGTCGGCCGTACCCCACACTCCAAACGGCAAGCCGGACCTCTCGGGGTATTACACGAATGCCTCCGCAGTCCCCCTGGAACGGCCGAAGGATCTCGGCAGCAAGGAATTCTTCACTAAGGCTGAAGCGGATGCATATGCCGCTAAAATAGCGACCAAACGAGAGGTTGTGGCGCCCGGAACTTACGGCGATGTGCACTACAACATGGCTCAGTTCGGCCTGGAGAAAGGTCAGTCCAAGATTCCCGAAAGTATTCGCACCTCTCTGATCATCGGACCGGAAGGCCGGGTGCCGCCGATGCTTCCCGCGGCGCAGGCTAGAGCAGCAGCCCGTCAGGCGGCGAACCGCGGACATGAATTCGATGGCCCGGAGCATCGCGGCCTCGGCGAACAGTGTCTTCTATGGCCGAACGAAGGCCCGCCGATGCTGCCCGAAGGCTACAACAGCAACCTGCAGATTACGCAGGGTGAGGGTTATGTCGCGATCACCCAGGAAATGATTCATGACACACGCATCATTCCGACCGATGGGCGTCCGCACCTGCCGTCCAATGTTCGCCAGTGGTTGGGCGACTCCCGCGGTCACTGGGAAGGCGACACGCTGGTTGTGGATACCACGAACTTCTCGGACCGCACAGCTTTCCGCGGCTCCAGTGAAAACCTCCACGTCGTGGAGCGCTTCACCCGCACCGATGCCGACACGGTTAAGTACGAGTTCACCGTTTCCGATCCGTCTACTTGGGAGAAGTCCTGGAGTGGCGAGGTCCTGATGTCGAAGATTGACGGCCCGATCTTTGAATATGCCTGCTCGGAAGGCAACTACGGTATGCGGAATAACCTGAGCGGCGCCCGCGCCGATGATGCGAAGAAAGCCGCACAGAAGTAAGTCGAGGTATTGGCAATGAAAAAGTTGATTCTTGCGGTTGCGGCGGCTGCCCTGTCATTCAGCGTCGCAGCGCCTCTGTGGGCGCATCATTCGTTCGCAGCCGAATTTGACCCTTCCAAGCCCGTCAAACTCACTGGCACCGTTACTGAAATGGAGTGGATCAATCCGCATTCCTGGATCCACATCGACGTTAAAGGGCCGGATGGCAAGGTAACCAATTGGATGGTCGAAGGCGGCAGCCCGAACGCGCTTCTGCGCCGTGGCTTTACCAAAGCTTCCCTGCCTGCGGGCGCTGAGATTGTCATCGAGGGTTACCAGGCGAAAGACGGCTCCAACAGAGCCAATGGCCGGGACATCACATTTGCGGATGGCAGAAAGCTGTTCCTGGGTTCAACAGGTACCGGCTCGCCGGATGACAAGTCTGAGAAGTAGCGCTGCAGGCGCTCTTGCTGTCGGCTTTGCCCTCACTGCGCTGCTGGCGCCGGCTCAGGCGGCCACCTGCGAAAGCCTGACGTCCCTTTCGCTTCCCGATACTACAATCACGCTCGCGCAGCCGGTTGCCGCCGGCGCCTTCACAGCTCCGGCGACGGGACGTGGACGCGGGCGCGGCGGCGACCCCAATGCCGTATTCAAAGAACTCCCCGCATTCTGCCGCGTGGCCGGGACGATCAAGCCTACCAGCGATTCCGACATCAGATTCGAAGTCTGGATGCCGGCTTCAGCGAGCTGGAACGGAAAATTCGAAGGGAACGGAAACGGCGGCTGGACGGGATCTATTGCTCCGGCCACGCTCGCTGCCGGCGTAAAACGCGGCTACGCGGCCGCTATGACTGATACCGGGCACGAAGGCGGCAGCGCCAGCTTTGGCGCGGGACATCCGGAGAGGGTGACCGATTTCGGATATCGTTCGGAGCATGAAATGACCGTAAAATCCAAAGCGGTCATTGCGGCATACTACGGAAACGCTCCGAAGCTCTCCTACTGGAACGGCTGCTCCTCCGGCGGCAGACAGGCTCTGAAGGAAGCGCAGAAATATCCCGAAGACTTTAACGCCATTGTGGCCGGATCGCCCGCTATCAACCTGACTGGCCGCGCCATTCAGTCCGTCTGGATCGCGCAGGCGAATCTCAAAGATGAAGCATCCCGGATTCCGGCCGCCAAGTTTCCGGCTATCCACGCGGCGGCTCTGGAAGCATGCGATGCGGCCGACGGCGTGAAAGACGGTATCATCGAAGATCCAACGCGGTGCCATTTCGATCCCAAAACGATCGAGTGCAAAGGCGACGACGCCCCGTCCTGCCTGACGACAGCCCAAGTCGAGACCGCGCGCCGCATATACTCCGACGTCAGCAACCCGCGGACGAAACGCGAAATTTTCCCTGGCCACGAGCCAGGCAGCGAACTGGGCTGGAACACCATGGCCGGCCCGCAGCCCTTTAGCGTCGGCACCGATCTCTTCAAATACATCATCTTCAACAACCCGAGCTGGGACTATAAAACCTTCAACTTTGACAGCGATTTCGCGGCATCGCAGAAGACGGACGAAGCCATGGACGCTCTCGATCCGGACATCAAAGCTTTCCTCGCGCGCGGCGGAAAGATCATCCAGTATCACGGCTGGGCCGATCCGCAGATTTCCCCACGCAGCAGTGTCGAATATTACAACAGCGTGCTCGAAAAGCTGGGCGACGCCGCGAAGGTCAACGATTCCTATCGCCTGTTCATGGTTCCCGGCATGGCGCATTGCGGCGGCGGCGAAGGCACGAGCACTTTCGATATGCTGACCACCCTTGAGCAATGGGTGGAAGCAAAGAAAGCTCCCGATCAGATTCTCGCGTCTCGCACCACCCGTGACGGCAAAGTCAACCGCACTCGTCCGCTTTGCCCCTATCCGCAGGTGGCGAAATACAAGGGAAGCGGCAGCATCGACGATGCCGCGAATTTCTCCTGCAAATTGCCGTAGTTTCGGGATATGTGGCTACGAGGATACGCGGCTACCAGCCGCGTCTTTTCCTACTTCTTCTTCAGCGGAGCCGGCCGTTCGAATTTGGCTTCATCGACCGGGACATTCGTTTTGACTTCGTCCAGCGTGATCGCATCGCGTCCGTCCAGCCAAACGTAAGCGATGCGGAACGGAAATTTGATTCCGTTGACATCGCGGTAATCGGAGAAATCGATTTGCGTCGGAACCCGGCCGATCGGCGTGTCGCTGTAGCGTTGTTCGCGCGCCAGCAGTCCGGTCTGCCGGTCGAAGTACAGGGTAACTAGAAGACCTCTCGGACCCGTTCCCTGAACGACATCGACATTATAGGTTTTCCCGGCGTTTGGATCTTTTTGCACCGATGACTGGCTATGCGACATGGGAATGTCGCTGATGATGGCCGGCTCGCCCGTTTTCAGATTGGTGAGAATCTGTTTGATCTGGCCCGGGAATGAGAGCTGCGCGTCGAACCGCGCTCCATCCAGATCGCCGCCTTCGAGCTGATATTCGCCCAGAATGTTGAGCGGTGTGCGGACCCAGCCCGTGCTGCCGTTGTACGTCCGGATCTGATCGCCGCGGCCTGTCTCTTCCTTGAAGAGAACAATCGTGGAGCGCCTGTCTGGAGCCTTTGCTGCAATTTCCACGGCGCCGCCGCCTCCAAATCCACCGAACCCGGAACTGATTCCTTTTGCGTCGAAGCTGGTCAGCCCGGCCAGTCGTTGTGCGCCGCCCTCGGCATGAATATATTTATCCAGAATCGAGTCAGGCGAGGGTCTGCCCGGCGTACTGGTTACGACGTCGTCCATGATCAGGGTGGGCTCGCCATAGATGGTTTCGAGCGCCGGCGTCACCAACGGTTTATCGCGATTGCGATGGCAGGTCCAGCAGGTTACTTCCTGGTGTCCTCCGAAGTTGTTCTTGTTGATGTTGGCCACCATGTTGATCATCGTGCGCGCCACCACTTTGCGTGGAGTGTCCGCCGCCCAATTGACCTTATCGGTGCCGGCTCCATAGTGACAATCCGAGCAGTCAAACGAAAGGGCGGCCGATATCAGCCCCATGGTCTCCATAAAATCGTCTACGGGAATTCCCTTGAGTGCCCGGACATTTTTGAAGACCTGCTCCGCCATCAGCGGCTTCTGTTGCGACGCGGACTGGGCGATCGCCGATCCTGCGCCGACCAGCGCGACAGCCGTAATGGCAATCGCCGCTGCAATCGGTTTGTTCATTTATGTTCCTCTCATTTCAACTGTCGCATTGACTATTACATAACGGCGGACCGGCTTGTCAAGGCGACGGTTCGCAATAGAATATTCCAATGAGACTCCAACTGATTCTTGCCGCCGCTGCGATGCTCACAGCCGCAAACCAAGGCGCGGCCGACGTCGCCGACTCATCCGCCAACGGCTTCACGGTCAGGTTCACATTGAACGTGCAGGCTTCACCGGAAGATGTCTACCGCAAGCTGATCCGCAACACGGGTGACTGGTGGAGCCCGGATCACACGTTCTCCGGCAACTCTCATAACTTGTCGATCGAAGAGAAACCCGGCGGCTGCTTCTGTGAAAAGCTTCCGAACAACGGCGGCGTTCGCCACATGGAAGTCGTGTATCTTGCACCGGGCAGGACGCTGGTTCTCAGCGGTGCGCTGGGACCGTTGCAATCGCTCGGCGCAACCGGCAGCATGACCATTGCATTCTCGCCTCTGAACGGAGGGACGAAGCTGGACGTGGCTTACTCTGTGGTCGGCTATTCTCCGGCCGGCATGAACACCTGGGCCGCGCCCGTCGATGAGGTCCTCAAGCTGCAGTTCGCCCGATTGAAGAACTACGCCGAGCATGGCGATCCGGCGGCTGTCCAGACAGCAAAGGAGTCCAAATGAAGTACGGTCTGTTGTTCGCATTTTTCCCGGCTCTGCTCGGAGCGGCGACGTCGTGTGAAAACCTGACTTCGCTCCCACTGCCTCACGTCATCATCTCGCTCGCGACTCCCGTTGAGGTCGGAGCATTTCCGGCGCCGCCCGGACGCGGCCGAGGCGCCGCCGTCTACAAGACACTGCCGGCTTTCTGCCGCATCGCCGCAACGCTGAAGCCCAGCACCGATTCGGACATCAGGATCGAAATCTGGATGCCGGCTGCCGGATGGAACGGCAAGCTGCAATCGGTGGGAAATGGAGCATGGGCGGGAACGATCAGCTATCCCGCGATGGCGACCGCGCTGGCGGCGGGCTACGCCGCGGCAAGCACCGATACCGGGCACGCCGGAAACAATCCAGACTTCATTCCCGACCATCCGGAGAAGGTTATCGATTTCGCTTACCGCTCTGTTCACGAGATGACGGTTGCGGCCAAAGCAATCGTCGCGGCTTACTACAACAAGGGACCTCAATACTCATACTGGAACGGCTGCTCGACTGGTGGACGCCAGGCGTTGGCGGAAGCCCAACGATTCCCGAACGACTACGACGGCATCGTGGCAGGCGCACCCGCAAACTATGTCACGCGCCTGCAGGGCAGTCAGGTCTGGACCGCAGCTGTAACTCATCAAAATGATGCCGGCTATATCCCACCAACCAAGTATGCGGCGATCCACAAGGCGGCGCTCGATCAGTGCGACGCGCTCGACGGCGTGAAGGACGGGGTGATCGAAGATCCCACAAGATGCACATTCGACCCCAAGGTGCTCGAATGCAAGGGCGAGGATGGACCGTCATGCCTCACGGCCCCGCAGGTCGAGGTAGCGCGCCGAATCTACGCGGGACCGACGTCGCGTTCCGGACAAAACATTTTCCCCGGACTGGAGCCCGGAAGCGAAATGGGATGGGCTACGTTGTCTGGTCCGAAACCGATGGATCTGGCCGTCGACACATACAAGTATTTGGTGTTTCGGGATCCCAAGTGGAACTACCTGACGTTCAATCCCGATGCTGACCTCGCCCGCGCGGACGAGACGACCAGTGCCCTGATGAACTCCGTCAACCCGAATCTGCAGCCTCTTTTCGCACATGGAGGAAAGCTGCTCCACTATCACGGATGGGCCGACCCCGGTGTTCCGCCGGGAAACAGCGTGAACTATTACAAGAGTGTTCTCGAAGCCATGGGCGGCAAGGAGAAGGTAGAAAATTCCTATCGCCTGTTCATGGTGCCGGGCATGGGCCACTGCGGAGGAGGAGACGGCGCCAGCACATTCGATATGGTGAGCGCGCTGGACCAATGGGTAGTACAAGGCAAGGCGCCGGAGCAGATCAACGCTTCAAAAGTTGTGAACGGCGCGGTTGTCCGGACACGGCCACTCTGTCCTTATCCGCAGGTCGCCACTTATAAAGGCTCCGGCAGCACGGATGATGCTGCCAATTTCTCCTGCAGGGTGAACAGACATGTTGAGTAACGTTCGTGTGCCAGTCAGTGCGCTTTGCCTGTTGCTCCTCGCAGGCGTCACTGCCGGCCTCGCTCATGCGCAGGAATTGTCCGGCTCGGCGCTGGTTCATGCGTTGCAGCGAGGCGGCTACGTCATTGTTATGCGTCACGCGAGTTCGCCACGGCAGGTTCCCGGCAAGCAAACGGCTAATCCGGATAACTTAAAGCCCGAGCGTCAACTGGACGAGGTCGGTCGCACAACCGCGACAGCCATGGGCAAAGCGCTGCGCGATTTGAAAATTCCGATCGGTGACGTGTTCACCAGCCCTACATACCGCGCGCTGGAGACGCTTCGGCTTGCTCAAATATCCAATCCGACGCCGACCCCGGAACTAGGCGACAACGGCCGAAGCATGTCCGGCGGCACTGAGGCTCAGGCCGCATGGCTGCGGAAAGCTGTGACGCAGTTTCCGTCCGGGAACAACACACTTCTGGTAACTCACCTGCCGAATCTGACCGGCGCATTTCCGCAGGCTGCAGCTGGAATGAAGGACGGCGAGGCGCTGATATTCGGTACGGATGGCAAGGGCGGAGTGCAGGTTGTGGCGCGCGTCAGGATTGAAGCCTGGCCGGCAATGAAGAACTGAAGGTTCTACTTCCCCGTCAAGTGCGCCGCGTCGCGGTTGTTCTCGTTGCAGATATACTCCTGGATCTCCCATCCCGGAGCAAGCTGCGACGATTCAACTATTTTCCACGGCCGTGAATAAGCGCCGGGATCGTCAATCGTGATCTCGATGTTCATTCTCCCCAGTTCCGGCCGGGTGAAACGTTCAATGATGTGAGCTTTTTCGGTCCGGGGATGGCCCACCAGATCGAGCCACGCCTTGTCATTCATCCCCACGGTGTCGACCACCAGCGTGTCCCCGTCCCATTTCCCAATCGAATCGCCCCACCACGTTTCAGTGACGTTGGGATCATGCGACCGCCCGTCCAGAAAGACCTGCCGGTAGCTGTGAACGTTGCCCTCGTAGAGAATCAAAAACAACTGAGGCGTCTGGACGATCTTCCAGGGATAAGGATCCTTGCGGGGCGTGCCCATGGGCAGGCACAGGCCCTCAGGATCGTCTTTGCTGTTCTCCGCATTGCGTTTGCTCATCAATTCTTTCGCGGATGGCAGCAGGGGCACATCGTCGGGCTTCAGGCCTCGAGCGATATTCCGAGCGATCGTCTCCCCGCCCCGGATCGGCGGATCGCCGGGTCCATAACCGGGCGCATGATAGACGCCTGAGAAATCGATGTGTCCGTCCGCGGTTCGCGGCGCGGGCAGTCCTTTAGCCACCTGAGCGCCGCCGTCGTTGAACTGCGCGTGAGCGATCAGCGGCAGGGAAATAACGTACAACGCGAGCGCGAATCGATGAAGCACTTTCACACTATATCGTTCGTTCCTTCCGTCACCATACTGCTAAACTGGAAATTCCCAGCATGAAAGTCGGCATCGTTGTCTTCCCCGGCAGCAATTGCGACCACGATGCGTGGTACGCCATCAACCGGAACGTGCCCCATAGTCTGCAAAGCGAAGCGGAATTCATCTGGCACGACTCCACCGACCTGAGCAAAGTCGACGCGGTCCTTCTTCCCGGCGGATTTTCTTACGGTGACTATCTCCGCTGCGGCGCGATCGCGCGTTTTTCGCCAGTGATGAATGCCGTGAAGAAATTTGCCGCGGGCGGCGGCACCGTCATGGGCATTTGCAACGGCTTTCAGATTCTCGTCGAGGCCGGACTGCTGCCCGGGGCGCTTCTGCGTAATCAGGACTTGAAATTCGTCTGCCGCGAAGTCACTCTGCGCACCGAAACCGCCGACTCTCCGTTCACCGCGAAACTCCGCAAAGGCCAACTCCTCCATATGCCGGTCGCGCATGGCGAAGGCCGCTACTTCGCCGACGAACATACGCTCGACACTCTCGAAGCCGAAGAGCGCGTCGCCTTCCGATACATTGATAACCCGAACGGGTCGATGCGGGACATCGCGGGCATTCTGAACCGCGAACGCAACGTGCTGGGCGTGATGCCCCATCCCGAACGCGCCTGCGACTCGCTCATGGGCTCCACCGGGGGTTTGGGGATTTTCGAATCTTTGTTGTCGTCCGTGCCCGCGCTCGCGAGCGCACAGGCCGAAGGGCCGTTGTGCGCGACCCTCTGACGAGATGACCATCACACCCGAGCTGATCGAACAACATCAGCTCACGCCTGCCGAATACCAGAAAATCGTCAGCCTCCTCGGACGCGAGCCGAGTTACACCGAGCTCGGCGTCTTCAGTGTGATGTGGAGCGAGCACTGCTCCTACAAAAGCTCTCGTCTTCACCTGAAGAAGCTTCCCACCACGGGCAAGTACGTCGTGCAGGGCCCGGGTGAAAACGCCGGCATCATCGGCATCGGCGGCGGTTGGGTAATTGCGTTCAAGATCGAGTCCCACAACCACCCGAGCTACATTGAGCCGTTCCAGGGCGCCGCAACCGGAGTCGGCGGCATTCTGCGCGACATTTTCACCATGGGTGCGCGTCCCATCGCCGTCATGGACTCGCTCCGCTTCGGCCCACCCGGCAATTCGCCAACAGGCGAACACAATCTCCGTATTCTCACCGGCGTCGTCAGTGGAATCGCGCATTACGGCAATTGTTTCGGCGTGCCGACCGTCGGCGGCGAATGCATCTTCGAAGACTGCTACTCGGCCAATCCGCTGGTGAATGTTTTCGCGCTGGGCGTTTGCAGGGAAAACGAAATCTTTTATGCGCGCGCCTCCGGCGTCGGAAATCCGGTCATCTATGTCGGCGCGAAGACCGGGCGCGACGGCATCCACGGCGCTTCGATGGCCAGCGCCGAATTTACCGAGGAGTCAAAGCAGAAACGGCCGAATGTTCAGGTAGGCGATCCGTTCCTCGAAAAACTTCTTCTCGAAGCGTGTATCGAAGCCATGAAAACCGGCGCCATCGTCGCGATTCAGGATATGGGCGCCGCCGGTCTCACATCTTCTTCCTGTGAAATGGGCAGCCGCGGCGGCGTCGGTATCGATATCGATCTCGACCGCGTGCCACAGCGCGAATCCGGCATGACCGCTTATGAGATGCTGCTCTCCGAATCTCAGGAGCGCATGCTTCTCGTGGCCGAAATGGGCCGCGAGGATGAGGTCTTCCAGGTATTCCGCAAATGGGGGCTCGATGCGGTCACTATCGGCGTCGTGACTCCGGATGGCAACCTGCGCGTGCGCCATCACGGCGAGCTTGTTGCCGAAATTCCGAATCCCGCATTAGCCGACGAAGCCCCTCGTTACGACCGGCCGCATAACGTCAAGCCGTATCGAAAAGCCCGGCTGGAGCCGCCATCCCATATCCCAGGTTCGAAGGGTCTGAACGCCGATCTGCTTCGCCTGGTCGCATCTCCCGATCTTTGCTCCAAGCGCTGGATCTGGGAACAATACGACTACCTGGTTCGCACCAACACCATCGTGGGCCCTGGGTCCGACGCGGCGGTCGTGCGCGTGAAAGAAACCGGCACTTCAATCGCGATGTCGCTT
Organism: Bryobacteraceae bacterium; assembly: GCA_036273015.1. Lineage (GTDB taxonomy): Bacteria > Acidobacteriota > Terriglobia > Bryobacterales > Bryobacteraceae > BOG-234. The sequence goes on along the minus strand of DATAXN010000093.1, from coordinate 19,794 downwards.
GACGGCAACGGCCGCTACTGCTACCTCGATCCCCGCGAAGGAGCCAAACTAGCCGTCGCCGAGTGCTGCCGCAATCTCGCCACTACGGGCGCGACTCCCGTCGCCGCAACAAACAATCTGAATTTCGGCAACCCCGAGCGGCCCGAAATCATGGCTCAGCTTGTCGAAGCGATTGAAGGAATTGCCGAGGCCTGCACGTTCTTCGAAGCCCCCATCACGGGCGGCAATGTCAGCCTGTACAACGAAACTTTGGGCGAAGGCATTTATCCCACGCCGGTTCTCGGCATCATCGGCCTGATGAATACCGCCGTGCCGACGCCGGTGAAGTTCCGTAGTGACGGCGCAAGCATTCTCCTGCTGGGCGGCCTCGGTGCAAATCATGCGCTGCGATTCGGCAGTTCGCAATACGCCAAGGTCATACTCAACCAGCTTTGGGGACTTCCTCCTGAGCTGAATATGGCTTACGAAAAACGAGTTCACGATTGTGTACGTGAAATTCTCGCTGATGGCCTGGCCGAATCGGCGCACGATCTCAGTGACGGCGGTCTGGCAGTTGCACTGAGTGAATGCTGTACGAGTGAGATCGGCGCCGGCATCCGCATCGAAGCCGGCGAGCGTGTCGAATTCAGCCTATTCGGCGAGGCGCCGTCGCGCATTCTTCTGAGCAGCTCTGAGCCCGCTCGCATCCACGAAATTGCTTTGCGATATGACGTGGAATGTCCGCTTGTTGGCGTTACAATGAAAAAGCAGTTACAGATCGGAGACGGAAACGCCATGTGGATCGATATCGCCACCGCCGATTTGAAGCAGTCGTTCGAAGCAAGCCTCCCCCACCTTCTTCATACACACAATGCTGGATAAACTTCACGAAGAATGCGGCGTCGCGGCCATTTATGGCCACCCGGAAGCCTCGAAGCTGGCGTATCTGTCTCTGTATGCACTACAGCACCGCGGACAGGAAAGCGCCGGCATTTCCACCAGTGACGGCGAACTGATCCATACGCGGAAAGCAATGGGGCACGTGGCGGACATCTTTACCGAGCCCGTGCTTCAGTCGTTGCCCGGCTCACTTGCTATCGGCCATACGCGTTATTCAACGACCGGCGATACGGTCGAACGCAACGCGCAGCCATTTTCCGTGCATTGCAACAAAGGGCGGATCGCTGTTGCGCACAACGGAAACATCACTAACGCCGCGGAATTGAAGGCCGACCTCGAAGCGCGCGGCTCCATTTTCCAGGCGTCGAGCGATACCGAAGTCATTCTCCATCTCGTGGCGCACTCGCGCGAACGCACGCTGGCTGGTGCGTTACGCGATGCTCTTCTCCAACTCGAAGGGGCCTTCTCGCTGGTATTCCTCGCGCAGGATCGCATTATCGTCGCCCGCGATCCGCACGGCTTCCGTCCGCTCGCCATGGGTCAACTGGAATTCAGCGGCGGCACGCCCGCTCACGTGTTCGCTTCCGAGACCTGCGCGTTCGATCTGATCAACGCCGTTTACATGGGCGATGTGCAGCCCGGGGAGATGGTGATCGTGGGCCCGGAAGGCATTTCCCGCGAGCGTTATGCCCCGCATAAACGGATCTCTCAATGCGTTTTCGAGCATGTCTATTTCTCGCGGCCCGATTCCATTGTCTTCGGGCGTCCGGTTCAGGAATCGCGCCAGACACTCGGGATGTTGCTGGCTCGTGAAGCACCCGCCGATGCCGATATCGTCGTTCCCGTGCCCGACTCCGGCAACGCCGCGGCGCTCGGTTACTCCGCCGAATCCGGTCTGCCCTACCGGCAGGCTTTAATCCGCAACCACTATGTGGGGCGGACGTTCATCGAACCTTCCCAGGCCATTCGCGATTTCGGCGTCAAACTGAAGCTCAACGCCGTTCGAAGCCTCCTCGAAGGAAAGAGCGTCGTGCTTGTGGACGATTCCATCGTCCGCGGCACCACCAGCCGCAAAATCGTGCGCATGGTGCGCAAGGCGGGAGCCCGCGAAGTTCACATGCGGATCTCCTGCCCGCCGACCATCTCACCTTGTTTTTACGGCGTGGATACGCCGAACAAGAGCGAGCTGATCGCGGCAAACAACACGATCGATGAAATCCGCCGCTTCATCGAGGCGGATTCGCTTGCTTATCTTTCCATGCATTCGTTGCAGGAGTCGGTCAAGGATGAGCGCGGCGAATACTGCTACGCCTGTTACACCGGCGACTATCCGACCGACTTCGTGAACATCGAACAATTGGTCCGGGCCGGCAAAAAAGCCGGCGTTTAAATACTTCGATGGTGGGGCGGGGCTTCGGCCCTGCGGTCGGCCTTCCGGCCGACCCGGAGCTGCGCGGAATCGGTGCTGCACTGAAACGTCGGGCAGAAGCCCGGCGGCAGCGCGAAAGCGTTGCCCCACGTTCTCACCTTAAGCTGTACGTCAACCCCATCGTGGCCTGAAACGAATTCTTCTTGAACCCCGACGGCGGATCGTGCAGATAGTTGTCGATGGTCCCAAGTGAAAAGTTCATCCGCTTATAGACAGGCATCGTCAGCAGCGCGCTGCCGACTGCCGTGAACGCATTCGTATCGTTCCACGAGGGCGATAGCACCACCGACTGATTGAACTTGATGCCTCGCGCCAATCCACGCTGGAAATCTTCCTCGAATACCGATCCGGACAGATCTCTGTTGACGGCCGGATCCGCAAAGCCCTGCCGCACATAGGTAATGCCGGCCTTGAGATCCAGGCTTTCGTTCGGCCGTTTGACCACACTCCAGCCGAGTCCGCCGCCGTACGTCTGCTGGAGGTCCAACCCTTGCGAGAAGTTATGATCGAAGGTCGCCTCCGCAAACCCGAAAAGCGCTGCTGAAAAGTATTCGTCCCGCTCGACACCAGCATGATAGATATCGGTCTTCGCCAGCGGAGTGTTGGGCTGGGTCAACGTTCCATATGTCGTGCTGAAGTTCGCAATCGTTCTATTCCTGCGGCGCAGCCAGTCCGTATCAGGCACGGTACGCACCAGGTTGATCGCGACATTGAACGTTCGGCTCTCCTGTGTCGACTCCACCAAAGTGGCGCCCGCGGTAATGGTGCCGCCCCAAGCCGAGAAAAATCCGGGATTGTGCCGCACGGCATTCTCGAACGAAGCTTTTTCGATCACGTGATCCGTATCTGCCACGGCCACGGTCTGAGGCTGCCCGGCCGCGGGAGTCACTGTAATCTTCTGATCGGCAACTGCGATGGCGCCCTCGGGAATCTTTGACAGATCGGCGTTCTTCTCCAGTTCCACGTTTTTCGGAACAACGGCGAACGCCTGCGAGGACTGCAGTTCCTTGACCTTGCTCCAGTCAACGGTGACTTCGCCGATCGCATCGCTCTTGAAAGTGGCCGACGATCCGTTCGAGCGTACAAATTTCCCCACAAGCCGTTCGCCGTCGGTGAACACCATGACATCCTGAGCAAACAATGCGGGGACGGCGGCCAGTCCGGCCAACAGCAAGCCAATGCACGTTTTTGCCATGCCCCAATTCTATGGCCGACTGCATTAAACTGATTCGTGACGAACCGGCACCCTTTAAAGGAGAAACCGCAGATGAGACTATCCGTACTTTCGGCCCTGGCAGCCCTGACACTGGTCGGTCAAGCCGTCGCTCAGGCGCCTGTTGACTACAGCAAGGTTCAGATCACTACCGACAAGCTCACATCCAATTTCTATGTTCTGAATGGCCAGGGTGGCGCGATCGGCGTCCTCACCGGCCCCGACGGCGTTCTGATGGTGGACAGCCAGTTCGCTCCGTTGACCGGGAAAATCGTTGCGGCCATCAAGCGGGTTTCGACCTCGCCGATCAAGTTCCTCATCAACACCCACGTACACGGCGACCACACCGGTGGCAACGCGAATCTGGCCAAAATGGGCGTCACGATCTTCGCGCGCGAAGAACTCCGCAACCGTCTCGCTCATCCCGCTCCCGGTGCGAACGGTGCTCCCGGCACCCCTGCTCCGGCCGCTGCCCTTCCCGTCGTCACCTACAGCACGCCCCTGACGTTCCACATGGATGGCGAAGATGTTCAGGCCATTCCGATTCCGAAAGCCCACACCGACGGCGATACCCTGGTGTATTTCCCGAACAACAACGTAATCATGATCGGAGACTATTTCCGTTCGATCCAGTATCCGAATATTGACAGAACCAACGGCGGCAGCTTGCCCGGAATGCTGGCCGGACTCGATACTGCGATCAAGCTCTGCAACGCCACAACCAAGGTGGTTCCCGGCCACGGCAAGATCGCCGACCGCAATGCTCTCGCCGCGCATCGCGACATGATCATCGCCATTCGCGACAAGATCGCGCCGATGGTTGCGCAGGGCAAGACGCTGCAGGAAGTGATCGCGGCCAAACCGACTGCCGATTACGACTCGAAAGTTCCGGAGGTCGGCACTACCGGCGATCGGTTCGTCGGTCAGGTCTACGCCGAACTCAAGGCCGGCAAGTAGCCGAAGAGCGTATCCAGCGCAATGAGATACGGCCGAGGCTGTAAACCTAGCGGTCTCCGCCTTCGCGGTTGCCGCCGTACATGTGTTTGACGTCGCGATTGTTGTCCTGGCAGACGTATTCGTAGAGTTCTTCATTTGCCTGCCACTGGATCAGCCAGCCGCCTGTCCACGTCGCGGTATAGGCGCCGGGATCGTCGATAGTCGCTTCGTACTTCATCGTGTTTGAATCGAGCCGCGTAAATTTCTCGATCAGGTGAAGATGTTCCGTATACGGAATCCCTTCCCGCGTCAGCCAAAACTTCTCATTGAACCCGACTGTATCGACAATCAGCGAGTCGCCTTCCCATTTCCCGGTGGAGTGACCGGCAAAGGTCGGATCCGGATCTTTGGGATGCGGACGGCCATCCATATAGATAGTTCGCCAGGTGTGCGGACCGCCCACGCCAACGATAATCACCTGCTTCTGATCGGGAAGATCCAGGAATTCCATTCCGTAGGGCGTATGAAACATCCTCGGGCCACCCGACGGCTTGCAGCGAACATGCGGATCGTCCTTGGTGGTAGTAGCCTGCCGGTAGTTGTAGATCGCTCGTGCCCACGGCTGGAACGGAACATCGGCAATCTTCAGGTTGGTTGGCAGGTTCATCCGGGGATTATCCAGCCCTTTGGGATTTGTCGCCAGAGTCGACCCGGCATTCCCTTCCCATACACCTTTTTCGCCCGGCAGAGGACCGAAATCGACGCGGCCATCGGGCAGGTGCGGAGTCGGCTTGGCGGGTGGTCTGCGGCCTCGTCCGCCGCGACCGGTTCCGGCCAGGCGGCCGGCACTCAGATTGATATTCGGATCAGGGCCGCCCGGCGGTGGCGTCGGACCCTGTGGTACCTGCGCCAATAACGGAACCGCCGCAAGAACTATGAACAGTTGTTTCAAGGTATTTGACTTTCGCTCTAAGGTACTTGAGTTTCGCTCGAAGCTCCGCCCAGCTTCTTACCAGTGCTCGCCATCGTCACGGAACGTGCGTTGGCCTGATTGCTGCCGTCCTTCGCGAGTGAGCCTTCCACGACGACCTCGTCGCCGATCTTCATCGTGTTCCGCGTCCAGCCGGCGCGCTGCAGGCCCTGCGGCGGACCCATTTCGAAGCCCCAGTTCGTCACCTTCCCTTTGTCGTCTTCCACATCGATGTAGAAGTAGACGTGCGGGTTCATCCAGTCAATTTTTGTAACGACGCCTTTGACAGTCACCGGCTTCTTCGCGTCATACTCCGCGGAAAAGGAATGGTGCGCCATCGCCGGCAGCGCCAACAGAAGCAGACTGAATCCTGCCGCAAACGAACGAATGGTACTGAGTTTTATCGCCATATCTCTGATTGCCTCACTGATGTTCATTATCCCGGTTATACTCGTCGCAAAAATATTCCTGAATTTCCTGGTTCGGGACCCATTGCAGATTCCAACTGCCGGTCCACGGCCGTGTATACGCTCCGGGATCGTTGACCGTAACTTCATATTTTAATGTGTTGAAATCCGGTCGTGAAATCCGCTCCGTTAAGTGCAGATTCTCCGTATGGGGAAGGCCGCCGTTCGAAAACCAGAAGCGCTCGTTGAAACCGATACTGTCGACCACCAGCGTGTCGCCTTCCCACTTGCCCACGGAATCTCCGTAATAGGTCGGTATTAAGTCGTCCGGTTGATGCGCGCGGCCATCGAGATGGATGAGCCGCCAGTTGCGGTTCCCCCCTCCCGACATCACAAAGATCCGTTTTTTCTCAGGCTGTTCAATGATCTGCAGCCCGTAAGGCACCTGGAATTGGCGCGGACCTCCCGGCGGCAGACAGGACGCCATTGGATCGTCCTTCAGGAGCGTCTTCTGCCGGTATTCATAAAGACCTTTGGCCCACGGCTGCAAGGGAGCGACTTTACCCGCATCCGCCACATTCGCCAGCTGTCCTTCGGCGTTGATGCGCACCTTGGAGCCCGTCTCCTCCAAAACGGAAGCGGCTGTGCTCGTCCAATATCCCGTCACCCCCGGCACGACACCCAGACGCGGGTGTCCATCCGGCCAGCGGGGCGTGGGTTTCGGAGATTCTGAAATCTTCAGAAACGGCGCGGGCGCGGCATTGAGTTTCTTTCCGCTTGCGAGGATTACTTCCTTACCGGCCGCTTCCTTGCTGCCATCGCGGGCGAGTGATCCCTCGATTGTCACCAAATCGCCGATCTTGACGGAATCCTGTGTCCAGCCGTCCCTTTTGAGCTCGATCCGGCTGGGAAATTCGACCGTCCAACTCGTGGTGTTCCCACCGGACTGCGCATCGACGAGGACAAAAACATGGGGGTTCGTCCAGTCGAATTTGGTAACCGCGCCTTTCAGCGTGACCGGCTTTTTCTCGTCATACATCGCGGCCATGGAATGATGCGCAAATGCGGGAACACACGCCGCTGCGATCAAGACCAGGCTCGCGAAAACTCTGCTATTCATTGCTTTCATTTCTTATGAACCAGGCTGCTCCGGCCCGAAATTCTCCGCCAGATAATCGACCAGCAGAGAAGTCTCCTCGTCTGTCAGCGGCACACCCTCCGAAAGCATCCCGGCGATGAGGCACCGCCACTCTTCCTTGCCGAGCCGCTGCACCCGTACCCGCTCCAGAGTGTGGCACGCGGTGCAGGCGTCCAGGAAAAGCGAACGGGCCTTTTCGTGCCTTGCGGTCGCGCTCTTGCTGTCACTCGATGCGAACGCCGTCACGGCGATCGTCAATGCGGCGATCGTCAGAACAATACTGCGGCACCAGGGCTTTCCCGCCATGCGTTAATCCCGCGTGATCTTGAAGTCGCCCTTCGCCCCGCCCTCGGTCCACGTACCGGTAATCGTGCGGTTATACGAGCCGATGTTTCCCAGCTTGCCGTCCGCCACAACATGAACCGGATTGCCCGCCTGATCCTTGGCGTCGGCCTCGAAATGCACCATCCAGTTCTCGGGGTCGAGCGTTACTTTTAGCGGCGCGGATCGGCGGCCGGGGTTCAGCGTACCCACCACATTCTTCGTATCCCACTTCAGCGCCATTACGATGCGGGCCTTCTGTCCTCCCGGCGCGCTCCACTCCCCGTGCCAAGTCCCGGACAAGGGATGCCCTTCCTGGGCGAAGGCCAAAACACTCAAACACGGAATAACAAAAGTTAATACTGCAATTCTCGCTCGCTGAATCATTGCTGGCAGCTTGCAGTATATATCAGCGCATCACCGCCGCCAAATCTGATATATCGTTTACCGTTTATTCGGCCACACAACACCTTCATCTGCTTTGGTCACCGGCCCGATTCCCTTATATACGAATTTCTGCACGCGCTGGCCGCGATAGGTTTCGGTCGTATAGATATTGCCCTTCGAATCGGTCGCAATACTATGGACGCCATAGAATTCTCCCGGCTGACGTCCGCCTTCGCCAAAAGTCGTCAGCACTTCCAGCGACTCCCGATCCAGGATATGCACCCGGTCGTTCTCTCCGTCGGCAAGATAGATGTACTTTTGCTGCGGATCCTTCGAGAATGCGATGTCCCACACCGATCCGGAACCGAGCGTGTTCTTCTCGATGAACTTCTCTTTGATGAATGTGCCATCCGGTTTGAAGACCTGAATGCGGTCATTCACGCGATCGCAGACATACAGCAGATTGTCGTGCGTGAGTTCCGCGCAGTGCACCGGATTGCGAAACTGCTGTGGCGGCGGATCGTTCGGATTATAGCGGCCGTGATCGATGTCGTCCGGTACGTGGCCGTAAGCGCCCCAGTGCCGTTTGTACTTTCCGGTATCGGCGTCATACACAATGACGCGATGATTCCCGTAACCGTCGGCGACATACAGCTCGTTGGTCTTGGGATCCACAAAAGTTTTCGCGGGTCTCCTGAGGTTCTCGACGTCGTTGCTTCCTTTACTCTGGCCCGGCTTGCCGATCTGCATCAGGAATTTTCCGTCCTGCGTGAACTTCAGGATCATGTTGTCGTTATAGGGCTGGAATCCGCCCCTGCCGCGGCCTCCGCCTGCGGCTGCCGGCTCTTCGTCAGCGCCGTTGACGGCGCCCCGGCCACTCGCCGGACCACCGGCATCGTTGCCGCCGATCCAGACGTTCCCCTTGTAATCGACGGTGATCCCGTGATTTGATTTTGGCCAGTCGTAGCCGTTGCCCGGGCCACCCCAGTGCCCGATTAAATTGCCCGCCTGATCGAACTCCAGAACCGGCGGCGCGGGAGCGCAACACTGAGCCGTCGGCGGATTCGTCGTGGCATGCATTTCGCCCGCTTCCAGCGAACCGGCGCGGTGAATGATCCAGATGTGATCCTGTGCATCGACGGAGACACCGATCGTCTGCCCCTCGATCCAGTGATTCGGCAGCGGCTTCGGCCAAAGCGGATCGACTTCAAACCTCGGAGCCTGAACGCCGGCGGCCTGAACTCTTCGATTCAGCACTATCGAACCGATCCCGAGCAACACGAGGACCGCCAGAAAACCGGCTCCAATGCAGAGAGTACGTTTCATGTCGAGCCACTATATCCGATCCGGCGGCCGATTTCACCGGTTTGTGGGGCGGGGCTGCGGCTGATCCCGAATGTTGCGCTATCGCGATGCCTCATTCCAGCCGGCAAGAGGCGAGTAGTCGGCGAGGCAGCCCCCTGGCCTGCTGGAAACACAAAAACCTACCGAGCCTCGCCGCGATTTTGCGAAGCGATGGCCGCATCTTCGGCTCGATAATCGAATGGATGCGGATTGAACTCGCCCGGAGGATTCGCCCGCTCCCACTCAATGGTGCGCCGAATAGCTTCATCAAGAGGAACAATTTCACGGTAACCGAGATCGCGCCGGATGCGCGTTGAATTGAGATCCCAGTGTTGGGCGGGATTGCCGGGTGGCTTCAAATGGGCTGGAGCCTGCTCATCCGGAAGGACGAGAAACTCTCCCTTCCAGTGGGCGACAGCGGCGATCCGGTGCGCCCATTCGAGTTCGGCGTATGCGGGCGACTCAGCGACGTTATAGATTCGGCCGGCTGCGCGCTCGTTCGTTACCGCGAGAGCCAGAGCCGCGGCCACGTTCTCCACATATCCGCGTGGTGCTCGCCATGCGGCCCAGCCCTGTTCATAAAGAATGAAAGGCCTGTTGTCGTCAATCCGCCTGAGAACAGGGTGGAAACGCCGGGCGTAATCGCCAGGCCCATAGATCATCGGCAGGCGCAGGACCGTGCCCGGCAGGTCCGGGTCGCTCATGACGGCCCGTTCTACCTGGACCTTATCGTAGGCATCATCCCACCACGGGACCATCTTTTTGATCATCTCAACCTGCGCAGGTGGGTAGGTCTGAGACCTGGTGCGGAGCGGAGATTCCTCTGTGAGTGGCACAGGATCGGGGGACCATCTTCAAACCGGTGCAAAACTCCGCAAGCGCGATAGATGTCAGCACTGCTGGCCGCCACGACTCGACGGGCGCGGCCATGGAAAGCCGCCATCAGGTCCCGAGCCTGCGCGCCCGAAGCCAAAATAAGATCGACCACGATATCGGTCCTGAGCTTGAGGTTGGGCAGGTCGCGCCGGTCGCCGAAAATGTGTTCGGCCGGCAGGTCCGGTCGCGATTGGCCGCGATGGAACACCCTGACGGAATGGCCCGCTTCCGCGAGTAGACGGACAAGATACGGCCCGATGAACCCGGTGCCCCCGATCACGAGCACGTCCATTGTCCGAGTTTATGGCATTTCGTACTTGCAGGGTGAAAGCTGTCGTCCTTTACTCCCGCGCAGCCCGGTTATACAATCGCATTGGTTTGGGAGTCAAAAATGAAAGCTGAATTTGCAGTTGCCGCCGCGGCCGTCGGACTGGTTTTTTCCGCGCTTCCGCTCCTCGCGCATCACTCGTTCGCGGCTGAGTATGACGCCTCGAAGCCGATCACCGTCACGGGACTCGTCACTAAGGTCGAGTGGATGAATCCCCACGCGCGTTTCTATGTTGATGTCAAAGGCGAAAACGGTAAGGTCACCAACTGGAATTTCGAGCTCGGCGCGATCCCGGTACTGCTGAAACAGGGCTGGAAGAAGGATTCCCTCAAGGTTGGCGATCAGGTAACCGTGGATGCCTCGCGTGCAAAGGACGGATCAAATTCGGCAAACGCGCGCAAAGTAGTCCTGCCCGATGGCCGGAGAGTGTTCGGTGGCTCATCGGCGCCCGATGCGCCGCAATAACCTGGTTCCCTCAGTGCGTCATTTTCCCCGGCTCCTGATTTTAGCTTCCGCTCTCGTTATTCCAGTTCTCGCGCAGATTACCGCGCCGGGGCGCGGACGTGGCGCCCCGCCTCCCGGTCCGCCCGGACCGGTTCCGCGTCTCACTGACGGCAAGCCCGATCTCACCGGAATTTGGAATGGACAACGAACAGTGAGCCAGGACGGTCCGTACATGCTGCCTTGGGCGGAAAAGCTGGTGGCGCAGCGAGCCACCAACTCATACGCCGACGACTTCGAGGCGCGCTGCCTGCCCGGTGGTCCTCCGCGCGCGGCTCCGTATCACACTTCACTGGTTTCCACTCCAAAGCTTGTATTGATGCTCTTCGAAGGCAACACCCATATGTACCGGCAGTTCTTTGTGGACGGCAGCGATCATCCCAAAGACCTCAAGCCAACCTGGTACGGCGATTCCCGCGCGCATTGGGATGGCGACACGCTCGTGGTCGACACCATCGGATTCAATGACAAATCCTGGATCGATATGCCCGGACATCCGCATACGAAGCAGATGCACCTGACTGAGCGCTTCCACCGCCGCGACTACGGCAATCTGGAACTCGGGATTACGATCGACGATCCCGGCGCCTACAGCAAGCCGTGGATTCAAAATCGCGTCGCTACGCTCGAGACCGGCATGGAGATGACAGAGTACGTCTGCAACGAAAACAATCAGGACCCCGCGCATCTGGACGCGGCACACAAGTGAAATCCCGGATTTTCAGCTCGCTTCTGGTATTGGTTGCGCCGGTATTGATCGCAACGGCGGCTTTCGCGGCCAACGCTGTGACGCCGCCCCCAGCGCGAAAAGCGCCGTCTCCTCCTTCCGGACCCACTCCGCACATGCCCGACGGCGCGGTGGATCTCTCCGGGGTCTGGGTTCTTTCCGGCAGTCCCAATCTGTCGAGTGACCCCGCCTACACGCCGGAAGCGCGGAAGCTCTACGAGACCCGCAAGGCGAATAAAGGCAAGGACGACCCTTCCGCGGTCTGCCTGCCCAACGGACTGGTGCGCGTTACGCCTTTTCCGTACAAGATCGTGCAGACACCCAAAATGGTAGTGCTGCTTTCCGAGGGGAACACGCACAGCTATCGCCGTTTCTTCCTCGACGGGCGTGGTCATCCCAAGGATGTGAATGACGATCCGTCCTGGACCGGCGATTCCATCGGTAAGTGGGAGCAGGACACCTTGGTGGTCGATACGGTGGGAGCCAACGACAAAACCTGGCTCGACAACACCGGAAGACCCCACAGCGACGAACTTCACGTCGTCGAGCGATACCGTCGTCCTGACCTTGGACATCTGGAAGTCGCCTACACGCTGGAAGATCCCAAGGACTTCACCAAACCATACACGTTCCGGCGGACATTCACTCTCGCTCCCACCTGGGAACTGGAGGAGTACGTCTGCCAGGCGATTCTGGACGGAGTAGATACCCAATGACCCGCGCGTTTGTGTTCACCACTATTCTGGCCTTGCTCGTCGTTGCGCCGGGCGTTCCGGCCCAGACCAAAGACATTCCGCGCATGCCGGACGGCAAGCCGAACTTCAACGGAATCTGGGACCATCCCTACGTTCCCGACGTCACCCAAGACCGCGAGAACCAGAAAGGCTCCGGCCCTCTTCCGTTTACCGCATGGGGCGCGGATAACTTCAAGAACTACGACGTGTCGAAGTTCGATTACACCGGTCATTGCCTACCATTCGGTTTAATGCGTTCCATGAATGTGGGCGGCTACCCCATTCAGATCGTTCAGTACGGCAGTTACATCGCCGAGTTGTTCGAGCAAAGCAATTGGTTTCACGTCGTCGCAATGACCCGCGACCATCCGAAGGATCTCGAATCCACCTGGTTCGGAGACTCGGTGGGCAAGTGGGATGGCGACACGCTGGTGGTCGACACGACCGGCTCCAACGGCAAGACCCGGATCGACACCATCGGGCATCCGCTCAGTGACCAGGTGCACCTCACGGAGCGTTTCCGGCTAACGGACCCCGACCACATCTCGTACGAGGTCACGGTAGACGACCCCAAGACCTATACCAAACCCTGGAAGAACACCCGAACCATGTGGCGAATGAAGCCCGGCCAGGAGTTGATCGAATATTCCTGCGAAGAAAATAACCGGGACTTTACACAAGGCCACATTAAGTAGGGGTCTCGCCCCCTTCGGAAACGCAAAAAAACGAACCCAATCCGGCCCGATTTGCCTGGATTTTGCCTGCCGGAAGGCGCCATTGTGCCATGTTTCAAATAAGATAGAATCCAGAGCGAGAGGCGGCTAACCGGATGACGGGAGCGCGGGTCAGGATTTCGTTAGTCTTAATGGGCATCGCCACAATTGGCCTTCTGCCCTTGGCGGCTGCTCCGCAGCAGTCTACTTCCAGTCAGCCTACATCCTCTACCCAGCGAGCCCTGCTCGACAAATACTGCGCCACCTGCCACAGCGAACGGCTCAAAACCGGCGGAGTCGTCCTCGAAAAAATCGATACCGCCAAGGTCGGTGACTACGCCGAGCTTTGGGAAAAAGTGGCTGAAAAGATTCGCGGGGGAATGATGCCTCCACCGGGTATGCCGCGCCCGGACAAAGCCGCACTCGACGGGCTTGCCACCTGGGCCGAAAACGAACTGGACCGCGACTACCTGGTTCACCCCAATCCCGGGCGCGTCGGACTGCATCGCCTCAATCGCGCCGAGTACGGCAATGCCGTGCGCGATCTTCTGGACCTGGAAGTAGATCCCGCGGAGCTTCTGCCGGCCGACGACTCCAGCGCCGGATTCGACAACATCGCCGATGCGCTGACGGTGTCTCCGGTTTTACTGGAGCGCTATCTCTCCGCCGCGTGGAAGATCAGTTCGGTCGCACTAGGCGATCCCAACATCACTCCCGCGACACAGACTTTTCGGGTGCGCTCCGACGCTTCTCAGGACCAGCACATCGAAGGTCTGCCGATCGGCACCCGCGGCGGCATTCTCGTCAAATACAACTTCCCGCTGGATGCCGAGTATTTGTTCAAGGTGAAGTTCTGGTCCAACACGGTGAACACCGTGCGCGGCCTTGAATTCCCCACCCGCGTCGAGATCACGCTGGATGGCGCGCGCGTGAAACTGGTCACAATCGGCGGCGAAAGCGACGCCAATCTGGGTAACACCAATCCCCGGGCCTCCGCCGAAGAGATTTCCAAACGCTGCGAACTGCAGATTCCCATTAAGGCCGGCCCTCACACGGTGACAATCGCCTTTCTGCAGAAAAGTACCGGCCCCAATGTGGACATCCTGCAGCCCTTCGGACGCGAGAAACTCGATCCGGTCAACACAGCGGGAATTCCCGAAGTCGACTTTCTCTCCGTCACTGGCCCCATCAATCCGACGGGCTCCGGCGATACGCCCAGCCGCCGCCGGATCATGATCTGCAAACCCCAAGGCAACGCGGACGCCCTGCCCTGTGCGCGTAAGATCCTTACGACGCTCGCCCGCAAAGCCTATCGCAGACCGATTACCGACTCCGAGACCGAGCGCCTCCTCACCTATTACCAACGCGGCCGCAACAATGGCCGCAGCTTCGATTCCGGTATCGAAACCGCGATGGCTTTCATGCTGGTGAACCCGCAATTCCTGTTTCGTTCGGAAGTCGACCCGCCCGGTACCGCGCCGGGTACTTCGTACCGGATCAGCGATTACGAGTTGGCATCCAGGCTTTCGTTTTTCCTTTGGAGCAGCATCCCCGACGAGCAACTGCTCGCTCTCGCCGGTCAGGGCAAACTCAGGGAGCCGGCTGTTCTCGAGCAGCAGGTCCGACGCATGCTGACCGACAAGCGCGCCGATGCGCTGACCAGCAACTTCCTCGGGCAATGGCTGTATCTGCGGAACCTCAAAGGCACAGCGCCGGATCAGCAGATCTTCCCCGATTTCGACGACAACCTGCGCCAGGCTTTCCAGAAAGAAACCGAGCTTTTTGTTGGCAGCATCATGCACGAGGATCACAGCGTGGTCGACATCATTAACGCCGATTACACCTACGTCAACGAACGTCTCGCCCGGCACTATGGCATTCCCAATGTCTATGGCGACTATTTCCGTAAGGTCACCATCCCCGATGGGGCGCGGCGCGGCCTGTTGGGACAGGGGAGCGTATTGACCGTTTCCTCATACACAAATCGGACGTCGCCGGTGTTGCGCGGCAAATGGGTCCTCACCAACATCATGGGTACGCCGCCTCCGCCCCCGCCGCCAAACGTGCCGCCGCTCAAGGAAATCTCGTCGGGCACCATGCGCCAGCGGATGGAAGAACATCGCACGAATGCAGCTTGCGCGGCCTGTCATAAGGTGATGGACCCGATCGGCCTGTCGCTGGAAAACTTCGATGCCATCGGAGAGTGGCGCACTACGGATCAGGGTGCGCCCATCGATGCTTCGGGCGTCCTCGCCGATGGCACCACCATTAACGGCGCTACGGATCTTCTGGCGTTCCTGTCCGCGCGCCCCGAGCAGTTTGTCCGCACAATGACGCGGATGCTGATGACCTACGCGCTGGGCCGCGCAACCGAATATTACGATATGCCGGTAATCCGCGGTATCGAACGGGATGCCGCCAGACAGAATTTCCGTTTCTCAGCGCTGGTTCTCGGGATCGTCAACAGCGCGCCGTTCCAGATGAAGATGGCCCATCAGATGGAAAGCGAAAACAGACCCCCCGCCGCGGTGAGCCCCGTGGCTCCCGGCCGGTAAAAGTTGTATTTTAGAAGGGCATTGAGCAGCAAGGAGATCGACGAATGTTCCTGAGCAAAAAACACCTGCCTCGCCGCACTTTTCTGCGTGGCGTGGGCGCCACAATCGCTCTGCCTTTGCTGGACTCGATGATCCCGGCCGGCACAGCCCTCGCCGACACCGCCGCCAAATCGACCCTGCGCGCCGGGTTCGTCTATATCCCGATGGGTGCGCAGATCCCGCAGTGGACGCCGATCGGCGATAAGCCGGGCTTCAAATACTCCCGAATTCTGAAGCCGCTCGAGCCTTTCCGCAATCAAGTCAACGTCGTGTCCGGAACTTCGCTGATTGCCGAAAACGGTCACACGCTCAGCAACGCCATGTGGCTGAATGGAACCAAGCCGGCGCACGGCACCGAGATTCTCAGCGGCACTACGATCGATCAGATCATTGCGGAGAAGATCGGCCAGGAAACGTCGTTCCCGTCACTTGAGATCGCCACCGAGGACCACTCGTCCGAACTCGGCAGTTGTGGCGGCGACTACGAGTGTTCTTACATGAACACCATTTCCTGGCGCTCTCCCACCACGCCCAACCCGATGGAGCTGAATCCGCGCGTGTTGTTCGAGCGCATGTTCGGCGGCGATGGCAGGACGGCTGCACAGCGTGTTGCCCGCCTGCATGACGACCTGAGCATTTTGGACGGTGTCACGCAGAGCATCAACGATCTGGCGAAGAACCTGGATTCCCGTGACAAATCCCGCCTGAGCGATTACATGGAGAATCTGCGCGAAATCGAGCGCCGCATCGCCAAGGTGGAGAAGCAGAACAGCGAATCCACCGAATTGGGCGCGCCCAACGCCCCGGTGGGAATTCCGGATTCGTTTGAAGAACACGCCACTTTATTGTTCGACCTGTGGGCGGTCGCCTTCCAGGCTGACATCACCCGCGTTGTCACTTTCATGCTGGCGCGCGAGCTCAGCACGCGGACCTATCCGCAGATCGGCGTTCCCGACGGTCACCATCCGGTATCGCACCATCAGAACGATCCGGCCAAGAAGGAGCAGCAGGCGAAGATCAACGTCTATCACATGGAGATGTTCGCCCGTTTCCTGACCAAGCTGAAAAACATGCCCGCCGGCGACGGCAACATGCTGGATCACTCCATGATTCTTTACGGCAGCGGTATGAGCAACAGCAACGTACACGCCCACGATCAGCTGCCTATCCTGATTGCCGGTGGCGCGGCCGGACGTCTGAAGGGCGATCGTCACATCAAGGTACCCAACGACACGCGTCTATCGAACCTGCTGGTCGGCATGCTGGACGTCGCCGGTGTCCATACGGATCACGTGGGCGACAGTTCGGGCCGGATCGAGATCTGAACATGAAACCCCAAAAGCACTTGTGGGGCGGACTGGTAGTTTGCGCGGGACTGACCGTCCCGCTCTTTGCGGCGCCGGGTCCGGATCTGCGTCTGGTGGATGCGGCAAAAAATCATGACAACTCCGCACTGCACTCGCTCCTCAACCAAAAGGTAGATGTGAATGCGCCGGATGTCACCGGCATGACGCCTCTGATCTGGGCGGCCCATAACGACGACATCGCCACCGTGAAAATGCTCCTCGCCGCCGGCGCCAATGTCAAAGCCGCGAACCGCTACGACATCACCGCTCTTTCCGAAGCTGCACAGTGCGGCGATGGCGCCATGATCGAAGCCCTGGTGAAAGCGGGAGCGGACGTCAACGCAGCGTTTGGCGAAGGCGAGACTCCGCTCATGACGGCTTCCCGAACGGGAAGCGCCGCGGGCGTCAAAGCGCTTCTCGCGGCGGGCGCGAACGTAAACGCAACCGATAAATATCGCGGCGAGACGGCGCTGATGTGGGCCTCGGCGGAGAATCACGCCGATGTCGCGAAACTTTTAGTCGCAGCCGGAGCGGATGTCAACGTTCGCTCCACTCTATACGATTTCAATTTCCGTAAAGTGGCCGCGGGCGGCACGCAGGCAGTCTACTCACGCGGCGGCTTGACCGCGCTGTTGTTGGCGGCGCGCCAGGGCGCGACAGAAACGGCTGCAGTCCTGCTCGATGGTGGGGCGGATATCAACCTGCCGGAGAAGGACTACGGATTCACACCTCTGCTCGAAGCCATTTTTAACGACCACTATGATTTCGCCGCGTATCTGGTCGATCGAAAAGCCAGCCTCAAGGAGGGCGCGCTGTACCTGGCCGTCGAAATGCGCAATCTGGACTACCAGGGAAATCGCCCCCGCAAGGCAGTCACCAGCAAGCTCGACGAATTGGGTTTCATCAATTATCTGCTGTCCCACGGCGCCGATCCCAACGGACCGATGACCGTCAAGATTCCTCCGCGCGCCGCGCAGAATGCCGCTGTCATTCCTCACGGCTATACGCCGTTCATGCGCGCCGCCCGTTCGGCTGACGTCGAGACGATGAAACTGCTCATCGCGCACGGCGCGGATCCCAACAAAGCCGCTGATGATCGCAACACTCCGCTGATCGTTGCAGGCGCCGGCATGGGAGCCCGCTTTCAGGGAGGCGAGGACAAGCCCGAGCCGCAGTTTGTGGAGTGCATGAATCTTCTGGTTGAGAGCGGCGGAGATGTCAATGCGGTCAACGATCGCGGCGACACCGCCCTGCATGGAGCGGCTGCTCGCGGCGCCGACCTGATTGTGCAGTTTCTGGCCGATCACGGCGCAAAGTTCAACATCAGGAACAAGCAGGATCGGACGCCGTTGAATGTTGCGATGGGTGTCGGCGGTGTGGCCAATACCGGCGGCATTGCGCACCCGAGTACGGTCGCGCTGATTCAGCGCCTGAGCGCCGGCAACTCAACGAATAACTGAGCCCTGCGGTAGACAGCTTGTCAGGACGGATCGCGTTGTTTCGCCTTGCCGCGGGCAATTTCGCCGGTCAGCGCACGCAGGCGCTGGTCCCAAAATCCGCGAAACTGGTCGATCCAGACATCGATTTCCTGTGCGGCGTCGAGTCTACCGAGTAAATTCGCCGGGGGCCCTCAATCCGGACCCGGACAAAGCCGCCATCGCGCAATGCCCTGAGATGTTGCGAAACGCCGGCCTGCGTGATGCCGAATTCTTTCGTTATGACCTCGGTGACACTCCCGGCTGGGCGTTCGCCCCCATGCGCGGTGCTGCGCTTTACTTCAGATTGGTGCACTTCAGTTCTGGCCGGTATAGAAAGTGGTGGTTCGGCCAGCCGCTTCACGCACAGCTGGTTCCGGAGTTCCCGCTGCCACTGAGGCGCGGCGCCATTCATTGCTGCTGCGGCTCACGAACGCCTTCCCATCTTCGGTGGTGGGCCATTCGGCCCTGGTTCGGGTTTAAATGCTGCTCCGGTTTCGAGATGGCGGCCCAGACCACGCATCGTTAGACCCCAGCCGACGCCGACCGCGCCCAAGCCAACTTAGTTCCAAAGGTCGTCCGAAACATGCGCGATGTGTTCCAGCCGCAGGCGCTCCATCGCCGGCATCGAGGGGCGTGAAATCGACCTGGCCTCCGAACTCCCACGTGAGATCGAGAGCTTGCGGCGGATCGCATATTGTGATCTGCCCACCGGCGTTGCCCTGTAATTGGTAGTGTCCGCCCGGCCGCAGATCGCCGGAAATCGGCAGGAACCAGCGTGGGATACGCTCCGGATTCGTGATAGTCCCGAATCAGAAAGTCATCTTGTCTTTGGCCGCTTCGATCTTCAGGCCATCCACGCCGTAGATAACCAGCATGTCGCCCCATTCCTTGAAATCTCCGTGCTTGGCGCGGAACCCGATCAGAGCTTTGGCCTCTTCCGGTGTGAGACCGATCCCGGTCACCAGTTCGTCCGCCGTGGCCTTGTTCATATTAATTCTCGACGTGTCTTCCTTCTTGCCGAAGTTCTTCGTCATGTAAGCGGCAATGGCGTCGAATTGCTCGGGAGTTCCGGGAACACCTTTGGTGGCCATCCTGGCGACGGTTTTCCGCCAGTCGGATTCGGTGCGGCTCTGCCCCAGGAGCATCGCCGGCTGATGGCACTGCAGGCAAATCTGACCGATGTACTCCTTTGCGGGGCCCTCGGGAAAATCCTTCTGCGCAAAGGCAGACGGGATCAAAAACAACAACGGCAACAAAGCGTAAAACGCGGATTTGAGCATTCGGGTGCGAACCTCCGGCACACAGTATTTTCCCACCGCCAAGGCAGGAGTGGAATCGGGATAGGGGGAAGCCTCACGGCTTCTCCCCTCCCACACCACCGGACATGCGGGTCCGCATCCGGCGGTTCGGCGGGTTGAGCTATTCGCGGACAGTTAATCTCGGAATCCCGAGCGAGTCGAAGTAAGCATTGGG
>DATAXN010000092.1:0-67365 GCA_036273015.1 Bryobacteraceae bacterium | reverse complement strand
ACACCTGAAAGTCCCCCCTACCCTCGCGCATAGCCCAAATCGACTCCGATATTTTTGTCAGGTCACGAAATCGGACCACAAGGCGGCTTTCAGCCCCATTTTTCTCGGCTCACCAATCCAGTGTGAGAAATGCAGGTTAAGTCTTCATTGAGCGTGACAGACCCGACAGTAATGGTCGGTTTGCCGGTCAGCTTCTTCGTCCAGCCGGCAAGATTGAGGTTGCTGTCGGGGAATTCCGGCTCCCAAAAACGCCGCGTCGAACAATGAAACAGGTCCACGCCTGCATTGCGGAGTGGTTCGAGGAACGCACCCAACTCGACGGGCGTGCGCGCGAGCTTGGCATCGAACCCCTGTAGTTTCCACTGGGAAAAGCGCAATGCCAGCGGAAAATCGGGACCGACCTGTCTGCGAACTTCGCCGATGACCTCGACAGCGAAGCGCGTGCGCGACACCATATCGCCGCCGTATCGATCTGTTCGTTGATTCGTGCCTTCCCAGAAAAATTGATCGATCAGATAGCCGTGCGCGCCGTGGATTTCGACGCCGTCGAAGCCGAGACGTTTCGCATTCGCGGCAGCGACTCCGTAGGCCTGAATTACGGCGTCAATATCGGCCTGAGACATGGGCTCGCCACCGGGTTCACCGGGCTTTTTCAGTCCGGAAGGACCAAACGCGCGCATACCATCAGTCGGGTCATAGGCCATGCCGACGTGCCAAAGCT
This sequence comes from Bryobacteraceae bacterium, assembly GCA_036273015.1. Classification (GTDB taxonomy): domain Bacteria; phylum Acidobacteriota; class Terriglobia; order Bryobacterales; family Bryobacteraceae; genus BOG-234. Next base: position 66,644 of record DATAXN010000092.1, on the reverse strand, counting down.
GAGGGAAGATCTTTCCTCCGGCATCGTGAACCTGACGGACAACTTCGCTCCATCCCGTCAGCGCCTCATCGCCATACAGACGAGGAACTCGCGGATCGAAACCTGACGATGGATGCGCGATGTACGTGCCTTCTGTGACGATCAGGCCCACGCCGCCTTCGGCGCGATACCGGTAATAACGCGCAACGTCGGGACCGGGGATGCCCGCGGGCGAAAAGGAGCGTGTCATGGGCGCCATCACAATCCGGTTGGCGAGCGTCAGGTTCCGGAGGGTAAAGGAGGTAAACAGAGCCTCCGTTTTCAAAGATTCGGCTTTCAAAGATTCAACATCTCCCTCAACCGCCGGCTCTGCATTCTGCTGACGGGAATTTCACTCGCTTTTTTGTCATCCATCCTGAGCTGATAGGTGGACTTGAACCAGGGTACAACCTCGCGAATCCGGTTGATGTTTACCACGAAGGACCGGTGCGCGCGCCAGAACATGTCCGGGTCGAGCGTCGCGAAAAGTTCTTCGAGAGTGCGGAAGTTGGACTGGCCTTCGACCTGAGAAGAGACCAGCGTGATCACTCCGCTGTCGATCGTGGCGTAGATCAACTCCTGCGGATCCACGATCAGATTGCGCGATCCGTTTCGGACCAGCAGCTTGGTGAAACCCGGGTTGGCGCGCGGGGCGGCGGGTGTTGCGGCGGGTTCGGTAATCCGGTCGGCGACCAGCTTTCGCGCCCGGACGATGGTTTCTTCCAAACGATCCCGCTCGACTGGTTTGAGCAGGTAGTCCATTGCCTCCAGCCGGAACGCTTCTACCGCAAACTGGTCGTAAGCTGTTGAAAAAATTACGTGAGGAGGCTCTATATTCTGCTCTTTCAGGCGGCGAACCACACTCAGGCCGTCCAAACCGGGCATTTGGATGTCGAGAAAAGCAAGAGCCGGGTCGAGCCGTTCGATGGCATCCAGGGCTTCGATTCCATTGGCCGCCACCGCCACGACTTCCACATCACCGATCTGATCCAGCAGGAACTTCAATTCCTCCCGCGCCAGTTGTTCATCGTCTGCGATGATCGCGCTCATCGGTGCGGTCGCGCGGGATCGCATGAACTGATATTATAGCGTTGAATTTAATCCCATACTTTCAAACCGATGCACGAATTCCGGCAGCCGAATTCGCGTGCACGAAGGAGCTAAATCTTTTGTCCTCAACGTCTGAAGGCAATACGCCCGAAAACGCGTCTAAGCCCACGCCCACCATACAACCGGCCGAGGGGAAGCTGGGAATTCTGATTCCAGGAATGGGCGCGGTCACTACGACGTTCATCGCCGGCGTGGAAGCCATCAAACTGGGCATGGCGAAGCCGATCGGCTCCATCACCCAGCTGAACACCATCCGTCTGGGCAAGCGCACAGACAATAACATACCCAAAATCAAGGACTTCGTGCCGCTTGCGAAGATCGAAGACCTGGAGTTCGGGGGCTGGGATATCTTTGACGAAAACTGCTACGAAGCAGCTCTGCATGCGGGCGTACTCGACAAGCCGCTGGTGGAGAGCCTGCGGGGTCCGCTCGAGAAGATCAAGCCGATGTCGGCGGTATTCGACAGGGAATACGTAAAGCGCATCAACGGACCCAATCTGAAGCCGAAAGGCTCCAAGATGGATCATGCCGAGATGTTGATGGACGACATCCGGAACTTCAGGGAACGAACCGGCTCGTCGCGTCTGGCCATGATCTGGTGCGGTTCGACCGAAGTCTTTCATCGCCCCGCCGCGGTCCACAACACTCTGAAGGACTTCGAGTGCGGACTGCAGAAGAACGATCCGGAAATTTCACCCAGCCAGATTTACGCCTACGCGGCGCTCAAAATGGGGATTCCCTATGCCAACGGCTCGCCGCACCTGACGACGGACACGGCGGCACTGATGGAACTGGCGCGCGATCACAGTGTGCCGATCGCCGGCAAAGACTTCAAGACCGGCCAGACGTTCATGAAGACTCTGATCGCGCCTGGGCTGAAATCGCGCATGCTCGGCGTTGCCGGCTGGTTCTCCACCAACATTCTCGGCAACCGAGACGGCGAAGTTCTCGACGATCCCGGCTCGTTCAAATCGAAGGAAGAGTCGAAGCTTTCGGCGCTGGAGCAGATCCTGCAGCCGGACTTATATCCGGAACTCTACGAGCACATTCATCATAAAGTCCGCATTGAATACTATCCTCCGCGGGGCGATGCGAAGGAGGGATGGGACAACATCGATATCTTCGGATGGCTCGGCTATCCGATGCAGATCAAGATCAACTTCCTCTGCCGCGATTCCATCCTGGCAGCGCCGCTGGTGCTCGACATCATGCTGTTCATGGATCTGGCGCAGCGTGCGGGCATGCGCGGCGTGCAGGAGTGGCTCTCATTCTTCTTCAAAGCGCCCATGACAGCGCCCGGGCTCTATCCCGAGCACGACATTTTCATCCAGTCGCTGAAGCTGAAAAATACGCTTCGCTGGATGAAGGGCGAGCAATTGATTACGCACCTTGGTCTCGAGTATTACGACTAATCCTGTTTCCTGAGGCGATGACTTCATGCGCGTTCTCGTAATCGGCGGGACGCTGTTCATCGGTAAACTTCTTGTCAAGCGGCTTCTGGCCGCGGACCACGACGTTACAATTCTGCACCGGAAGGCGGAGCATCCGTTCGGCCGCCGCGTCCGCAACGCCGTTGCCGATCGTAACGATGCCAAGTCGATCCGAGATGCGCTGGACGGTTATCGGTTCGAGGCGGTGTACGACATCGCTTACGACAACGAGCGGGGCACCACCGCAGCGCAGGTGGAGGCTACCGCTAAATCGATTCCCGGCGACCTGACGCGCTACATATTTATGTCGAGCGTGGCGGCGTACGGCGACGGGCTGAATCATTCCGAAGACGACCCGTTGGCATCCGACATTCATAACGATTCCTATGTGCGGAACAAGGCGTCCAGCGAACGGGCGTTGTTTCGCATGTATCACGAATCGCGGTTTCCACTGGTTACGATTCGACCGACTTTCGTGTACGGTCCGGACAATCCCTTCTATCGCGAGGCATTTTTCTGGGACCGTCTGCGCCACGACCGGCCGATCATCATTCCGGGTGACGGCAATCGCCTGATGCAGTTCGTGTACGTGAACGATCTGGTGGAAGCATGCTTCAACGCGCTGGAGAAGCACACCGCGCCCGGCAGGGCATTCAACGTCGCGGATGAGAAGCCGCTGACGCAGGTGGAAGTTGTTATGGAGCTTGCCAAAGCGATGAACAAGCAGCCGGAGATCATAAGGGCGCCGCGCGAAATTATTGCCCGCAACGGCGGCAATGCCTTCGCTCCGCCGCTGTATTTCGGGCAGTATTACGATCTGCCGCCGATCACCGAGGCGGTGGGACGCGTCAAGCGGGTGCTGAACGTGAGCCTGACGCCTTTCTCTGTCGGGTTGAAGGAAACCTGGCGCTGGTATTCGAAGCACACCCCGGAACGCAAACTCGACTTTTCCTTCGAAGACAAAGTGATCCGGCAGGCGCGCGAATACGCGAAGAACATCCACCATCCGGTGTAAAGCCGATGAGGAACAGAAGTGTCCGACTCGCAACCGCACTATGAGCGCCGCGCTTTTCTGCTGATTCTGGCCGCGGCATCGGGAGGTTATGCGTGGTGGGTGAAACGGCCGGCGAACACAGGCCCGTTGCGGCTCCGGGTCCGGATTGCTCAGTTCGATGCGGACGGTGTACGCACGGGCATCGCGGAAGTGGATGTGATCCACAAGACGGATCGTGAATGGATCAGACAACTGCCGGCAGACTCTTATGCCATTACACGCCGCGGCGATACCGAGTTCGCCGGTACGGGCGCTTACGAGAAATTTTACGAGGACGGGATTTATCGGTGCATCTGTTGCGGCACCGCTCTCTTCGACTCGAAAGCGAAGTACGCGTCCGGGACCGGCTGGCCGAGTTTCACGGAGCCGATTGCCAAAGAAAACGTAATTGAGGCTCCTTCGGCCTGGTTTGGTATCCGGCAGACGGAAGTCAAATGCGCCCGATGCGAAGCGCATCTGGGGCATGTGTTCGATGACGGCCCGCCGCCGGCAAATCTGCGGTACTGCATCAATTCGGTGGCGCTTCGTTTCGAGCGAAGACTTTCTATTTAGCCGAAAAGCCCGCTGAGCGGCTCAACTATGTCGCAAAGGCTCCGCGGGCTTTTCGGAAGGAATTCAGGGCTTATCTGTTATCGACTACCGCTTCACGACGTGCCCATGTCCGTCGCGCATTTCGTTCCCGTGAAAATTCCCGGCAGTGACACGCCGACCGGGTTCAGCTCTCTCGCCGACCTTCGGCATGGCGCCTTTATAGCCATGGTCCGCACGGAAGTGGTTATCGACATGGCCGCGAAAGTGTTCGTCCCCGTGGAACCAGGGGCCGACACCGATGAAAACGCCGTCATTGAACCATTCCGGTCCGTAATAGCCGGCGGGAGCGCACCCGTACGGGGCGACATCGTAGTAGCCGTAGGGGCAATCCGGAGCTACGCCGATTCCGACGCTGACCTGCGCTGATGCATTTGGCGCCGCAATTGTGAAGGCAAAGCCTGTAATAGCGGTAAGAAGTAAATATTTGAGTCCACGCATAGGTAAACCCTCCTGGCCAACTACCGTTGCAAGACCGCTGCCACGGGTGCAAATCGCACCGAGTCGCCGGATTACAGGGGATTCAATGCGTCAGATCGTAAACAAAGTAGTTCATCGCGATCCGATAGGCCAGCGATGCCCATTTCTCCGGGTATCGCGGGTCGTCCGACCATTCCCAGGCGTCACCCAAGTCCATGTTGTGGCAGATTGCGACCATAACGCGCCCTCTGTCGTCGAAGATCGCCCGCCAGTGTGGAGTTTTTCCTGTCTCGCCGGCTTCATACGTCCGGCCGCTATAGGACCACTGCCAGCCAGGGACCTGAAAACGATTGTCCAGATCGTAGATGGTGTGGAAAATCGGATTGGAGTTCTGCAGATCGACGATCGGGCGGTCCGGAAACACCTTTTTCATACTGGCCACAAACACCTGCCATTCGCTGTAGACGTTGTGATAGGGCTGATCGCCGTGGAAGTCGTCAACCATCAGGAAACCGCCGCGCAGCAGAAATTCCCGCAGTTGGGCGGCTTGGTTGTCCGGCAAATCCCAGTGCCCGACCTCGACCGCATACATCATCGGCCAGTTATAAACGTCGTCCGTACCATCGAGGTCGACCACCTGTTCCACCGAGCGCGTTTCAATCCGGGTCAGGCGCCGCACGCCTTCAAGCAGATGACGGTCTGACCGTGGATAGTCGATGGTCCAGTTGAGATCCAGTCTCTGATAAGGGGCGTAGACGCTGGGGTAGTGGAGCCGCGCGCGCGTCCATTCGGTCTTCTGGTTCCAGTCCGCCGGGAGCGGAAAATTCTCGTATTCCTGGGCTTGGTATTCCTTGAAGGGCCGCTGCGCGTATAAGGCGCCAAACAGTCCCAGGGAGGCGACGATCAAAAGCGTTGCCGAACGGTATTGCATGGACTCGGCTGTGATTACGTTAGCACGAACGCGGTGCTTTCGCGGAACCGGAACCAGGCCGAATCGACGTGCGACTGGGTCCGATTCGGCCTGTCCAACTCGGCGCTGCGCCGGCAAAGTCGGTCCGCAACCCAAAAAAGTGCGTGATTGTGATTTTCAATACGTTTAGGATCGTGTATAATCAACCAACCGTCGGGAATAGGTGAACGCATTAACCGAAGTTAAGTAGATTAGAAGAAGCTCACAGCCAGAGACGAGGACTTTACCGATGACGACGCGACGAGTGATGTTCTTAGCCCTACCCGCAGTGCTGCTTTTTGCGGCCAATGTACAGGCCGATGTTTATGATTTCAATTACGTGGGCATTGGCGATACGAGCGTGTCCGGATCGGGAACGTTCACTACCGGGACACCTTACGCCGATGGCTACCTGCCCATCATCTCGATCAGCGGTGTAACCGAGGCGGGCGTGATTACAGGGCTGGACACCACCGCCGGCACGGGTATCGACCCCGCGAACGGTTTTCTTGAGTGCTGTGCTATCGGTCCTCCCACTTTAGGGGTACCGGATGACTTCATTTACGACAATGCGTTTCTGCCGAATAGTCCGAATCCATTCAGCGACAACGGCCTGTTGTTTGACGTGGCGGCCGGGATTGGCGTCACTGGTTATCCCACGAGCCCCATCAATCTGTTCGGCGGCGAAAACGGCGATACATACGAGCTTTCGTTCGGCGAGGACACGCCGAATCCCACGCCGCCTGCTTATGGCGCTACGCCGATCCGGTTTACAGCCACCCTTACGCCGGAACCGAGCTTCTACGGAACGGTAGGACTTTGCCTGGGAGGACTGGTACTTACCCGATTGCGTCGGCGTAGAAATCCCGCCAAAACGGTGTAAACTAAAGTCTATATTCAGGTCTGATATGGGAGTCCAACTCGAAATCCCGGAAAAAAATTATGTGATGCGCGACTTTCGCTCGTCGCCTGTCGCCCGGGCTTTTCGATTTGTAGTCCGGTTGTCTGTGCCGATGTTGTGCCTCGGTGCGATCCTGTATATCGGAGTTCCCACTTCCGGCCCCGATACCCCCGTTCGAACGATCCCCGACTACACCCGTATCGCCAGCCTGGCAACCTTGGTTTCGGCTCCGGAGACCCGAATGGGCGAATTCACGCAGTATGTTTCCTGGGTCGCCCCGCCGAGATTTAACTGGGACTACTTCGCGGGAATGGATGATTCCGCGGGGCCCGATTCAACAGCCGATGAAGCGAGCACGGAAGGGGATCAATCGACGATATCCGACCTTGCCAAGCCTGCGATGGAAACCGCACCCGTTGCGTTTTTTGTGCCGGATTCCTTTGGCGGATCGGGCTGGGATCTCTCGACCCCGGACACCAATTTCATTCTGTCCGCCAGGCCCGGTTTCGGATCGGTACCGGAACCAGGCACAGCCCTGTTGTTTGTAACCGGTATAGCCGGACTGGCATTCGGCGCGCTCTATCGCCGCAGGCGCCAATCCGACACGCGCGTTAACAGCCTCTAATTTCCTCCCGCATATTTCTGCCGGTCTGCCCCGCCGCGCCGGACAAATCGTTTTATACTCGTTTCGATAGGAATCGAGGAGCACACCATGGCAAAACGGAACGGCACTGCCCGTCGCGGATTTTTAAAGGGAGCCGCCGCGGGGGCAGCGGCATTGATGGGACCTCCGAGCGTGGTGCGCGCCCAAACACCCGCTGCGGGCCGTCCTGCGGCAGTTCCGCCGTCAGTTGCACAGCGCGCGGCGGAAACGGGACCGCCTTCCGCCGTCGCGGTGGAATCGACCGGAAGTCCTGGTTCGGACTACATGGTGGATGTGATCAAGTCGCTCGGCATCGATTACTTCGTGGCTAATCCCGCATCCACCCTGAAGAGCCTCCACGAATCGATCATCAATTATGGCGGCAATTCGGCTCCCGAGTTTATTGAATGCACCCACGAGGAAGCGTCCGTGGCGCTTGGGAACGGCTATTTCAAGATCGCGGGAAAGCCAACCATGGCGGGGCTGCACGGAACTGTCGGTTCGCAGCATGCGGCGATGGCGGTCTATAACGCCTATTGCGACCAGGCGCCAGTGATCGTTGTGATGGGCAATATTCTGGATGCCGGGCAGCGCCGCGGCTATGTGGACTGGCTGCACAGTTCCCAGGATGTCGCGGCCATTCTGCGCGAATACACCAAGTGGGACGACGCGCCGATATCGCTGTCGCATTTCGGCGAATCCTTCGTGCGCGCCTATAAGATGGCGGTCACCCCGCCCATGATGCCGGTGGCGCTTGTCTGCGATGAGACGCTGCAGGAACGGGCGATCCCGCGCGATTTCGACCGGCGTATACCCAAACTGTCTTCCATCTCATACCCCACAGCCGATCCCAATGTTGTCACCAAGCTCGCCAAAATGCTGGTTGCGGCGGAGAATCCGGTTTTTGTGGCATCCCGTTGCGCGCGCACGCCGGCGGGGCTGCAGTCGCTGGTGGAGCTTGCCGAGCTTTTGCAGGCGCCGGTTATCGATCAGCATTTCCGGCTGAATTTCCCCACGCTTCATCACCTGAACTACTCTTACCGAACGCGTCCCGCGATTTCGGCGGCGGACGTGATTGTGGGGCTCGAAGTGCAGGATTTCTGGTCCGTCGTACACGCCTTCGGACGAGAAGACGATCCGAATCCCCGCGCGATCACCAAACCTGGCGCGAAGGTGGTGAGCATTACCGCCATCGATTTATTCACTAAGAGCGTCTACGAGAACTTCCAGCGCTACGAGGATGCGGACATGGCGATTGCGGCCGATGCACAGGCCACGCTGCCGTTCCTCATAGAAGCCGTGAAGCGCGAGATGACGCCGGATCGGAAGCGGGCGATCGAGGCTCGCGGCGCGATGCACAAAGCGGCGTGGCCGAAAGCTCTCGAACAGGACCGCGTGAACGCTTCCTATGGCTGGGACTCGAGTCCCATCAGTACGGCGCGCCTGTCGATGGAGTTGTGGGGGCAGTTAAAGAATGAAGATTTTTCTCTGGTGAACGATACCGTCTTCATGCAGAACTGGCCTCTGCGTTTGTGGCAGATGAACAAACACTATAACTACATCGGCGGCCGTGGCGGGGAGGGTCTGGGCTATGGGCCTCCGGCGGCGGTGGGAGCGGCGCTGGCCAACAAAAAAGTGGGCCGGCTCTCGGTCAACATTCAGGGCGATGGCGACTTCATGTATTGCCCGGGGGCGATGTGGACCGCGGCGCATCACAGGATTCCGCTGCTTACAGTAATGCACAACAACCGCGCATACAACCAGGAGGTCATGCTGGTTTCGCGAATGGCCGGAGAGCACAAGCGGCCCATTGACCGCTGCACCATCGGGACTGCCATCACCGATCCCAATATCGACTACGCGAAGATGGCCCAGGGGATGGGCGTCGAAGGAGAAGGGCCGATCACCGATCCGAAGGATCTGGGGCCGGCGATCGCGCGCGGGATCAGCGCCATTAAACGCGGACAGCCATACCTCATTGATGTTGTGACCCAGGGAAGGTGAGACAAGCCATGAAGAAAAGCATTGGAATCTCATCACTGCTGGTGCTGATTGGCGCGACGTTGGCGCAGGCGCAGTCCGGCAATGCCGAAAAGGGAAAGCAGCTCTTCATGAAGCAGGGTTGCTTCCGCTGCCATGGAACGGACGGGCAGGGAGGCGCGGGGCGGCGGCTCACGCCGAACCCTTTGCCGGTGGCCGCCCTGATTCAATATGTGCGTAAGCCAACCGGTCAGATGCCGGCGTATACCAATCAGATAACGGACGCGGAACTGACCGATATCAGGGCTTATTTGGCGACTATTGCGCCACCCAAGCCGCTGAAGGATATTCCCTTATTGAATCAGTAACGCCAAATTAGTAATGATCGGCAGGTTCCGGTACCAGAGGCCTTGCAACGTGGCCTCTTCGGCGATCACATAGGAGTGTGAGCGCGAAAGAACTGCTTCAGGACCGGCTGCATCTGGCGCAGGAACTGGTTGACATTCACCACGACCGGGTCCGGGTGATCGCCTCGCAGCTCTTCGGTGAGCGTCCTCCCGATCCGCAAGGACTGGAGCGCCTCCGGAGCGTGACGAAAGAGCTCGACGATGCCCGCGCATCCCTTATCGATGCAACCTGCCGGTGGAACTATTTCGTCTGTCGCGGCAGTGAACTCAACTGATCGGTTCTCCTCCAGTACAATGCGACATGATCGCATGAAAAATCTCAATCGCCATGGTGTACTAATCGCTTCCGTTGCAATGCTTCTGACGCCTTTTCTTCAGGCACAGGAAGAGACTCCGGATAAGCGCCTTCAACGAAGCGTGGAAGCCCTGCGGGCGGCCTCGGCGAGCCGGGACAGCGGCATTCCGATCAAACTGCTTGAGAGAGCCGAATGCCTGGTGATCGTGCCGGATATGAAAAAGGCGGCGTTTCTGGTGGGAGGGCAATACGGCCGGGGCTTTGCCTCCTGCCGGGTTCCGGGAAGCTGGAGCGCGCCCGCGCCGGTCCGCCTTGCGGGCGGCAGTTTCGGAATGCAGTTGGGCGCCGATTCCACGGACATAATCCTGCTCGTCATGAATCAGCACGGGCTGGAGCGGTTGCTCTCGGACAAGTTTGCCCTGGGTCTCGATGTCAACGTTGCCGCCGGTCCGGTGGGCAGAGATGCAAATGCGGATACCGACGCGCTGATGCACGCCGAGATCCTCGCATGGTCGCGCTCGCGGGGAGCGTTCGTGGGCGTGGCGTTGAACGGCACGGTGGTGGAACATGATCGGGCCGAGGCCGTGCGCCTCTACGGAAGGCCGTGGAGTAATCGCGAGATCATACGGGGCGGCGTAGCCATACCTGATCCCGCCCGCGTGCTGGCAACCGAACTGAGCCGCGAGATCTACAAGAAGTAGTCCATCCCGCTCGGCTCAAACTGTCTGGGGGAGGTGAGTCGTCATCTGCGGCTCATAACCCCCATCGCTGGGCACTACAATCCAGGCCGCGATGTAGAGAAGGAACCCGATGCCGGTGCAGAGCGCCATACCCAGCCAGATAACACGCACCAGAACGGTATCGACTCCGATATATCTCGCGAAACCGGCGCAGACCCCGGCGATCTTCTTGTTCCGCTTGTCCAGCATCAGGGGCCGGTAGGTTTCCAACGGTCCATTGAGTGTCGTCCCGACCGGAGTCCGGTTGCCGCATCGTGAACAAAACCGGTCTTCTTCCCGCAGGTCCAAGCCACATCTTGTGCAATACATTGGCTTTCTCCAAAATTGGTTACGGAGCGGGCGGGGCAAATGTTCCGTGCGAAGACCGTACCAGTACCGATTGTCAGGTAATTAACAAAAGGTGATATTTACGTTTTAAACACCCTTGCCGCAGACTGATTGCTGTAGACATGCGGAAGGCCATTCTGCGGCTAAAAACCGATCTGGAAAAGCTCAATCGGGCGGTCGGCGCGATTGAGGATGTGCTGGAACAATCGGTCGCCGCGGACTACGAAAAACGCCGCAAAAAGGCCACCCAGACGACGGCGTTCGAATCGATCCCCTCCTCGGACTTTTACAGCATTTGGGGCGGGGCAAACTAGGGTAGTATCGGCGAAATAGACGGACACTCCATTTCGTGGGGCGGACTTTCCGTCGTCTGCCTTGTATATTCACGAGTGGACAGGCCACAAACGGCGATGGCCTGCCCCACGCTGTTCTTGTCCAATGTCCATTTATTTCGTGGACACATCACCAGCCTCAGTATTCCGAAACTACCTTTCCCGCGGTCAGTTATTTTGATAGAGGCACATTCGCCTTCCCAACTGAAATCCGATTCGATACACTCTTTCATGACCCAGTTCGTCCTCGCTCTGGCCGCCGGCTAATCGTGTGCAATGTCAGTTATGCAGCGAAGAAGGAACAGCCCGCGCCCATAGTTCGGCTGGAAAGCTGTATTCGCGACAAATGCATTCAAACTGATGAATCTGCAACTGAATCATCTCAACAGTAAGGCGGCCGCGGTCACGCCGATCGTAGTGGAGACGCTCCACAAACTGATGGAAGCCGGCGATCTCGATCAGGCTCAGTTCGCCCGCCTTCAGGTTCAGTTGGATTGGATTCAGTACAAGCAGAATTTTCGCGAAATGGTGACGGTGGCGAATATCGTCGGCCGGGGTTCCCGCCCCATCGACATGCGCATCGATGCGCGCCAGGTTACTCCGGAAAATCTGCACGCGGAAATGTTGCGGGCGATCGGCGCCGCAAGCGATCCGGAAAAGTCCGCGCAGGACCGGATACCGCTCGAAGATTTCAAGTCATTCCGCCACAGCATGGCTTGGGAATTCAACAAGCTTTACTGGAGCCAGCTCGGCGAGTGGGAAAAAATGACCGGGAAGGGATACCAGGAGGCTCTCCCCGGCGGAAAATCGGACGGCAATCAGGAAGAAGCGGTGATGGACAGTGTCGCCGATTTCTGGACCCTGCTGCGCGACATGGAGACGCGCAAACAGCTTCCCGCGGAAATCTTCATCCTGGAGATCGGCGTGGGCAGCGGCACGCGATGCGGCATGTTCGTGGAGAAGTTCCGCCAACTCGATCAGCAGCGCGGAACCAGTTACTATCCGCGGCTGCGCGTGCTGATGGGCGACTATTCGCTCGAGACGCTGGATATGTCCCGTCCGGCCGTGAAGGAACATCTGCACCTCTGCAGCTTCCTCGCTTTGGACGCGCTGAATCCTCTCAAGACTCTCTCCTTCCTGCGGCACAAAATCCTCTACATCCACTCGACCAACATGTACGACAACCTGCCGGACGAAGAGATTCTTCGCCGCGACGGGAAGCTCTCCTACGTTCATGCGCGTATGTACCTGCCGATGCGCGATGCGGTCAAAATCGCCGAGAAGTTCAAGGTGCAGGTGGAGAACATTCGCGGCATGGTCGAGAAGCTGCTTGCCATCGGACCGGATTTCGCGGGCGAACGAGCCTGCGGCATGTCGTTCTGGCAGGAATTCTGGAAGGCAGTGCGCCTGGAAGAAAAGATCGTGGCTCTCGAAGAGATGCCCGACCTCATGCTTCCCACCGGTCTCGATGTGCCGCGACTGGAAGACATCCTGGCGCGAGTGCCCGGCGACCTGCGGTTTCACCTCAGCTCGGGAGCGCTGGAGAGCTTCGTGAACACCATTCCGCTTCTCCACCCCCGCGGCTATTTACAGGTGCAGGATATATTTGTAACGGATCTCAATGAGTACCGCGTTGGTTTCCACGGTCCCGGAAAGCTGGATGGATCGATAGTCAACTGGGTGAACGGAGCCCTGCTCAAAGGCGTTGCCGAACGAACCGGTTACGATCTGCATTTCGCGCCGTACCGTTATCGCAGGGAATCGAAAACATCAGTTCTTTACACAACGCCACGCGAATAAGCCAGATGAAACTTCCCATTCTTCCCACATCGATGGTCGGCAGTTACGCCATGACGGGCTGGCTCGAGCGGCTCAAGACCGACTATTTTGCCCGCCGCATCAGCCTGCACGATCTTGAACAGATTTACGACGCCGCGGCCAAGGCCGCGATCAAAGATCAGGAGATTGCCGGTCTCGACATCATCACCGACGGCGAGCCGCGGCGCGACAACATCGTCGATTACTTCCTGGAACGGCTTCCGGGAGTGCAGATCGATCGTTCTTCCAAGAAGTTTTATTACGACTTTTACGACAGCTCCGTTCACAGCAAGCTCCCGACAGCGTCGCTCGGATTGGTGCGGGACTTTCAGTTTCTGCGTACCTTTACGGATCGGGCGACGAAGATCTGCATTACAGGTCCCCATTGCCTGACCAAGCGCCTGCGCAATCAGTTCTATCCGACGGACGAAGCCCTGGCCATGGATATCGCGAAGGTAATGAATCTGGAGCTGAAAGCTCTCGCGAAGGCGGGAGCGGATTTGATCCAGATCGACGAGCCGTACTATTCCGGCTTTCCCGAAGATGTCTGCTGGGGGGTGAAAGCTCTGAATACACTGGTGGAGGGAGTGGAGACCCGAATCGGGCTTCACGTCTGTTACGGCAACCGTTATGGCAAGCCCTCCTGGGAGGGCAGCTACCGGTATCTTTTCCCCGCAATTCTGGATGCGCATATCCAGCAACTGACGCTCGAATTTGCGCGCCGCGGCGGAGAAGATCTGGATCTCTTTCGCGAGTTCAAGCCGCCCTTCGATCTCGGCGTCGGCGTTATTGACGTAAAGAACGACGAGATCGAGACACCGGAAATGGTGGCCGAGCATATTCGGAGAGCGCTGACCGTGATGCCGGCGGAGCGCGTGGCCGTGCTGCCGGATTGCGGCTGCTTCCACCTGCCGCGCGATGTGGCATTCGCCAAACTGAAAGCTATGGTCGAGGGCACAAAGACTGTACGCAGGGAATTAGGTCAATGAGTTCCAATTCGATCAAAGACGCACTGGCCGGCGGAGGGTTTTCCTACCTGGTAGAGCTGGTAGCCAGCGCCAAGTCTCCTGAGGCAAAGATATTCCAGTCCGGATCGGATCTGGCGCGGATTCCAGGAGTCGTCGGCGCAGGTGTTACCAGTTATGCGGGAGGCTCGGCCGGCCACGATCCTATTCGGATCGGCACCGGCATTCGCGCCCGCGGGCTGACTCCCAACGTTCACATTACCTGTGTCAATAAAGACCGCTCGGACATCCTGAAACAGCTCGAAACCTGCCACTCACTCGGCATCGAAAACATCTTTGCGATTACCGGCGACTATCCGTTGGGCGCCGATCCCAACTCACCGCCGCTGTTCGCCATGGATTCGGTGCAGTTGGTCGAGATGATCGGCGAACTGCGTGCGGCCGGCATGCCGTTCTTCACTTCGGTTGCGGTGTCGCCTTTCAAATACACCGAAGCCGACTGCGCCTACCAATACCTCAAGCTGGAAAAGAAAATTGCGGCCGGAGCGGACTTCGCGATTACGCAGCTCGGATATGACTCGCGCAAATTCCGCGAACTGAAGCGCTATCTCAGCGAACGCGGTCTTAAGACGCCGGTGTTCGGGAATGTCTATGTCCTGCCTCCCAAGGCCGCGGAGAAGTTTTCCAAAGGTGAGCCTCCCGGCTGCTGGGTTTCGAAGGAACTGCTGGAACGCATTCAGGTCGAAGCGAAGGCCGAAGACAAAGGGATGGCGGCGCGCCTGGAGCGCGCGGCCCGAACGGTAGCGATACTTCGCGGGCTTGGCTACGCTGGCGCATATATCGGCGGTATCGAAAACCCCGAGCGAATCCAGTGGATCATTCAACGTTCCGAAGAGGCGGCCTCGCAGTGGGAGGAATTCGCCGAAGAGATTTCCTACGGCCCGAAAGGCGGATTCTATTTATACGAAACCCCGGCCCACGCTCCGAAGCCGCAGCGCGGTCTGGCGGCGGTTCTCGACACGGCTGCAAAACTCTTTCCGGTCAAGCACGAACACACTGCCTTGCGGGGAGTGCTGACATCGGTCATGCGGTGGGTGGACGAACGCCCTGCCGCGGCTCACACGCTGGAAAAACTCGAACTGGCGATTAAGTCGCCGCTGTTCGGCTGCAAAGCCTGCGGAAACTGTGTCCTGGGCGAGATGGAATATGTCTGCCCCATGACCTGCCCGAAGAACATGCGTAACGGCCCCTGCGGAGGCACGTTGATGGGCATGTGCGAAGTGCTGCCGGACAAGCCGTGCATCTGGGTCAAGGTCTACGAAACAGCTCAAAGCGCGAACCGTGTTGACGAGCTGAAGGCGTACATTCCGCCGCGAAACCGGTCGTTGCAGGGAACAAGCTCGTTCGTCAATCTGTTTCTGGAACGCGACAGCCGTCCGGGGCATGACACCAACCCTGCACCGTCGACGATGATTCAGATCGATAAAGTGCCGGACAAAGCGCCGATGGACAAAGCTGCGGAGACGGTTCCCGATACCGCGAACCAGAAAGTCTGAACGTCACAAAATTTCAAAATGGCTCACAAACTGAAGAACATCCTCGCCTCCGTACCCAGCGATATCGAAATCGCTCAGGCCGCCACGCCGATTCCGATCGACAAGATCGCATCCGAAGCCGGTATCCTACCCGATGAATTAGAGCTTTACGGGAAGACCAAAGCCAAGGTGCATCTGTCCATTCGCGACCGGCTCAAGGATGTGCAGAACGGCAAATACATCGTGGTCACCGCCATCACTCCGACTCCGCTGGGAGAAGGCAAAACCACTACCACTGTCGGACTCAGCCAGGCGTTAGGGGCGCACCTCGGGAAGAAAGTCTTCACCTGCATTCGCCAGCCCAGCCAGGGGCCGACGTTCGGCATCAAGGGTGGAGCGGCGGGCGGCGGTTACAGCCAAATCATTCCGATGGAAGAATTTAACCTGCATCTGACAGGGGATATTCACGCCATCACCGCAGCCAACAACCTGCTGGCCGCCGCGATCGACACCCGCGTGCTGCACGAAACGACTACGCCGGACGATCAGGTGTTGTTCGACCGCCTCTGTCCCGTGGGCAAGGGCGGCAGCCGCCGCTTCGCTCCGGTAATGTTGCGCCGCCTGCACAAACTGGGAATTGAAAAAACGAACCCAAATGACCTGACTCTGGAAGAGCGCAGCCGCTTTGCCAGGCTCGATATCGATCCCGACACCATTACCTGGCGGCGTGTAACCGATACGAACGATCGAATGGTGCGCCAGATTACGATCGGCCAGGGTCCGGAAGAAAAAGGCCACACGAGGGTCACTGGCTTCGACATTACCGTCGCCAGCGAAATCATGGCGATTCTTGCGCTTGCCATCAGCCTGAAAGACATGCGGGAGCGTCTGGGCCGCATGGTGGTCGCTTCCAATCGCGCGGGTGAGCCCATCACCGCCGACGACCTGGGAACGGGCGGGGCTTTGACGGTCCTGATGAAGGACACCCTCATGCCCAACCTGATGCAGACTATTGAGGGTACTCCGGCGTTCGTTCATGCCGGTCCTTTTGCCAACATCGCGCACGGCAATTCGTCGATCGTGGCCGATCAGCTCGCGCTCAAACTGGTCGGACCCGAAGGTTATGTGCTGACCGAAGCCGGATTCGGCGCGGACATGGGGATGGAGAAGTTCTTCAACATCAAGTGCCGCTACAGCGGGCTGGTTCCCGACTGCGTCGTTCTGGTGGCTACGATTCGCGCGCTTAAGATGCACGGTGGCGGCCCCAAAGTCGTGGCGGGTAAACCACTTGCGCCCGAATACCTGCAGGAAAATCTGGACCTTCTTGAGAAGGGCTGCAGCAATCTGATTCGGCTCATCGGCAATGCGCGATCCTTTGGCGTCCCGGTAGTCGTAGCGGTGAATCGATTCAAGGACGATACAGACGCCGAGGTCGACCTGGTGCGCCGTCTTGCCATAGCTGCGGGAGCGGAAGATGCCGTCCGGTCGAATCACTGGGCCGAAGGCGGCGCGGGTGCGGTGGATCTGGGAAAGGCTGTTATTGCCGCGTGCAAAAAGCCGAGCCACTTCCGCTTCCTCTATCCGCTCGAAATCAGCATCAAGGACAAGATCGAAACGATCGTGAAGGAGATGTACGGTGGCAGCGGAGTCGAGTATTCTCCGCAGGCGGAAAAGCAGATCGCGCTGTACACCCGCCAGGGCTTTGACAAACTGCCGATCTGCATGGCGAAAACCCATCTGAGCCTGAGCCACGATCCCAATCTGAAGGGTGCTCCGAGCGGATTCACTGTGCCGGTGCGCGACGTTCGGGCCAGCGTGGGGGCAGGATTCGTCTATCCGCTGCTGGGCACAATGAGCACGATGCCGGGCTTATCCACGCGGCCGGGCTATTACGAAATCGATCTGGATACCGAGACGGGTCGCATCGTCGGCCTCTCCTAAGGAGTTGTTGCTGCAGGGCTCTCTCTGGAATACGACGCTGGCGGAGTTTCGCGAGAGAGCTTGCGGAACGGACCCATTACCGGCCGGCGTCGCGATTGCGGTCGTATCGGCGAGTCTTGCGCTTGCTCTTTTGGCCAAAGTCCTCGATATCACCGTCCGGAGGAAGAATTTCGCTGGCGACCGTCAACGCCTCGCTGTGCTGCTTGATGCGGCCCGTGAAGAGTCCGCTCGTTTGACCCAACTTGCGGACGATGATGTCCGTGCATTCCAGGAGTACATGGAGTGCAAACGCGAGGGGCGGGACTTCAGCGAAGCCGTCCGCAGCGCCATCCAGGTTCCCATGAATGCCGCGCGTTCGGGCGTCCGAGGCTTGGAACTGTGCGCTGAGGCTATCGGCATGACGCAGGGGCTGACCGCGGCCGATGTGGGGTCTGCCGCATCGCTCTTGTCCGGCGCCGTGCGGGCGTTCCTGCTCAGCGCGGATTCCAATGTCCACGCGATGACTCCGGACAAATCATTTTCCGATGCGACCTTCGCCGAGTGCCGGGAACTGGAAGACCACGCCCAACAATATGCCGAGACGGTTGCGAGGCATCTTGCGTCGCCTTGAAATGTACGGCTGATTTACGTACATTAGTCATAGGATGAATATCCCGGATCGGAACCGCACTGCACGTCTGGAAGCGCGTATCGCGCCCGCGGCACTTGCTGTAGTGCGGCGGGCCGCGGAAATTCAGGGGCGATCTGTCAGCGACTTTGTCGTGGCTGCCGCTCGGGAAGCAGCCAACCGAGCCATTGAAGAAAACGAGATCATACGCCTTTCCGTAGAGGGACAGCGGCAGTTAGCCGCTCTGCTCCTCAACCCGCCCAAGCCGGGTCACGCGCTGAAAAAAGCAGTCCGACAGCGCCGTCAACTCCTCGGCCTCGGATGACCTCGTCGCCATTTCGGCTGGAGCCACTGGATGAAGGGCGCGGGCGCATATCGTTCGAGTGCGGCGAGGATGCGCTGGACCGGTATTTTCGAACGCAGGTAACCCAGGACATCCGAAGGCACGTTGCAAATTGCTTTGTAGCTATCGAAAGGGACACCGACCGGGTTGCGGCCTACTATACGCTTTCGGCCGCGAGTATCCCGTTTACGGATCTTCCGGCGGAAGACTCCAAACGCCTGCCGCGCTATCCCGCTGTGCCGGCCGTGCGCATCGGTCGGCTGGCCGTTGACCGGCATTTTCAGGGTCGCGGCCTCGGTGCTGCGATGCTGGCGGATGCCATGGCAAGAGCGTTGCAGGCCGATGCGGCGGCTTTCATGCTCGTGGTCGATGCGAAGAACAGTCAGGCCGTGGCCTTTTACCAGCGTTATGGGTTCCGCTCGATCACCGGCGCACCCCTTACCTTGTTTCTGCCGCTGGCTACCGCGCGTAAGGTTTTCCCGTAGTTCCGCCCGCAGGCTTACAGCGTCGCGATCACGGCCCGCGTGAACTCATCCGTGCCGGCGACGCCGCCCACATCCCGCGTCAGGTGCAGTCCTTCGCGGTAAACGGCTTCGATCGCTCTTTGCAGCCGGATTGCCGCGTCGCGCTCGCCCAGGTGCGCCAGCATCAGGCGCGCGGACTGCATCAGCGCGGTCGGATTTGCAAGTCCTTTTCCCGCGATATCGGGTGCGGAACCATGCACCGCCTCAAATACTGCGCACGATTCGCCCAGGTTCGCGCCCGGCACAATCCCCAGTCCGCCTACCAGGCCCGCGGTCAGGTCGGAGACGATGTCACCGTACAGATTCGGCAGCACGAGCACGTCGAACGTCTCCGGCCGCATGACCAACTGCATGCAGGCGTTATCCACGATCAGTTCGCCGTACTCAATCTCCGGAAATCCCGCCGCGACCTCGCGGCAGCAACGCAGAAACAGGCCATCGGTCATCTTCATGATGTTGGCCTTGTGGATCGCCTCGACCTTTTTCCGGCCCTCCCGCACGGCGTATTCAAACGCCGCCCTGGCGATATTAGTGGAAGCCGTTTTCGTGATGACTTTGAGGCTCTCCATCACGCCGGACGCAACCTCGTGCTCAATCCCGGCGTAGAGGTCTTCCGTGTTCTCGCGGAAAATCACCAGGTCGATCGCGAGATCGGAAAAGCGCGTCTTCAGGCCGGGCAACATGCGCACGGGCCGAAAGTTGACAAACAGATTCAGTCGCTTTCGAAGCGCGACATTGACGCTGGAGTGCCCGCTCGCGATCGGCGTTCCCACCGGACCTTTCAATCCGACATGTGTTCTTGCGAGAGATTCAAAGACAGTTTCCGGCAGGTATTGGCCGGTAGCTCTCTCCGCAGCCACCCCAGCCTCCACACGCTCCCATTCGACCGCCACTCCTGTTGCTTCGACCGCGCGCGCGGTAGCGTCCGCAACTTCCGGCCCGATGCCATCCCCCGGAATTAATGTGATTCGATGCGTCACGTATCGTAGTATACGAGCGACGTATCCGAACCATGCCGTTCCGACTCCGCACCGGTAAGGGCAAGCTGAAGATCGAGCACAGTATTCTCGACAGCCTGCGGCCGGTGCTTGATCGGCTGGTTACTCTCGACGCAATCCGGTCCATCATTCCCGGGGTGATCCGGCCGGTTCGCGATGCCAAGGGAACGGTCAAAATCCACATTACGGTGCCGACGCAAAACGGCTGGAAGGCGATCGCTCTTGCGAACGGCGCCCGGCAGGAGCTGTTTATCAGTACCGAGATGACGGAAGAGCAGCTGGCTGCGGCGATCAGGAATGCTATCGAAGCCGAAGAATAGTCACAACCTGTTGTATAATCAATATTTCCCAGGAACAAAATGCCCAAAAGAACGTTTCAACCGAATAACCGTCGTCGCGCCAAAACGCACGGATTTCGGAGCCGCATGAAGACCGCTGACGGCCAGGCCGTCCTCTCGCGACGCCGCGCCATCGGTCGCAAAAAGCTGACGGTCAGCTCGGAGAGGTAGCGGAGCACGCGACGAAATCAGGCTTTCCCAAAAGTGTCAGGCTGCTGCGAGCGAGCGATT
Organism: Bryobacteraceae bacterium; assembly: GCA_036273015.1. GTDB lineage: Bacteria > Acidobacteriota > Terriglobia > Bryobacterales > Bryobacteraceae > BOG-234. The sequence goes on along the minus strand of DATAXN010000092.1, from coordinate 46,150 downwards.
TCCGAAGGGTTTATGACCGGGGGACGCGCTATACCTGTCCGTTTTTTGCCGCTTTCAGTCTGTCTGCGCCCGAAAAGCCCGAGTCTCCCCCGACGGGTCCACGCGTCGGGTTCACGACGCCCAAAGGACTCGGCAAAGCCGTCATCCGCAATCGCATCAGGCGCCGCATGCGGGAAGCCGTCCGGCTCGAATTGGCGTCATTGAGTCCCGAGTGGTCAATCGTATTCAATCCACGGCGAAAAGCTCAGGAGTGCCTGTTTACAGAACTTCGGGGCGAGGTTCGTCGTCTTTTTATACAGTGCGGAAAATTCTCATCCTGCTCCTCGCCGGGTACAAACGCCTGATCTCGCCACTGCTGCCGTCCGCCTGCCGGTTCTATCCGTCCTGCTCCCAATACATGAGTGAAGCAATTGAGGTACACGGGGCAGTGCGAGGCGTGTGGCTGGGGTTGAAGCGTCTCGGCCGTTGTCATCCTTTTCACGAAGGCGGCATGGATCCGGTGCCGCCGCGTTGCAGCGCGCCGCCCGCCCGCAGTGCACAGACCGCTGCGCTGGAGTCGAAATGAGTTCTCCAACGCCTCCCAAAAACAGTCCGAAAGAGATGTCCAACGAAGTGCGGATGGTCATCGCCTTCGTACTGATGGGCCTGATTCTCGTGGTGACTCCCTGGGCTTACCGGAAGCTGGGGATTTCGCCTCAACCGCCCGTGACCCGGAAGCAGACTCCCGCCGCGGCAAAGCCAGGCGCTGCCGAGAAGGCGGCCGCGTCCACGGCGAGCGGAACGCCGATGAGCTTGTCCAATCCGCCTGCGCCTGAAAATATCCCGCCTGCGGAAGGCGCGGTCATGGCCGTGAGCGCGCAGGATTATACGCTCGATACCAATCTCTACCACGTTGTGTTTACCAATCGTGGCGCGACCGTCAAAAGCTGGACCCTGAAAAAGTTCACGGACAGCGTCGGCAAGCCCCTCGAACTGGTGAATCAAAAAGGCGACGAAAAGGTCGGCTATCCGTTCTCGTTTATGTTTCGGGACAAGCAGCCCACTTCGGATTTGAACAAAGGCCTGTGGGTCGCTCATCCGGGGCCGGAGACCATTTCCTTCGAGTATTCCGATGGCCGCACCCACGCCGTCAAGACATTTGCCCTGCAGCGCGACGGCTACATGGTGCAGTATTCGGATGAAGTCACGCAGGGCGAAACCGGAATCCCGCATCTGGTGGAGTGGCGCGGCGGGTTTGGCGACATGGCTGTCCAAAGTGCCGCGGGACAGCAAGCCACGATTCACTATGATCTGGAAAAGAATAAACTCCTGCGCGAAGCCGCCAAGACCGCCAAGAACGGTCCCGTCAATGCCGACGGAATGTATGCCTTCGCCGGGATCGACGATCAGTATTTCGCCGCCGCCTTTCTGCCTCCGCAGAACACCACGCTGGAGACCACAACTTTCCAGGACACCGTAGCTTCACCAGTCAATAACTCCGAAGATGCATACCCGGGTGTGGCGGTCGGCGGCGCTTCGCGCAATCAGTTCGGCATTTATCTGGGGCCCAAAGATATCTCGACACTCCATCTGGTGAACCCGAGGCTCGATGGAATTGTGGAATGGGGCTGGTTCGGAATTATCGCCAAGCCCTTGTTTATTGTTCTTCATTTCATCAATGACAAGTTCGTTCACAACTACGGCTGGGCCATCGTTCTGATTACCGTCGTAATCAATATGGCCATGTTTCCGTTGAAGCTGACGAGCCTGAAGTCATCCCGTAAGATGCAGGTTCTGCAGCCGGAGATGAAGAAAATCAACGATAAGTACAAGGGCATCGGAATGAGCGATCCGCGCTCTTCTCAGAAGCAACAGGAAATGATGGCTCTCTATAAGGAGCATGGCGTGAATCCGGTGGGCGGCTGCATTCCGCTGCTGATTCAGATGCCGTTTCTCTATGCCTTCTATCGCGTCCTCGCGGTTTCGATCGAACTCCGGCATGCAAGCTGGCTTTGGATAGCTGATCTTTCTCAGCACGAACATTTCGAGATCCACTTCCTGCCGCTCATTATGGTCGTGACCAGTTACGCGCTGCAGCGCATGACACCGCCGCCCACGGCGGGCGATCCCACCCAACAGAAAATGATGCAGTTTATGCCTTTGATGTATCTTTTCTTCTTCTGGACGGCATCGAGCGGACTGGTGTTATACTGGCTCACTGGCAATGTCGTTGGGCTTGCCCAGCAGTGGTTTTTCAACAAGACCGCGGGACCCGTAGAAGTACGGGACGTGGCAAAGGTAGCAAAGAAAGTTATTGCAAAGGACGGCAGGAAGCGGGCTTGAATCCCAAGTATTCGGTTCATGAAACTGGTCCCCGGATCGAGCAGTTTCTCCGTCTGATCATCGCCGATGGCGGGTTCGACCTGGACTTCGCCGTGGAAGCAGGCGATCAGAGTCATCCGGAGTTCGAAAATCCCGACATCGTCGTCAAGTTCACTGGCCGGGACGTAGATCTGCTTCTCGCCAATCGCGCGGAGCTTCTCCTCGCTCTCGAACTGGTCACGCAGGAGGTCCTGCGTCTCCACTCGGACGATCATTCGCGCATTTCCTTCGATGCGAACGATTACCGCGCGCTGCGTATCGAAGAATTACGGATCAGCGCCACAGCGGCCGCTGAAAAGGTCAAGCACACCGGCACGCCTTTCCGATTCAATCCGATGAACAGCCGCGAGCGCCGCGTGCTGCACATCGCGCTGCGCAACGAACGGGAACTTCGCAGCGAGAGCGCAGGCACAGGGCCCTTCCGGCATGTGGTGATTTATCCGGCGGGCATGCCTTCCTTGCCCGATGTTCCGCCTCCTCCCATGGAGCGCTACAGGCGAGATGATCGGAGACCTTCTTCCGGAAACCGGGGCGGTGACCGGCGTCCCGGTGGAAACAGTGGGGACCGCCGCCCCGGCGGCAACAGAGGCGGTGATCGCCGTCCTCCGCGTCCTCGCTAGAGACACAGCGCCGGGGCGCTTCTTCAGCCTTTTTTCCTGAAACTCGGTTTTTGAAACCAGAAGACACCATCGCGGCAATTTCCACTCCGCCCGGTCGCGGCGGCATCGGAATCGTCCGTTTGTCCGGTGCGAAAGCCGTTGCGATTGCGAACGCAATCATCGCTTTCAGGAGCCAACTCAATCCGCGCCGCGTAACACCAGGCGAGCTGCTGGACGACGAAGGGCGCGTCGTTGACGAGGTGATCGTCACCCATTTCGCCGCGCCACGATCCTACACCGCCGAGGACGTGATAGAAATCTCGTGCCACGGAGCACCCGTCATCCTGAGGCATTGTCTCGATCGCGCCGTGCGCGCGGGCGCGCGTCCGGCCGAGCCCGGTGAGTTTACACTGCGGGCCTTCCTGAATGGCCGTATCGACCTGCCCCAGGCCGAAGCGGTACGCGACCTCATTGATGCCACCACGCTTTATCAGGCTCGGGTTGCGGCGCAACAGACGCAGGGGTCCGTATCCCGCCGTCTGGCGCCGATTAAAGCGCAGTTGCTGGAATTGATCGCGCTGCTGGAGGCCGGCATCGACTTCGCCGAAGACGATGTGAGCGTCGCTCCGGCCTCGGAGATCCTGCGGCGGCTGGACCCGATTATTCAACAAACGAAAGCGCTCGCCCGCAGTTTCCGCTACGGCAATCTGGTTCGCTCCGGATTTTCATTGGCTATTGTCGGACCGCCGAACGCGGGCAAGAGCAGCCTGTTCAACCGTCTTCTGGAGCAGGATCGGGCCATTGTCACGGCGATTCCCGGTACGACCCGCGACGTGATCTCCGAAATGACCGAACTATCGGGAATTCCGTTGCGTGTGTTGGATACAGCGGGCATTCGCGACACCCCCGAACTCATTGAGCGACTCGGCATCGAGCGAACTTTTGAAGTCATGTCCGACGCGGACCTCACGATCGTCGTGATTGATGGCGCCACGCCGCGCTCCGAAGAGATTGAGAGGCTGCTCGCCCGGGCGCGCGAACAGGGCAGGTTCCTGGTCGTCGCGAATAAGTGCGACCTGTCCGATTTTCAGGGCGGCGTTGGGCATGCGGGCGGTCGCCAATACAACGTTTCGGCGCTGACCGGGCAGGGAATTGAGGATCTCCGAAACGCCATTCTCGATTGCCTTGCGCCTCGCGGTGACCTGGAGATGCAGGGCGGGTTCATCACCAGCGTTCGTCAGGAGAACCTGCTGAACGAAGCGCTCGTTATGCTCGAAAAGGCCGAAACAGCCGCAAAATCGGGGATTCCGCACGAATTGCTGATTCTGGATCTGTATTGTGCCTTAAATCCCATCGATAGTATCACCGGGGCTACCACGGCAGACGATATCCTCAATCACATTTTCACAACATTTTGTATTGGGAAATAGGATATAGTACCCGATATTAAGATGCGCGCTTCACCTGTGCCGGCATCGTCGGGAGGAACTGATCTGTCGGAGGCCATCATCGATACGATGGATGCGGCGGTCTGTGTCGTTGATTCCGAAGGGACAATTGTCTGTTGGAACCCGGCGGCTGCCGCATTAACTGGCATATCAGCAAACCAGACTGTTGGACGCTCGTTCTACGGGAGCTTATTGTTTCCGGACGATGTGGAGAAATGGAAGTTTGAATTCCGTAGAATATCGGCGGGAATACCCTCTCGAAAAATCGCAGCTTATTGGCGAAATGGCGATGACTCGCGCCTGTCTCTGAAGTGTTCCTGCTCCGTGATTCGCGCCTCTTCGGGGGTAGTTCAGTACTTCGTCTGCACCATTACGGACAGCCCTTCAGGCGAGGTCTTAAACAACCGTACCAGGGAATTGAGGGATATTTCCCGGTTCCTGCACGACACGATTTCGCAGGATCTGGTTGCTCTCTCGTTCAATATCAGCGAACTGGAGGCCAAGGCCCGCGACGGGCCGATGGAGAACCACGCGCGTTTGGCTGTGGATATGGTTGACCGCTGTTGCCGCGATATTCGGGTCATCAGCTACATGCTGGCGCCGCCTTTTTTGTCGGAGACCACTCTTCAGGAATCCATCGAGCAATTTGCCGCCTGCGTACGGGAAGAAACCGGACTGACGATCACGGTCGATCTCGATCAAAGCCCGCGGACAATCGTACCCGAGGCCCGAGTACTCGTTTTCGCCGCGGTTCAATCCTGGGTGGCGGGGGGAATCGGCAGCCGTTCGAAGCCGGATCTCTTCATTCGGCTCGCCAGGCGCGAATCGAAAATTGAGCTTGATCTGGAAATGATTCCCGCCGAGTCGCCGGCGCGCGCCGTCCTGCTCAGCGGTTGGTCTCTTTTCCGAAGCATTACACGCGCTCTCGGCGGCGAATTCGATTTTGCCGAAGAGCCGTCCCGCATTACCGCCGGCATCCGGCTTCCCCTGTAAACCCATGGACACGGTCAACATTCTCATCGCCGACGATCACGAGTTAGTACGCAAAGGCCTCTTCAGCATCCTTTCGCGAAGTCATCCGGAGTGGCATGTGGCCGCGGAGGCATCCACGGGAAAGGATGCCATCGACCTGGGAACGTCGCTGAAGCCGGATGTAGCGATCCTTGACCTCTCCATGCCGGATATCGGCGGGCTCGACGTGGCGGAGCGGTTGATGGAAGCGGCTCCGGGAATCCGGATCATCATCCTGACGGTGTATGCCGCGGCGCCCATCCTGCGCCAACTGCGCAAAGCGGGCGTCAGCGCGTACCTTGCCAAGAATGAAGCTCCACTGATGCTGGTGCGGGCTGTGGAGCGGGTTCTGTCGGGAGAACCATTCTTTGCTTCTTCCAGCACTTCGCGCCTGGTCGTGAAGGCGCCAGAGTACATCCCGGCGCCGTTTCTCCTCACTCCACGCGAAGTGGACGTGCTGCGCCTTCTCGCGCGCGGCAAAACCAATAAAGAACTCGCCGCGGAACTCGGGATGAGCGTTCGCACGGCCGAGAGCCACCACGCCAGTCTGCTGGCAAAGCTCAATGTCGAATCGTTGGGTGACCTGGTTCGCATCGCCATTCGCGATCGCATTGGCTGAGGACAGACTGGGCCGTTCCCCTTTCGTTAGAATGAGGACCATGTTTCGGCTTACTGGAATTTTCTGTTGCCTCGCGGTTTCGACACTAGCGCAAACCGCACCGGCCGCGCCCGATGGAAAGGCCGTCTTTGCGTCGAACTGCGCCATGTGTCACGGGCCTGGCGGCGACAGCCGCGCTCCATCGCAGGAAATTCTGCGGCAACGTCCCAATGAATCGATCGTTGTGGCGCTGGAAGCGGGCGCGATGAGATCGCAGGGGGCGCTGCTCACATCGGCGGGGCGACGCGCGGTGGCGGATTTCCTGTCTCCGAGAACTGCTGCATCGGATCAGCCGGTACGCGAAAATTCCTGTCCCGCCAATGCGCGCCGCCTGAGCAATTTGAAGGGCTGGAACGGCTGGGGCGTCGATCTGGTTAACACGCGTCTGCAGCCCACGGCCGCGGCCGGGCTGCGCGCCGAAGATGTTCCGAAATTGAAAGTGAAGTGGGCGTTTGGAATTCCCTACGAGGTGACGGTCGAGGCCCAGCCGACCGTGGTCGGAGGCCGGCTCTTTTTCGGGAGCGCCACAGGCGCGGTCTATTCGCTGGATGCCCGCACCGGCTGCCAATACTGGAAGTTCCAGTCCGACACCCGTATGCGAACGGCGATCAACGTCGCGCCGATCGGCGGCGGGCAATACGCGGCTTACTTCGGCGACTCCGAGACCAATGTTTACGCGGTAAATGCTCTTACAGGAAAGCTGCTCTGGAAGACACGGCTCGATATGCACCCGATGGCCGGTATTACAGGCACGCCGAAGCTCTACAAAGGACGGCTCTATGTCGGCGTGCGTTCGGCTTCCGAGGAGGTAGCCGCGGGAGATCCGAAATATCCCTGCTGCACGTTCCGCGGCAGTATGGACGCGCTCGATGCCGCGACGGGAAAAATAGCGTGGAAGACGTACACCATTCCCGATCCGCCCAAGAGCACAAAAGTGAATTCAGTGGGGACGCAGATGTATGGGCCGTCCGGCGTCGGGATCTGGTCTTCGCCGACCATCGATGTGAAACGAAACCTGATCTATGCCGGGACCGGCAACAACTACTCCGACCCGCCGACTTCGACTTCCGATGCCATTCTCGCGTTCGATCTCGAATCCGGCTCTATGAAATGGTCGAAGCAACTGACAGAAGACGCGTGGAACGCAAGCTGCGGCCGTCCGGGTAAACCGAGCTGCCCGGCGAATCCGGACCGTGACGTGGACATCGCATCTTCTCCCATTCTCAAAACCGTAGCCGGCAAGGATATGCTGCTCGTCGGGCAGAAATCGGGTGTGGTTTTCGCGCTCGATCCCGATCGCCGCGGTGACATTATCTGGCAGAAAACGATCAGCAAGGGCGGCGGGATCGGCGGCATTCAGTGGGGTATCGCCGCTGACGATACCCAGCTTTACGCTCCCATATCCGACATCATTCCGGGCCCGGGCGGCGGATTGTTTGCGCTCAAAATCGCGAACGGAGAGCAAGCCTGGTACGTGCCGCCCGCCGAGCCTGCCTGCAAAGGCAAGCGTGGTTGCAGCCCCGCGCAATTGGCCGCCGCGACACTGATTCCCGGCGTAGTGTTTTCGGGCTCGATGGACGGACATCTGCGCGCACACTCGACCAAAGATGGCTCGTTGATCTGGGATCTCGACACAGTTCGCGACTTCGACACCGTCAATGGCGTGAAGGCCCATGGCGGATCGCTGAATGTCTCGGGCCCCGCGATCGCGGACGGGATGCTGTTCGTGAATTCCGGGTATAACGTGATGATTGGAATGCCGGGGAATGTTCTTCTTGCGCTGTCCATTGACGGTAAGTAAGAGCTCCGATCCGGTTGCAGCGCCGATACGATAGGATACCTGGAGATGAACCGAGTCGCCCTCTTATTCGCCTTAACTGTTTTTCCGATTGCGCTTTCGGCGCAGTGGCCGGATTACCCTACGTCCGGTGTTCCCAAAACTACCGACGGTAAGCCTAACCTGGACGGTCCGGCGCCGCGTACGGCCGATGGTCATGTCGATCTCTCCGGAGTTTGGGAAAATCGCCGTGGAAATATTGGCCGTCGGCCACGCGGTTTCCCCGCGCCGGAAGCTCCGCCGCAGGGCGCACCACCGCCACCGCCCCCACCCGCGGCTGCTCAGAGCGGTCCTCCCGCGGCGACATTTTTCAATATCGGCGCCGGATTTCCCGGCGGCAAGCTGCCGTTAAAGCCATGGGCGGCGGATCTGCTGAAGAAACGCATGTCGGAAAACAGCAAGGACAACCCCGATGCGCATTGTCTGCCGATGGGCCTGATGCAACTGCACGAGCATCCGCAGCCGAGAAAAATCATCCAGACCCCGGGGGTTACCGTGATCATCTATGAAGCGAACTCGGGTCTGCGTCAGATATTCACAGACGGGCGTCCGCTGCCTCCCAAAGACGCCCAGCCCTGGTGGTACGGCTATTCGGTCGGACATTGGGAAGGCGACACGCTGGTGGTCGAGACAACGGGCTTCCGCGATGATGTGTGGCTGGATATCAACGGCAGCCCGCTGACGAATGCTGGGAAAATGATCGAGAAATTTCGCCGGCCCACTTACGGGAAACTCGACATCGAAGTGACGATCGACGATCCCTCGGCGTACACCAAGCCGTATACGGTGTCGGTTCACCAGCAGATCATGCTCAATACCGATTTGATTGAGTTCATCTGCTCCGAAAATGAAAAGAGCGATGCGCACCTGGTTGGTAAGTAGCGCAAAAATCCTCTGAGGAACGGATCAGCCTTCCGCGCTGATCCGGCTTGGCGCCGTTCATGACCATCGCGTTATTACATCCGGGCGAAATGGGCGCGGCAGTCGGAGAATGCCTCGTGCAACAAGGCGTGCGCGTCGTTTGGGCCTCGGAAAACCGCAGCGCTGCAAGCTGGAAACGCTCGGAGGCCGCGGGTCTTGAGGATCTTGGTCATCTCGATTACGCACTGGCAGCGGCCGATGCGGTTCTTTCGATTTGTGTGCCGAGCAGCGCTTTGGATGTTGCGCAACAGGTTGCTGCAGGGAACTTTCGCGGAATCTATATCGACGCGAACGCCATTTCTCCGGCGCACTCGCGCGAGATCGGGTGCGTCATGGAGAAGAGCGGCGCGCGTTTTGTCGACGGCGGGATTATCGGACTGCCACCGACGCCGAATCGAGTCACGCGCCTCTATCTGTGCGGTGCCGATGCTGATGCCATCGCGGCGTTGTTCGCCGGGAGCCAGACCGAAGCTCTTGTGATGGACGGGCCGATCGGGGCGGCATCCGCCCTCAAAGTCTGCTTCGCTGCCTGGAGCAAGGGCGAAACCGCTTTACTCGGCGTCGTCCGTGCCCTGGCAAGCCATGAAGGCGTCGATGAGACATTAATGAAGGAATGGCGGAGGTCCATGCCGGGCGTCGCCGAGCAATCCGAACATATCGTGCAGCGCGCTCGAAAGGCCTGGCGATGGGCTGGTGAGATGGAGGAGATCGCGGCCGGTTTTGAGGCCGCCGGCCTGCCCTCCGGATTTCTCGCGAATGCCGAGATTTATCGCCGCCTTGCGAAGTTCAAAGATTCGAGCGAACTACCGTCACGCGAAGAGATCAATAACAGCCTGCAAAAGAATAAATGAGCGAACTCGTCACCCTTACCCATAGCGGCCCGGTTGCCGTCATCACAATCGATAATCCTCCGGTTAATGCTTTGAGCCCCGGCGTTCCGGAAGGTCTGGAATCGTCTCTCAAAGAAGCTGTTGCCGATCCCGCGGTCGATGCAATCGTCATCGTCGGCGGCGGCCGCACTTTCGTCGCGGGCGCTGACATCAACGAATTCGCCCGCTCCATTGCCGCCGGTAAGGGTGGAGGACCCGATCTGACAAACCTGTTAAGCGAGATTGAGAACTCGCCGAAGCCAGTGGTGATCGCAATTCACGGCGCGGCGCTGGGCGGCGGGTTGGAACTCGCGATGGCTGCGCACTATCGTGTTGCGGTTCCGGATGCCCAGGTTGGTTTGCCGGAGTCAAATCTCGGGATCGTTCCCGGCGCGGGTGGAACGCAGCGGTTGCCGCGTCTCGTGGGAATGGCGAAGGCCGCCGAGCTGATCGTGTCGGGCCAGCTCATCAAAGCTCCGGCGGCGTTGGAGCTCGGGCTTTTGAATCGTCTGATCGATGGCGATCTGCTGCCGGGAGCTGTCGCATTTGCGCGTGAAATCGCTGCCATTCGACCGATCCCCAAAACGAGCGAGCGGACAGTCCAGGCGGATGACGCGGGGATCGCCGCCGCTCGTCAGCTTGCAGCGAAGGTCCGCCGCAATCAGACCGCTCCGCTCATGGCACTTGAAGCATTGGAAGGCGCGATAATGCTGCCCTTCGCGGAAGGCTTGAAGCAAGAGCGAGAGATTTCGGGCAAGTCTCTGACATCGGAGCAGGCGGCCGCGCTCATTCACGCGTTTATCGCGGAGCGCGCCGTTTCGAAGATTCCCGATGTGCCGAAGGACGTCGAGCCGTACCCGCTGCGGAAAGCCGCCATCATTGGCGCGGGAACCATGGGCGGCGGCATCGCGATGGCTCTCGCGAACGCAGGTATCGCCGTCCTGATCAAAGATACGACGCAGGAGGCGCTGGATCGCGGCCTCGCCACGGTACGGAAAAACTACCAGAACTCCGTCGCCAAAGGCCGTTTCCCGCAGGCAGTTATGGATCAGCGGATGGCCCTAATCCACCCGCAGCTCGATTACTCCGGATTCGAGCAGGCGGACATCATCATCGAAGCGGCGTTCGAGAGCATGGCGATCAAGAAGCAGCTCTTTAGCGAAATCGACAAGGTTGCCAAGCCCGATTGCGTTCTGGCCACCAATACTTCCACGCTCGACATCGACGAGATCGCGGCAGTGACCTCGCGTCCCGAGATGGTCATCGGTACGCACTTCTTCAGCCCCGCGCATGTCATGCGGCTGGTCGAGATCGTCCGCGGGAAGGCGACCTCAAAGCGGGTAATCGCGACTGCGATGGCTCTTGCGAAGACGCTGCGCAAGGTGGGAGTTCTCGTCGGCAATTCGATGGGCTTCGTCGGCAACCGCATGATGTTCCCTTACATGCGTGAAGCACAATTCCTAATTGAGGAGGGCGCAACGCCCGCGCAGGTGGATCGAGCGCTCACCAACTTCGGCATGGCGATGGGTATTTTCGCCGTCGACGATATGGGCGGGATCGATCTGAACTGGCGGGTGCAGCAGGAGTACGCGCACCTGATCAAGCCTGGGACCCGTCAGCCATTGATGCTGCGCAAGCTATTCGAGATGGGCCATTATGGGCAGAAGACCGGACGCGGCTGGTACCTCTACGACGAGAATCGCAAAGCAACTCCCGATCCCGAAGTGGAAGCTTTGATCGAACGTACCGCGCAGGAGGCCGGCATTGAGCGCCGCACGATTACGGATCCGGAAGTCATCGAGCGTTGCGTTTACGTCATGATCAACGAGGGCGCGCGCATCCTCGAAGAAGGCTATGCTTCACGCGCGTCGGATATCGACACCATCTATTTTTCGGGTTATGGCTTCCCGGCTTATCGCGGTGGCCCCATGTGGTACGCGGACACCGTCGGACTGAAAAAAATCTACGACAAGATTCTGGAATTCCATTGGGAGCCCGCGCCGCTTCTGAAGAGACTCGCTCTCGAAGGCAAAACGTTTGCCGGTTTGGATCACCTGGTATGACAGCGACACGCGTGCGACCTCTCCGGATGGGTCCTGACGAAGTGCGGGTGCGAAAAACGCCCGAAGGAATCCGCTACGTTTCGGCCACCGACAAGCTGGGCGAGTATCCCGTCCGCCTTACCGATCGTCTGGAATATTGGGCGGATCGCGCCCCGGAACGCACTCTGCTTGCCAAGCGGGACGGTTCCGGCGAATGGCGGCGGCTCAGCTTCGCGGAAGCCAGAGGAGTGGCGCGCAACATTGCGCAGGCTCTCGTCAATCGCGGACTCTCCCCGGAACGGCCGATCGCGATTCTCTCCGGTAACGACCTCGAACACGCGCTGCTGTGTCTCGGAGCCATGTATTCGGGAGTCCCCTTCGCGCCCATCTCGACCGGCTACTCGCTGGTTTCGTCGGACTTCGCCAAGCTTCGCTACATCATGGATCTGGTTCGGCCCGGCCTGGTCTTCGCGTCGAACGGTGCGAAATTCCAACGTGCGATCGACGTCGCGGCGCCGGAGGGAGCGGAGATCGTGGTCACGGGAGATCGGGTTGGCGGTGAGACCCGGTTCAGTGAGCTTGCGGCCACAACGTCGTCCGGAAAGCTGCCGCACGTTGACGGCGACACGATCGTCAAGTTTCTGTTCACGTCGGGATCTACCGGGATGCCGAAGGGCGTCATCAATACCCAAAGGATGTGGTGCAGCAATCAGGAGCAGATCGCAGCGTGTCTCGCCTTCCTGACGGACGAGCCTCCCGTGATGGTTGACTGGACACCGTGGAATCATACCTTCGGCGGCAATCACGATGTTGGTCTCACCATCTACAACGGCGGCACTCTCTACATTGACGATGGCCGACCCGTTGCGGGACTGTTTGAAGAATCCGTGCGCAATCTGCGCGAAATCGGAACGACTTTCTTCCCTAATGTGCCCCGCGGCTACGAGTGCCTGGTGCCGTACCTGCGCAGCGACAAGAAGCTGCGCGAAACATTCTTCAGCCGGTTGAAATTGATGTTCTACGCCGGCGCAAGCCTCTCGCAGCCGGTCTGGGACGAACTGGATGCCCTTTCGATTGAAACAACCGGCGAGCGTGTTTTGATGCTGACCGGACTCGGAGCCACCGAGACTGCGCCATTCGCAATCGCTTCAAGAAGGGAAGTGGAGCGGTCGGGGATGGTCGGGGTTCCGGCGCCGGGTCTGGATCTGAAACTCGTGCCGAACGGTGGCAAGCTGGAAGCTCGCGTCCGCGGCCCGAATGTCACTCCCGGTTACTGGCATCAGGACGAACTCACACGTGAAGCCTTCGATGAAGAAGGTTTCTACAAACTGGGAGACGCCCTGCGTTTCGTCGATGAAGACAAGCCCGAGCTCGGCTTTATTTTCGATGGCCGCCTCGCCGAGGATTTCAAACTTTCCTCGGGCACGTTCGTCAGCGTGGGGCCGCTGCGCGCGCGATTCATTCATAGAGCCGCGCCTTTCGTTAAGGACATCGTCGTGGCGGGTCACGACAAAGAGGACGTCTCGGTTCTCATCATTCCGGACCTGGAAGCCTGCTGCGGAATCGATCTCACAAATAAATTCCGCGAGGTGCTGGAGGACCTCGGGCGCGAAAGCACGGGCAGTTCCAACCGCATTATGCGCGCGATCATTCTGACGGAACCGCCATCCGCGGACGCGCATGAGATTACGGACAAAGGTTCCATCAACCAGAAAGCCGTCCTGAAGAATCGAGCCGCGCTGGTGGATGATCTCTATACGTATCCGCCGCCGCCGCACGTCATCACACTGTAACGTCGGTGCGGACGAGATCTTCCGGCAGAATTCCCATCTGCACATAGATGGGCCGGATCACTTCCCGGATTGCGGGAAGCCTTCGCGCGAACCAGAGACTTCCCAGCAGACAGATCACGCCGTTGACGGTCATGGTCATGGGCGCGCCGATCCGCTCGGCGAGATAACCGGCCAGCAGACTGCCGAACGGCACCATGCCGAGAAACGCCATCGAATAAAAAGACATCACGCGGCCCCGTTTTTCGTCGTCCACGATTGTCTGCAGGATCGTGTTGCTCGGGGCCATCTGCTGCATCAGGCCGAAACCCACCAGCGGCAGAATCAGAACCGACAGCCAGAGCAGGTGCGACCAACCGAACGCGATCAGCGCAGCGCCGGTTATGGCCGTCGCCACGACAATTCGCCGCCCCAGCCCGACAATACTTTTCCGCATTGTAAGCAACACCGTACCAACGAGCGCTCCGACGCCAACAGACGACATCAGGAAGCCCAGCGTATTCGGCCCGCGATGCAGAACTTTTGCCGCGAAGATCGGCATCAGTACCGAGTAGGTGAAGCCGAACATACTTACCACGCCGAGATTCAGCAGAATGGACCGAATCGGCAGGGAGCCTCTCACGTACTGCCACCCTTCCGTCAGTTCGTGCATGACCTCGCGGCGCGGCCGGCGCGCCTGCGGCACTGTGATGCGCATCGCCAACAGAGAGATGATTACCGCGATATAGCTGATGCCGTCGATCAGGAAGCAGTAGCCTTCGCCGACTGCCGCGATGACGACGCCGGCAATGGCGGGTCCGACCAGACCGGCCGAATTGACCATCGAGCCGTTGAGCGCAATCGCATTGCCCAGATCCTCGCGGCGGTCGACCATCTGGATCACGAACGATTGCCGCGCAGGCATGTCAAAAGCATTGATCACGCCCTGGAACAAGGCCAGCACGATGATCTCCCAGATCTTCGCCGTGCCGGTAAGTACGAGTGCCGCCAGCGAAAAAGACTGGATCATCGACAGCGACTGCGTGGCGACGAGCGTGCGGTGCCGGTCCCAGCGATCGACCCAGACTCCTGCGATAGGGCCCAGCAGGAAACTTGGAATCTGGCTTGCGAAACCGACAACGCCGAGCAGAATCGCGGAATCGGTGAGGCGGTAGACCAGCCAGCTCGTGGCGATGCGCGTCATCCAGGTGCCGATCAGCGAAATGATCTGGCCGCTGAAAAACAAACGATAGTTGCGCGCCCGAAGCGCGCGAATGGCGAGCGCGAAATTGGCCATTACCGGCGGACAGTGGGGAGCAGAACTACCAGCCCATTATCCACGCCGATCACCGGCGCCATTTCCTGTTGGCGCTGCTGCCATCTTTGCTGCCGCAGCACACGCAGTACGGCGATCTCATCGCAGCACTCGAATTTGGGGCAGCGCAGACAGTCCTTCCAGGCTTTCAACGGTAATTCACCGCGCTCCACTTCATGGAAGCCGACTTTGCCGAAGAACCTCGGGACATAGGTGAATGCGAAAACCGCGTCGAGTCCGTAGAGCTTGGCCTCATATACGAGGGAATCGACAACCATCCGTCCGATTCCATGTGTCTTGTGGCTTTCCGCGACGGCGAGCGATCGCACCTCGCCCACGGTCGGCGAATAAAAGTGGAGCGCGCCGCAGCCCACAAGCTGATTGCCCGCATAAGCGACCATGAAGTCGCGCATGTTTTCGGACATTTCGAACTCGGTCCGCGGCAGCATGATGCCTTTGGCCGCGTAGCCGTTAATCAGATCGAGAAGGGCAGGGATGTCCTGCATCGACGCTTTGCGGACTTCGATGCCGCGACTGGACGCCGTTTGATTCTCGACCTGGTCGGGTGTGAGTGCGCTGATCATTACTTAACTGGCTATGCTCTTCTTTCCATTACGGCATGATCGCAGTCATGATCGGAAACAGCGGGTCGTGGTGCGGGCCGACGATACTGGTGCCGGTTGCTTTGCCCTCGAACACACGTTTCACGATATCGGCGTCAGAGCCTTTCACGATACAGACTTCATGCACGCCGTTTGCCACCGCATCGGTCGCGGCGTTCAATTTGGCCTGCATTCCTCCGGTGGCCACGCCGGTCGCGATCAGTTTGGCGCAATCCTCCGCGGTCAGAACCGGGATGATTTCTTTCTTTGCATCGAGCACGCCGGGTACATCCGTCAGGAACAGCAGCCGGTCCACGCCCCAGCGCGACGCGACCGCGACCGCCATAGAGTCGCCGTTCACGTTGAAGACCTGACCATGAACGCTGCCCGCCACACAAGCGACGACCGGCGTCATTCCCGCATCGGTCAAAGCGTCCAGCACGGTGGGATCGGAGGCGATGACACGTCCGACAAATCCCAGCTCCGGATCGAGCTGGTCGGCCATCGCAAGGCCGGCATCAATGCCGGTCAACCCGACCGCCTTTACACCCGCGGCGCAAAGAGCCGCAGTCAACTGCGTGTTCACGGTCCCGGCGAGAACCTTCAGCACCGCATCAATCGTTTCATCCGTCGTAACGCGCAGCCCGCGCACGAAGCGGCTCTGAATACCGCGCTCTTCGAGGAAACGGGTCATCTGTTTGCCGCCGCCATGGACGACCGTTACCGTTACACCGGACGCCGCAACTTGCGCGATCTGCCGGGCAATATCGTTGCGCGAGGCAGGGTCGTCGAGGAGACTGCCGCCGATTTTGATCAGGGCCTTCACAGTAGACCTGAAGTTTCCTCGAAGCCCAGCACCAAATTGAGATTCTGAATCGCCTGTCCGGCAGCGCCTTTGACGAGGTTATCGATTGCGCTGATCACCACGCAGCGTCCGGTTGACGGATCGGCGATCACGCCGATGTCGCAGAAGTTCGTGTGCGCCACCGCGTGCAGATCAGGGACGGAGCCCGGTTCATAGAGGCGGATAAACGGCTCGTTGGCGTACTGCTTTTCGTAGATGGCGATGATTTCGGCGGCGGTCATGGGCGTGGCCATCCGGAAATAGATGGCTTCGAGAATGCCGCGTTCGATAGGTATGAGCTGCGCGGTAAAGCTGAACTCGCGTTCTTCGAGGCCGCTGGTCAGCAACACTTCCGCCACGTGCCGATGCCTGAGTATCGAGTATGCCGAAAAGTTTTCCGTAACTTCGCAGAAGCTGGTCTTGAGAGTTGGCTTGCGGCCGGCGCCGCTGACGCCGCTCTTGGCATCGCAGACGATGCCCGCGGCGCGGTCGATTGCGCCCGCGGCAACGAGCGGCCGGATTGCAAGATTGGCCGCCGTGGGATAGCAGCCTGGGTTCGAAATCATGCGCGCCGCACGAATACATTCCCGGTAATATTCCGGCAGTCCATAGGCGGCGGTCGCGAGTAATTCGGGCGCGGTGTGCTCTTCCTTGTACCACTGTTTGTAGCGTTCGGCGGTGCGCAGGCGGAACGCGCCGCTGAGGTCGATGACCGCGGCGCCGGCATCCAGAAATTTGGGCGCGAGATCCATGGAAACTTCGGGCGGGGTGGCGAGCAAAACAGCCTTGAGGCCTTCTTTTGCAACGGATTCGGCGGTCGCCGGAGCGCGGCGGATGGTCGACTTACGCAGCAGCTTGGCGGTGTCACCGGAATCAGTGCGATGCTCCAGCAGCACAGGTTCGCACTGCGGATGCGCGGAGAGTATGCGGACCGCTTCCGCTCCGCTGTAACCGCTGAAACCGACAACTCCGACCGAGGCCGACATGATTATTTATTCACCGACATGAATATTTATTCTATCACTGGGGCAGATTCTACGAGAGAAAGGCGGCAGCCGAAACACCGAACCGCTCGCCCAGCTTTTTCGCTTGTACCTTACTGATCCCCCGGGCGCCGGAAAGAACCTCCGAGATTCGGGCGCGGGTCCCGAAAATCGGCTCCAGATCCGCCCGGCGGAGTTTGTGCGATTCCATCAACATCCTGAGGACGTCGACCGGGCTCCCTTCCGGAAACGGCTCATGCGCCCGGTGCTCGTAATTGCCGATCAAATCGATTAAGAGCCCTAACAGGACGTCTTCTTCACGCGTCCGGCCGTCATCGCCTTTTGCCATCAGCTCTTCCACGATCGTCAACGCGGCCGTGTTTTCGCGTTCGGTCTCGATCGCCTTGGGAGCCACTTTCGCCAGCAGACGGCCGTAGCGCGCGGGATTTAGTCCGCCGGCATCCGCGGCGATTGGCACGAGAGTATTCATTTTTTCCATTCTCCCTTGTCGTATTCCTTGTGCGAGAGGATCGCCTTGATAAAGACCGACCGGTATCGGAAACTTATGAACGCGATCATCCGATACCGGTTCCGCGCAATATTGAAGACGGTCTTTTCTCCCACAAGATCTGAGTCCGGGAAAGTGACCTTCACATCGGCCGGAGTTCTCCAAACGGCTTGACGAACAGCCCGCTTCCACGCCGCCAGCGAGGCAACCGCTTCGCTGTGTTTTCTGCCGAACTCGCGAAGCGCCTTCTCGCTGACAATCCGCAGAATTCAATGATCCCATTTTGGGATCATTTTGTCCAGCTGGGGTACCCTGCGGACAGTGACTCCTGCAACCGATACCGTCGAAAGTCTGATCCTCGATTTGCTCGAATGGGTCGGGAGCAGGGAACGCACTTATCCGGAGACGATGGATGCGTGGCGCACTTCATGCCCAAGGCTACCGGTTTGGGAAGATGCGAACGATCGCCGACTTGTCATTACGTCATTCGTAAATGGCCGTTCCATCGTTCGCGTAACTCCGTTGGGCGTGGAGCTACTGAAAGAACGCGGACGCATCTCCTGAAGTGATCCCTGCAGGGGGCCAGGTACTGGTTCTGCGCGGCCTTTCATATGCCGGGCGAACAATAAGGAACTCCTACACCTGAGGCCGTAGCCGCCGGGGCGAGGATTTCGGCCGATTGAGCGGGATTCCGGTCCGGTCCGTGGGCGGTTGCCGCCGGATTTCGGTCATTCGCAAATACGAACCCATTTTCGGGCGGGACGATTGTTGAAGGACTCGCCGGTTTGGGCTGCCGTGTCGCGTCTGCGGCTTCATTCTGTGCAACGGCATCCGGCGCAGGCATCGAGCGACGTGTTGCCTGAAGCTCGCGGAGTTCCGCCATACTCTTCTGCAGATTGCGATGGATGCGCTGCTCGTAGATGCTGAGGAGCGCGAACTGTTTGGCATCGGCGAGGAAAACCCGGGCGCTGTTCAGAGCGGCGTGGATATCGGGGTCGTCTTCCGACGCATCTTCCTGCGCGGGCGATTCGTAGTGGCCAAGCGCAAACATATTGGTTTCAATCGCGGATACGCGATTGAGACGCCAGTGATCGTCGGCGATGGACTGCGCCATTTGGGCTTCGAGAAGTCCGACGGGGCGGAGGCAGGCGACGATGCCGGCGCAGAGGCGCTCGTGCGCGGCGCGGTCTTCGTCCGAGAGAACGGTGGTCTGGCCAGTGAGGCCGTGACGAAGGTTGTTCAGGCTGCTGCGCTGCCTGCCGGCGGCGGACACGGGTCCGCGGGAGAGTTGGGCGTTACGGCGATTGGCCGCGAGTTGTTTTTCCGAAATCTGCTTTTCCGAAGCGTGCTTTTCCAAAACCTGCTCTGCCGAAATCATGAGATGCTCCTATGCTTACTGATTGGCCGGGTGTTGCCTGGTTAGAGATTTAGCATCGCCGGGAGGAGCTGAAGAGAGGGTGCGGAGTGGGTGGAATGGTAATTCGTTGGATTTACAGGGAAAAGGCGGGAAAAATATTTTTAAGTTGGTGGTGACTGGATCTTCCTTTTTCGGCAGATGGTCGTTGGAATAGAAGATTCGGGCGCTGTGCGGGGGAGTGGGCCGACTACACGCCCGCAGGGGTCGGCCAGTTTGCAGAACGGACTTCCCGGGAATAATGGCTAATCTGTCGGGGGCGGCACTCGCGATGGACTACTTCCCTGCCCGCTCAGTCTGCCGATTCGCCTTGATGGGGCGTCGGATTCATGGCGTTGCGGATCGTGGCCCTGCGCCGTGAGGGATTTGATGGCGTTGCGGATGATGGGAAGCTGCGGGTGATGAAGCTGTAGGGTGCGGAGCAGGATGCTCGTATCAACGAGCATTGTGTCAAACGTGGTCCGGATAGATGCTCTCGCGGCTCATAGCCTCGTCGGAGAGAACCGGCAGATTGGGATCGTGGCTGTTTACCCATTCATCGAACTTGCGGGCCCACTCCTTCGGATTGGTCCGCTGCAGGTGTGCGATCGATGCCTGCGGCGTGTGCTCGCCGGCCAGCTCCAGCAACCATTCTTCAAGCGTGAGCCCGCGCGCCTGGGCCTGCGCTTTCAGTGCGGCTTCGCTTTCCGCCGAGAGTTCAAGCGTCACGGCCATTCTGGTCTCCTGCTATCTTTTTCAGAATAAAGCAAATAGAGCGATTTGTCACGCAAAGTAATTAAGCCGCCCTCTCAGCAGTAATGCACGCCGCCGCGTCGTCGAAGGGACCAGTCCGCAGAGCTCAGGCAGGCGCGTAGGTGCAGATGACGACGCCGGAGGACGCAGCTTTCGTACCGGTGAGCGCAAGTCTGCAGGGAGGGGTTCCGTCCGAAAAGAAACGCTTCCCTTTGCCCAACAGGATGGGATAGATGAGCAGCAGGATCTCATCCGCCAGCCCATGTTCGAGCAGCGTCGATGTCAGGGTCGAGCTGCCTCAGAGGATCAGGTCCGGCGCGTCTTTCTCCCTGATCGCCTTGATGCGGCGAAACCCCTCGACGATTTCCGGTCCCAGGCCCTTGAACGGGTCCCATTCCAGACTATCGGGCCTGTGGGTTGCGACGTATTTCGTGGCCGCGTTCAGGCTGTCCGCGAGCGGACTGCTCGGGGCCGTGGGCCAGTGGCCCGACCAGATATCGTAGGTGCGCCGGCCGTGCAGGAGATCGAAGGGCTTGCGATGCGCCGCAAGGATCGTCTCTCCGGCAGCGGGATCGCGATATGACGCCGTCCATCCGCCGTATGGATAGTGTGGCTACCGCGCCCACGCGATCGGGTGCGGCGGCTGCGGTCCGGAAAGCCATCGGGCCACCCATGCAATATCCTGTGTGCCCATCTTCCGATTCTTCGCCACGGACGATTGCCGGTCCAGCCATCCGATGAACGCCTTCGCATCGGTCATATGCGTTGTCCGGTCAGGCTTTGCATCTGCGGCATCACTTGCGGGATGGGGGTTGCGGCTCCCTGGTCCGCCATCGGAGCCTTCCTGATCCGGTAGAACGGATTCACCGCCAGCACCGAATAGCCCGATTCGGCGAACCGTTTGCCCATGGTGCGGAATGCGGGGCGCAGACCGAAGATGTCCGGCTTTATCAGCACGCCCGGAGCTGTGCCGCCGGACGGATGCGCGAAATAGCAATCTGCCGTGCATCCGGCGTCTTAACGTTAACGTCCGATTCCATCACGGTAACGGCATCCGCGGCCTTCGGCAGCATCATGGCAATACCTGCAGCCGGCGTTATGCCGAATTGCTTTCGCGATCCGCATTGGCAGGTCCTGCTCCGGATATATGATTTGTAGAGCAAATCCCACGGAGGGGCGCGAAAATGAACCACTCACCGGATAAGAGACTGTACCTCCCGCTTGTTGCCGTAATGCTGTTGGCGGTGACGGCTCCCATGGCCAGCGCGCAGTGGGATCCCTATCCGTGGAAGCATGTGCCGCGCACCCCCGACGGCAAGGTCGACATGAACGCGCCGGCGCCGCGCACTTCCTGGGGTAAGCCCGACCTTTCCGGCTTCTGGGCGCCGGAAGATCCGACGAAGTATCTGCTGAACCTCGCCTCCGACATGAAGATCGAGGACATTCCGCTCAAACCCTCGGCGCGGGCTCTATACAACCAGAGGATCGACAACAACGGCAAGGATCACCCGGGCGCTTACTGTCTTCCGTCCGGCATTCCGGAAAAGGACAACATCCCGGACGGTCTCAAGTTAGTGCAGACCGAAGACCTGACGCTGCTGCTCCATGAATCCCGCACGATCTATCGGCAGATATTTACTGATGGGCGACCGCTTCCCAACGATCCTCAACCTACATGGATGGGATACTCGATCGGTCACTGGGACCAGGACACCTTTGTCGTCGAGACCATTGGGCAGAATGGCCGGACATGGCTTGACATGAAAGGGCTGCCGGGAACGGAGCACCTGCGCGTCACGGAACGATTCACCCGGCCGAAAGTCAGTCACATGGATATCGAAGTCACTATCGACGATCCGGAAGACTATGCGAAACCGTGGACCGTCAAACTCGCCTGGCGTTTGCTGCCGGATACCGACCTGATCGAGAGCATCTGCGAAGAGAACAATCGCGACCCTCGGCACATGGTCGGCAAATAGCGGTAGACGCGACTTCAGCCGCGTGTGCCACGGTGCGAAACGCGGCTAAAGCCGCGACTATCGGGAAGTAAATGGGCGGAGCAACTTACTTGTCAGCGGGTGGTGCGGCGCCGCGGCCCCGACCCGCTCGACCGCGCCCGTTCGGGCCTGCGGGAACCTGCCTGCCCGGCGGCACATGCGTCAGCGTGTGCACGTAACGCAGCTTGCCTTTTTCTACCCGGAAAAGGTGGCTATCCGGCAAACCGCCCACGCCGAAGTTGCAGAACGCAACAACCGCTCCGATCGACTCATCCACCACGAAGCGTCGCGCGACGATGTTGACACCGGCCGGAACGCCGACCTGGCAGCCGTCGTCCGGAGCGCCTTTGCCGGTGTGGATCCCGCCTTCCGTCCGGTTGCACGGATACCCCCACGGCACCAGATCGAGCTTCTGTTCGAGGAAGGCATCGAAGTAGGCATTCGCCGCGGCCACAAGAGTGTCGCGCGTATCGCGCTGTGCGACGGGAATCGTTCCCCAGTCCTCGTTCGGAGACCACTTGAAGTAGTTATCGGCGTTGAACAGCCAGTCGCCTTCCTGCGTCACCATCGATTCAATCTCGGCGATCTTGTCGTGATTGACCCTGAGGCGCGTGCCCAGAACGTAGGGATGGCTCTTGTCCGTAATGATCGCCTCGGTAAATGACTGGCATGTCGCCGGGTCAATCAGGGTGCGGTGAAAGTCGATCTTCAGCGGCTTCTGAATGACACCCGACTTGATATCGACCACCTGCATGTTCTCGATGTAGGCAACGCCCTTCGCCAGCGGCATGCCGGACGGATCGCCCTTACCCTGAGCTGCCAGATAAAGATTGGTTGCGGCCTGCAGGCCGTCGCGCGTGCAGGCGACCTGCGCGAAACTCGTCGTCGGCGCGAGCAGCGCTCCCGAGAGCACGATCCACAGAAGAACGTTACGAGTCATCGAATTTCTCCTGGCCGCGTTCGTTGCTCGCGGCGGCGAACTGCAAATAAAATCGTCAGACACGACAAACCGAGCACCGCGGTTGATGGCTCCGGCGCGAACAGATCGGGCCCATCCAGCTGAATACTCAGCGTTGAAGGGGTCGCGTCAAAGGCAAACTGTTGTCCCGACTGATAAGCGAAAACCTGCACCGAATTGCTGTCGTTGAGCGCAAAAGATTCCGTCGGGATGGATTGGTTCAGTTCGGCCAGATCCTGTGGGGAGGCCTGGGTCACGGCGCCGTCCGGCAAAGGTGTGCCCGTCACGATGTTCAGGCTCGTAAAGAATGAAGGCTGCGTGGACGCGCCGCCCTCTTCGTCCCAGAAAACGACTCCTGAAGGGGCGATCGTCAATTCGTTGAGGCTTGAAGGAGAGGTGGGGGGCGGAGAGTCCAACCCGGCCCAACCCGTGACGGTGGCGCCGTTGATTGTCGTCTGCAGTTCGACGGATTGAGGACTCGAATCGGCGATAAATTCCGTGAATGCCGGGAGAAACGGATTCGAGGCCAGGTACGATGCCGTCGAAGCTTCGTGCGAGAGATCGAATCGCAGCGCCACGGAAACCGTATCGCCGACAAGGTTTGCCCCGCCGGGGCCGAAGACGCCGTCGAAATCGAGGTCGAAACCCTCATTGACGTTCGCGCTGCCGATCGTTCCGGTTACCGTGATGGTTATCGTTTCAGCGGGCGCGGAGGGAATGCAAAGCCCGAATGCGGAAAAGACAAGGACGCTCAATGCCGCTGCGGACAAAGTTTTTCGCATTGGGGCAGATGACGACAGGCGCTTACGGCCGCTGAATCATCTCGATGCGATTACCCGCCGGATCGATCGCGATGCCTATGACAACGCCGGTGTTTCCGAACGGACGAGGATCGCCCGCCATTGATCCGCCGGCGGCTTTGACCGCCGCGACCGTTGCCGTCATATTCTTCACGTTAAGGATTACGTGTGGAATAGGGTCTTTGAGGTCGTCGGAATCGCGATGCATGAGCACGATCGGCTCGCTCTTGTTGGCTTTCGCGGCGTCGGCTGTCGCGCCGAAGTTTACGAAGATTTCCGGCCCTGCCTGAGAGGCGATCCGATTGACCTCCTGCATGCCGAACGCAGTCTGATAGAACTTCGCCAGCGCGATGGTGTCTTTCGCTCCGACACGCACAGAGTTCAGGGTCACCTGAGCGGATGCCGCGCCTGCGAGCAGCAGTGTGGCGGATAACGCTATTGCCGTTGAGCAAAATCTTTTCATTGAAGTCTCCGGTGGAACGTTTCATCCATAATAGACCCCTCCCGCGACAAATTTACAAGCGGCCGGGGGTGTAGCCGAACGTGCCCTTGAACGCCGCGATGAACGCACTCACGCTTGAGTATCCGCATTCCAATGCGGTATCTGTCACCGATCTTCCGTCTGCAAGCAGCCGGATCGAATCGAGCAGGCGAGCCTTCTGACGCCACATTCCGAAGCTCATGCCCGTTTCTTCTCGAAAGCGGCGCTCCAGGGTTCGGCGTGCGACCCCGTGCCTCCTTGCCATATCATCTATGCTTTCCGTGATCGACGGCTCATCGAGAACATAGCGACCCAGCGCCAATGCGTGTTTGTCGGAAGGCATAGGCAACACCAGAGGCGAGTCGCCGGCTTCCGCCATTGCCGTCCTGATTTCGTCTTCCAGCAACCCGATCATGCGCGCATCGTGCGCGACGCGCGAGTCCAGACCCATCCTGTCGACGGTCCGCAGGATCAATTCCCGCAGCAGTGGCGCAACTTCCACCACGTGACACTCGCCGTTCTCAATGCCGGTTAGTCCGGTGGTCAAACCGGGACAGAGGTACAAGGTCCGCATCTCTACCGTGCCCCACATCCGAATCGCGTGCGAACAGGAGGCGGGAATGAATACCGCGCGGCCCGTCGGAATCATCCACGAAGAGCGATCGGTGGATACCGTCATCGCTCCGGAGACAGCATAAAGAAACTGGTGCCACGGGTGCCGGTGAGGTTCGATCCGGTAGCCGGTCGCGTAGTTGGTGGCCAGCGATCGAACCGCGAGGAAAGGTTCCTGTTCGGAGGTCAGCTTGAAAACGGGCCGGGAAATCTGGCGGGCGCCCGACATTTAATGTCAATGTAGCGCAAGCCGAGCTGCCCGGTGCTCGCCTATACTGCCGCTATGCCCACCAACTATCTCTCACGCTTTGCCATAAACGCGGACGACGTGCCCCGCGCGCGCAACTTCTACCAGAAGGTCTTTAATTGGAAATTCGAGCCTTGGGGTCCGCCGAATTTCTACCTGATCGACACAGGCGACCCGCCGCCGGGCGGCTCGGGCGGGATGCTGCAGGAGCGACGCGACTTAGTGCCGGGCGGGCGAATGATCGGCTTCGAATGCACCATCGTTGTGGAGAATCTCGACAACACGATTCGCGCCATTGAAAGCAACGGCGGCAGGATGGTCACCGAAAGTTTTCGCATTCCCAACATCTGCACTGTCGCTTACTTTCAGGACACCGAGGGCAACGTAGCGGGCATCAGCGAACTTGAAAAAGCATGACTGGTGTCGTCGTCCAGGTCAGTATCTCCGCCGGAGGAGTGCCGAACCGCCCCATCGAGCGGGGCGATGTCACACTCCGCGGGATCGTGGGCGACGGCTGGCGGCATCCTGCATTTCACGGCATTCCGAAGCGGGCCATTCTGCTGATAACTGTTGAAGGACTCGACGAAATCAGAAGCATGGGATTTTCGGTTTATCCTGGAGCTCTGGGCGAGAATCTGACAACGAGCGGACTCGACCGCCGCGCGCTGCGCGTGGGCCAGCGGTTCCGGTGCGGCGGCGCCGTAATGCGACTGACCGAACTCCGGGTGCCCTGCGGTACGCTCCGCGTCTACGGGAAGGAAATCGGGCGCGCGTTATGGGATGATCGCGCCATGAAAAGCGATCCTTCGTCGGAAGTCTGGGGGCTGAGCGGCTTCTATGCTTCCGTAACGGAACCCGGCGTCCTTTTCCACGGCGACTCGATTACTCTGCTCACATGAAATCGACGTCTGTGCGAAAGCCGAGCCCGCAACTCCTCGATCTCCTCGGGGATTGTTCCCCCGGAGTCTCACACTGGCGCTGGCCCTGCGGGAACTGGTTTTGACAGAGGCGCCGGAGGCCGAGGAAGTACTCTATCGGTCTACGCGAAAGTAATCGTCTTCAGGTTCCCCTGTCGCAAGCGAGGAGCCTTCTGTAACGTCGCTGCATATTCGCGCCACATCCGGATCGACTCTCAGGACGACCTGCGCCATTCGTACTTGAGCGACTACATACGTTCCGCGATCGAGCTTGTTGGAGCCGCGAACGCCGGGTAGCGCAGTCCGGTCGGCCGCTACTGCACAACAATAGTGACTGGATTGGATTGCGCGATTGCATTGGTAGTGGTATCCGTCGCAGTCAGCACTATGGGCACGGCGCTGCCCGGCGTGACTCCCTCGGGCACCTGTATGTTCACCTGATAGAGGGCGGCCAGCGTCGCCGTCAGCCCCGAGAACAACACCTTCGCATTCACTCCGCCGATCGTCGCCGTCACCATCGCATTCGTCTGGAAAAGCGGCGCGAGAGGAGTCGCCGCGCCGTCGCCCGGCGCCTGTGCATTAGCCGGAACGACCACCGGACCCAGTCCTGTACAGTAGATCGTCAGGTAATCATTCACGTGCGCCGGATTCGACGCGCTGATCACCTGCCCCAGCGTATCCGCCACGATTCCCGCCCCTGATCCCGAATAATCGGCTGTGTAGACCCCCGGCTGCAGCTCCGTCACCGTCAAAGCCATCGGTACCGACTGCACCACTCCGCCCACCACAATTACCAGCGGATACGTGGCGTTTGGCGCCAGTTCAAGCGGCACAATCCCATTCACCTGCGTCGGCCCCGCATATACGAGCGGCATGGGAATCCCGCCCAGCAGCAGTTGCGCCCCATTCAGCCTCGTCGGCAGGGGCAACGAAGTCGCCGACGGATTCCCGCTTCCCGCCAGGCCCGTGCCGTAGATCGCTACGTAACCGCCCGGCGCAACCACGCCCGGCGTCGCCAATGACGCGCTCGCCGCATTCGCCGCTCCGGTCGGTTGCGGCGCCGATGTCGCCGTCGTCCCCTGCACAATCACAGTCACGCTGTTGCCCACGTTCAGCGTTGGATTCAGAGTGACGCCGGCTTCCACAGCTTCCACCTGCAGCGTCACTTGTGTCGCCGCGTTTACCGGTACCCATGTTGCTTCCCAAATCCCGCCGCCGATATCCTGCAGGTTCAGCCCCGGATCATTATTGCTGCCCGCACCGGAGCCCGCACCGGAGAAAGTCACCTGAACCGTTCCTCCCTCCGCCGCTGTCACCGGATTTCCGCAACTGTCGATGATCTCGACCTCGACCGTTTGCGGCGCCGCCACCGCCGCCGTCGACTGATTCACCGGCTGTTGCAGGATCGGGATCAGGAACCCCGGCTGGCCCCCGGCGCACGCCGCCAAAGCCAAAGGCCGCGGACCTTTCACCGCGCTGCTCCCCGCGCCGCCGGTCGCCAGCGCCAGCACCTCAATCGTTGCCGCGCTGCCGTCCCCGAATGTCAGCGCTACGCTGCCGGTATAAAGGCCTCCCGCCAGACCGCTCAGGTTCACCTCAATAGGAATTCCATTCGTTCCCGGGCTTAGTGAGCCGCTCGACGGCGTCACTGACAACCAGCCTGTTCCGTTCGCCATGGAGACGCTCGCCGTGTATGTGACTGCCGACGCGGAGGGATTGAACACGTTCACCGTCTGCTGTGCCGGAGTTGTGCTGCCGGCGGCGCCCGACAGAAGCACGCCACCCGACGAAACCGTTTCCCCAGGACTCGCCTGGCTCGACGCCACGTTCAGCACTACCGATACCATCTGCGGGCTGTTGGTGGCGTCCGACGACGCAATATTCACCGAGCCGTAGTACACGCCCGCCGCCAGCCCCGTTGCGCTCGCCGATACGGCAACCGGCGTTCCCGACTGACCGCTGGCGGAGGTTCCCGAAGCGGACGACAATTGCAGCCAGGGACCGCCGCTGAGAGTGGCAGGCTGCGCCGTCCAGCTCAGCAATCCCGCCCCGGAGTTGGCTACCGCGAACGACTGCGCCGGCGGCTGCGCGCCCCCGGCCACGGCTGAGAAAGCCAGACCGGTCTGCGAAAGCTGTATCGACTGCGCCGTCTGCGTCACCGTCAGGACAACGGTCACCATTGCCTGATGGGTCGATGCTGTATCGCTCACCGTAATCTGTCCCGTGTAGAGTCCCGGACTCATCCCCGTGGGATCGACCGTGAAGCCCAACGATACGGGCACCGACGAAGTTGCCGAGCCACCGGTGGTGCTCAACGCCAGCCACGATGGCTGACTGGACGCCTGTGCCGTAAATGTCAGTGTGCCGCCACCCGTGTTCGACACGGTCACCTGGCCGCTCGCCGCGCGGTTGCCCTGCGCCAGCGAAAAGCTTTCTATCGACGGCGAGACCGAAAGGCTCGCGGGATTGGTTTTGACCACCGTAAGGGTTATCGGCACGTCGGTAGTAGTGGTCCCGTCCGCGATGGTCACATGACCGGTGAACGTGCCGGGTGAAAGATCAGCGGCGTTGACCGACACCGATACCGAGCCCGGCGTCGCGCCGCCCGCGCCCACGCTCAGCCAGTTTCCGTTGCTCGTTGCCGATACCGTGAAGCCGGCGCCCGACGGCGCGCTGGTGACCGAAATGCTCTGCGCCGCCGGCAGGCTCGTAGCGTCCTGTGTGTAGCTGAAACTGAGTGATGGCGGAGTGACCGTGAACTTCGCTGAGTTGGTGACGTTCATGGTTATCGGAGTCGACGATGTCAGGCCATCGTCCGTCGTGTAATCGATCTCGCCGCTGAGGTTGTAACCGGGGCCAAAATCCGTCGGATCCGCGGTGATCGTTACCAGAGTCGTATATGTATACGTGGCGCCGTCGAATGATGCCTGGGTCATGGTTCCGGAACCAGGCGATACAGTCAACCAGGTCGGTCCGCCGGGAATATTGACGACGGCCTGAAAAGTAGGCGCACCCTTAAAGCTGTTCGTGTAGGTCAAGGTTACCGTCTGGGCGCCGGGGGTCTTGGCCGGCAGCTTGAACGCGAGATTCGTCGGAAAAGCCGTCAGCACGGCAGCACGGCCTCCTCCCCCGCCACCACCACCCCCTCCGCCACCGCCGCCGCCACCGGAAATGACAGGCGCGGGAATACTGATCGTGTAATTCTGGCTGACACTCACTGAAGGACTGCTGCTGTCCGCCACCTTCACAGTCAGGGGAAACGACCCGGATGCGGTAGGCGTTCCGCTGATAATGCCGGATGTTGTATCCAGCGTCAGTCCCGACGGTAAAGAGCCACTCGTTATGGACCACGTGTAACCGGGCGTTCCGCCATTAACCACGACGGCAGTTGGCGGATAAAGCGTATTCAGAACTCCCGCCGGAAGAGACATCGTCGTGATGACCGGCGGCCCTGCGATTGAGATGCGGAAGTTCTGCGATACGGTTTGCGCGGGAGTTCCCGTCAGCGCGACGGTTCCACTGTCGGTCACTGTGATCGTGAAATCGAATGTTCCGGCAATGGTCGGAGTTCCGCTGATCGTACCGGCTGCGGAGTCGAGAGACAGTCCACTCGGCAGGCCGCTGACGGACCATGTGTACCCCGGCGTGCCGCCGGATGGGGAAAGCGTTATCTGATATGCGGAATTGACCGCGCCCGCGGATTGAATTGAGCTCGATATACCCAGAGCTGGAGCGCTCGACGGCGTTAACAGGCGGACAGCATCGTTGTCGGAATCGGCAACGACGATTTTACCCGTTGGGTCTGGGGTCACCGCCAGACGATTTTGGAATGCTGCTGCCGTTGCGGGTCCCCCGTCGCCCGAGTAAGCTGTGTTCTGCGAACCCGCGACGCTGGTAATCGTTCCGGATGGATAAACTTGACGGATATTCAATGATTCGGCAATAAAGGTATTTCCGGCCTTGTCCACGGTTACGCTGTTGGGGTTGACCAGTGCGGCACTGGTCGCCAGACCTCCGTCGCCAATTGAGCCGTGTATTCCGTCACCGGCCAAAGTGGTGATCGTGCCGTCGGAGGTAACCTTGCGTATCCTGTCGTTCTCGGTATCGGCAATCAGCAGGCTTCCGAAATTGTCGAGAGCCAGGCCCGCCGGAATGGAAAGTTCCGCATTTGTGGCGGCGCCTCCATCGCCTGCGTACCCGTCGGTACCGGTTCCGGCGAATGTTTGAATAATCCCGTCGAGCCCGACTCTTCGAACCCGGTTGTCATACCCGGCGATATAAAGGTTTCCCGCGTCGTCCACGGCAAGCCCATTGGGCTCATACAATTCAGCATCTTGCGCGGACGATCCATCGCCGGAAGAGCCGAGGGTTCCGTTTCCGGCCACTACCGTTATCGCGCCGTGTGAGTCAACCTTCTTTACGACCTGAGCGGGCTGATCGGCAATGAAAAGATTCCCCGCGTTATCGATTGCCAGACCGACCGGATAGGTGAGGCCCGAGACAGCCGTGGTGATAACCCCATCTGGAGCAATTTTGCGCACACGTCTGTTGGCCGATATATATAGATTCCCGGATTGATCCAATACGGGAGCAACGGGATTCCCGAGCTGCGCCCGCACTGCCGGGCCGCCATCTCCCGAATCCCAGAAGCTCTGGTCGGAACCAGCAATATCCGTTATTGCGCCCGAGGGTGAGATTCTTCTAATAACCGATGGGTCGTCGTCCGTCACATAAAGATTTCCCGTCGCGTCTGCCGCTACAGCCCATGGCGCTGTGATGATCGCGACCGTGCTGATGATGCCCGCTGAAATCTTGCGCACCCGCCCGTTGCCGAAATCCGTTACATAGATGTCGCCCGAGCTGTCAACAGCCACTCCGAAAGCCTCATTCAACTGGGCGCTTATTGCTGTGCCGTTGTCCCCGGAAAACCCTGTGGTCCCACTACCCGCTACTGTTGAGATGATTCCGTTCGCCGCGATTTTCCTTACGACGTTCCCGTCTGCCACGAAAAGGTTACCTGTTTGGTCCAAAGTAAGAGCAGCTGGGTTCGAGAATTGGGCGTTGATCGCAGATCCACCATCTCCCGAGTACCCAGGAACCCCGGTGCCGGCGAACGCGTGAATGACTCCCGACGGATCGACTCGCCGAATTCTGTAATTCGTCTCGTCTGCGATATAGAGATTTCCTGCAGGGTCGATTGCAACTCCTGAAGGGTTGAGCAAGTAGGCATTGATAGCCAAACCTCCGTCCCCGCCTGTGCCATACGTAGTTTGGCCTGCGATCGTTGTGATAATGCCGGAAGGAGAAACGCGCCGGACCCGGTGGTTGTAAGTATCGGCGATATAGAGGTTCCCGGATTTGTCCAGTGCAAGGCCGTTGGCGCCATTCAACTGTGCATTGGTCGCTGGCGCTCCATCGCCTGAATAGCCTTCTCGGCAGTTTCCGGCAACGAGCGTCATAATTCCGTTCGAGGCGATTTTGAATACGCAGTCGTGTGTGCTGAAGTAAACGTTGCCCTGCGAGTCGGTGGCGATTGCCGCCGGATTCTCAAGAGTGATACTCGTCGCGGCTGCGGGAAGAGGCGGTGGTGCGCCGCCCGCGATCGTCGAAATCACATACTGCTGAGCCACCACCAAAGAGAGACTCTGCGTCGCCGTTTTCCCCGTCCCCGTGCTGTCCACGACCTGCGCAGTAAAGTTCGCCACGCCCGCCGTCGTTGGCGTTCCGCTCAGCGTACCCGCCGATGGATCAAGGGCCATACCCGCGGGAAGAGCACCTGCGCTGATCGACCACGTATATGGCTGCGTCCCACCCGGCGCCGTAAGCGTGGTTGGCGGATACGGCTGATTCACCCACGCTGCGGTAAGCGGCGGTGCGACAATGGTCAGCACCGCATTCACCGGAAGCGTGAGTTGCTGGTTCACCGTCTGTATGCCGTCTGCCAACTGTGCCGTAAATGTCACGGATCCGCCTGAAGGTGGCGTCCCCGAAAGCGTTCCGTTGGGCGCCAGCGTCAACCATCCCGGCAGTCCGGTCGCCGACCAGACATAGCTTGCCGGGATTCCGCCCAAGGCCGTCGGCGTTCCGGAGTACGGTATACCTGCTACGGCTGCTGAGAGCGGCGTGCTCGCAATCGTCAGGGGGGAATAAATGGTCAGCGTAATCGAAACGCTCGCCGAGTTTCCGCTCAGGTCCTCCACCTGCGCTACCAGCGGAGACGACCCGGCCACCGAAGCCGCACTCACCGAAAGCCGGCCACCGGTCGACAGACTCACAAACGCCGGCGTGCCCGTCGATACAATGCTCCAGGTATAGCCGCCGAGCGTGTCCCCGCCGGTTGCGGCCAATGCGGTCGAATAAGGCGTACCCGAGATCACGCTGGGAAGCGACGTCGTCTGAACGGTCAGGGGCGTTAGCGCCCCAACCGTAAACGGCAGCGGATTCGATGTATTCCCGAACGCATCCGCCAGCGCTATCTGCGCGGTGCCGGGAGTTGTCAGCAAGGCGGCTGGGATAGTCGCGGCGACCTGCGCCGCCTGCACCAGATCGGGCGTAAACTGGCCGGTCTGCCCGCCCGGCGCAGTCCAAACCACGTTGGCCGCGCCAATGAGGTTTGCCCCCGCGATGGTTACCTGCGTCGCCGTGCTGTCCGGGGCCGCTGAGTTCGGGGTTATTGAAGAAATATTGAAGGGCGCGACGTTGAACGGCAGTTGATTCGAAAGAACGCCGGACCCGTCCACCAATCCCACCTGTGCGGTGCCCGGAGAGGACACCAAAGAGGCCGATACCGTCGCGGCAATTTGCGCCGCGTTGATCAGGCCGCCCAGGTTTGTGACCTGTCCGTTCGGACTGGTCCAGGTAACGGTGGTGCCGGCCGTCAGTGCATTGGCTCCGGTAACCGTGATCGGTACGGCCGCACTCCCCGCGGTCTGCAGGTTCGGCGTCAAAGCCGTGATCGACAGCGGTGAAGAGATGCTGAACGGCAGCAATGGGCTCGAGAGAATTCCTGACGGATCGGCAATCGCAATCTGCGCCGTTCCCGGTGTCGTGAGCAGCGCGGCGGGAATCGTGGCGGCAATCTGCGCGTTCTGTACCAGACTGGGAGTAATCGTGGTCGTCTTACCGTCGGGCCGCGTCCACTGAACCACCGATCCCGCTCCGAACAAACTCGCCCCCGTAACGGTAATGGGTGTATCCGCGCTCCCATAAGGAACGGTCGAGGGATTTACAACGCCCGTGGCCGTGTTGATCGCGAACGGTAGTTGGTTACTCCCGGTCACGCCAACCTGGGCGAATCCCGGTGTCAGTAACAGGGTGGAAGGCACACTGACCGCGATTTGCTGGGCTGCGATCTGAATGGGTGTCAGGACAGTCGCCTGACCTCCGGGAGAAATCCATGTCACGGTGGGCGTACCGCTGAAGAAGGGGCCTGCCAAGGTCAGTTGCGCTGCGGCAGAGCCCGCGGGTGCGGATGATGGCGATACCGAAGTAATCCAGTTCGGCGCGGCGATCGTAAATGCAGCCGTATTGGACAGAACTCCGGAAGGACTCGTGATTGCCACTTGAGCCGTTCCCGGTGTCGTCAACAGCGCCGCCGGAACAGTGGCCGCGATCTGGGCCGCTTGGATGAGGCTGGGTGTGATGCTCGTCTGGAACCCGTTCGGCGCCGTCCAGGAAATTGTCGACCCGGCAGCGAAATTCTGCCCCGCGACGGTGAGCGCGGTGGGCTGGGCTCCGGTTGCCGCGCTGTTTGGCGTGATCGATGTAATCAGTGACGGCGGAAGCTGTGGAACGGCTGTAATCGAGAGGGTCGCTGACCTCGGGTCTTGAGGGCCTCCCGCGGCAATGTGCAATGGGTAAGTACCGGACGCAAATGCGGGAACCTCGATCTTCGCCAGGACAGTTCCCACCTCACCGGGCGCAAGTCCGATGGACTCGATGACCACGGGGATGCCGTTGACCGATATGACAGGAGTCTGTATCGGAACGGAAACGGGTGACGCCGGAGCGGCTGCGCCGTCCACGACCGGCGGAGTCACCAGACCGGCTCCCGTGTAATATATCGAAACAGTCGACCCGGCGGTCGCCGGAGCGTTTGCTGCATTGATAGATGAATCCTGGTTGAATATCCGGTAAAGCGGCAACGGCAACAGGAACTCAAAAGCCGGAGCGGTTGAGTTGATCTGAAGCTGAAACGGGCTGCTGGCCGACAAGCCGTTATTGACAGTGAGAGTGGCCAATCCCGGGATCGTTTCATAGGGAACCTGGAAGAGAATGTCTCCATCGTCGACGATGCTGAGGGGAGCCGCAATTCCATTCACTGTAACGGTGGCCCCGGCAAGGCTGTTTGGCCACAGTGGCTGGCTGTTAAAAGCTAACGTCACTGCCAGCGCTGACCCATGCATATCGGCAAGGCCGCCTGGCGCGACTCCGGACAAGAGGTCGCCGCGGCTGGTGATATAACTGACCACCGGCTGAGATGAGGTGATCTGCAGAGACAGGAACTGTGTCGCCACTACACCGAGCGCGTCCGTCACCCTCTGGAACAGGGGAACGGAGGCGATCAGAGTAGGCGTCCCGGAAATTACGCCCGTCACACTGTTGAGGGAAAGTCCGGTCCCCGCCAATGATGTTCCCTCCGTCAGCGTCCATACGTAGGGTGGCGTTCCCCCCGTCACCTGCACAGTTTGGCTATAGGGAATGCCTTGCCGGGCGGGGGAAAGGCCTTGGCTGATCGTCAGCGGGTTGGCTTCCTGCACCTGGATCTGCAGCGCGAATTGTTGGTCGTTTCCATTGGAGTCTGAGACCAAAACAGAGCTGTTAAATGTCCCTCCCGCCACTGTAGGTGTGCCCGTTACGGCGCCTATAGGCGAGATCGTCAGCCCAGGGGGTAACGTTGTGCTGAAAAAACCGTACGGTGGAGTCCCGCCACCGGCTGTGAGCGTCACAGGCCCATATGGCTTCCCCACCTGACCATCCGGCAGCGCCGAAGTCGTCAGGCACAGGCCGATGGAACTGGCCAATAACGGTATTACATTTGAAGCGAAGTTCGGAATATTGGAAGTCGCACCGACAGGAGCGTAACTAACTGCCGCCGTAATGGGACCGGGATTCGCAACCGGGCTGGTCGCAACCAGGTAAACGGGAATTGAGAAGCTGTCAAAGTTAGTGTCCGTTGCCGTGACTTCATAGACAGCCTCTCCGTTGCCGCCGGATATCACAACCAACCCCAGCGCCGGCGATGCGGGCAGGGTGTTTCCTGCAGTCGGAGTAACGGCGGCCACGGCACTGAAAGGGCCGGCCTCCGAAGCGGTGAGCGTCACTACTCCCGTGGCGGGACTGGTTGCCGTGATCGAGCCCGGCACATAGAGACTGACATTCGCGGGCACATTATGGAAAACGACACGCAGGCGCGTTCCCGAGTTCGCGACATTACTTACCCCATTGCTGCTGACCAGAAAACCCGTTTCCGTTATGCCGAAATATCCGTTTTCGAACGTGCTGTTCAGAGCGCTTTGCTGAACTTTAAATGAGCCCGGAATAAGCTCGCTGACCCCGAGCGTAAATGACGGTCCGTTGGCGGCGGTGATCGGTGCGCAGGCAGTGTAATTAGTGACGCCGCTGATCGTCGGATTGGCGAATGTCTGAAGGATAAAGCCGGCCTCGGTCGCCGGCCCAACCGAAGGTACTCCGGTCGAGGTAAGTTGTTCCAGGATCTGAGGACTGGTTGCAACCGTCGCATTTACGCGGACGTTTGTAATCGTCAAGGTCACGTTTCCGGGTGGAATAACGACTCCCGAAAATGTGAGCATAGTGCCGGTGTTGTCGATTGTCCCCAGTGTTGTACTGGAGACGGTAATAAGGGCGGCCTCCGTTATAGTCCCGTTCAGGACTTTGCTCGTGATCGGATAGGCCCCGACGCCATTGGGAAGCGTGACCTGAAACGTTGCGGTTCCCCCGGTTCCCTGACAACTGACGGTCAGATCCGCGAGTAGTTCAGTGGTTCCCTCGGCGCGAAGTAACGGGTTGAAGCTGGCTGGCGGAGTGGTACACAAAGCCGGCGCCGCCGTCACTTGAATCGACAGGGTCTGTGTATTTGTGGCCCCCGCGGCATCGTTCACCTTTACGGTGAAGGAAGCCGTCCCGGATGCCTGTGGGGCGCCGCTGATCTGACCGGTAGAACTGTTCAACGACAGTCCGGTGGGCAGGGTTCCGCTGACGACGGTCCAGGAAAGACTGCCCAGCCCGCCTGACGTTGTCAGACTCTGGCTGTAAGCGGAAGCCTGTTGAGCGGAGGACAACGTCGTTGTCGTGATCGAGACAGGCGCGTCGATCTGCAGCGTAAACGACTGAGTGGAGCCGCTGGGCCCGTTCATCTGAATGGTGAAGGGAAATGAGCCGTTTACTGTCGGCGTTCCGCTGATTTCGCCGCTCGCGCCGTTCAAAGACAAACCTGCAGGCAGTGGGTTGCTGCCGTTGGCCAGCGCCCACGTTGTCACTCCGCTGGCCGCAAGCGTCTGTAGATATGGTTCGCCCTGTTCTGCCGTGGATAGTGTTGTGGGCGAAATAGTCAAAGGCAGACAACTGATCCCGGCGCCCGCGGTAGTCAGAATTGCTCCCGTCGAAGACGAAAAACTCGGAACGTTCGAGGCGGTCCCCACTGGGGCCAACCCGGCGCTTGCCGTGATCAATGAACCCGTCAGCGAATTGGCGGATGCGTCGAGATAGACCGGCACCGCAAACGCTTCGATTACGGAAGGGTCCTGTGCCGTTACTTCGTAAACTGCTTCGCCATTTCCGTTCGTGATTCCAACCTGCGCCACCAGAAGCGGGAATTGGTTGGTGTCCGGAGACACCTGCGTAAATGGTCCGGACTCCGAGGCGGTAAGCATGAGCGTCGCGCTTCCGCTGGTAATCGAGACCGGAACATATAAGGACGCGCCCGAGGGCGCTCCGCTGAACAGAATCCGAATCCTTGTTCCCGAAGTGGCCTGATTATTCGCGCCCCCGACACTCAGGTAGTACCCGGTTTCGGTGTTGGCCGTAAACTCCGCCCCGAGAGTGCTGTTAGACAATCCAACCTGCGTTTTGAAGGCTGCGGGGAAATTCTCGCCAAAGCGAACGAGAAATGCAGGCCCGGAGGACGGTGCTATGTTGGCGCAGGCTGGGTAGACCTGAAGTCCGCCTGTTCCGGCCGCCAATCCAGGCAGGCTCACGGCAACGGGAACGTCGTTGGCTATCAAGAAGTTGGTGAGGCCCGATCCATTTTGCGCTGACAAAACGGCTGATTCGGTTATGGTTGGCGCGGTAAGTGTCGTTGCATTGACGCGGACATTCGTGACAGTGATGTTCGTTGTCCCCGCTGGGATCGGCACATTGTTGAAAACCACCGATATGCCTTGGACTATCCCCTGCACGGAACCCCCGCCGGTGACAATGGTGGCTTCAGTTAGGCCGGAAGAACCGAGAGGCATGCTCGTGACCGGTCCGGGCAGATCCACATAAACTGTTGCAACAGTACTGGCGCCGGCCGTGCAGGTAAAAGTAAGGTCCGCGACCTGCTCGTTTACTCCCTCAGCCCGGATCGTTACCGGCGTCGCGTTCGCGTTCCCGCAACTCTGCACTTGCGCGACAGCGGCAATCGCCAGCGCGGAAATCAGGCAGGCAGCGCGTAAAAAAGACCGGAGCAATGCCCCGCAGTTTAACACGCAAAAGCCCTAAATTGTGTGAATTGGCACTAAAAATGGAGGTACTGGGTCTCCTATTTGCCCTTCCACCCGAGAGCCATACTGCTGCGCGCTTCCTGCGCCGCTTCGGCATTTCTCCCCATTGCCTGAAGAATCTGCGCTCTCAATAAATGTGGTTTGTACCAATTCGGCGCCAGAACAATCGCCTCGCCGGCCTTTGCCTCGGCGCGCCCCGCATCGCCGTTGACGATCTGAAGTATCGAGGCCTGATAAGCCGCGCTGGACGGGTCCTCGCCACGGCCTTCCGCCAGCGCCGCCGCATCGCGCGCCTCACTCCACGCCTTGAGCTTTGACATCTCCTGGGAGCCCCATAACTCATAACCCGGCATTCCCAAACCGAATGACGTAGCTCGCGCGAGGTCCAGCCTGGCTTGTGGCAGATCCCGCGCATCCACCGCTCGCCCCAGGTCGGCATAGGCCGCGTCCTGCACGCTCAGTAAAATCGCCAGGGCAAGGAACGCGACGCCGGCGGCAATTCCGAACGGCGCCAGGATTTTTCCCCGATAGCTGGTATTTTGCGCGACTTTCGCGGGCGTTTCCTCCGCTGCCGATATTCCGGCAATTGCCCACAAATACATCCCGGTAACCAGGCTGAACGACGCAAAAAGGCTGCAAATCAACATGCCTGCCATCGCCGCGCGCAGCCCGGGCGATCCCTTTCCGCCAAGCCCGAGGGCAAAAAGTCCCGCCAGAATCAAAGCGCCCGGCAGCCCCTCCGCGCAGGCTGCGTCGACAAATGCATTATGGGGAGTTTCGTTGATGAAGTCCGGATAAGCTCGCGAAAGCTCCACCGATTCCACTGCCCGGAACGCGGCGGCGAAGGTCTCGGGGCCGGATCCCAACCACGGAGCTTTCGCAATCAACACCGGACTCTCCCGCCACACCGCTACTCGCACCGAGCCCGGATCTTCCCGCCATTGCGCAATCCGGTGCCGCAGGTTTTCGCCCATCGGCGAGAACGCCACCAGCGCTGCTACTGCCAGAACAGCTCCCGCGCCGAGTCCCGCCAACTTCCGCGATGGTCTTCGAAACCACGTCAGGACAAGCGCCCCGCCCGCCAGCCCCAGCAACGCTCCCCTCGAGCCCGAAAGAAGAATTGCCAACGGCGCCAGCGCGGCAACCGCGGCGTGCAGCAGACGCCATCCAACCGACATTTCTTCGATTGCCTGCCATGCGGCGATCAATCCGACCGGTACCAGATAAGCGGAGAAATAAATGGCATGGCCCATCGTTGCCGGTGGCCGCACGATACCGCCCAGATAATCGATTGCATAGAGACGCCGATCCAGAAACGGATCCAATCCGAAATACTGCGAAATCCCGTAAATAGCGGCGACTCCCCCGCAGACAACCACCGCACGCCACAGCGGGCGAATCGAATCCGGCTGACCTTTGGCGCTTCTGACTGAACAGGCCGCGATGCAGCAAGCTATGACCAGGGTCGCGAGCTGTTCCATCATTCCGAAGCGGCGCCAGGTCGTTCCCGCAAATGAGACCAGGGGCTGGGTTGAAAACAGAGTTGAGGCTGCGAGCAGCAACCCCTGCGCTGCCGCCAGCCACAAAAACCATCGGCCGCGCTGATTGGCGCGAAGTTGAGCGAATCCGCCGCTCCACCGAGGCAGGAGAAACAGCAGGAGCGCCGCTCCCGAGAGCACCAGAATCACCTTGGGCATCACGTCGTGGCTCAGGAATGTCCCGGTCAGCAGACCCAGCGGGGTGACTGCAAATATAAACCAGGCGATATTGCGGGGACCGACCGCCATTTGTATTTACTCAGGATACGCGCCCCGTTTAACCGTTCGCCGCAAAAATTCGACAATCGTCTCAACGGGCTCAATGCTTTATCCCCAAATGGCTGCATTCTGCCTGTCTGCATGCGCCACAATGTGGCTGAAGCGGCTTACTGTCCAATGCCGGAAGAAAAGATAACAATGATCTGTCGCGCGAACGCTCGGAATGTTTGGCAATTAACTCGCCCCAGTTGCAAAACCAAATGCAGATTTCCAAACGAACTGAACCCAACATCGGAAAACTACCGACGGCTTTCCCGCAGAAACAATTGTTTTTTTGCCGAACGAACCCAATTAAGTCGCAGAAAACAAAGCGGGGACTGGTGTGCGGCAGTCAGCCATCCCAGGCCGGTCCACGCCGCCCAGGCCGTTTTCTTCGCATCGCTATACTGCAATTTCATGATCAGAGTTCGATTTGCGCCCTCGCCGACGGGCTATCTGCACATCGGCGGCGCGCGCACTTTCATATTCAACTGGCTCTACGCGCGACACCATGGCGGCGCCATGATCCTGCGCATCGACGACACCGATATCGAACGAAATACCGACGAGTCCGTGCGCTCCATCTTCGACGGATTGCAATGGCTGGACCTCGACTGGGATGAGCAGTACCGGCAATCGGAGCGTCTGGCCCTCCATAAAACACTCGCGAACGAAATTCTTGCCCGCGGTTTTGCCTATCGTGATTTCACGCCCCTCGATGCAGGCGACGGAGCGCCTGCGGCGGCGGGAGGATGGCTCTTTAATCCCGGGCAGCGCGAAATCTCGCGCGAAGAGAGCGACCATCGCGCCGCGATCGGTGAAAAGTTCGTCCTTCGCTTTCGCGTGCCGCGCGGAACCGGCGAAGCGGTCACTTTTCACGATCACGTCTACGGCGAACAGTCGAAGATGGCGGACGATATAGAAGATTTCGCGCTCCTCCGAAGCACCGGCGCGCCGACGTACCATCTCGCTTCCTGCGCGGATGATGTCGATCTCCACATCAGCCACATTATTCGGGGCCAGGAGCATCTCACAAACACCTTCAAGCATCTGCTCATCTTCCGCGCCGCCGGTCTGGAGCCGCCGCAGTTTGCACATCTGCCGCTTCTGATGGCGCCCGATGGACAAAAGCTGTCCAAGCGCACTCACGGACCGGTTGTCTCAATAACGACCTGGCGCGATGGCGGTTTTCTCCCCGAAGCGTACGTCAATTTTCTTTGCCTGCTGGGCTGGTCGCCGAAGAACGATCGCGAAAAGATGACTCGCGATGAGCTCGTTCAGGCGTTCTCCTTCGAGGGCGTCAACCGCAGTAACGCCGTGGTGAACTTCACTGACACAGACTCATTCGATCCCAAAGCGGTCTGGCTGAATGCGGAATATATTCGGACCATGGCTGCAGCGGAACTGACCGATAAACTCTTACCGGTCGTGCAGAATGCCGGCCACAACATCGAACGTGAAAAGCTGGCGCACATAACGCCATTGATCCAGGAGCGTATTCGGCTGCTCAATGACGTGCTCACCGTGGGCGACTTCTTCTTTTCAGACGAGTTGGCTCCCTATGACAGCGCGGAACTGATCCCCAAAAAAGGCGACGCGGCGCTCGCTTTGCGCGTCCTGGAAAAAGCTGTCGAAACGCTTGCCTCCGCCGAGTTTTCCCACGACGGTCTGGAGACATCGCTGCGCGGCGCGGCCGAGGCGCTAAGCATCAAAGCCGGTCAGATGTTCGAGCCCGTTCGCGTTGCGGTCTGTGGGCGCAAAACCGCGCCTCCGCTGTTCGGCACCCTCGAAGTGCTCGGTCGCGAGATCTGCCTGAAGCGAATCGCCCAGGCTGTTGAGAAACTGAGCTGTTGAGAAACTGAAATAACGCCATGAACTCGTCTTTGCCTGACTCCGGGTCTGACCCAAGTGGGGACGCCACCGACGCCGCCGCATCGCCGCGCTCCAATTTCGTTCGCGACATCGTCATTGACGACCTGAAGACCAATAAGTACGGTGGCCGCGTCCACACGCGCTTTCCGCCTGAGCCCAATGGTTACCTTCATATCGGGCATGCCAAGTCCATCTGTCTGAACTTCG
Source organism: Bryobacteraceae bacterium (assembly GCA_036273015.1). Taxonomy (GTDB): domain Bacteria; phylum Acidobacteriota; class Terriglobia; order Bryobacterales; family Bryobacteraceae; genus BOG-234. Next base: position 4,627 of record DATAXN010000092.1, on the reverse strand, counting down.
GCCTCGCTGCTGAATTCGGCGGCAAAACCAATCTGCGCTTCGACGACACCAACCCCGAAAAGGAAGAGCAGGAGTATGTCGATTCGATTATCGACAACGTCCATTGGCTCGGGTTTGACTGGCGGGACGAAGATGGAAATGCCCGTCTTTTCTATGCGTCCGACTACTTCGGTCAGCTCTATGAATGGGCAAAACAACTCGTGCGCTCCGGCAAAGCTTTTGTGTGCGATCTATCGGCCGACGAAGTTCGTCAATACCGCGGCACTTTGACCGAGCCCGGCAAAGAAAGCCCCTACCGCAATCGTTCCGTCGAAGAGAATCTCGACCTGCTCGAGCGGATGCGCCTCGGTGAGTATCCCGACGGCTCGCGAACCTTGCGCGCGAAGATCGATATGGCTTCGCCCAACCTCAATCTGCGCGATCCCGTCATGTACCGCATCCTCCACGCCGAGCATCACCGCACAGGCAACGCGTGGTCGATCTATCCCATGTATGACTTCGCGCATGGGCAATCCGATTCCATCGAAGGCATCACCCATTCTATTTGCACTCTCGAATTTGAGGATCACCGTCCGCTCTACGACTGGTACATCGAACAGTTGGGAATCCATCACCCCCAGCAGATCGAGTTCGACCGCCTCAACATTACCTACACGCTGATGAGCAAGCGCAAACTCCTGCAGCTTGTCGAGCAGCATCACGTTCGCGGATGGGACGATCCGCGGATGCCCACGCTTTCCGGTATTCGCCGACGCGGCTACACGCCTGAAGCCATCCGCAATTTCTGTGGTGCGCTCGGTGTTTCCAAAACTACCGGCATCATTGAGCTGCGTCTCCTGGAACATCATGTCCGGGAGGACTTGAACAAGCACGCCCTCCGCGTGATGGCAGTTCTGCGCCCGCTGAAGGTCGTGATCGACAACTATCCGGAAGGGCAGACCGAAGAGATGGAGGCCGTGAACAACCCCGAGGACGCTTCGGCCGGAACCAGGAAAGTTCCTTTTTCGCGGGTCCTTTACATCGAGCAGGAAGATTTCCGTGAAGATCCGCCGAAGCAATACTACCGTTTGTCTCCCGGACGCGAGGTACGTCTGCGCTACGCCTATTTCATTACCTGTACCAGCGTAATCAAGGACGACAACGGCGAAGTCGCTGAGATTCACTGCACCTACGATCCCGCAACCCGCGGCGGCAACGCCCCGGACGGACGTAAGGTGAAGTCCACCATCCATTGGGTCTCTGCAGCTCATGCAGTAAATGCGGAAGTCCGACTCTACGAGACGCTCTTTTTGACAGAAGACCCGCAGGCGACCGAGGAAGGCGGGGACTTCACGGACAATCTCAATCCCGTATCGCTCGAAATAGTGAAGGATTGCAAACTGGAGCCGGCCTTAGCCGGCGTTTCGCCCATGGAGCGTTTTCAGTTCGAGCGGCTCGGCTACTTCTGTGTAGACCCTGATACGACGCCCGGCAAGCCGGTATTCAACCGGACGGTAGCGCTGAAAGACACCTGGGCCAAAATCGAAAAACGCGGAGCGGGCCGTTGAACATGTACCACTGGCGATCTTGTCGCCGGGACCTTTTGGGTAAACCACAATGAACATCCTGGGAATTGGTGGAGTGCTGGGCGATGCTGCCGCAGCCGTCATTAAAGATGGTCAAATCGCGGCCGCCATCGAAGAAGCCAAACTGACCCGTCGACCCCAGCCGGGTCGTCTGCCGGAAAATGCCGTGGCCATGTGTCTCCGCATTGCCGGAATCACTCCTGCCGACGTGGATTACGTTGCTTTGGCGCGGCCGCTGCCCGCGGGTTCCGCGTTGCCGATCGCGTTGCGCATGTTTCCGAAAGCGCGCGTGGTTTCGATCGATCACCATGCCGCCCACGCGGCTGCCGCGTATTTTCCTTCGTCGTTTCAGAACGCCGTCGTCATCACTCTCGATCGCGAAGGGGACTTGCGTTGCGGCACGAAATGGCGTGCGGAAGGGAATCGGCTGTTCCTCGAAGATGAAATCCTCTATCCGGATTCCATCGGCGAACTCTACGGACGCATTACCGAATTTCTCGGCTATCAGTCGCAGGCCGACGAGCATCGCGTGCAGTGGCTTTCCGCAACCGGCGAGCCGAGGTATCTCGACCTGTTCCGCAAAATTGTCCGCGAGCATGCCATCGACCGGTCGTATTTTCAATCCGACGGTCAGGGAAGCAGCGGCAATGGCGGCTTCGGCGCCCGGTTCTTTGAGCAACTCGGTATCGACGGGCGCTCCGAACTGACGCCCCGGCAGCGTGCCGATATCGCCGCCAGCATGCAGAAGACCCTTGAGGAATATGTGTTGGGTCTCGCCGGCACTGCAGCTACGAATGTCTGCCTCGGCGGCGGAGTTGCCTGGAATGCTCTGCTGGTGTCGTCGCTAGAGACATCCGGCCGTTTTCAGGGCGTATTCGCTCAACCTGCCGCCGGCAATGCCGGTACGGCGCTCGGCGCTGCCCTGAGCGTCTGGAACGAACAACTGGGCGAGACGACTCGGATTGAAGGCGGTGGATACTGCGTCGGCCCCGGATTCAGCGCGCAGGAGATCAAACAGGTTCTGGAAAACTGCAAGCTCCGCTTCCGCGTTCTGGCGACCACTCCGGAGATGATCGGCGCGGCGGTCGATCGCCTGAAGGAAAACCGTATCGTCGCCTGGATGCAGGGACGCATGGAATTCGGTCCGCGCGCACTGGGCAATCGCAGTATTCTGGCTTCACCGCGGGACCCCTATTCAACGGAAAATCTGAATGCCTTCATCAAGCATCGCGAGGCGCTGCGGAAGTTCGCCGCATCCGTCCCCGCCGAGCTTGCATCCGAATACTTTGAGGCCGGTTCCAACGCGCGGCATCTGGCAACAGTGAGCCGCGTGCGCCCGAAGCACAAAGAACAGTTCCGTGGCGCGATTCTGGCCAACGACCTGGTGCGCGTCCATGCGGTATCGAAAGACGACAACCCGCTCTACTGGCAGTTGCTGCATGCCTTTGGCGAGAAGACCGGACTGCCCGTTCTCTACAACACGTCGTTCAATCTCTTCGGCGAGCCGCTGGTCTGCACGCCGCGCGATGCCGTTCGCAGCTTCTATTCTTCCGGCATCGACGCGATGGTGGTCGGAAACTTTCTGCTCGAAAAGTGATGTGGGGCAGGCCTTCCGGCCTGCGGACAAGCTTTCCAGCTTGTCCGGCCGCCTGATGGCGGCTCCGATTAGAATGGGTCTTCAACCTTATGACCGACGTTTTTATCTGTGACGCTGTCCGTACGCCTTTTGGCCGATACGGTGGAACCCTGGCGACCGTCCGCACGGACGATCTCGCGGCGCTTCCCATCAAAGCGCTGATGGAACGCAATCCGGGCGTTGACTGGCAGGCCGTCGATGACGTCATATTCGGCTGCGCCAACCAGGCGGGCGAGGACAATCGCAACGTGGCTCGTATGGCGCTGTTGCTTGCCGGGCTGCCCAAAGAAGTGACTGGGTCGACCATCAATCGTCTCTGCGGGTCGAGCATGGACGCGGTGGGGGCTGCGGCTCGCGCCATCAAGTCCGGCGAAACCGATCTCATGATCGCCGGCGGCGTGGAAAGCATGTCGCGTGCGCCGTTTGTGATGGGCAAGGCCGATACGCCATTCAGTCGTAATGCCGAAATTTTCGACACCACTATCGGCTGGCGTTTTGTGAATCCGTTGTTGAAGAGCAAATACGGCGTCGATTCCATGCCCGAAACGGCCGAAAACGTCGCCGAGGATTTTCAGGTTTCGCGCGCAGATCAGGATGCCTTCGCACTTCGCACGCAGCAGCGTTGGGCGAAAGCCAATGCCGCCGGCTTCTTCGCGGACGAACTGATCCCGGTGTCGATTCCACAAAAGAAGGGCGATCCGAAGAAGTTCGAGGCCGATGAGCATCCACGCCCCGACACAACGCTCGAAGCCCTGACGAAGCTCAGGCCGATAGTCAAGCCGACCGGCACGGTTACGGCGGGCAATGCTTCCGGCGTAAATGATGGCTCGTGCGCTCTGCTTCTGGCGTCGGCGGAAGCAGTAAAAAAGTACAACCTGACCCCACGTGCCCGCGTCTTGGCAACAGCGGCAGCCGGAGTCGCTCCGCGCATTATGGGTTTCGCCCCGGCCCCGGCCACAAAGAAAGTTCTGGCCAAAACCGGCCTCGCCTTGTCGGCCATGGACGTCATCGAACTGAACGAGGCCTTCGCCTCGCAGGCGCTGGCTGTCACGCGCGATCTCGGACTTCCCGATGACGCCGAACATGTGAATCCGAACGGCGGCGCCATTGCCATCGGTCACCCCTTGGGAGCGAGCGGTGCGAGGCTGATCACGACGGCAATCGCTCAGCTTCGGAAGACCGGCGGCAGGTATGCGCTCTGCACCATGTGCATTGGCGTGGGGCAGGGCATCGCGACAATCCTCGAACGCCTGTAACGCCGGCGATCTTGTCGCCGGCGCGTTTATTTAGAGCATTTTCATAATAACTATAGAGTATAGCCGCAATGGCGGAAGTAGTTGGTGGCGGTTGGTGGGGTGAGAGTGGTGAGGGCTTCAGAGAGAGCCTGTTGGAGAGCAACGACGGAGCGGGCTTTGAGAGTTCGGAG
>DATAXN010000091.1:0-42177 GCA_036273015.1 Bryobacteraceae bacterium | reverse complement strand
CGCCTTCTTCAAGGCCACCAGTCGATCCCGCTCGGCTTGTGTCATCAGTAGTTGTCCTTCTTGCACCTCCCCAGCCTGAAGGCCGTCAATAGGACATTTCTACTTTGCGCAAATAGGACATTATCATTTTGCGCCGACAGGCTGGCACCGCATGTCCGTCGGTACGTCCCGTCTCTGATAGAATCCCGTTGAAATGAGACTTTCCGCCGCCGTTTCGCTCCTGTTGCTGTTCTCCGGTCTGGCTGCCGCGCAGACATGCGATCGCCCGTGTCTGAACGGGTTTGTCGACCAATATCTCGATGCGATGGTCAAGCACGACACCAAGCTGGTACCGCTGACCAGGAACGTTAAATTCACCGAGAACGGCCAACGCCTCGATCCCGGCGACGGGCTTTGGCATTCGATGGCGGCGAAGGGCGCCTACCGTCTCTTCGTGACCGATGTGCAGGCCGGAGAAGTTGCGTTTCTCGGAACCATTCGCGAACAAGGACGGAAAGCGGGCGAGCAGGTGGCGGACGTGATCGCAATGCGGCTCAAGGTTGTGAACCGGCAGATTCCGGAAGTTGAGACGCTGGTGGTGCGCAATGAGCGTTCCGCGCAAAATTTCGAGAAGCTCGGCACGCCGAATCATCTTTTTCAGGAGGCCGTGCCTCCGGCGGAGCGCATGTCCCGGGACGATCTGGTGAAGACGGCGAACATGTATTTCACCGGCATGCAGCAGAACGACGGGAAAGGCGTCTATCCGTTCACGGACGACTGCAACCGCATCGAGAACGGTTCGCCGACAACCAACGTGCCGCCGGCGGACGGCAAGCCGATACCCGATCCCAGGACGGCGACTAATTATTCCGCCGCGTGGAGCTGCAAACAGCAGTTCGAATCGGGGCTGCTGCACTTCGTCACCCGCATTCGGGACCGGCGGTTTGTGGCGGTGGATCCGGAGCGGGGGATGGTCTTCAGCTTCATCTTCTTTGACCACTCGGCGGGAAGCACGCGCACGTTCCAGACGCCCGACGGCCGCACTGTTACCGCCGGTCCGAATCAACCGTGGACTTGGGAACTGGCGGAACTATTCAAGGTCGAAAAGGGCAAACTGCATCAGATCGAAGCGGTGATGGACCATTCGCCTTACGGGATGAACTCCGGCTGGAGTAATTGGGAAGACGGAATGTCCAGCCGCGCTCGGGACATCACCAAATAGGACCGGCTATTCGCGGCACTCGAAGTTTTTGGCGTCTTCCGGATCGCCCTGTCCTTTGTAGCGCGCGTACTTCGGCCATGCGCAGAGCGGACGGCTGCGGCCGGGGAAGGACCTGCCGGTTGCGGTGATCGCATCGGGCGCAACGCCTTTTTCCACCCAGTCGGTCATGGCGGTCAGGGCGTCAAAATGATCCAGCGTTGCCGCCCCGCCCTGGCAATGACCCATGCCGGGGACGAGAAAGAGTCGGCTCCATTCGGAAATGTTGCCCAAGCGCTGGTAATAGTCAAGAGTATCGAGCGGAGAGAACCACGGGTCGCTGAGACCGTGGTAGAAGATCAGCTTACCGCCGTGGCCTGAGAAAGTGCTGAGATCGGTGGAAACGGTATCGGTGAGAGCGGTGCGCGGGTTTGCGGCGATAACGGCGGCCGCCTCGTCGACGTCCATTTGGAGCGCGAGATTCGGGCCGCCGACGGGGCTCGGTCCGGGATTTAACAAGCCGGGAATTCCGCCTTGCCCGCTGGCGGCGATGCCGGTGTCAAACGGAAATCCGGGATAGACCTGGACGCCACGCGCGTTCTTCGGGCCTGCGAAGCCTCTATTAATTGCGGCAATCTGCGCGGAGGAGAGACAGCCCTCGGCTTTCCCTGCTTTCTCAGTTTGCGCGCCTTTGCAGGCCAGAACGGTGGGATCGAAACGGCAGGCGCGCGTGTTGAAGATCATGCCGTCTTTCACGCCGTCGGCGGCGTCGCATTGATCGAGAATTGAGTTCACGATGAGCTTCTTGTCACCGTCGGAGAAGACACGGCCGGATTGGGGCTTTCCCGCATCGTCCTTGGGGGCGATTTGATTCAGGGCGACGGTGATCCAGGCGTCGGCAAGGTTTGAGTAGCCGGTGCGCATGGCGGGATCGCCCGCAATAACGCCGTCGAAGTATGTGGGATAGCGCTGGGTGACCAGCATGGCTTCGCGCCCGCCGGTGGAACAGCCATCAAAATAGGAGTGGCCGGCAGCGCGGCCATAATACTCTGCCACGATTGCCTTCGCCACCTGCGTGACGCGGCCGATGGCAACGTAGGCGAAGTCGAGAGCGGCCTGCTGGTCGCTCATAAAACTGCCGTCGAAAACGGTTCCTTTGTGGCCGCTGTCAGTAGTAACAACGGCGAAGCCCCGTGCGAGTGCCGGAGTGTCTCCCGCAGCCTGCGCACCGAGAGGACGCGCGACGCTTCCGTTCAGTCCGCCGCCTCCCTGAAAGAGGAAGCCGCCGTTCCAGTTGGCCGGCAGTGCGACGGCGAAGCCGATGCCGTAGGACTTACCGCCGACGCCCGTGCGCGGATCGATAGTCGCGTCAACGCGGCAGTATGCCGGTAAAGGCGCCGCGGCGGGCAGCGATTCGGCCTTTGCGACTGCCAGGTTCGTGCCGGGAATTTTGAGTTTGGCGAGCTGATCGCAGGATTGGCCGGAAGCAGACGCGACGAAAGCGGGGAGCAGGGCGCAGAGCGCGGCCAGGCAATTCATTGCGGGGCGATTCATTCGGGTTGATTATAAGCCCGCTTGGCACACATTAAAAAGGGCCTCGCCGGTTTCCCGACGAGGCCCGTGGTTTTGCGAGTCGCGCTATATCAGAACGTAAAGCGCGCTACCAACTGGCCCGATCTCGGAGTCGCCATGTTTCCGTTGAGCGTATTCACGAACCCGTAGCCGGCATTCAAAGCGCCCGTACCGGGTACGCCCGGGAACGGATTGGTGAAGGTAGCCGGAGTCACGCTGGTAGTAGACGCAGTGGGCGCAGGGTAGAACACACGGTTGAACACGTTAAAGAACTGCGCCTGAATCTGCAACTGGTATTTCTCCTTCACGCGGAAGATACGGCCCACGCTGAGAGATTCGCTTGGCTGACGCTGCCACCGGCAACTGCTGTAGTAAGGCGCCGCGTTGCCGAACGTTTCCGTGGTCTGGTTCACCCAGGCATTCGGATTCAGGGCCAGCGTTGTGGTCGGGTCGAAATGACTGTTCGGATTGACAGCCAGGCAGGATTGGCCCGGAACGACGCTCTCCAGCGGCTCGGTGCCGCCGAAGTTGGATACGCCGTTCAGCGGGGTGCCACCGACACCCATCGTATTCCACAGCGTGATATTAGAAGCGGGGCTCTGGAGAAGCTGACCGCTCTGATACCGCAGCACGGCGCTGGCAGTCCAGTCGCGCGCCAGCCACCGCACGGACTTGCCTCCCACGCTGTCACCGAGGAAATTGTTGATCTTCGGCGTCGTGTAGCTGAACGAGATCACCATGCTCTGCGGACGGTCAAAGCCGCTGAGCTGTTTGAACGTGCTCGTGTTGAACGGGTCATTCAGAACCGGGTCGTAGGGAACCAGGAAAGACGAATTGGAACTGGCCCCGTTATTTAACGACTTCGACCAAGTGTAGGCGCCCTGTGCGCTGAACCCGTGAGAGTAGCGCTTGGTTACCTTTACCTGCAGCGAATCGTACCAGGTATCGCCGTCCGGGGGTCCGAGGAATGTCGGGACGCCATACCACTGCGGATAGGGCCGCAGCGCCTGGGCGAGAGTCGAGGTGGCCGGGAACCCGGGGTACACGTTGTTGGGATTGGCCAGTTGCGGGAACTTCGCGATCACGCCCGGGCTGCTGATCTGCGAGGTGAGCAGAGCATAGTCGCTCGGATTCTGGAAGCTCATGTTCGAGGTTGCACCATAGACCGGGGCGCCGCCGGGCCCACCGGTGGTCAGGTTCGAGAGGATGTTCTGGGTCAGGCCGTTGAAGGACTGCGTGTCGCACAGCGGGCAGGTGAACCACGCACCGCGGTTACCGACGTAGGCAGCTTCGACCAGCAGGTTGGGAAGAAGCTCGTGCTGTATGCCGATGCTCCACTGGAAGATACGGGGCAGTCTGGTGGTTTTGGCAATCGTAATGAACGGTTCCTGCGGGTTTACGCAACCGGTGGCGCCCGTCGGGCCGCACCCGGACGCTGTCGTCGGGAAGGGATATTGAGCATAGTACGGGAAACCTTCCAGCGGCGAGCCCGCCAAGGGGTCGCCATTTCTGAAGATACTTGACGGAAGGTACTGGCCGGGCGACTGGGTGGTGAAAAAGTCGGCGACGCTGTATGAAAGGAAGGCGTTGTCCGCCGCCGATGAATAAGCGATCGATCCGCCCGCGCGGAATACCGTTTTAGGAGCAATCTGGTAAGCCACACCGACGTGCGGACCGAAGGAGAACTTATATGGGTGAGTCAGCGGTCCCTGGTTCGTTGCCCCGTATACGATTGCGCCCTCGCGGCCGCTGGGGTAAGCAGGCGTGGCCAACGCTGGGTTTACGCAGGTGAAGCAGGCATCGGACATGGCGCCGTGCTCTTCTTCCAGCAGAGACGAATAATCCCAACGCACACCGAGCTCCAGGGTCAGCTTGCGATTCACTTTCCAGCTGTCCTGGAGGAAGGCGCCCATATTATGGTTGCCCAACCGGGTGTCATTGATGGGAGAAGTCTCCACTTGGTTGACTTGGCCGAGCAGGAAGCTGGCATATGCGAATCCGGACGGGAAGATGGGCGCTGTGGGAAGAGAGTACTCAGCGGGATTTGCGGTTTGGTTGGCGCTGAAGGTGTATTCACCAAAGGCTCGAATGCTGCTCTGTTGCGGGAAACCTTCGAGAACGAGCGACATACCGGCTTTGTAGGTGTGATTTCCATGAACCCAGGTCATGCTCGCATTGCCGGTCGGTTTGATGTCTTTCAGGTCAGACTCGTCGAAACCGGAGGGGCCCGGAGCGGGAGCAAAAAAGCCCGATCCGAGAGCCAGTCCGCCACCGATGATGCCGTCATTGAGACCGGCGAAAGATGGCATGTAGGTATTGGCGGGGAAGGGCTTGAAGGTGCCGCCGGTGGCCGAAGCTGCCTGTGCGTCAAAGGTCGAAGGCGGCGTGTAGATGGGGTGATTGTAGTAAAGGAGCCCAACACCCGCATGGAACAGCAGTGTCGGGGTGATCGTATCGTCGAAGTTGATGCGGTAGGTATAGGAGCGATCCGCGTTCGGCGCAACCGGAGCCAGCGTTGCGGCGAATCCGTTGTTGCTCGGGCTATTCTCCTCCGTCAGCGAAAAGTAGCCGGACAATTTCATCTTCGAGTTGAGCGACTGATCTATTTTGATCGACGGAATGGTGGTGTGCTGGAAATTGGTGTAAGCCGGAATGGCGTAATTGTTGAGAGCGGGAACGACGCCGCCGGAGGAGATGTTCGGCGCCGGGAAGAAAGTCTGCAGGTAAAGCGCGGCCGGATCGAGGCGGCTGAACGGAACAACGTTACCTGGGAACGGCGTTTCCGAAATCACACCAGCGGCGCTGGTTACGCGGGTGGCCGGATCGTAAACGGAGTTCGGAGCGGAAGTCGAGTTCAGGCCCGGGACCGGGCCGGGGCCAAAGGACTCGGCAGCGGCGAAGTTACCAGTCGTGTATGCCGGAAGGGGCATCGTCGCGAGGCCGTTGTTGGTAATTGTGCTCTGGCGGAACTGCTCGAAATTGAAGAAGAAAAAGGTCTTGTCTTTGCCGTTGTAAACTTTCGGAATTCTGACCGGGCCGCCGAGCGTGAAGCCGTAGTCGTTGCGTTTCACGACATTCTTGATGTGGCCGGAATTGATATTCGTGGCGCAGTTATTCTGCGCGTTGCAGTTGGCTGTGAACGGGAGGCCCGCGTTCAGAGCGCTATTGACAAAAACGTCATACGCCGTACCGTGATACTGGTTCGTGCCGGATTTCATGGTGAAGTTCAGATAACCGCCGCCCGCGCCACCGTATTCCGCAGCGAAGTTGCTGGTCTGGACTGAGACTTCCTGAATAGCATCGACGCCCTGTTGGGTCGATTGATTCTGTTCGCGCCACATTCCGTTGGTCGCGTCCATGCCTTCGACCATGATGGTCTGGGAACTGGAGGGCAGGCCGTTAATGACCAGAGTCGAGTCGGTCGTCTGCGACGCGCCAGGGAGGAGGTTGAGAACACTCAGCGGATCGCGGATATTGCCGGTGCCAGTCGAGCCGCCGGTACCGTTGGTCGTAAACAGAGGCAACTGGTCGGCAGCGGTGTAATCCACCTGATGGCTGACTTCGCCGCTTTCCGTTTTGAGCAGCGGAGCCTCGGCATTGACCGTAACCGTGTCCGTGGCAGCTCCGACCTGAAGAGTTGCATCGACGCGGACCGTCGCAGCTACGTCGATCGTAATACCGGGCCGATTAAACTTCTTGAAGCCCGAGGCGTCAACGGTTAACTCGTACGTGCCCGCGGGAAGATTCGGCAGGGTATAGTTGCCGGTGTTGCTGGTACCGATCGAATAGACCGAGGACGTTTGCGTGTTCTTAACCTGGATACTCGCGTTAGGAACAACGGCGCCCGTCGGATCCGACACAGTGCCTGTAAGCGTACCGCCAGCTCCCTGACCAAACGCCATTCCGGCGCAGAGGAGAAGACAAGCCGCGATCTTAAACCGCATTTAGTAGACCTCCCTGATGTTCAAAAGTTCAAAACCCTTGATTGACACAGACCCTCAAATACAAACTGAAGCTTGGGCATCATATAACAGCGTGTTAACGGTGTCGATGGGGTGGTGAAAATCTTTACAGGTGGGTGTGAATGGGGGCTAAACCTAATTGAAATGTGTTAGATCAGCGAATGTAAGGTCGTGTAAAAGGACTATCTTTGGACGAAAATTTGACGCTCTTTTGACGCCGACTTAAGTTTTGTGACACCCAATACACATGTTTGGGCGGAAAAATCAACCCCATTGATAATATGCGTCAATCAATTTGATTCGGCTGGAGCCGTCCTGCCGACGATGGGGAGCAGAGCCGCAAGCAAATCACCGGCGACAAAGTCGCCGGCAGTACAAATTCCGTGAAAATGCTCTAACCGGCCCCCAGGCTCCTCAAATTGCTTTCGATCTGCGGGAGCAGATTCGAGGGCCCATTGTGGAGCACGAACTGGTGGGCCTGTTCGAGATATTTGCGCGCTGTGGCGCGATCTCCCAGGTTGACGTAGGCCTGCACCAGAAACATCATCGCGATGGGCGTGTTCTGGTCTTCTACCTGAAGCGCGGGGAGCAGTACCGGGATCGCTTCCTGACTGCGGCCCGTATAGAGAAGGTCCTTCGCCAGTTCCAACCGGGCCATGCGAAAATCGGGCTGCTGTTCGATGGCGATGCGATACTGCTCAATCGCCTCCGCGGGGCGGCGCTGGCGTTCACGGACGTCCGCCAGCCAGCCGTGGGCCTCCGCATTGTTGGGTTTCAGCCGAATGGCTTTTTCCAGCTCGGCTACAGCAGCATCATATTTGCCCTGGGCGGCAAGCGCCGTGCCGTGATACATGTACACCTCCGGAAGCTGGGGACTTGCGGCGCGCGCTCTCTGGTAAAGATCTTCGACCTCCTCGGGCGTCGCCTGGTTCGGAAACCGGGCGATATCGAGAAGATTGACGAGGCAGTCCAGGTTGTCGGGATATTGTTTTAAAACCTCTTTGTAGATCTGCGAGGAGCGGTCGAACTCCCGCTTGTTCATGAGCTTTTTGGCTTCTATGAGGCGGTTTTCGATGCCGGTGGCGAGCTTCATCATCTTTGCGTAGAGCTCGTCCTGACCGGGAGGGTTGTGGTCCTTGTAAGTTTCCGCGAGCTGGTAGTCCTTTTCCGTTTCCGCACTGTGACCCGTTCTCTTGCTGGTTTCGCCGAGGCCGAACCAGGCAGAACCAAAGGACGGATAGGCTACCGTGGCACGCCGGTAGAGATCGCCGGCCGCCGCGAAATCCTGCTGGGCGAACTTCACACGGCCGAGGAAGTAGAGGGCCTGCGGCGATTCCGGATTCTGCGCGAGGAACGGCGCGAGCACAGCGGCGCTGTCCGGGAAACGCCCCAGCTTCAGAAGCAGCTCGGCTTTTTTTACGACTGCAGGCGGATAGTCCGCGCGGATGGCCAGGCCCGCGGAAATCGAGGCGAGCGCCTGATCCAACTGTCCGGTTTTTTCGAGGCATAGCACCAGATAGTACCGCCAGGCGAAGTCTTTCGGATCGAGTTGAACCGCGCGCTGATAGGCGGGGACGGCGGGCTGATAAAGAGTATGCGCCTCCAGCACCATGCCGAGGTTGCCGGAGGCCTGTGCGCTTTTCGGCTGGGCGACCGCTTCACCGCGGGCCTTCACGATTGCGTTTTTTACGTCCGCGTCGAGGCCGTCAACCGGAATGACGGGAATGGGCGTTAAGGATTTCGCACACGACCACGCCAACAGCGCGGCCAATAATACGACGGCGACAGTTCCCCTCACGACACCCCCCTCATAAGGTCTCGCGTCATAAAGGTAAAGGTATTGACACGATATCATGCCCCTGTGATGGTGCACCGACGGTGAACAGGGGTCTTTTCGTACTGACTTTGGCTGCATCTTTTTTCGCTTTGTCGGTCGCCTGCAAAACGTCTTCCCCTCAGACGGCATTCCCTTTTGAGGACGTCTCCAAACAGGCCGGAATCGACTTCTGGCAATATTCCGGCGCCACGGGCGAGATGCTTCTGCCGGAAATGGTGGGATCGGGCGTCGCGCTGCTCGATTATGACAACGACGGGGACATGGATGTCTATCTGGTGCAGGGATATCCCAGTGCGCCGCAGGGAAAACCCCTGGTGCCCGTTCCGCCCAACTGGAAACCAGGCAACCGGCTGTTTCGAAACAACCTGAAAGAAACCGGCAAACTGACATTCACGGATGTCACGGAATCGGCGGGCGTAGGCTACGCCGATAAGGGCATGGGAGTGGCCGCCGGCGACTACGACAATGACGGGAACATCGATCTTTATGTGACCAATTACGGTCATAACGTGCTGTATCACAACAACGGAAACGGCACGTTTACGGACGTGACCGCAAGTGCGGGAGTGGCTTCATCCGGCTGGTCTACCAGCGCGGCGTTTATCGACTACGACAAGGACGGCCTGCTGGATATCGCCGTCGTGCATTATGTCGATTTCTATCGCCGTCCCTGCTACATGTTCGATGGCAAACTCGACTACTGCGGTCCTTCACCTTTCAAAGGGACTGCGACCGAGCTGTATCACAACCTCGGCAACGGGCGATTCAAAAATGTGACAGAAGAGGTCGGCCTGAGCGCAAAAGGGGGGCCCGGACTTGGCATTCTCACGGGAGACTTCGGTTCTGACGCCTATCCTGGTTTTATGGTCGCCAACGACGGCGCGGCGAACTATCTCTGGGTCAACGAGCGGCGCACACCGCGGGCGAAAGCGGACGATCGGGTGTTCAAAGAAGCGGGGCTTACCCACGGTCTCGCATATGCGTCGGATGGAAGACCGCGAGCCGGCATGGGTATTGCCGCGGGCGATCTTTCAGGCGACGGCGGCGAATCGATCATCGTGACGAACCTTCCGACTGAGGCGTTCACTTTATTTCAGCGCCAGCCGAACGGAGATTTTGTCGACGCCACGGAACAGTCGGGACTGTCCCATATTTCGCTGCCCTACACGGGGTTCGGAGTCGGCTTGTTCGATATGACGAATAGCGGATTACTGGATATGTTCAGCGCAAATGGCGGAGTGAGAGCGATGGCGGGAGATCTCAGCTCGAATCCGAAAGGCGATCCGTTTCCCTATCGCGAGCGCAAGCTGTTGCTGCGAAATATGGGCAAAGGGAAGGGCTTCGAAGATATTACCGCTTCGGCGGGACCCGCTCTGGCCACCACGGAGGTGAGCCGGGCGGCAGCGTTCGGCGACGTAAACAACGATGGCGGCGTGGACATATTGGTCACCAACAACAACGGTCCGGCGCGATTGCTGCTGAACACGGCGCCCGGCCGCGGACATTGGCTCCTGATTCGCGCCGAGGGCACGAAAACGAATCGTTCCGCATATGGAAGCGTGGTGGATTTGATCCGGAAGGACGGTACATTCGCTCGGCGCTGGGTCCGAGGCGATGGGAGTTACCTCGCCGCCAGCGATCCGCGCGTTCATTTCGGTCTGGGGAATGAGACTGAGGTGGACCGAATAGAGATCCATTGGCTTGCGGGCGAATGTGAGTCGTGGAAACAAACCGCGGTCGACACTATCGTAAGCCTGAAAGAAGGAACGGGCCAGGCATGCTCGGTTCCCGCCAGCTCCGGTCGCTGAACGAGCGACAGGTAAAAATAACGAGCGACAGGTTGAAACTTGTAATATGCTGTACCCACGGTGATACGGGGTGTAGTTGCAGTACTATTGCTGGATTTGCTTTTCGCCTGCAAATCCACGCCGTTCCATAAGGCGCTTCCCTTCGAGGACGTGGCCAAAGAGACAGGCATGGATTTCTGGCAGTTTTCCGGCGCGACCGGAGACTTCCTGCTGCCGGAGCTGATGGGATCCGGCGCGGCGATGATCGACTACGACAACGACGGCGACATGGACGTGCTCCTGATTCAGGGCACGCCCACGTATCCGCAAGGAACGCCGCTGGTGCCGATACCGGCGGGATGGAAACCGGGTAATCGCCTGTTCCGCAATAACCTGCACGAAACGGGCAAGCTTTCCTTCACCGACGTTACCGAATCATCCGGCCTGGGGCTTGCCGATAAAGGTACCGGGGTGGCCGCGGGCGACTACGACAACGACGGATACACCGATCTCTATGTGACGAATTACGGTCACAACGTGCTGTACCACAACAACGGGAACGGGACGTTCACGGATGTGACCGCGACCGCCGGTGTGGCGTCTTCCGGGTGGTCCAGCAGCGCGGCGTTCATCGACTACGACAAAGACGGGCTGCTGGATCTGGTGGTAGTTCACTATTTGGATTTTTACCGGCGGCCCTGCTATACGCCGCAGGGATCACCCAATTATTGCGGACCGCAGCCGTTTAAAGGGACGGTCACCGAGCTCTACCGCAACCTCGGGAACGGGCGATTCGAGAACGTCACGGAAGCGGTAGGGTTGAACGCGAAGCCGGGGCCGGGCCTGGGCATTTTGACAGGAACATTCGGGATGAGCGGATATCCGGATTTTCTGGTGGCCAACGATGGGGCGGCGAATCATCTTTGGGTCAATGAACGGAGAAGCCCGGAGTCAAAGGAAAGCGATCGGGTATTTCGTGAAGAAGGCGTCAGCCGCGGGCTCGCATATGCGTCAGACGGGAAGCCCCGGGCCGGGATGGGGATTGCGGCGGGAGATTTATTCGGCGATGGTGGCCAGGCATTGGTGATCACGAATATTCCCACCGAGTCATTCACGATGTTCCAGCGGCAGCCGAACGGGGATTTCATCGATGCCACCGAGCAATGCGGGCTGTCGCATATTTCACTGCCGTATACGGGCTTCGGAGCGGGTTTGATCGACATGGAGAATCGCGGCCTGCTCGATCTGTTCACCGCTAACGGCGCGGTGAACGTGACGATGGCGCCGGCCGGGGACAAATTTCCTTACCGCGAGAAAAAGCTTCTGCTGAGGAATATGGGCAAGGGGAAGGCATTTAAGGACATTACTGCGGCGGCCGGTCCGGTGTTTCAGATTCCGGAGGTCAGCCGTGCCGCCGTTTTCGGGGACGTGAATAACGACGGCGGCGTGGACATCCTGGTGACGAACAACAATGGCCCCGCGCGCCTGCTGCTGAACACTGTCCCCAATCGGGAACATTGGCTGATGGTTCATCCGGAGGGCACGAAAACCAATCGTTCGGCCTATGGAAGCGTGGTGGAGGTGACACGCAAAGACGGCACATCGCTCAAACACCTGGTAAGGGGCGACGGCAGTTATCTGGCGTCGAATGACCCCCGAGTTCATTTCGGTCTGGGAAAACACGCCGATATCGATCGCATCCAGGTTTATTGGCTTGCCGGAGAGTGCGAGTCGTGGAAACAGACCACGGCAGACACGATTGTGAATCTCAAAGAAGGCACGGGACAGCCGTGCGCGGTACAGTCCGCCCGTCTTAGCCAATAACGGCTACCCCGCTTAGAGTACCGCGGTTGGCGCAAAACTAAACGCTCGGCCGCGTGTTCTGTTAGTATTTCGAAACAGTATTACGAAACCGGGAGAAAATCTACCCATGGGTCTTCGAGTTCCCTTTTCACGCTTGCTGGCGGTTTCCGCGTGCGCAGTTATTGTGTGCCCGGCGCAAACCAGCGGGCAGCAGGCGACGCAGACCACTGCCGAGATGACGCAACGCGATACGCCATTGACGTTCAGCACCTCCGTGAACCTGGTGCTGGTTCCGGTGGTTGTGCGCGACGCGCAGGGGCACGCGGTCGGCATGCTGAAGAAAGAAGACTTCCAGCTTTTTGACCGGGGCAAGGCGCAGGAAATCCTGAAATTTTCCGTTGAAAAAGCGGACGCGCCGCCCATTCTGGCCGATACCACGATCGAGACCGACGAGCGGGGCAACGCGAAGCCGAAAGCCGCCGCGGCCGGACAGCAGGTGGCCAACCACTTCATCATGTGGCTGTTCGACGACATGCACCTGAGCTTCGGCGATTTGGCGCAGACGCGCGAGGCGGCGAAAAAAGTGCTGCGCGATTCCTTCGAGCCGGGCACGCGCGCTTCCATCTACACTACATCCGGTCACACCTATCTCGATTTCACCGACGATCGCGACAAGATCTCAGCCACGCTGGACGAGATCAAGCCCTGGCCGACAACCACTACCGACAATGCTGTGAAATCCTGCCCGGATGCCCCGTACGCCATGGCCGACGCGGCCCTCAATCGCAACGACCAACAGGCCCTGCTGGCGATACAGACAGACTTCCTTTCGTGCCCCGAGGCCCAGGGAATGGTGGCTGCGGCAGGTTTTGGGGCGAAGGGCGGGGCTACCTCTGCGGACGTCAGTTCCTATTTACAGTCCGGAACCGGCGCGCTGCTGCGAATGGAACTGGTCAAAACGGTTGAGATCGACTATCAGGACACGCGGAACACGCTGCTGGCGCTGAAAGGCCTGGTACGGCGCATGTCGGCCATGCCGGGGAGCCGCACGATCGTGATGGTTTCGCCCGGATTCTACCTTGTGAGCGATCACCGAACCGATGAAATGGATGTGATCAATGCGGCCATCCGGAACAACGTCACCATCAGTACGCTCGATGCGCGCGGGGTTTGGACCGTGATACCGGGCGGGAACGCAGACACTACGCCGGGCGCAATCGATCCCGTCACCCAGTCGACCAGACTGCAGTACGAACAGACGGCCAGCCGCGCGAACCAGGACATTCTGGAAGAACTTGCCCGGGACACCGGCGGCGCTTTCTTTCACGACAACAACGACTTCTTCGGCGGCCTCAGGCAGATTGCCGCGCAGCCGGAATATATCTATGTGCTGGGATTCGCGCCGCAGAACATGAAGTTCGACGGCAGTTACCACCAATTGAAACTCGTACTGAAGAACAGCGGCGGACTGCAGATGCAGGCGCGCCGCGGGTATTTCGAGCGCAATCATCTGGAAAATCCGGCGGAAGAAGCGAAGGAAGAACTCAAAGAAGCGTTTTTCTCGAGGGATGAGATGCGCGAGCTGCCGGTGGAACTCAATACGCAGTTCTTCAAAACGAGCACCTACAAAGCCAGACTCTCGATCCTGGCGCGCATCGACGCCAAACATCTGAAGTTTCGGAAGGCCGACGACCGCAACGACGATACGCTGACCGTGGTCGGCGGCGTTTTTGACCGGGACGGGAAGTTTATCGTCGGCACTCAGAAAACCGTCGATTTAAAGCTCAGAGACAAGACTCTCGATGGCCTTCCCGCAGGCGGTATAACGGTGAAGACAAACTTGGACGTATCCAGCGGCAACTACATCGTCCGGCTCGTCGTGAGAGATTCCGAGGGGCAGGTTATGTCTGCGCTGAACAGCGCCGTCGTGATTCCGTAGATCAGGCTTTCAGCGTAACCGCGCCGGGCAGAAGCACGGCGGCAGCCTGGAAAGGCTGCCCCACGTTGGTTCTAGAGGAGCTCCAGATCCGGTTCCGCCGCCCCGGCGATTGCCGGCTTTCCCAGGCTCAGCATGTGCGCTTGCACTTGCTCGGCATCTTTGGAAGTGGCCTCAAGATCGAGGTACTTCTTCATGTGCTCACGGGCTCCATCGATATCGCCTTTGGCTTCGAGAATCCGGCCCAGCACATACTCCGCGCGCGGCCACTTGTGCTTTGTGTCCAGCCGCATCATCTCTTCGACGCTCTGCTGCGCGGCCGTAAGATCCTTCAGCTCGTATTCCGCCACCGCCAGATGCAGATAGATTTCGGGATATATGTGCTTCGTATCCAATTTGGCGAGGCTGTCGGCGGTCTTCTGCGCGCATTGCCAGTCCTTCGTTTTGATGCACAGCCGCGTCAGGGTGACATAAGAAGGCATCTGTTTGGGATCGGCGTCTATCGCGTGGCTATAAGCATCCCGCGCCGCGGGCATCTGTCCCCGGGTGTCGTCTACGACTCCGATTGCGTGCCAGCCTTCCGCGAACTTCGGCGCCGCGGTAACCGAAGCCTGTAATTCACTAAGCGCCTCGTCGTACTTGCGGGCATCGAGCGCCTTCATCGCCTTGTTAAACGAACCTTTGACACGCCCGGGAATTTCGTCGGTGGCTGTGTGGATCGTATAAGGATCCGCGGTAACCGCAGCGATCACCAGCGGCGGGACTTTCATGGTGGTGTTGTGCAGAGCCTGGTTCAACCCCGAAGCGTCGACCACCGTCGAAACCCATCCGGTGTGCGACGCGCGGAACACGCAGGCGCGCTGATCGAAGGGATCGAAGTCTATGCGCCACACCCATTCACCTTTCTTGTTCGTCAGCGGACCCGGCGCGTCGCCGAAGGAGGGAGTGCAGACACGCTCGATGGAAACAATAAACGGAGGAGGCGAACCATCTTCCATCGTTACGGTACCCATCACAATTACCGGGTACGTATCGGCCGCGGCCGGCAAGCCGATGCAGAATAAAGCGGCCACTGCGCCGGCGACTCCGAACAGACCTTTGTAAACCATAAGGCCTCCCACCTCAGAGTAGTGTGCGCGAATCTGCGCAGTCAACCGGACCCGGTCAGGGCTCCAGAGGTGGGATCAGCGTGCGCGCGGGCCGAGTGTTCCAGGCGCGCTGATAACTGTCATGCGCGGCATCGCGCGGGTAATGTTCACCTGGCGGATAAGGATACCGGGACATGGCGTGGAACGGCAAGGGTTCGACAGTAGAGGAAAACGCGGTGTTGGGATCGCGATCTTTTGCCCAGCCATCGACTTTCAAAAGGAAGTCGCGAGTCCATCCCGGGCGCGGAACGGCGCGCAAATCAGACGCGGAAGGAACGCGGAATTTGAGCTGCACTTCGTCACCGGACCCCATGATGACCAGTTGATCGTCCACCTTTTGCAGCAGCGGGTCCACCGGACCGTATCGCGTGTAAAGGCCGGGCGTCGGATTCCAGAAGGAGGCCGGCGCGACGTGCGCGTAGAAGAAAGCATCGGGCTGTTTGCGATCCCGTTGAATGCGCGACTCGGAGAATCCGCGGAAATGCAGATCGGCGGAATCGATCGGTACTAAAAGCGGCGCGATATCCGGCGGGGCAACATCTTCGCTGAGAAAAATCTCGTCCCAGTACACGCACAAGCTGGTCACGATCCGGACCTTGCGGCTGGCTGACAGAAACTCGATCGGCACCGCAATCGTCTTTGGCTTCCCCGAGGGCATGCCCATGTCCGGGTTTACCGTTTTCCAGGCGCCGGCGGCGTCCTGCACCTGAAGATAAGGCATCACAAGGCCCGACTTCGACTCCTGCGACTGCGTTTCCTGTGAAACCCGGCGGAAGGTGCTGCCGTCGGGCCAATCGACCCAACCATTCAGCAACAGGACCCCTTTGCCGGACGGCGCATGATTCGCAAAATCCAATTCGAGCGTGTGCAGATCCGCCACGCCGGTCTCCGAGCGGCGGAAACGATCGGGATACCGGCGATCCCTGGCAATCAACTGAGGCAATACATCCGCGCCGCTTTCGTCACGCGCGGATCGGGGATAGATACGCTGCCTGACGCCGAACAGACGAAATTCCGGAAAGGGAGGACTTTTGAACTTCTCGTTGGTGAAGATTTCGGTGCCGGCAGGATGGTCCACAGCGTACAACTGAACCTGATCCAGGTAGGAAACTTCGCTCAACTCCTCCGTGATGCGTACTTCATATCGGCCGTCTTTCGGTTGAAGCGCGGCGCCGGGAATCTGCACATACTCCTGGTGATTCACCGGGAAGTAACTGCCCTGGCCGTCGCTTGCGCCCAATGGCGCCACGCCCAGAACATCCGTGATGAACTGGAATTCGTGGCCGTTCCAGCACCAGATCATCGGGCATGAGCCGGACAGGCGCTGCGCTTCCTCAATACTGTGCGTCTGATTCGCAGCCTGGCGGACCTCATTCTGAATCAGGCCGTTGGGCCAGGTGATCCGTAATACGTCAACAGAGGCGTTATCCCCTGTATCAAAGGTCAGAGGCACGCCTGCGTACAATGCGCGCCGGTACAGCGTTCCGGCCTTAACCTCCACCAGCGCGTCTTGTCCCAGTTTGAGACTGCGGACTCCTTTGAGCTGAACGCGAATCCAATTCCTGAAACTGATTTTGTTCCGCAGGTAGTGAATGCTGCCGTCTCCATCGAGGCGGACGCTATCCATTCGGCCGACAGCATCGAAATCGGCTTCGACCTGTTTGATTCCCACCGGCGTCGGTCCTTTGTACGCCTCAACTTTGTACCGGCCGCCGAGTTGATCTCGATAAAGCACCGGCGTGCGGTCGTGATAAAACACCGCGAGATCGAACGCTTTGCTGTCGGGGTCCACACGCAGCTTCTGCGCGGATGTGACCCGCCCGTCTATGAAAGGAAAATCGCCGGTGCGATCTTCCCAGCCGCCCGGGTTGGAAAGAGCTCCCTGATTTCGCATGAGTGCGGAGTGCGGCCCCAGCAGAACGAGGTCGAGATCGTAATCGTGATCGTAATCGATCCACACCGCGGCGTCGAAGCGTCGATGAGGAAGGTTCGCCTGCCGCGGAATAAATTTGCCGCCTGTGTTGCGAAAAAGCTGTGGACCTTTTGCCGTCAGAACGCAGAGATCCATCAGTCCGTCGTTGTCAAAATCACCCGGCGCTACGCCTATCACGTCTTTTACAGCTTCGAGGCCGGTCTTTGATGCCGGTTGCCGGCCACGGATAAAAAGCTCAATCCCCCGCGACGACCAGACCAGCAGATCGGTCTGTCCGCTGCCCGTCGAGTCGATCGGAGTCAGTCCGCCGGTTGCGGCGTCGACCATCCCCGGCAAGGGAGTATCGGTATATTCGGAAATCGCGACCGCATTGCCGGACGGACGGGCCTCCGGTGGATCGTAAATTTCCGCGTAGTTGCACCAGGATGTGTCCTCCGGAATGACCCATGTTTTCTGCAACTGCTGGAGGCGCTGAAAGTCGGCAAGGTAACGTTTTGCCTGCTCCGCATTGCCCGAGATCCGATAGAGATTAAAGAGCTGGAAGCGTGCACCCGCCAGTTGCGGATCCAGCTTTGCGGCTATTTCGAACTGATCGCGTGCTGCGTCATTCCGATTCAACTGCCGATACAGCGTGCCGAGCTGATAGTGCGCAATCGGCTCGTTCGGCGTGAGCTTCACCATGCCTTCGAATTGAGCGACTGCACGGGCCGTATCCCCCCGCCGACTGTAATAGATGCCCAAATTGAACCACGTGTGGGGCAGCGAGGGATCCTGCTTCTGAACTTCCTGGAGAAGCTTCACCGCTTCCTGTTCGTGGCCTTCCACTTTCAAAAGCGCGAGCGCGTAGTTCAGCTTGTCGCGGGCGGAATCGGGGGCGATGTCGAGGGCCTGCTTAAACTCCGTGACGGCCTGCACCTTGGTCGTTGGGTTTTCGTAGAGCGCTTTTCCGAGATTGCGATGACGGGCAAGGGCCAATTCATCGCGCGGCTGTTGCCGGGCGCAGCTCACCGGAAGCAGCGCCATTGCCGCAAAAGCGATACATTGCCATCTGCCGACCCTGCTGGAAAAAATCCCCATTCGTCTTTGTCTCAAAACACGCGCCGGAAGGCAGCGGCCAGACATAAATCTCCGCCCACTATACACTGTCTTTCGAACCTATGTTCGGGGCAATCGAGGCTG
This sequence comes from Bryobacteraceae bacterium, assembly GCA_036273015.1. GTDB lineage: Bacteria > Acidobacteriota > Terriglobia > Bryobacterales > Bryobacteraceae > BOG-234. Next base: position 23,843 of record DATAXN010000091.1, on the reverse strand, counting down.
GAGGAACGAAGTTCATCTGCGGCGTCGGCGCCGGACCCGATGATCTTCTCACCACTCGGTTCGCTACAGCGGAACCTGAGACGACAGTCGCGGAGGCCATCGCCTGGATTCGCAGACAATCGGCGGGTCAATTGCGAGCCGTCGGTATCGGATCGTTTGGTCCTTTAGATCTCAAGACCGGGCGCATCACCTCAACACCGAAGGCCGCGTGGCGCGGATATGATCTCGCGGGCGCGGTTGAGCGGGGGCTCGACGTTCCGGTCCGGATCGATACGGACGTGAACGCCGCGGTTCTCGGTGAAGCCCGATGGGGCGCGGCGAGAAACGTTTCGAATTGCCTCTACCTGACCGTTGGCACTGGTATCGGTGGCGGGGTCATGGTGGAGAAGCAAGTCATCCACGGGCTGACTCATCCGGAGATGGGCCACATTCGGATTCCGCACGATATCGCGGCAGACCCCTATGCGGGTGCTTGTCCGTATCACGGCGATTGCCTCGAAGGACTTGCGTCGGGGCCGGCGATTCAGGGGCGTTGGGGCATTCCCGGCCAGGATCTGCCCTCCAACCATCAGGCCTGGCTCCTCGAGGCCCGATACCTGGCGCTGGGAATCGCGAACTTCATCTGTACGCTCTCGCCGGAGCGGATCCTGATCGGCGGCGGCGTGATGCGGCAATCGCACTTATACGGAATGATTGATAAAGAAATGATCAGGATTCTTGCCGGGTATGTGCAAAAGCTCCCTGAGATTGGTCCGCCACTGTATGGCGACCTGGCGGGCGTCATCGGAGCATTGGCGCTGGCAATGACTTGAAAAACGCATTGGAAAGTTTCCTTTGTAGATCGTTCTCTTTCGTGATAAGGTTGTCCGAGGTAATACATTCCCCGGCAGCGGATCTGTAAAATTACGGTGTCGTAACCGCTTGGGAAATTGTGCGTCATAATAAGTAGAGAGTTTTCACAAGCGGTACTGCTTCCCAGGTCTGACCTGCCAAGCAGTCCAGTCAGCAGTCGCACTCCTCCGAGCGTCTGGTGACTTATTTGGTGAGACGGCAGGCGCTCTCCTCCGGGTGCCTGCCGCTTTTTTTGTTCTCCGCCCTGTATATCTCTTCAGTTGACGTCCGGACATTCAACCTTCGCCGATCTTGCGGTCCATGGAATTCATAAAGATACTGAAGCTGTTGTTTGTGTCCAAGTCTTTGGTACTTATCTTTTCCTCTCTCGCTTTTCTGGCCGGCGCCACCGGGTCCTTCGGCGGCGTCCGGCCGGGAGAGTTCCGGGATGCCTTTCGCTCGGAAATTCACGCGGACATCAGGTCGATCGAAGAAAGCGCCGCTGCGATCCGGGTCGACGCGGAACGGACGCCGGACTCGATCCGGTCCTTCTGGAAGGACATCTGCAGGCGCATGAGATCCGTCAAAGAGGATGCGGCGGACGACGAACGCCGTCTGTGAACGCTGTAGCTTTTCGGACCAGAGCGCTTTCGCAATAGCGTAGCGTTATCTCTCAGATAAAACCTGACAATAAATCGTGGGGCGGGCCTTCTGGCCTGCAGCCGGCTTTCCAGCCGGCCGGACTCGCTGGAAAGCGAGTCCGCAGCCTGAAAGGCTGCCCCACGTCAGGCAAAGTACAGTGTCAGGAATTAACCGGGACAGGAGAGTAGAGTTGTTTCCGCAATGTATACATGCGGCTGATGGTAGCCGCATGTATACATGCAGTCTCTACAAAAAATACGAAAATGCGCTAAAGCTGTCGCGCAATCAAAGCTTTCGCAGAACCAGAGCCGAGTTCTTGCTTCCGAACGCGATACAGTTTGCGAGCGCATACTCGCAGTCGAGTGTCCGCGCAGTGTTGGGAATATAGTCGAGATCGCATTCGGGATCGGGATCTTCCAAATTGATCGTGGGAGGCGCCACTCCGTCGCGCATCGCCAGCAGAGTAGCGGCAACACCGGCTGCTCCGCACGCTCCCTGGGGATGACCGATGAGGCTTTTTAAAGACGATCCAGGCACTCGGTATGCATGACCGTTGAACGCCAGCCGCGCCGCGCGGGTTTCAATACGGTCGTTCAGTTCAGTGGAAGTGCCGTGGTAGTTGATGTAGCCGATCGCCTCTGGTCCGATGCCTGCTTCGCTCATAGCCATTTCCATCGTGCGCGCCGGCTCCTCGCCGCACTCTTCGAGACGCACACGATGGTAGGCCTCGCAGGTTGAGGCATAACCGCAGATTTCGCCGTAGATATGCGCGCCGCGGGCTTTGGCGTGTTCGTATTCTTCCATGATGAAGAACCACGCGCCTTCGCCCAATACAAAACCGCTGCGATCCCTCGAGAAAGGGCGCGAGCCGCGTTCGGGTTCCCCATTCCACTGTGAGGTCAGGATGCGCATAACCATAAAGCCGCGGAGAATCAGCGGCGCAATCGGGGCATCCACGCCACCCACCAGCATGCGCGGTAACTGTCCGCATTGAATGTTGCGGAACGCGTAACCGATTGCGTCGGTGGACGAAGTGCATCCGGTCGAAACGATGTGACTTAATCCACGAAATCCGAACCGCATCGAAATCTCACTGGCGAGCGTTCCGATGGTGGAAGTGGGAATCGTATAAACGCTGCACTGCTTCTCGTGGCCGCCGTAGTAGAGCCGGTATTGTTGCTCTGTAAAGTCCTGCGATCCTCCACCGGAACCGACAAGGACACCAATGGTGCGCAGCTCGTCGCGCGTCATCCGTGCCGGCTCCATTCCCGCGTCGGCGACGGCCTCGCGCGCAGCCGCGAGACCCAGGGGGACACAGCGCGAAACGTGAGGACGGTCCTTCGGCTCGACTTGCGTGGTTTCGTCGAAATCCGCTACTTCACCGGCAATCTGAACGTGGAAACCAGAGGGATCGAAATGTGTGATGCGGCGCACGCCGCTTTTTCCATGCCGGGTTGCCTGCCAAAAGTTTTCCCGGCCGATGCCGTTGGGGCTGACCGCACCGATACCTGTAACCACCACGCGATGCTTCATCAGTCCGCCAGATCCCGGTGTGGCTTTGCCTTTCCCTACTCGCCAGTATAGGCTTGGAGTAGCGATGTACGCCGCGAACAACAGCGGATCTGTCGATGCCGATGCGCCTACCCACGGCGGATCGGCACTGCGTTATGCGCTGGCGGGACTGCAGGCCGGGGTTCTGGGCGCGCTGCTTCTCTTTGCCTGTCTGATCGTGGGCTCACTCTGGAATGGCCGCTCCATTTGGGTGGCGCCGAATCTTTTCGCCAGTACATTTTTTGGCAGCGAAGTTTATCGCAATCAACTTCTGCGTACTTCGTGGATTGGCCTTGCGTTAATTGTGGCAATCTACGGCGCGCTGGGCAGTTTGTGGGGCTGCATCTGGCGGGATAAGCCACGACGATGGCCGGCATTGTATGGAGCCATCGCCGGACTGGGGATTTATTTTCTGTTTTTCGATGTGCTGTGGCCGCGGGTTAACGGCTTGATCACCCTATACGCGCCCGATCGGCAACTTCAAATAGGACACGTCCTGTGGGGAATGATGCTTGCCCGGTCGCCTTTATACGCGCGGCGAATTGCCGATTCAACAAGCGATTCAAAGGGGAATGATTCGTCAAAGAATGATTCGACGGAGCCTTTCATAAATGTTGCGGCAAACGGCCAAGCCGTAAACCCGCCTGGAGTTTACGAGGTTGGGGCAGAGGAAGTCAGAAGCGGCGAGACGATGCAGTAACGCGGCTGGTCTCTGAACAGTGCGCGGCCTGGATTCCGCTCTTCCAGAAGGCACTCTTTCAACACACCGCGATCTGTACTTTTGCCCTGCACGCGAACACCATCGCGTGAACGGGTGATCCGGAAGGCAGTCTGCGCTCCGGAGTCGATAGCGGCAGCCTCGATCGAAAACGGCGCATCCATGACGAAGTGCAGCGCACCGCTCGGTTGGACCAGGAGTGCGAAATCCTGAACTTCATACTCGCCCACCTGATTTCCGGCGGCGCGAGCGACCTCGAAGATTCGTTGCGCATTTTCGAGCAGGGAGTTCATGCCGGGCGTTAAGACCCTTATCGGCAGGAACTCCCGCTTTTCGATGCAATTACGAATTCATCACCTTGGTGAAGGCGACCTTGAACTTGTCCATCTCCTCCTGGGTGCCGATCGACACGCGGACGTGAGTCGGCCAGACCGGCCACCGGTTTGCGATGTAGACCTTTTCTTTCTGGAGAGCGGCGGTGAACTCGGCGCTGGGGCGGCCGACGTCAATCATGAACTTGTTGGAAACGGACGGAATGTATTTGTAGCCGCCTTTGTCCATGAACGCAAACACGTTGTTACGAATGTCGCCGATGATCTTTCGACGCACAGGCACGAGATCGGGCGATTTCAGACTCGCGGTAGCGCCGGCCATACCGGTGATGGGAAGCGCTCCCGAACTCCAGGAACTGATCTTTTTCAGAAGGTCCGGGCGGCCGATGGCAGCGCCGGCGCGCAATCCGGCCATCCCGTAAATCTTAGAGAAAGTGCGGAGAATGACAACGTCTTTGCCCGCGGCAACCAAGTCGGTGCGCATGGGCGCGCCGGCAATGTGGATGTACGCCTCGTCGAGCACCAGCACGGCGCCTTTGGGGAGATTGTCGGCCAGCCAGGTAATGTCTTCGGACGGCGTCAACGTACCTGTGGGGTTGTTGGGATTACAGACATAGAGCGCGCCCGCGTTCGGATCCGCCGCGGCCATTGCCCGGACGTCGTGAGCGTAGGTTTTAGTGAGCGGTATTCGGATGACCTTGGCGCCGATGAATTTCGCGGCATTCGCGCCGGACTCGTAGCCCGGTTCGGCGGTCACCCAAGGCTTCGTCGGAGATGCAAAGGCAAATGCCGATGTGTGCAACGGCAGGCTCGAGCCCGCGTAGGGAAGGACGTGATCGGCGGGCACACCGGACTGCGCCGCCAGAGTTTCCTGGAGCTCGTCGGTTAATTCGTAGGTGTAGCGGCCACCCATCTTGACCACGTTGTGGATAGCTTCGACGGCTTCCGGTCCCGGGCCGAGCGGGTTCTCGTTGGCATTGATTTTCACAGCATCGGGCGGCATGCCTTTGACTTTCGACAGCTGGGCATATGCCTGTTCCGTGAACATCGGCACCGACGTCATACCCGCGCTGACGATCGCGGCGATCCGGCCGAAATGCCGCCGCGAAAATCCACGTTCCATAAGATCCTGTTTATGTCCTGCGGTAAGTGTCAATTACGTTCTCCTTCACAGCTGTGAGCTGGTTTGCGCGAATCGAATGAAGCCGTGGCCAACGCCACAGCTCTCGGAGAGCTCACAGGCGATGAAGCCTCAGCGAATAAAACCTGCGGTTGAGAAATCTCCAGGACTTGTGGAGGGGAGCGAGGAACGCGTTCTGGGCGTCCGTAAACTCATGCGCGGATGACATTTCCCACGCACAGACGTGACTAAAGTTACGGTCCAAGTTACCTCGTACTCACGGAAATGTCAACTGATTACTGTTGCGTTTCGGCTCTCGACGTGCTGTGACAAGTGCGGAAGGAGACGTGGGCGATGGTTTCTCTGCATCATTTATTCGATTCGTTTTCGATTTTGGGAATGGTTGTCGGCACATTCTTGATACCGATGGCAATAATCGGCGGGTTATTCCTCATCATCAAAGCTGTCGTGGGCTTGCCCTAGCGGCGCGCCGGAGCGGCGTGTTCTGAAGTTCCGGGATCAATCCTTCCAGATGAGTCCTACGGTACACCACATTAGCGGCGTGCCTTACTCACTCAGACCCGCGACCGGTACGGTCATCACGTACATAACGTACATCGATTAAATTATTAACGTACATTATGTGGTAAACTCTGGTTGTGCAGGCTACGATCACGCAATTCCGCAAGGAGCTTTTTCAACTCGCAGACCAGGCCCTGAAAGGTGAGCCTGTCGAATTCCTCTATCGTGGAGTTGTATTTAAGGTGGTGCCCGTCCACAAGGAATCGAAGCTGGACAACCTTGTCGGGCAGCCAGTACTAGCGGCGGACGTCAATCTTGAGCAGGCGGGTAAAGACCTTTTGACGGAGATGGAAGCTGCGTGGATGGAGGATTGGTCAGCACTTGAATAGCTCCGGGATTTTGTTGTGAGCGCGTATCTCGACACACACGTTGTGATTTGGTTATGCGAGGACAAACCGGAGCGGCTGAGCAAACCGGCTGTCGAGGCAATTCAAAACCACGATCTGCTCATCTCACCCGCGGTGCTGATCGAACTGAATTTTCTTCTGCAAATCGGACGCATCATCCGTAATCCGCTTGATCTTGCCAAACAGCTTCGAAGGCAGTTGGGCGTTCAGATATGCGAACATTCCTTCGCGGATATGGCGGAAACCGCGCTGTTCGAAACCTGGACTCGCGATCCGTTCGATTTGTTGATCGTTTCACACGCAAAGGCAAACAAGTATGCTCCCCTTGTGACGCAGGACGAGAAGATTCGCAGGCACTATCCGAAGGCCGTCTGGTAGGAACACTATTTGCCCCCGATAGGATCGGCCTAACAAGCCAATTCGCCCGCTATCCGAAGGCCGTCTGGTAGGAACACTATTTGCCCATGGCCGCAATGTCCGGACGATAGCTGACTGCCGTGGCTGTAGGGAAATCGGCAGGAACTCTTTGTGTCACTTTTCCGGTTGCGGCCCATTCTGTTCCGCGTTGGAAGGTGACGATAAACCCCACGCAACTGAGCGCGGAGATATCGTGTCCCATAGTGGTGTGAAAGATACGGCCTTTTCCATAGTTCAATACCATCAGCATCGGCTCATCGCGCCCCGTGCCGTTGTTGGAAGGGAGTGAATGCGCAGTGGCGAGCACTGTCATGTTCTCGCCCGGTCCGCGCAGCGTGGCGTAAAGCTCATCGCCCTGATGCATCCAGACCGAAGGCAAACCCTTCATGATCGGATGTTCCGCATCCCTTGTGGTCACCTGGAAAGGCAGCCGCTGGCCGTGCGATCCCGACGGGCCCGGGGAGGCATCCGAAGTCAGCTTGCCATCTTTGTAGTACCAGTAGGGGCCAGCGGTTTGAGTGCGATTGCGCCACCCTCCGACGCCGGTCATTTCATTGAATTGTTTCCAGGCCGGGAACGCATTGTCGGCGGCATGCACTATGACCACTCCGCCGCCGTTCTTCACATAGCGTTCGAATGAATCTTTCAGGGCGGCCGGCCAATCCGGCGCGTCGTAGTTGAATATGACTGCCTCGTATTTGCTGAACTCCGGATGGAAACCACTCAGGTCACCGGTCGATGGGGGCGCGGTGACAACATCGACCTGGAACAACCCCGGCTCCTCAAGCTCGCGCTTCAGGGCAGGAGTGGTCTGTCTCCACGCGTGATAAGTGCCGGCGCTTTCGCCGTCGAGAAGCATGACGGGAATCGGAGAGGCGGCATGGCTGACAGGGCATAAAGCGGCCGAAACTACCAGCAGGAAAGCACTAAACGAAGCTGCAGGCTTCATTTCCATACCTCGATCATACGTCGGAGGGCAGGCGAAATCCGTGATATACTTCCGCCGTTTGAAGGAGAGGGCTTTGGAGAACAGCTGCAGAAGGGCTTTGACGTTCCTGACGATCGGTTTCGGGATGTTGTTGGCAGCCGGATCGTTATGGGCTCATCATTCGCCGTCGGCCGAGTTCGACATGACGAAGCGCCTGACGCTGTCCGGCACGCTCACAAAAGTGGACTGGATGAATCCCCATATCGTGGTCAATGTCGACATCAAAAGCGAAGGTGGGAAAGTGGAGAACTGGAGGTTCGAAAGCAATCCTCCCTCCTGGTTCCGCAGAGTCGGAGTCAGCCGCGTCGAAATTGCGCGCGGCATCGGACAGATGGTGACGGTGGAGGCGGTTCGCGCAAAAGACGGCTCCTTTTACGGCTACATGCAGAAGCTCACGCTGGCGGACGGAACTTCGTGGGAACTGGTTAATAACGCGGAGAAATAGAGTATGAAGAACAGCTTGTTCTGTGCAATTTCGCTGGCGGCAACCTTGCCTGTTTTTGCGGCCGCGGAGACTCCCAAGAGCGCACATCCCGATCTGAGCGGCATTTGGTCTTATGGCATCGATCTGCCTCCCGCCTCAATAAAGAAGCAGGTCAATGGATCGGTTACCGTCCATAACGTCAATCACGGCGTAACGACGTCGGCGACGGCCATTAAAGGTGCACTGCCGTCCACTCCCGCACCTTCTTATAAACCCGAGTTTCTCTCCAAAGTGAAAGACTTGTTCGATCACGAAAGCAAAACCGACGAAGTCTTCTTCTGCGGGAAGCCGGGCATTCCGCGCATCGGTCCTCCGCGCAGGATCGTGCAGTCGCCGAACGAGATCATATTTTTCTACGAGGACATTTCAGGAGATCCCTACCGGATCATTCCCACCGACGGGCGGCCGCATCGCGCCGATGCCGATCCAACTTATTACGGCGATTCCGTGGGCCATTGGGAAGGAGACATCCTTGTAGTGGACGTCACCAATTTCGTGGAGAGCACGTGGTTCGGCGAGAACGGATATTTTCACAGCGACGCCATGCATGTGACGGAGCGCTTCTGGAAGGAAGGCGAGAATCTGATCTACCAGGTCAAGGTGGACGATCCGAAAGTTCTGACGGCTCCGTGGACCATGGCGCCGCGCGTGGTCCGGCCATCGACAGAGCCGCTGGAGGAGTCTCCCAAATGCGTGGAAGCCGACTCCAATCGACTGGTAAATAACGACCATCACGGGCAGCGCTGACGTCAACACTCCCTTGAGCGGTTGTACATAAACTGTAAAATTGTCAGGGAATCGGACAGGTGCCTGCCATCGCGGAACAATTCGAATTCGGGCCGTTTCGCGCCGATACTGTGAACAGCCAACTGTTGCGCAACGGCACAGTGCTCAAGTTGCGGCCGCAGGCGTTTCAGGTTTTGCGGACCCTGGCCCAGAACAGCGGCCAGTGGATCTCCTGCGAGAGGCTGATCGCCGAGGCATGGGACAGCCATCACGTGTCGAGACACACAGTTTCGGTCACGGTCGCCGAGTTAAAGAATGCGCTCGAGGAACACGGAGACTGGATCACCTGCCGTCCGAAGATCGGCTATCGTCTGGAGGCGCCGCGTTCGGATGAACTCATCAAGACAGGCTGGCATTTTTGGAACCGCCGTACCCGCGAGGGATTCGACAAAGCTCTGGAATGCTTCCAGCAGGCTGCGCGGGAGAACGATTCAGACGCTCGCGCGTACGAAGGAATCGCCATTTCCTGGCTGATGCCCGGGACCTATGGGATGCGCGCGCCGCGCGAGATCTATCCGGGATACCTTAAGGCGTTCCATCGCGCCGTCGAACTGGGCGGTCTTACGACCGAGCTCCGCGCCATGCACGCGCACGCGATGCATATGTTCGAACGCAAGCCCGCGGAAGCGGAAGCGGCGTTATTGCAATCCCTGCAGGAGAAGCCGAACTCGGCGAATACCTATATCCGGCTGGCGATCGTTTATGCAACGATGAACCGGCTCGACGACGCACTGGATGTGGTGAATCAGGCGCACAAGGCCGATGCGCTTTGGCCTCTGTGGCCCGCGACCGAAGTCATCATCCGGTTTTGCCGCCGGGAGTTCGATGAGGCGGCGCGATGTGTGAAGCAGGCGCTCGAGCTGCAGCCCTATCTGCTGTTGGGCCGGGCTTTTTGCGCGCAGGCGCTGGAGTACGCGGGAAAGACAGAGGAGGCGCTGGCGCAATATCGTTTCGCGCGCGTGGTTTATTCCAACGTTCCCTGGCTGGCGGCGCTGGAAGCTACTTGCCTGGCACGGAACGGACGGCAGCGCGAAGCGCGCAAAATACTGGAAGAACTCCAGTTAACGCGCAAAGCCGAGTACATCGACGCGTACTACATGACGCTGCTCATGGAAGCGTTGGGAAGACGCGAGGACGCCTTCCGGGAACTGGAACGCGCAGTAGATGAGAATTCGGCGGCGCTTTACATTCTCGATGTCGACCCGCAGATGGATTCGCTGCGGGGAGACCCGCGATTCACGAAGTTAAGGAACAGGCTGCATCGGAGTTAACCGGCAGTTGTCTCCCGAAGCGAATTCAGAAGCGCCGCGTCGAATACTTCGTCCTGAGTGCAAATCCACATCATTCCTTCGAGAGCGGAAAACCGGCGCACGAACTCGGCCGTGATCTGAATCATCCGTGATCCTGTGAGCATGGTAATGGCTTTCAGCCGGCTTTTGTTGCTGCCAAGCCATTGTGCCCATTCCGCGCTGACCGCGATCGAGACGCCACGCCCGTCGCGCGCATCGATAAAGAAGTCGAGCCGATCGGAGCCCACCAGCCAGTCGTCGAGGGTTTTCATAGGCTCCTGGCCGAATTCGCCCACATCCGTACCGGTGATCCGCAGAACAACGACCGTTGGCGCGGGTTGCTGCAGTGTCAAAGTACAGTGGATGCCTTCGTAGCTTCGTTGCCGTGCTTCCGACGCAGTCATTGGGGCCCTTTCACATTCCATCTCAGCACGCGCTCCCCGAACGACTCTCCCGCATAGACGTTCCCCTTGGAATCCGTGGCGATGCTGTGCAGATGGTAGAACTGCCCGGCGCCGTGCCCGCCGTAACCGCCGAAGTATCCGATGACTTCCAGCGTCTGCCGGTTGAGAATCTGTACCTTCTTATTGCTTCCATCCGACACATAGAGAAACCGCTGTTGTTTATCGGCTGAGAATGCCACATCGAACGCCGTACCTTCCGGGGTGGACGTCCTGCGCTCGATGAAGCCTTCTTTCACGAACTTTCCTTCGGGCGTGAAGACCTGAATCCGGTTGTTCACGCGATCGCCCACATAGACAAGTCCGTCATTTGAGATGCGGATACCATGAACGGTATTGAACTGCGTCGGGCCGGGTCCGTCGTACGTTCGCGTGTGGGGAACGCTATCGTCCGGCTTGTTTCCGTAAGCGCCCCAGTGGCGTTTGTAAGCCCCGTTGTCCGCGTCGAAAACGATAACACGCCGGTTGCCGTAGCCATCCGCCACGAAAACCTCGTTGGTCTTCGGATAGACGACGATGCCTGCCGGCCGGTTCAGATTCTCCGTGTCGTTGCTGCCGCCGGTTTTTCCATGATGGCCGATCTGGAGTAGAAATTTACCCGACTTCGAGAACTTCAGGATGTTGGTGTCTTTTTCTCCGTTGCCGCCGATCCAGACATTGTCCTTGTAATCGACGAACATGCCGTGCTCATTGTCCGGCCATTCGTAACCCTGCCCCGGCCCACCCCAAGCCTGTACCAGGTTCCCGGCAGCGTCGAATTCGAGGACCGGCGGAGACGGTATGCAGCAATCGCTCTGGTGGAGTGCGCCATATTTGTCGTTGTTGTCGAGAGTGCGGGGACGGCTGTTCACCCAGATGTGATCGTGCGAATCGACAAAGATGCCGCCCACCTGGCCAAGCATCCAGTTATTCGGAAGGGGCTTCGGCCAATAAGGATCCGGCTCGAACTTCGGCGCGGTCTGCGTGACCGCGGCGGATGCGAAGGCAAAGAAAACAAAGCCGATGCGAATCCGTAAATTCATACGCAGCCTCCTCCGCACTACTTTACTTCATAAGAAGAAAATTGAATGCTCCCCACAAGAAATTGCAATTTGCCTTTTCCGGCGTCGGACGGCTAATCTTCAGTTACGAACCGTTAGGTAGCTTTCCCGTCAGCCGTCCCAGCGTCTGGGACCCATTTCCTGAATCTTCGATTCCTGCCTTGTAGCTGATTTCCGCTCTCAATGAAAAGAGCGAACCGGGGTCATTTCACAAAATCTTTTTGGCAAGGAACTATCTATGCATCTGACGAAACGTATTGTCATTTCAGCTCTTTGTGCTCTCATGACGGGTGCTCCAATCTGGGCGCAGACTTTCACGGGCGGTGTGCGCGGAACCATCCAGGACAGCTCGGGTGCGGCTATCGGTGTGGCCAAAGTCACGCTTGTTGACGAGGCGACTGGAATTGAGCGTTCCACGGTCTCGGGAAATGGCGGCGAATACTCATTCAGTGCGGTCGTACCTTCGACGTATACCGTTTCAGTGGAGAAACCGGGATTCAAGAAGCTTGACAGGAAAGGCGTTATTGTCAGTACACAAGAGTTCCTGACCGTCGATTTGCGAGTGGATGTCGGAGAGGTAACGCAGAGCGTGAACGTCACTGCGGAAGACGTTCCCCTGATCGAAACCGAGAACGCATCGACCGGTCAGATGATCGACAACCAGAAGCTCACCGATCTCCCCAACATGGGGAGGAATCCTTTTTACGAAGGAGTCAAGGTCTCGCAGAATGTCACCCCCGGCGGCGATCCCAAATTCAACCGCATGGAAGACCAGAGCGGATCTTCGGAAATCACAATCGCCGGCGGACCGGTAAGGGGTAATAACTATCTTCTTGATGGAATTTCGATCTCGGATGCGAACAACCGCGCGGTGATTATTCCGAGTATCGAGGCGGTGCAGGAAGTGAAACTTCAGGCCAACACTTATGACGCCGAAGTGGGACGAACCGGCGGCGGAACGTTCAATCTCTTCCTGAAGTCAGGGACGAACGCCATACATGCCGTGGGCTTCGGCTACACATGGATGCAGGACTGGCTTGCCAATACCTATTTTGCCAACGCCGCGGGGAAAAACCCCGATGGCACGCTGAAGCTGCCGATCGCCAATCAGCCGTTCTATAACTACGGTTTCGCGATCGGGGGCCCGGTCGTAATTCCCAAAATTTACAACGGCAAGAACAAGACCTTCTGGTGGGTCAGCGGCGAGGGCTATCGTCAGACGGAAGCCTCGACCTCAACCCTATCAGTTCCGACGGCGCTTGAAAAACTCGGGAATTTCTCTCAGAGCTACGCCAATGCAGCCCACACGGCGGAGCAGATCATCTACAACCCGACTGCGGCTGGGCGGGTACCGTTCCCGAATAACATCATTCCACCCAGCATGCTCAATCCGGCGGGCTTCGCATTGGCATCTTACTACCCGACTCCGAACGTCACTCCCAGCTTTTTCGGCCAAGCCGATTACAACTCCACGGCGGTTATCTACGATCGCGCCGATCAGATGACGGCAAAGGCGGATCAGGAGATTTTTTCATGGTGGCGTGCGAGCGCTTCCTACCTGCACTATGGCAGCCGAGAGGAATCAAATGCCTATTTTGGGTTCAGCGACCCAGGCACGCCAGGACAAAGCATGCTGGTCCGGCACGTGGATGCGACGCAGGCCAACACCACTCTGACGCCTTCGCCCACCATGGTCGTGTACCTCCGGTTCGGCTTCAATCGCTTCCCGAACAGAACCTACCAGCTTGCCAGCCAGGGGATCAATCTGGCGAACTTCGGTCTGGGACAGGCAGCGGGAGGCGGGTTCCCTTCATCTTATGTCTCACAGCTTCCTTATGATGCATTTCCGGCAATCACGATGACCGGAGATGTCAGCAGCTTCGGCGCGGGTGGTTTCTCGCAATCGAGCTTCTATTCCCGAAGCTTTTCGGGCAGCGTATCGAAGTTCCTGGGCAGACACAGCCTCAAGGCCGGCTTCGATTACCGGTCCATCCATGTCTCAGGTATCAATACGGTGACTCCGGGCGCCTTTACGTTTACCCAGGCGTTCACAAGTGCGTCGGCGACTTCCACCGTGCCGGGTACGGGAGCCAGTCTCGCCAGTATGCTTCTCGGCTATCCGTCGGCAGGGAGTGTCACAACTTCTTTGCCGATCGAGAATCACGTCAATTACTATGGAGCCTTCGTGCAGGATGATTTTCGGCTGAACTCGAAGCTGACGATTAACGCCGGTCTGCGCTACGAATTCGAGACCGGGCTGGAATCGAGCCTCAACAGCCTGATCGTCGGCTTCGACACGAACGCAGTCAACCCCATTCAAAGCCAGGTCACCGGGATCACCACCAAGGGCGTTATCGAATACGCGGGCCAGAGCGGCTACGGCACCGAAGCAAACGGCCCCAGCAAGCTCAAATTTTCGCCTCGCATCGGCTTTGCGTGGAACGTCCTGCCGAAAACAACGATCCGCGGCGGATATGGGCTCTTCTGGGCGCCCTATACATTCAGCCTCGTGAATCCGCTCGGGTATACGTTCGCAACGCCTTATGTGGCTTCGAACGACGGCAACGTCACGCCGGCCAATTCTTTGAGTAATCCCTTTCCAACCGGTGTGCAGCAACCCGTCGGCAACGGGGCGGGCCTCTCGGCCGGCTTGGGCAATTCATTCTCATTCTTTAGTCCGAACACCCCTTCCACGCGCGTGCATCAGTTCTCTCTCGATATCCAGCGGGAAGTGCCGTGGGGCCTTGTTATCGCTGCCGGTTTTACCGGCTCCATTACGCACGACCTGATTCAAGGCACCCCGCTCATCAACATCAACCAACTGCCGGATGCGGATCTGTCGCTCGGGAGTAAACTCAGCGCGAAAGTACCGAATCCCTTCTTCGGCACCAGCGCCGGCGTTCTGAATCTGGCTTCTTCCACTGTGACGCAGGCGCAGTTACTCTATCCCTATCCGGAGTTCAGCACCATTTCTGAGCAGGATACGAATGAGAATCATGCTTTGTATTACGCTTACTATGCTAAAGCGCAGAAGAGGCTGGGGCGTTCGATAGATATCCTTACCACGTACACGTGGTCACGCAACATGGATGAATCGAACGGCGCTGTGGCTAATGTTTTCAGCGCCCAGCAGAGCACCGCTCAGGACAATTACAACCGAGCCGCCGAGTGGGCGCGGTCAGCTATTGACACTCCGAACCGGTGGACTACGGCTGTTAACTACCTTCTTCCGTTCGGGACCGGGCAAAAGTTTTTGGCTCACAACAAGCTTTTGGACGCCGCGGTGGGAGGATGGGCCGTCAACTTCCAGACCACCATGCAGAGCGGTTTCCCCTTGGCCATTTATCAAAGCAATCTGAACTCTGCCATCGGCACGAGTGTCCAGAGGCCCAATGCAACCGGTATCTCGCCTGTAACCTCCGGTTCGATTGAACAGCGGCTGACGGATTACATCAATCCAGCCGCGTTCTCCCAAGCTCCGCAGTTCACGTTCGGAAATGTCGGCCGCACCATTCCGATGCGCGGGCCAGGCATGGCGAGTACAGATTTCTCGATGTTCAAGAGCTATACGTTCGAGAAATTCAAGGCGCAGTTCCGGGCAGAGGTCTTCAACCTGACCAATACGCCTTACTTCTACGGGCCTGGAGCCAATGGTACGAATACGGGTACCCAGTTTGGGTCATCGACGTTCGGCCAGATTACGTCCCAAGCGAACTTCCCGCGCGTATTCCAGTTGGGAGTGCGCTTCGAATATTAACTTCAGCATTATGACGCGTGTCCGTACTCTTCGAAGAAATGCCCGAGAGTACGGATGCCGTCATAGTAGTTGCGAATGTTGTACTTCTCGTTGGGCGAATGGAGGCCGTCGTCCGGCAGGCCGAAGCCCATCAGAACGGTCGGGATTCCCAAGTGCGTGGCAAAATCTCCCACAATCGGAATTGAGCCGCCGGAACGGGTGAAGACCGTCGGTTTGCCGAAGATGTCGCTGAAGGCTTTCGCGGCTACTCGAATGGCGGGATGGTCCGGGTTCACCATCAGTCCGGGACCGGCGCTGAGCACTCGAACCTCACACTGAATTCCACGCGGGGCATTTTCCTTCACCCACTGCTCGACTGCGCGAACGATCTTTTTCGGATCCTGACGCGGAACGAGACGGATGCTGACTTTCGCAACCGCTTTGGCCGGAATGACCGTCTTTGCGCCCGCTCCCGTGAAACCCCCGGCAATGCCATGAACTTCGAGAGTCGGACGCGCCCAAGTGCGTTCGAAGACCGAGTATTCCGGCTCTCCTGTCAGTTCGGTCGATCCGACTTCCGTCTTCAAATATTCGTCTTCATCGAACGGCAGATGCTTCCAGCTTTCCTTTTCTTCGGCAGAAGGTGCTTCGACGTCGTCGTAAATGCCGGGGATTTGGATGTGACCGTTGGCGTCTTTGGCCTTATCCAGTAACTCAATGAGACCGAAAACGGCGTTGGGAGCGGCGCCGCCATAAAGCCCGGAATGCAGATCGCGCATCGGTCCGCGCGCTTCGATTTCCATGTACAGCAGCCCGCGGAGTCCGATGTTCAGCGTCGGAAGGCCGGGCGCATACATTTCCGTATCGGAGACGAGCGCAACGTCGGCTTTCAGTTTCGCCGGATTGGCGGCGACATATTCCGCTACCGACTCGCCACCCACTTCCTCCTCACCCTCGATGAGGAATTTGACGTTGACCGGCACGCGCCCGTAGATGGCTTTGACAGCCTCCATAGCCTTGATGTGGGAAAACACCTGGCCTTTGTCGTCGGCCGACCCGCGCGCGTAGAGATTGCCGTTGCGTTCGGAAGGTTCGAACGGAGGAGTCTCCCACAACTCCAAAGGATCGGGCGGCTGGACATCGAAGTGACCGTAGCAGAGAACCGTCGGCTTGCCGGGGGCGTGGAGCCAATCGGCGTAAACGAGCGGGTGCCGATCGGTTTCGATCAGTTCCACGTTTTCCATGCCCGCCGCCCACAGATGATCCACGACGAAGTCGGCGGCGCGGTGCACAGCCTCCTTGTTTTCGGGCAGAGTGGAAATGCTGGGGATGCGCAGGAAGTCCTTCAGCTCTTCCAGAAACCGGGGCTCGTTCTCTTTTACGTAGCGATCAATGGCTTCGGACATGTCGCTTCCAGTTTGGCATGACGAAGCCGGAAGCGCGTTATTGGAAGAGCAGCACGGCAATGCCGCCGTCAGTCTTAAGAGAATCGCCTGTGGCGTTGGTCGCGTTTGCGGAATGTCAGGCCGATCGACCAGGCCAGCGAACGAATCATACCCGTGAAAAGCAGATCGTTTATGACCTTGCCGCGCTCACGATCAATCCGCGGATCGATTTTATGGATGAAGGTGAGTTCCGCGCCGACATCGTAATCGATGTTGGGGTTTGCGTCATCGATTTTAAGAACTTGTTTGGCCGGCGATCAGACCAGCCAAACCGGCAAATTTGCCGTTCGCCTGAAGCCTTGTGATTCCCAAGTCGGTGAAAGTGTCGCCCGGAGCGATGCCGGTAATCAGACCCTGTCATCGATCGTTCCGCGCGCGTTGTCGAGACCTGCGACAACAGCGGCAATACTCGCTTGCTGCGTGCCGTCGCGAAGTTCGGTAAAAACAAAGTTCGAGCGCGGCCGGGTCTTTATCTGTGGCCGTTTGGCTTGTTTGACGGAACCCCGGCTGCGAACCGGCGGATACCGCAACGGCACCGTTCACATGAAGACTGAGGTGCAGCTTCGCTGGCGACCTTGTCAGTGAAGCGGATGCTGAGCTTTGAATTCGCGGGGATCTGAACGGCGAAGAGTTGAGTCGCGATCGGGACGTTCAGAGCGACCGCGGCCTTCATTTTGTTAATTCGACGACCGGTCCCGTGACATCCTCCAGGCGCAGAACCACGCGCTTGCGGGATTCGACTTTCTCGGCCGGCGCATCGAAACGAAGTCCCACCATTCGATCGACTTCCTGATGCGCGGGAATGGTGTCGCGCTCCTTAAGTATTGGGTTGTATTGTTCACCCAGCAGCGGGTAGCTGCGGAACGCGCTCCTGATGTCCGTGGCAGCGACACCATTGCCCATGATCGTGCCGCCGTCCGCGGTATCGACCTGCGATTCGACACTGCGCACCACCATGTCCCGATCGGAATCGTTCTTCACTTTGAAGTCAATCACCATGAAGGTCACGTCATCTGCCGCTTTTATCGTTCTGACCTTGCCGATGGATCCGGTCGGTGCAAGATGATTGCCTGCCGTTTTCGCAAAACCAAACCAAATGAGCGCGCCGATCACGACGACAGCCACCCCAAAAGTAATGAGAAAGGGCCTGCTCATAGCTCTCCGACGATGTGCATGACTTCCCGAATCGAGTCATTTGCTTTCTCAAACGTGCCGTTCGAGGCTTTGGCTGCAACGGAGATTTGACCCGAATAACCATCGCGTTCCAGTGCTTCCATCACCTTCCGCCAGTTGATCCATTGCGGACCATCGGAAAGTCCCTCGGCCTGAATCTGAACGTTCCCCATGCGGGCTTTCGGCAATCGTGCGTAGCCTTCCGGCCACGGCGACGTTTCGTTCAGAACGTCTGCGCTATATGGATCCCAGTTGAACCCGATCGTTTTCGACGTCACCAGGTCCATGACGGCCTTCAATTCCGCGCAGGCGCCGATATTTTGCGTTGATTCGTTCTCGATCAGCAGACGCACCTTGGCCGTTTCCGCGACAGCAGCCAGTTCGTCCAGGGCTTTGGCGATAACCGGATAAGCCTTTTCCGGATTGGTCACGCGCGTTCCGGTGAAAATCGCAATCTTGTCGATTCCGAGAATTTGAGCCGCAGAGACAGCCCGGGAAAGATCGTCTTTGCGGCGGTCCCAGCGTTTCCTATTGGATTCAAGATCCGGATCGCCAGGAGAAAGGTCCGGCCAGGAAAACTTCAGCAGGCTGGTTCTGAGCAGCGACACTTTCAATTTGTTGGCCGCGAGCTCGCTGGCATAACGCCGAAGCTCCGGCTCCGACAAAGAAGCGAATTCCTTCTTCGATCCCGGGACGTTGCGGAGATCGACCCATTGCAATGCAGACTGCTTCGCCGCGGCAACAGCTTCGGTCTGAGTGCGTCCGATTTCATCGGTAGTCGCGCTGATGCGCGCCTTGGTAATGCGCGGTTTTGCGGCCTTCAATCCATGCGTGCCAAGCACGGCAGCCGAACCGAGGAGCAGACTCCGCCGTGTCAAAGTACCGATCACATTGAGATGATAGCTCCTGTATGGAATTACATAGTCAGGGTCTCCTCATCGACGCCGACGCCGGGCTTGGGATTCTCCACGGCCTTACCGGCGTGATCGCCGGACATGAAGGCGACATCGGAACCGTATCGATCATCGAGAACACCAGCGCGGGTTCACGGGTGTACTTCGAGGTCACGACGCCGGCACTCGAGGCGACGCTGAAGGACCTGCGTGCTCTGCCGATCGTCCGCAGAGTGGAACTCGTCAAGAGTATGCAGGAAATTTACGGCAAGCGCGTCATCGTTATGGGCGGCGGCGCGCAGGTCGGGCAGGTGGCAGTAGGGGCGATCGTCGAAGCCGACCGGCACAACATCCGGGGCGAACACATCTCGGTGGATACGATTCCTCTGGTCGGCGAACAGGCGCTGGCTGAGGCCGTGAGGGCCGTTCCGCGACTGCCGCGCGCACGCGCATTGGTATTGGCAGGTTCTCTCATGGGCGGGGAAATCGAGAGCGCGGTCCGAGAAGTCCGGCAGACCGGGCTTCTCGTAATCAGTCTGAATATGGCGGGCAGCGTGCCTGAGGCCGCCGATCTTGTGGTTACCGATCCGATTCAGGCGGGCGTGATGGCCGTCATGGCGGTTGCCGATACCGCAAAGTTTACAGTGGAAAGGCTCCGGCGGCGGGTTTTCTGAACACGAGCAGGATTCAGGCGCGCACCCGAAATCCGTATTCGCGCAGCATTTGGCCCGAGGCGGTATAAAGCCGTACGAAGTAATCTCCGTTGGTCAGACGCTTGGTCACTTTGACAAGCACACCCGACGGACCACTTTCGGCAAGACCCGTCCACATTCGCGAGCCCGTCGCATCCACAACTTCGATCCGGAACGGCCCTCCTTCGCGCGGACCGTCGGAAAGCATGAGGTTGAACTGGACGGCCGGAACGGTGGCCGGCATTTCGCCGCGCACCGCGGTCAATTGAAGCGACACGAGCGGCGCGAAGTCCTGATGCCCCTTCGAAAAAACAGCAATGACAATGATGAGAACGGCAAAAGCGACCGCCATGGCACAGGCCGGGCGCCGAAGCAATCCCCACACTCGACCCCGCCGTTCGGCCTTACGAGCGGTCACTTCACTCATCCCCAATGCAAAATCTCCTATCTCATCGAGCCGTTCACGGCATCCGGCACAGACAAACAGATGCTCTTCGAGACCGGCAAGGTCGGCCTCCGGCAACCGGTCCAGAGCGTACTGCTCCAACTGGTCATCCGTTCGATGAAGACTATGCTCCCCACTTCCCTTAACCACACCAAGTCCCATCCACACCTAGCTCCTATAGGGAATGTGCGGACACACGGAATTCTTCTCACTATTCAGCCGGTTTTTCGTAAATTAATTCCGGCGCTGGCCGCCATCCTCTTTCCGAGTTCCCCGAACCGCGCCTTGGCCCGTGATTTAAGCAGGCGGAATTGATTGTAGCTGAGCCCCATCTCGGCACAGATTAGCTCCTGAGACTGCTCAAGAACATAGAAGCGATTGAGGATTTCGCGATCGCGACGCGATACGCCATTCAACACCTTATGGGCAATCTCCGCCCTTTGGCGAGCGATTACGGTACGCTCCGGATTGTCTCTCCAGTCGGAGACAGCGAACATGGAGTCCTCAAAATTGGCCCGTGTGCGACGCTGCTGCACCGCTATATCGATCGATGCCGCGATCTGGCGTTTCACCACCGTCCGTACGTAACCCATCAGCCGTTCGGGCTCTCGCAAATCGCCGTTTTGAATGGCTTGGGTGACTATTACAAAACAGTCGTGAACTTTGTCGTCCAGATCCTCCGGGCCGAGATTCCGCAGGAGAAAGTACCTTATTCCCTTGGCGAAGATTCCGTATAACTCCGACATCGCGGCAGAGTCGCCCTCCCGGATTCCGCCAACCAACGCAGCCCAATTGGGGACCTGGAGTGCATCCGGCCGCTCTTCGGCCGGCAAGTCCTGCTCAGGCGCCATGACTTGTTTGCCCCCAGTCGCTTGTGATCTTACCAGTGTTGCGGACACCACGTTACTCCCTTCCCAGCACGAAATAGGCCCCCCACACTTGTGTTGCGTTCCCCCCCGGATGGCTCCTTAGAAATGCCCCTTGCGCCTGTTGGAGCGCAAATGCCGGACCGCGATCGGGCTGTGCCCTGAAGGTCCGGTAAAAGTCGACCATAATGTCCTCTCCCGCGTCGTCGGGGATATCCCATCGCGTGGCGAGCACCGACCGTGCTCCCGCGCCGAGCCACGCACGCGTCAAGCCCATTAGCCCCGCGCTCGGGAGAGCTTCGCCCTGAGCAGAATGGCAGCCGTTCAATACAACCAGGCTGGGAGTAAGCGTGTAGGCGGCGATTTCAGCAGGACCGATGAAGCCCATGGCGCCCTTCCGATCCAGGCTGAGCGCAATGAGTCCGGAGGAGTGATCCTCCGGCGCGGTGACGACGTGAGTAGCGAAATGAATTATCGATGGATTAGACCGGAGAGCTTCCTGGACAGTAGTAAGCCGGGCATCCGGGCCCGTCAGCAGGCGTGCTCTCGCCGGATTCCATGCACGTGAACAGGCCTCAACCTCGGCCTCGGTAGCCGGCAGGCGGGGCAGAACAACCTCGTGCTTTGTTCGATCGCCCTGATACCTGCTGTCGGCCGGACTGTAGATCGGGTCGCCGATACCCAGAAAAATACCGTTCCTCGAAGGGGAGGGATGCTCGAGCATGAGTGCACCGGGAATCGCCTGCAGTATTTTGCGCTGGAAGAGATAATTGGGTTCGTTTTGTTTTTTTGGGTCCGCCTTACCCGGATCCACCACAAGGGCGGCGAAAGGCAGATCGAAGAGGGGACCGTCGAGTTCCAAAAGCCATCGCTTGCGGGAGAGGTAACGGGTGGAAACGTTCCCGAACAGGAGTTGATAGAGAGCACATCCGAGTTCCAACGAGTTGGGGTTTCCGGTTGTTACGGCGCGCCTGAAGTCTGCCACAGCATTTTTCAATGTTTCCAACGAGGGAGCGGGGTAGACATCCACTCCCTGCTGATCTACAGCCCAGAGCCATCCGCCGGATTGAGTGACGTAAAAGCTCAGAAGCACGCTGTCCGCGCTCAGAACTCTATTCGCGTGGGCGAGGGCGGATTCGCTCTCGATCCGGGAACCCGATCGGCTTGCGGCGGTGGCCTGTATCTGTTGCATTTCCTCCCGCAGCGCCGACGCCTGCTCGGCAAGATCGGCAGACGGGTGCGCGAGGAGGTCGCGCTCCAGGGCTTGGTATTGAGCGAGCAGATCCCAGTATTTTTTGGGCAGCCTCGTTCGCCAATCGTTCGGCGCCGGAAGCAGTGAGCGCAGACTCCAGAGGCGATCCTGTTCGGCTGCGTCGAATGTCTCCCGCAACAAAGATGCATCCGATGTCTGCCGGGCAAGGCGATTTCCGGCGGCGATGAGTCCCGCGGAAGCGCGGGTCAAACCACTCTCGAGATTGACTCGACTCAGATCGGCCGGCACGGTATCTCTTCGCATTTGGGAAGCGAACCGGCGTGCTTCCCGGAAGTCCGCGAGAGCGCCGCGCAGGTCATTCCGATTCAGCCGAAAATCGCCGCGGTCAGCGTATAAGAGCCAGCGGGGCGTAATACCCGGCGAAGCCTGGATGGCAGCATCAAACAGAGCGCGTGCGGAACGCTGGTCCCCCTGGCGGTCCTTTAATTTCGCCAGCGATCGCAGAATGTTCGCGGCTGCATCGTCGAGATGATGCAGGCGAACCAGAAGAAGCGCTTCGCTCAGCACGTCCTCGGCCTCATCGAGACGTCCCGCCCGCACACAATCATTGCCAAAATTGCCCAGTATGCGAGCGGTGGTCTCAAAGTTGTTTCCTTCGGCCATATCGTCGATGGCCTGCCGGTAAAGAGGTTCTGCTTCATCGAAGTGGTGAAGCTGCGCCAATGCCGTCGCCATTTGAAAACGCAGCCAGGGCAACTCGCCCGTGCGCTCAACGGCCGCGATGGACAATCCATCCTTTGCGGCACGAACCGCGGCCTCAAGATCACCCATTTGCAGATAGAGGCTCGCCAGATTACTCATCGTCATCGCAAGAGGCCGACTCAGTCCGGATGTCTCGGCGATTCGCTTCGCTTTCAGGAAATCCGGCAGGGCATCACGATAATCCAGCCGAGCGAGCGCCGCCGCACCCGCGTTTATCCAGCTCAAGGCGGCTTGGGAAGGAGTTCCGTCGCTTTCCGCGCGGAGAGCGGCTAAACGGAAAAATGGTCTCGCACGGCTATATTCACCGGAATCGAAAAGGCGATGCCCTTCTTTCGAGAGCGCAATTTGCGCCGCGGAAGCAGGCTTGACGTTTTTTACCGCACGCCATGTGGACCCACACAGCGAAGACGCGACCAGCGCCGAACCAAGGGTCGCGACAACTATCGACATCTGCACCAGAAGTCTCTGGCTGGTGATAGAGGTACCGAATTGTACGACTATCACCAGTTTACCAGAGTTATCAATCGCTCGTGGCGATTAACCGGATGTTCCGGTGCTTTTCGGCCTAAATGCGCTCTGTTAACGCATTGATTGCAGTTACTTACAGAAAAAGGAATTCGCCGGTCTGGAAGATCGGATCGCCGTCCATTCTGGTTTTCACTTTCTGCCTCCCGCCTGCCGAAATCGGGAGGCGACCCCAAGGTACAGGATGCAGATGACGACTTTACCCTTTTTGAAAGTTAACTTATTGAAAACAAACCAAAAGTAAAAAATTAAGAACGGTCAACGCCTGAACCAGCCAGCCGTTTTTTCCCGCATCGAAGAGCACCGGCGACAAAGATCGCCGGTGGTACAAGCACCGACGTGGTCGCTTTTTTTCGCGATCTTCGAATCGGGATAGGGGGAAGCCTCACGGCTTCTCCCCTCCCACACCACCGGACATGCGGGTCCGCATCCGGCGGTTCGGCGGGTTGAGCTATTCGCGGACAGTTAATCTCGGAATCCCGAGCGAGTCGAAGTAAGCATTGGG
>DATAXN010000090.1:0-3876 GCA_036273015.1 Bryobacteraceae bacterium | reverse complement strand
AGTGGTTTTACGATTTGGCATCAATCCAAACGCATCGGGATCTGAGCAATTGTATTTGCTAAATTCATCCCCGCAATGATCTCGTGCGGATGCCCCGTTCCTTCACCGCGGTAATTGCGACGGCTGGGGAGCCCTCGCTCTATTTTGATCCCTTGCCGCCATGGTTGAGGTTTCTCCGCAAGCGCTCAATCAGCGATGGAAGTGACATTCGAAGATCAGACACAATCATCTCAAGAGCCGCGCTGCCGATGTTTGGGCTCAGCCCCGAGGCCACAATATCAGCCCAGCTGCTGATCCGGTTGTATGTGCTTTTCAGGTCGGACAGAAGATCCGAGGGCAATGAAAGTTTGTTGCGATTTTCCAGCCACTCCCTGCTCGATGGGCGGCGATATGTATCTCCAGTCCTGGGTCGAGACGCGCAGTCGAAGTTGTCCTCAAGCTCCGAAATCAGATTCGCCAGCATGAGCGAACTCGGGGACTGCGACTCTACGGTCGGTTGATGATTCTGGCATTCTGAACTGGCCCAGTATGGCGGTTTGATTTGGCCCACCCTTGGGCAGTGCGGACTCTACCCTGTTCCTCAGTGATATGAGGGACGGAGGGCGAGTTGGATTGGAGTGCCAAGGTGGAGCTTTACGAGCAGATACGTCGGGAGTATGAGTTTGGCGTTGGGTCGGTGATCGGTGTGGCGCGGAAGCTGGGCGTGCATCGGCGCATGGTGCGGGAGGCGGTTCGGAACGCAGTTCCTGCGCAACGCAAGAAGACGGAACGTCCGTCCTTGAAGATGGCACCGGCGGCCTCGTTGATCGATGCGATTCTGGACTCTGACCGCAGGGCTCCGCGCAAGCAACGCCATACGTCGCGGCGGATCTATGACCGGATTCGTGCCGAGATCCCTGGATGTACGCCAGCGCAGCGGACGGTTCGGCAGTATGTGGAACGGCGCAAGCAGGCTCTGGGTCTGGCCGAACATGAGGTGTTCGTTCCGCAGAGCTACGCCTGGGGCGTCGAGGCACAGGTCGATTGGTACGAAGCGTATGCCGATCTGGACGGGGAACGGATCAAGCTACAGGTTTTCGAGATGCGCTCGATGGCGAGCGGCGCGGCCTTTCATCGAGCGTATCCATGTGCGACACAGCAGGCTTTTCTTGAAGCGCACGAGTTGGCGTTTGCATATTTCGAAGGCGTCTTCCGGCGGCTTCGCTACGATAACCTGTCGAGTGCGGTGAAGAAGATCCTGCGCGGCCAGCAACGCGAGTTGACGGCCCGGTTCATCGCGTTCCGTTCGCACTGGCAGTACCAGGCTGAGTTCTGCACCCCAGGTGAAGGCCATGAGAAGGGCGGCGTGGAGGGCGAGGGAGGTTACTTCCGCCGCAACCACTGGGTTCCTGTGCCGGTGGCGAGCGATCTTCAGGCGTTGAACCGGAAGCTGCTGGAGGACTGCCGCGCCGATGAGAGCCGGATCATGTCGGGCCAGACTGAGTGTGTCGGAGCCCGGCTGCTGACGGAGAAGGAGCACCTTCTGCCCCTGGCCGCCGAGCCCTTCGATCTGGCCGAGGTCAGCTTCCCGCGCGTCGATCAGACGGGATGCGCGAAGGTGCGGACGAACTCCTACTCCGTGCCGTTGAAGCCGGGCTCGATCGTTGAAGCCCGCGTCTATTCCTGCACGGTCGAGTTCCGTCACCATGGCACCCGGATCGCCAGCCACGAGCGCTGTTACAGCCGCTTGCAGAAGATCTTCGATCTGGAACACTACCTCGATGTGCTGGACCGGAAGCCTGGCGCGTTGCGCGGATCGACGCCGCTGGCGCAGTGGCGGGCGCAGGGCCGGTGGCCTGAGAGCTACGACCGGATCTGGCAGCAGATGATTGAGCGGCAAGGACGCCAGCCCGGAACCCGCGGCATGGTGACGCTCATCCGCATGGGCCGCGAGTTCGGCTACGAGAAGCTGACGGATGCCGTCGAGCAGGCGCTCGATCTGGGCTGCGGAGACGTCGCCGCGATCGGCCATCTGCTCATGTCCGATCAGTTGCGGCACGCCGTCGGCGAGCCGATCGAGATCGGGGCCCTGTCCGCGTATGAACGCCCTCTGCCGACCATGATCGAGTATGACCGGCTGTTTTCCGTGCAGGCGGTGCAGGCATGAGCCTCCAGACCGCAAGTATCGCTCAGAACTGCAAGGCGCTGCGACTGCCATCCGTCGGTGCGCAGTTCGCATCGCTCGCCGAAGAAGCCGCCCAGCGTAAGCACTCGCATCTGCACTATCTCGAAGCTCTGCTCCAGTCGGAGATGGAAGACCGGGAACGACGCTCTATCGAGTTGAGGATGAAGGAAGCACACCTGCCCAGGATCAAGACGCTCGAAGAGTTCGACTTCGCTCAGTCGCCGCACATCCCCGCCGCCCGCATCCGGGCTCTGGCCGAAGGCGGCTATCTCGAACGTGCTGAACCGGTACTGCTGGTCGGAGATCCGGGCACAGGCAAGAGCCATCTTGCAACCGGCCTGGCGATCGCAGCCTGTCGTCAACGCAAGCGAGTGCGTTTTACCACCGCAGCCGCGCTGGTCAACCAGCTCGTCGAAGCGCAACGGGAACAGAGCCTGAGCCGGATGCTGGCACGCTGGTCCCGTGTGGAACTGATCGTGATCGACGAACTCGGCTATGTCCCGCTTGCCGAAGTCGCCGCCGAACTACTCTTCCAGGTGATCGCAGAGAGGGCCGAAAAGGCCGCCATCATCGTGACCACCAACCTCCCCTTCTCGGAGTGGCCCCAGGTCTTCACCAACGCCCGGCTCTGCAAGGCCGTGCTCGATCGACTCACCGATCAGGCACACATCATCGAGACCGGATCGGAGTCCTATCGCTTCCGTAGAACCCTGCGGAAGAAGACGAAAGAGTAAGCCCCGGGAGTTAGGTTCTGCTTCCGCTACGCCCTCCGGGCTACGCTCCAGCAGAACCCAACTCCCTCAACATCAACGTCCCAGAGGGTGGGCCAAAACAAACCGCCGAAGTGGGCCAAGCCAAGTTGCCAAACTCAGCTCACCTCAAACGAGGTCTCTCGCCTCGCATCGTGATGGTGCATGCCGACGTGCGCAGGGTGATGGGCTTAGCCCAGGTGCGAGAGACACGACAGCTGGCAGAGTATCTGGCGAGTCTATTGCGGCAGATAGCCGGCGGCGGAGCGGATGTCGCCACGATTCCCGCCTTTTCGCCGCAAGTGTGCGCCGAGGAATTGGAAGAGCTGACCCCGCTGCCGCTAATCGGCCTGCTGGATGCCATTGTTGCCGAAGCAGAGCGGCGCAAGCTGCGGCGCGTTACAATTTTTGGCGCACGCGTGACGATGGAAACCGGGCTCTTTGACCGGCTGCGCGACGTGGCGGAAGTTGTACCACTCCCACCTGCCGAGTTGGAACAGGTTGGCGAGGTCTACCGCAAGATCGTAGAGACCGAGGGAGCTTCTCCGGAGGAATTTGAGACGCTGCGGTCCCTGGCGCACAGGCTGGTCGAGCGCGAGGGCGTGGACGCGATCCTGCTCGCCGGTACCGATTTGTCGCTCGTATTTCGGCCGGAAAACACGGATTTTCCTCATCTGGACGGAGCGCGGACGCACATCGAAGCCATCATGGGCGGTGTCTCAGTTTGATTTGTTAGTCCAACGACACGACCAATTCTTCGGCAATGTCCCGGCTTGAGGGCTTGCGATTTGCCGTGGGAGGAACCAAGCTCCGCCCAGTTGCGCTATCGGGAGCGAATCCTATTGCCGCCACGCAATTAAGGCATCACTACCGTTCATTGACATTACAATACGCTCGTGCGTATTATAACTTCCATGCAGCCCTCTCTTCGCGAAGACATTCTCAATGCTGGCCTCAAGGTGA
>DATAXN010000089.1:0-4707 GCA_036273015.1 Bryobacteraceae bacterium | reverse complement strand
CTTCGGAACCCACTCCCCGGGCAGGTTCCGGATAACTGAGGCCCGTCCAGGCAGGTCCTGACGCCTTATTCAGCCATCCCCCGACCCAATCCAACCCCATTGCCTTTCAAAACAGGCGGTTGCTCAGAGGTTCCCTAAGCCAATCCACAGGCGATATCCTTCTCACTCCGGCCGATCGGGAAGCCTTTCTGACAGCGCTCAGAAACCAAAAGGTACTCAGCAACTTCGAGCACTGTCTTCGACCTAAGGACGACCCGCCCGTTTGGGTTCTTGAGAACGCGACCCTCATCGAGAGCAGTGACGACGCTCCCGAGACGATTGAAGGTACCGTCATCGACATTACCAGGCGCAAGCAGGCGGAGACAGCCCTGCAGCAAGCGAATAACCTGCTTGAAAAACGCAATCGGGAAATTGAAGATGAGTTGATTCTCGCCACGAAGGTACAGGAAACGCTTGTACCGAAGGGGTTGGTTTGGGCCCGCGGCGCGGTGGAAACGCATTATCAGCCGGCCCGATCGATCGGCGGAGATTTTGGGCTCGTCACTTTGAGCAGCGATTGCCTCAGTGCGATGGTTTGCGACGTTTCAGGGCATGGCATCGGCTCTGCGCCGGTTGCGAATCGTGTTTACACCGAGATCATTGACCTCGTCCAGCGTGGCTCCGAATTCGCACCGATGCTGCAGCAACTCAACAGCTTCGTGCTCCAGTCCTTTGCCGGCCAATTCTATTTCACCCTCGCAGCAGTGCGGCTGAATGGAGATGGACACACGCTGACATTCGCCGGAGCCGGACACCCACCGGCGATGATTGCGAGGCCCGGTGAGCAGCCGCGGCTGCTGCAATCGCAGAGTCGCGCTCTTGGGCTGCTCGAAGAAGCAATCAGCAGCAACGCGACAACTCAGGTCAAGCTTCAGGCCGGTGATCGCGTGGTCATCTACACGGATGGATTCAGCGAATGCTTCAACACACAGGAACAGGAATTGGGCATCGATGGGCTGAGCCGTATCGTCGAAGAGGCCTCGCAGCGGCCGTTGACTGAGATGAAGCGGGCCATCCTCGATGGCATCGACGCATGGCAGAACGGTCCCCCCGCCGACGACCGATCCCTGATCGTCGTCGGCGTGCATTAGAAGAGGTAACGTCGCATGTGCATCGCGCCGTGGAAGCGCATTGATTTTCATTCGTTGGATTTAGTACTCTCTCGGGCGGCAAACCGCGGCCGATTCCGCCATGATGCAGTCATAGTAGAGATACCGCTTCAGCTGGCGATTAACAGGCCAAAACAACTCATGCAGATCGATTTTCACGAATGGAGAAATCGGTCACGACGAACGGGGCAGGATTCTCCGTTCCACTTTGACGTAAAGTCGCCTACGGTGACTTGTGCCTGCCTCAGGAGCGATTCATCGCGCAATTGGGGGAGCGATAATCTTGGCCGAGCCACTCATCGAAACGGAGATTTGTGTCGGAACGGCGGCACTGTCTTGTGCCGATCGATGGAGAACGTTCGGCGGGCGTTTTTCAGACGTGGGCGCCATCTACTGTACGATTCTAGGCTTAGTCCCGGTAAGTCATTGAAAATAAATGGTGGAGGCGGCGGGAGTCGAACCCGCGTCCGAAATCGATGTCAGCCAGGAGACTCCATGCTCAGTCCGTTCCGCAGTTTCGCTTCCGGCGCTCAGAGCGGACAAGAAACGCCGAAAACTAGTCCGATGATCTCGTCAGCGACCCACGGACCGAGGGCCGCCAACCAGCTCCCTGTGCGACGTCCTTTCACAGCCCAGGAGCAAAGCCGCGAAGGACGGCAACTTAACTAATTAAGCTGCGTATGCCAGTTGATTGTTGGCAATTATGGTTTTCCAGGCGATTACGGGTGCCCAGACCCCGGCATGCCTCCTTGCCGCAAGCGATCCCGTCGAAACCGTGACGCCCCCACGCCGTGGGAGATTGGATCTCTCCAGCTCTTTTATTATCTCACTTTCGCCAAAAGAGGCGGGCGGCTAGCTGTTGCTGCGGACGTACTCACGCAGCTGACGGTTGACCTCAGCTGCCTGCTGGACGCCGTTGTCGAGCATGGTGCGCCACTTCTTTGCGTCGTCATCGAGCGGAACTGTGCTGAGCAGGAAGCTTGTTTGCAGCACAATTTCGAGAGCATTGCTGAGGTCGTGAGCGAGGCGGCGAATTTCCTTCGCCTGCTGCTCCGGAATGGGTTTTGGGGAAGAAGTTGGGGTCATCGGGCGCGATCGTCTCTTCTCCAGAATAACGGTATTTGTATTCAGGTTGTATCCGGGTGGGCGGATTGACACGCGCGGATGCGTTTGTAACACTAGGGATTGCTGCCCCGTCCGGCGCGTTCTGCGCGGGACTTCACTTGCCGAAGTGGCGGAATTGGCAGACGCGCATGGTTCAGGTCCATGTACCCGCAAGGGTGTGGGGGTTCGAGTCCCTTCTTCGGCACCAAATCCATTAAAATCAGTGACTTATAGATAGATCGCCGCTAAATCGGCGATCTTTTTTACTGCTTTTTGCTATTTTTCGTACAACTGTGAGGGCGCTGCGTCTTCCCCGATCGCTGGCCGGAGCAGTCCGAATTCGCAGTACAAGGTGATGCAGGCGACCGCCAGACCCTTGACGGATTCAACTGTCGTTAGCGGGGCAAAATATTCATCTGGACTCGATTGGGCTTCGATAGGCGGATTAGCGCCAAAAACGGGGGTCTCGTCGACTTCCTGGGCTTGGCAAAGCGCGGCCCGGAGCCTGGCGAACAGGCGTAGTTTTGCTTAGGTCCGTGTGGCTGCCAAAAGCGCCTGCCAACCGACCTTGCTCATCTTCAGCCGTTGGCCGCTATGAAGCACGACAGCCCCCTCGCTCCGGCCCTCGCGGATAACTTCTCGAACCTGTCCAATGTTGACGATGGCAGAACGGTGCACGCGATCGAATTTGCCAGGATCGAGGCTTCCGGCCAGTTGCTTAATCGGCTCACGCAGCAGGTAATTCCTGGTTCCAACGTGCAGACATGAGTAGTAGTCAGACGCTTCGATCCATTCGACCTGGTCGAGTGAAACGAGCACATCTTTGGTTCCATTACGAACGAGCAGGCGCTTCCGGCAGGTCTTATTGCCAGGCGGCGCTGCAGATCGGATTCGGTCGAAAACGGATCTGACCTGCTCCTGGGTCATCAGTGCAGATTGTGAGGCGACGCGTTCTTTCACACGCGCCAGCGTCCGCCGAAGCCGCTCGGGCTCAATGGGCTTAGTCAGATAGTCCAGCGCGTGGACCTCGAAGGCTTTGAGTGCATATTCAGTGTGCGCTGTAACGAATACGGTAACGGGCATATTGGCCTCGCCAATCTGCTCGATGACGTCGAACCCACCGCGTGCGGGCATCTGGATATCCAAAAAGAGCACATCCGGAGCCTTCTCTCGGAGAGCCATGACGACCTCGCGGCCGTTCCGGCACTCACCCACGACCTCGATCTCTTCATCGCCGGATAGCAGGAATCTCAGCCGCTCGCGTGCCAGCGGTTCATCGTCGGCGATCAGTGCTTTCAGTTTCATCCTGCAGTCTCGCAGGGGATGTCGATGGCGACCTCGAACCCTCCTGATCGCATAGGCCCGGCGTAAAGAAGATACCGCTCTGGATAGAACCAAGCGAGCCGTTCGCGCGTGCTTTTCAGGCCGATTCCATTACCGGACGGTGCGCTGCCGCCGCCCGAGCCACTGTCGCGGATGGTGATGTGGAGACGGTCGCCGTCACGTTTGGCGGATGCCAGCACGGTGCCCCCGCACTCGTTGTTCGTGAGCTTTCGGCAGGCGTGCACAGATCAGAAGCAGTATCCCTGCGACACCCAGTAATGCCAGTCTTCGATAGCGTGCCGGGTTGATTCATCGGGGTTCGCGGCGGTCAGTTGAGACAGCGGGACTGCCACGTTCCGGTCCTGCCAGCGGATCATCACAAGCATGTCGGCGGAGCAGACGTCTTCAGGCGCCATGCGCCGGACCTCGACAGATTCGCCTTTGCGGAGGGGCGAAGTAGCTCGGGAGGCTGTGCATGTCGCGCGGAACGGGAAGCGGAGTTTGGCTTCCAGATAGTAGTACCAGCTCATGGCCTGTTCTTCAGGACCGTTGGCGTCGACGATGATCTCGTCGTGGATTCGATTCTCCCGGGCGGAGTTGCGCTTGGGTTTCGGCATGGCGGTTATGATGAGCGCGGCCCGTTCAGGATACGACGCACGGAAGTGCGTCCGATGTCGAGTTGGCGTGCGATGGCGGATTTGCTGAAGCCGGAGCGATAGAGTTTGTGAACCTTGTCAGCGTTAAGGCCGGCGGTGAGAGGGCGCCCCAGGGTTTTGCCGTTCTGCCGGGCATGAGCGAGACCAGCACGAACGCGCTCGCGCAGGACTTCGCGCTCGAACTCAGCGAAGACGGCCAGCATGGCGGCCATGGCGCGACCTGCCGGGGTGGTCAGATCGAGGGCCTCGGTCAGCGAGACGAAGCCGACGCGGAGATATTCCAGTTCCTGGAGCGTGGCGAGCAGATCGGTCACCGATCTGCCCCAACGATCGAGTCGCCAGACCAGCACCACGTCGATCTCGCGGCGCCGGGCAGCTTCGATCAGTTTCGCCCGCATCTGCCGCTCGGACGCGCCGGAGCCGACCTCCTTCACCTGCAGGGCGATGGTCCAGCCGCGCCGGACAGCATACTCGCG
>DATAXN010000088.1:0-130772 GCA_036273015.1 Bryobacteraceae bacterium | reverse complement strand
CGGCACGTTCAACAAGAACACGCCGACCTTCTGCAATAAGTGCGGCGACCCCGTCACGCTGCAGCTGAAATATGACGTGAACGAATGCCAGGAGCGCGGCATGACCTACTCCGCGCCTCTGAAAGTAACCATCCGCCTGACCATTTACGACAAGGATCCCGACACCGGCGCGAAGTCCATCCGCGACATCAAGGAACAGGAAGTATTCTTCGGCGATATTCCGCTGATGACCGAGAACGGCACGTTCATCATCAATGGAACCGAGCGCGTGATCGTTTCACAGCTGCATCGCTCGCCGGGCGTGTTCTTCGAGCGGCAGCAGGCGCAGGGTTATTTCCTCGGCAAAATCATTCCGTATCGCGGAAGCTGGGTCGAATTCGAATACGACAACAAGAACCTGCTTTACGTTCGCATCGACCGCAAGCGTAAATTCTATGGTTCGGTGTTTCTCCGCGCGCTCGGCCTCGAAACCGACGAGCAGATCCTCAAGACGTTCTACCGTATCTCCGGCGTCCGCATCAAGGACAGCAAGCTTCTTTGGAATGTCGATGACAATCTCGTCGGCATGAAGCTGTCCCACGCCATCAACGCCAAAGGCGGTGAAGCTGTCGTTCCGCAGGGCCGGAAGATCACTTCCAGCCTGATGAAGGAAATCGTCAAAAACAAAATCGGCAGCGTCGAAGTTGCCGTCAACGATCTCGAAGGCGCTTTCATTGCCGCGGACGTTGTCGATATGTCAACCGGCGAAGTGATGATCGACGCCAATCAGGAGTTGACGCCCACCGTCATCACCAAACTGATTCAGGCCGGTATCGAATCCTTCGAAATCTTCTTCCCCGAACGGGA
The DNA here is from genome assembly GCA_036273015.1 of Bryobacteraceae bacterium. GTDB lineage: Bacteria > Acidobacteriota > Terriglobia > Bryobacterales > Bryobacteraceae > BOG-234. The sequence goes on along the minus strand of DATAXN010000088.1, from coordinate 129,926 downwards.
CGAAGTGGGCACCGTGATCTCGTCCACGATCAAAAAGGACCCGGTCAAAACCCGCAAAGAAGCGCTGATCGAGATTTACCGCAAGCTGCGTCCCGGCGATCCTCCGACCGTGGATACCGCCACGCAGTTGTTTGACGGCATGTTCTTCGACGCGCGCAAGTACGATTTCTCGCGTGTCGGCCGCATGAAGTTTTCCATCAAGATTTACGATGCGCCCGAGTCCCCGGTCCGCAAAAAGGCCGATGGCTCGAATTACGACGTCCGCATCCTGCATCCGGCAGACTTCCACGACACCATTCGCTACCTGCTGAAACTGCGCAAAGGAATCGGCGCCGTCGACGATATCGATCACCTTGGCAACCGGCGCGTCCGCGCCGTTGGCGAACTCCTTGAAAACCAATTCCGGATCGGTCTCGTCCGTATGGAACGCGCCATCAAGGAAAAGATGTCGGTCTATCAGGAAATGTCGACGGCGATGCCGCACGACCTGGTCAATGCGAAACCTGTTATGGCCGCCATCCGCGAATTCTTCGGGTCGAGCCAGCTCTCGCAGTTCATGGATCAGACCAATCCGCTCTCCGAGATCACGCACAAACGGCGTCTCTCGGCGCTCGGACCAGGCGGTCTCTCCCGTGAGCGCGCCGGATTCGAAGTGCGCGACGTCCATCCGACGCACTACGGCCGCATCTGCCCCATCGAAACTCCGGAAGGTCCGAACATCGGTCTGATTTCGTCGCTCTCCTGCTTCGCGCGCATCAACGGCTACGGTTTTATCGAGAGCCCCTACAAGCGTGTGATCAACGGCGCGGTCGTCGATGAAGTTCGCATTCTGAATCCCGGCGACACGTCGTTCAAAGTCGGCGACGTGGTGCTGCGGGATGCGCTCGAAAAGGCCAACAAAGCCGTTTCCGCAAGCAAGCAGAAAGCCGAGTATGTCGCCCACTGCGACTATCTCTCGGCATGGGAAGAAGACAAGTACATCATCGCGCAGGCGAACGTCGAGCTCGAAGAAAACGGCCGCATCGCGCCGGAGTTGGCCAACGCCCGCCAGGCCGGCAACTTCGTATTAAAGAGCCGGGACGAGATCCAGTATATGGACGTCAGTCCGAAACAGCTCGTCTCCGTTGCCGCCAGCCTGATTCCGTTCCTCGAGAACGACGACGCAAACCGCGCGCTCATGGGATCGAACATGCAGCGCCAGGCCGTTCCTCTGCTCCGCGGCGACGCTCCTTACGTCGGAACCGGGATGGAGTATGTGACAGCGCGGGATTCCGGCGCAGTCATCCTCTGCAAACGCGCCGGTATCGTCGATTCGGTCGATTCCGAGCGGATCATCGTGCGCGTCGAAGGCACAGCGCACGAAGGGCAGATGTCCCGTGAAGTCGGCGCGGATATCTACCAGATGACGAAGTTCAAGCGCTCGAACCAGAACACCTGCATCAACCAGAAGCCCATCGTCAATCAGGGCCAACGGGTGATTAAAGATCAGGTGCTGGCCGATGGTCCCTGCACCGATATGGGCGAACTTGCCCTGGGGCGGAACGTGCTCGTGTCGTTCATGCCGTGGCGCGGTTACAATTTCGAAGACGCGATCCTGGTCAGTGAAAAGCTGGTCAAGGAAGATTACTACACTTCGATCCACATCGAAGAGTTTGAAATCGAAGCCCGCGATACCAAACTGGGTCCGGAAGAGATTACCCGCGACATTCCGAACATCGCCGATTCATTCCTGCGCAATCTGGATGAGTCGGGTGTGATTCGGATCGGCGCTACGGTTAAGCCGGGCGACATCCTGGTCGGTAAAGTGACGCCCAAGGGCGAAACCCAACTGACCCCGGAAGAAAAACTCCTCCGCGCCATCTTCGGCGAAAAGGCCGGCGACGTGAAAGACGCATCGCTTTACTGCCCGCCGGGCATTGAAGGCACGGTGGTCGATTGCAAGATCTTCTCGCGCAAAGGACAGGATAAAGACGAACGTTCGCGCCGCATCGAAGAATCGCAGATCGCGCGTCTGCAGCGCAATCTTTCGGACGAAATCCGCATCCTTACCGATGAGCGCGCCAAACGTCTCGGCAATCTGCTGGAAGGCAAGGAAGTTCTTGCCGATCTGCACGATGAAAAGACCAACAAGAAGCTCTTCGCCAAGGGCGCCATTCTCGATCGGGATTCGATCGAAAAGACGCGTTCGCGCGATCTGAAGCGGGTTCGGTACACCAATAAGGACGCCCGCATCAACGAGCAGATCGACGAAATCGAAGAGATGACATCGCGCCAGATCGCGGTGCTCGAAAAAATCACCGACGAAAAGATCGCCAAGCTGCGCAAGGGCGATGAACTGCCGCCGGGCGTGATCAAGCTGGTCAAGGTCTATATCGCCATGAAGCGCAAGCTTTCGGTCGGCGACAAGATGGCCGGACGCCACGGTAATAAAGGTGTCATCGCGCGCATCCTGCCGGAAGAAGATATGCCGTATCTTCCGGATGGAACGCCCGTTGAGATCGTCCTCAATCCGCTCGGCGTTCCCAGCCGTATGAACGTCGGTCAGATTCTCGAAACCCACCTCGGCTGGGCGGCCAAAGCCCTCGGAGTGCAGTTCGCCACTCCGGTCTTCGACGGCGCCACTGAGAAGGAAATCAAGAAACAGCTCGGCAAAGCCGGCCTGCCTTCCTCCGGCAAAACGAAGTTGTTCGACGGCATGACGGGTCAGGAGTTCGAACAGCCGGTAACCGTGGGTTACATCTACATGCTGAAGCTCTCGCACCTGGTGGACGACAAGATCCATGCCCGCTCCATCGGACCGTATTCGCTGATTACGCAGCAGCCTCTCGGCGGCAAGGCGCAGTTCGGCGGACAGCGCTTCGGCGAAATGGAAGTCTGGGCGCTCGAAGCCTACGGCGCCGCGTACATTCTGCAGGAACTGCTGACGGCGAAGTCGGACGACGTTTACGGACGCGCGAAGATCTACGAGGCCATCGTCAAGGGCGAGGCCGCGATAGAGCCGGGCGTGCCGGAATCGTTCAATGTGCTGATTCGGGAACTGCAGTCCCTGTGTCTCGATGTCGAATTGATGAAGAAGTTCCGCGAGCAGACGGAAGATACCGCGCTCGCGGCGGATTAATAAGGAGAACTCAAAAATGCGATCCTCTCCCTACGATCGGGCAAATATTTCCGCGGATTTCGATTCTATCCGGATCTCTCTGGCCTCGCCCGAGAAGATCCGAAGCTGGAGCCACGGCGAAGTAACCAAACCGGAAACCATTAATTACCGTACCTTCAAGCCGGAGCGGGACGGCCTCTTCTGCGCGCGGATCTTCGGACCCGTCACGGATTGGGAATGTCTCTGCGGCAAATACAAGCGGATGAAGCATCGCGGCGTAATCTGCGACAAGTGCGGCGTCGAAGTGACGCTGGCTCGTGTTCGCCGGGAACGCCTGGGCCATATCGAGCTGGCCAGCCCGTGCTCGCATGTGTGGTTCTTCAAGGGACTGCCTTCCCGCATCGGCCACCTGCTCGACATCACGCTTCGTGAACTTGAGCGCGTGCTCTACTTTGAAGCGTATGTAATCGTCGATCCGGGCCAGGTCGCCGATCTTTCGCAGGGTGAAGTCATCTCTGACGAACGCAAGCGTCAGCTTGAGCAGGATCCGGAAACAGCCGGTAAGTTCGTCGCCATGATGGGCGCCGAAGGCATCAAAGAGCTTCTCAAGAAGATCGACGTCGAGTTTTTGAGCGAAGACATTCGCGAAAAAATGAAGACGGAGACTTCACAGCAGAAGAAGCTGAAGTTCGCCAAACGCCTGCGCGTGGTCGAAAGCTTCCGCAAGTCGGGGAACAAGCCGGAGTGGATGATTCTCGATGTTCTGCCGGTAATCCCGCCCGAACTTCGTCCGCTCGTTCCGCTGGATGGCGGCCGTTTCGCCACCTCGGATCTCAACGACCTCTATCGCCGCGTGATCAACCGCAATAACCGGCTCAAGAAGCTGATGGAACTGCATGCGCCGGACGTGATCGTCCGCAACGAAAAGCGCATGCTGCAGGAAGCGGTCGATGCGCTCTTCGACAACGGTCGCCGCGGTCGCGTACTGCGCGGCGCCAACAACCGTCCGCTGAAATCGCTTTCCGACACCCTCAAAGGCAAGCAGGGCCGTTTTCGCCAGAACCTGCTCGGCAAACGCGTCGACTATTCGGGCCGTTCGGTCATCGTCGTCGGTCCGGATCTGAAGCTCCACCAGTGCGGACTGCCGAAAAAGATGGCCCTCGAGCTCTTCAAGCCGTTCATCTATCATCGGCTCGAACAGCGCGGCCATTGCACCACCATAAAACAGGCCAAGGAACTCGTTGAGCAGCAGGATCCCGTGGTTTGGGACATTCTCGAAGAAGTCATCAAGGACCATCCGATCCTTTTGAACCGCGCGCCCACGCTGCACCGTCTCGGCATTCAGGCTTTCGAGCCGGTCCTCGTGGAAGGGAAAGCGCTCAAAATTCACCCGCTGGTCTGCACGGCGTTCAACGCGGACTTTGACGGCGATCAGATGGCCGTCCATATTCCGCTCTCACCGGAAGCGCAGATCGAAGCCGCGACGCTCATGCTGGCGTCGAACAACATCCTTTCGCCGGCGCACGGCGGACCTATTACGGTTCCCACGCAGGATATGGTGCTCGGCTGCTATTACCTTACGAAGCTGCGTCCCGGGGCGAAAGGTGAAGGCCGTACGTTCGCTTCCACCGATGACGTTCTGATTGCCCTCGAAATGGGCGAAGTCGAAACCCTGACCCCGATCAAGCTGCGCTACACCGGCAAAGTGATCGACCTTTCCAAGGCGTTCGACAACCAGAACATCATGCACACCGAGCCGATCGAGTTCGTGAAGCAGTATATGGACACGACCGTCGGACGTGTGATTTTCAACGATCACCTTCCCGAAGAAATGCCGTTCATCAACGGTCTGCTCAAGAAGAAGGGTCTGGCCCAGCTCGTCCAGTATTGCTACCTGAAGTTCGGTCTGCAGATCACTGTGAGCATGCTGGACAACATCAAGAATCTCGGATTCTTTTACGCAACGCGAGCCGGTATTTCGATCGGCATCGACGACATGGTCGTTCCGGGCGAGAAAAAAGAACTGGTCAGGAACGCCGAGAAGGAAGTAGTGGCGGTCGAGAGCCAGTATCAGGACGGCGCCATCACCCACGGCGAACGTTATAACAAGATCATCGAAATCTGGTCGCGGGTAACCGAAAAAGTCTCGGACGAGATGTTCAACGCTATGGAAGAGGACGACCGCACCGGTCGCTACCTCAACCCGATTTACATCATGGCCGATTCCGGCGCGCGCGGTTCGAAGCAGCAGATCCGCCAGCTCTCCGGTATGCGCGGCTTGATGGCCAAGCCCTCGGGCGAAATCATCGAGCAGCCGATCATCGCCAACTTCCGCGAAGGCCTAAACGTGCTGGAGTACTTCATCTCGACTCACGGCGCCCGCAAGGGTCTGGCTGATACCGCTCTCAAGACAGCCGATTCCGGTTACCTGACCCGCCGCCTGGTCGACGTGGCGCAGGACGTGATCATCAGCGAAAACGATTGCGGCACCACGGAAGGCATTATCGTCGAAGCGATCATCGAATCGGGCGAGACAATTGAAGAGCTGCGCGACCGCATCGTGGGCCGCGTGGCGCTCGAAGATCAGCGCGATTACGAAGGCAATGTGATCGTCGCGGTCAATGAGGAAATCACCGAAGCGCTTGCTGCGGCAATTCAGGCCGCAGGTATAGAGCGCGTCAAGATTCGCTCGGTCCTGACCTGCGAATCGAAACGCGGCGTTTGCGTTGCCTGCTACGGACGCAATCTCGCGACCGGGCGTTTGGTCGAGCGCGGTGAAGCGGTTGGAGTGATCGCGGCGCAGTCGATCGGCGAGCCGGGCACGCAGTTGACGATGCGTACGTTCCACATCGGCGGTACGGCGAGCCGGATTTCGGAGCAGTCCAAGCAGGATTCGAAGTCGGATGGTTTCGCCAAGTACCTGAACATCCAGTGGGTCAAGAACGAAAAGGGCGAAATCATTGCCATGAACCGCAATGGCATCTTCGTCATCGTGGACAGCAGAGGCCGCGAAAAAGAGCGCTATCAAGTCGTGTACGGTGCGAAGATCACCGTAGCCGATGGCGATCCGATCAAAGCCAACCAGATCCTGCTCGAATGGGATCCCTACACGTTCTCAATCCTGACCGAGCTTACCGGCGTGGTGCATTTCAAGGATCTGCAGGAGGGCATTACACTCGCCGAGCAGGTGGACGAAGTCACCGGCATGTCGCAGCTCGTGGTTACGGATTCGCCGGATGAAAAGCGCCAGCCGATGGTTCAGATCAAAGGCTCCGGCGGCTCCCGCAAATACCTCATGCCCACTCTTGCCCACCTTATGGTGCACGATGGCGAAGAGGTGCACGCGGGCGACGTCATCGCCAAGATTCCACGCGAGACGACAAAGACCAAGGACATCACGGGCGGTCTGCCGCGTGTGGTGGAACTGTTCGAAGCGCGCAAGCCGCGCGAGAGCGCGATCATGGCCGAGATCAACGGCGTGGTCAGGTACGGCGAAGTTTCGAAGGGTCAGCGCAAGATCTACATCGCCGGAGATGACGGCGAGGAGCGCGAATACTCGCTGCCTCGCGGCGTCCATATCAACGTGCAGGAAGGCGAGCGTGTTACCGCCGGCGACCCGTTGATGGATGGTCCCCGCAATCCGCACGACATTCTGGATGTACGCGGCGAGAAAGCATTGCAGAAGTATCTCGTCGATGAAATTCAGGAAGTCTATCGTCTGCAGGGCGTGAATATCAACGACAAGCATCTGGAAGTCATCTCGCGTCAGATGATGCGCTGGGTGCGCGTCGAAGATATCGGCGACACGGAATTTCTCCCCGAGGAAGTGGTGGACAAGTTCAAGTTCCGTGCGGAAAATCAGAAGACGGAGGATGCGGGCGGACGTCCGGCGCAGGGCAAGGCCGTGCTGCTGGGTATCACGAAAGCATCGCTCTCAACCGATTCGTTCATTTCGGCGGCAAGCTTCCAGGAAACCACGCGCGTACTTACCGAAGCCGCAATTAACGGCAAGGTCGATTACCTGCGCGGCCTCAAGGAAAACGTCATCATGGGTCGCCTCGTTCCCGCCGGTACCGGCATGGAGTTCTATCGCCGGACCCGAATTGCGGGCGAGGACATCGTGGAAGAACCGATCCCCGAGCCGACGCTTGATGCCTTGGCCGGCTACGAAGACGAAGCCCGGCTGCAGTACACGGGCGGCTTAAGTGAAGACCTCGGCCCCGAAGAAACTCTCGCCGAATAGGTACACGCGGCTTCAGACGCGTTTAGGCGGCCCGCAAGGGCCGCTTTTTTTTATGATGTGCAACACTCGTATCGAATGCCGCGCGCCGTAGCCCAATATGTGTTCGCTGCCTTACTGGCGCTGCTGTCCGCGCAGACTGCCTTACCGTCCCGGCATGTGGCGTCGCCGGCGCAAATCGTATGGTGCGACGAAGCCGAACAGCGCACTGTCGAGCAGATTCGGCCGACTCCAGGCAACCAGAGCATCGAGCGGCCTGTTCTCTCATACGTCTCGCGTATCAATCCTCAACCGAACGCCCCGTTTCTCTTCCAGCGTCCGCCGCCTTTCACCTCTCTTTTCGCGTAACGCAACCTGCAGCGCAAGTCGAAAAGGAGAGGATTCGTGTCTTTAGGAAAATTGTTGCGTTTCTTCGGTCTCGTGGATACCACGGCCGAGGTTCAACTGCAGGCTGTTACACGTCGGCGAGAAGAGCTCTCCCGCTGGACCGACGAGCAGCTTAAATCCGCCGCGCAGCTCCTGCGTGGCGGCCCGGACCTCACTGAGACCTTCGCGCTGGCCGCCGTTATTGCCGAGCGGATTCTCGGGCTCCGGATGTTCGATGTGCAAATTCTCGGAGCGCTCGGTCTTGCGCGCGGGCACATCGTCGAGATGCAGACTGGAGAAGGGAAGACGCTCGCGGCCGTACCTGCCGTAGCCTGGCTCGCGCTGCATGGCCGCGGAGTACACGTCCTGACCGCCAACGATTACCTGGCTCGCCGCGATGCGCATTGGGTAGGAGGAATCTACGAGTGGTTCGGGCTGTCCGTAGCTCATGTCTCTCAGAGCATGTCGCCCGCCCAACGCCGCGCGGCATATCTGTGCGATGTCACGTATGCAACGGCCAACGAAGTGGGTTTCGATTTTCTGCGCGACAGCCTGGCACGAAGCACCGATGAGATTGTGCAGCGTCCGTTCGCCTTCGCCGTCATCGACGAAGCGGATTCTATCCTGATCGATGAAGCCCGCATCCCTCTCGTCATCGCCGGCGGAACTCCGGACGACCCCGCGCTCGCGTACCGCGTCGACGCCGCCGTCATCCAACTCCGGCCGTACCTGCACTATCACCCGGATGAATTCGCGCGTAATGTGCAGTTGACCGATGAAGGCATCTTTCTTGTTGAGAGAGCGCTGGGCTGCGGGAGTCTGTTCGACGAACACAATTTCAGGATTCTGACCTCGGTGCAGGATGCGCTTCACGCGCATGCGCTGCTCAAACGCGATGTCGATTACGTCCTGAAGAACGGTGCGGTCGAACTGGTGGACGAATTCAAAGGGCGCATCGCGCAGAACAGGCGCTGGCCCGCCGGTCTGCAATCCGCGATTGAAGCCAAAGAACATCTGGTTTTGAAGACGCAGGGACGCATCCTGGGTTCCGTCACGGTCCAGAGCCTGGCGGGCATGTATGAGCGAGTCTGCGGCATGACAGGCACTGCGGCAACACAGGCGGAAGAATTCTGGAAGGTCTACAAGCTGCCGGTCACCGTGATCCCGACCAATCGGCCCATGATTCGCCAGGATCTGCCCGACATTCTCTACGCCGACAAGCAGGCCAAAGTCCGCGCGCTCGTGGAAGAAATCGGCCGGGTACACCAGACCGGACGTCCGATTCTGGTGGGCACGGCCAGCGTCGAAGATTCGGAATCGCTGAGTCGCCGGTTGCATACCGCAGGCATTCCCCATTCCGTTCTCAATGCGCGGAACGACGAGGCCGAAGCGGAGATCATTGCGCAGGCGGGGGCCCTTGGGGCCGTGACCATCTCGACCAACATGGCGGGCCGCGGCACGGATATTCTGCTGGGAGGCAATCCGCCGCGGAGTCGAGAGCAGGTAGTCGAACTCGGCGGTCTCTACGTCATCGGCACGACGCGGCATGAAGCGCGGCGAATCGACAACCAACTGCGCGGTCGCGCGGGCCGCCAGGGCGATCCGGGATCGTCACGATTTCTGATCAGCCTGCAGGACGATCTGCTGGTGCGCTTCGGTGTCGCTGGAAATCCGGATATCGACAGCGTGCAGCGCACGGCGGAATCGCAGAATCTCGAAATTCGCGAGACGCTCTGGAAATACGAATCGGTCATCGAGCATCATCGCAACGAAGTGTACAGCCTGCGACGCGAGGTCCTGCTTTCGCCGGACTGGAGTATCGCTTCCATGCTGTCCGAAGAGCAGTTCCGCGATCTGGTTGCGGCCGCCGGCGCCGAGGCCGTAGAAGCAGAGGGACGGATGCTCGCCTTGTCAGTCATCGACGATCTTTGGTCCGACTATCTTGCCAACATCGCCGAACTGCGTGGAGGCATCCACTGGGTGACATGGACCGGCAAAGATCCGCTGCATACGTTCCTCACCAGTGCGCGGGAGATCTACGCGGACTTTCAGGCAAGGCTTGATGAGGAGGTTGCCGAAGCGTTCGCAGGCGCTGAGATCGAAGACGGCGCGATTCGCTTCCCCGATCGGGATCGCTTCGAACGCGGAGCAACGTGGACCTATCTCACTAACGACCAGCCGTTCGGAACGCTCGGTGACCGCATCGCGAAAAGCGTCCGGAAGAAATTCCTGAAGATATAGATCGGAGCGATATCAACACGCCCGGCTCATATCGCTCGATGTTCCGCCGGCCGCGGGTACATAATTCTTCAGCGTATAGTCCATCACCATGCGATCGGCGCTGAACCTCCACCCGAGTGTTCGAATGGTTCGCTTCATGCGTTTGATCCAGCCTCGCGGCAGGCCGTCCACGTCCCGCTGGTAGTAAAGAGGAATCACTTCATCGCGCAGAACACGATAAAGATCGTCACCGTCGCGCTGATCGTGCACATCCATGTTTGTGTGCGTTCGACCCGTTCCGATGGCGAAGCCGTTCAGGCCGTCGTAAGCCTCGGCCCACCATCCGTCCAGCACGGAAAGATTCAAGCCGCCGTTCAAGACCACCTTTTGCCCGCTGGTGCCCGATGCTTCGAGCGGGCGACGCGGATTGTTCAGCCATACGTCGACTCCCTGTACCAGGAATCGCCCTACGTTGATGTCGTAGTCCTCCACAAAGACGAATTTTTCGGAGAACTGCGGATCGCGCATCAACTGCGCGATTTGCTGCAGCACCCGCTTGCCGGGATCGTCCCGAGGATGCGCTTTACCTGCGAATACAAACTGCACGGGACGCTTCGGATCGTTGACCATCGAGGCCAGCCGCTCGATATCCGCCAGAATCAGGTTGGCTCTCTTGTACGTTGCGAAGCGGCGGGCGAATCCGATGGTCAACGCATCCGGGCTCAACACGCGCCCCAACCTATGGACGAATTCGATTGGCTCCGATCTCCGCCCCGACTGTTCCACTGCGCGCCGCCGTACGAAATCGAGCAGTCGGCTCTTGAGACTCAGATGTGTCTCCCAGAGCTCGCCATCGTCCACGCTGTCGATCCCTTCCCAAGTGCAGGCCTCGCCGCTGCGCGCCTGCCATCCTGCACCCAGATGCCGGTCATATAGCCGCGCCATCTGGGGCGCCAGCCATGAAGGCACGTGCACACCGTTGGTGATATGGCCGATCGGAACCGTATCTTCCGTTCTCCCTGGATAAAGACCCGTCCACATTGCTCGTGAAACCTCGCCGTGCAGCGAAGAAACAGCATTGGCTCGCCGGGAAAGCTTCAGACCCACGACCGTCATGCAGAACTGTTCGTGATGATTCGCCGGGTTCTCACGACCGAGTGACATCAGGCGTTCCTGCGATATGCCCAGCGCATCGCGCAGCGGCCCGAGATGTTCTTCGATCAGGTCCGCGTGAAAGCGATCGTGACCCGCGGGCACCGGCGTATGAGTGGTGAACACGACCTCCCGTGCGACCGTCGGAGCGGCCTGGTCAAAGCTGATTCCCTCGTCGGCCATGCGCGTTCGGATGGCTTCCAGAACGGCGAATCCGCTGTGGCCTTCGTTCATGTGATACACGCCCGGCGTGACGCCCATTTCTCTGAGAGCGCGCACACCGCCGACACCCAACAGCAGTTCCTGGCGAATGCGCGTGCGGCCATCGCCGCCATACAGCCTCGACGTAAGCTGGCGATCTTCTGGTGCGTTGCCCTCCACGTTCGAATCGAGCAGCAGCAGATCGCAGCGGCCGACTTTCACCCGCCAGACCTTTGCTCCAATCCATCCGCTGCGCGTGTCAATTCGTATGCTGACCGGCGTGCCGTTCGTTCCGATCGCCGGCTCCATCGGTACCTGACTGATGTCGGTGAGTTGATAGTCTTCCTGCTGCCATCCACTCGCGTCGAGACGTTGCCGGAAATACCCTTGCCCGTAAAAAAGGCCGATGCCGATCAGTGGAATATCCAGATCCGATGCGCTCTTGATGTGATCGCCCGCAAGCACGCCGAGGCCTCCCGAATAAATCGGAATCGATTCGTGCAGGCCGAACTCCGCGGAAAAATAGGCTACGGGACGAGGCCGCAATACGCCTGCGTTCGACGCGCCCCAGGTCCGATCGGCCTGCAGATACTCCTGCTGACGGCGATATGCGTAGTTAATGCGGCTGTGCAGCATCAGCTCGGCAGAGCGGCGCTCAATTTCCTGCAGCGGCATGTCCGTCAGAAGGGAAATGGGATTGTTGTTGTTCTGACGGAAGCCGACCGGATCGAGATCGCGGAACAGGCTGACGCAATCGTGGTCCCAGCTCCACCACATGTTTCGTGCAAGAGCCCAGAGGCGTTCCTGCACGGGAACAACGAAACGGTCCAGCATGCGCGCTTCGCTCACGACCGGCGCCACTTGCGCGGCAGCCTCCATGAGCATCTGAATCTCGTCGGCCAGAAAGGTGCGGGAGTCGATGGTCTGCACGACCAAAACCCCCTGCAGAACGCCGCGATCGACCAAGGGCACGCCGAGAAAAGACTGATACTGCTCTTCGCCCGCTTCCCGAAAGAACTTGAATCGCGGATGCTGGCTGACCTTTTCCACGGCCACTGGCTGGACCTGTTCGGCCACCATCCCAGCCAAGCCTTCATGCAGCGCGAGGCGCAGGGTGCCGATGCATTCGCGCCGCAGTCCCAGAGTGGCCGCGAGCACGAGATTGGCGCGGTCCGGTTCGAGCAGATACGCCGAACAGACATCGGTGTGGAAGCGCCGGGCGATTAAAGCGACCACATTCATCAGAGTTTCGGCGGGTTTGCCGCCTTCCCTCGTCAGATTGCGGATTTCCTCCAAAGTCAATACATAATTGGCGGCAGTTGCGGCTGCGCTCATAAGCGTTCTCCCTGGGTTATTTGGTTCCCGACAGGGCGACCTGAGGCGTTCCGCGGACGTGGCGGACGGACTGAACGATTGTAACTCCTGGGCATGCGCGGTCGGAAAGAGAACGATCGTTCGTCAGAGCGGCGCGCGCGAGAGGCTCGTGATGAATTTGATCTCCGGCACGTGTTTCCTGCTGAGACGGTCGTCATTGGTGATGAACAGATCGATTTGGGCAGATGCCGCGCACGCCAGTTGTATCGCATCCGGAGGTCGAATAGACCGATCCGCGCGAATACGAGCATAGGCAGGCGCAACGTCGGCGTTGAAGCCGAGTACCGTAATCCGGGGATTTTTCAGCAGGCGGAGATAACTGAGCTCGAGGTCTCTTGCACCGTCATTTACCGGCTTCACCAGAATCTCTCCGAGAGTCAGCGCGCTGGTGTACAGGCGGTCGCCACGCGCCGTCATGCCTCGCCAGATATCCTCTACGCGATTGGCCAAAGCACCGCGGTCTTCGATCAGATAAATGAAGAGGTTTGTGTCCCAGAAGACTCTTGCCAGTGGCTATGCTCTCCCTCTGCCGCCCGAAATCCTTGGATCGGTCAATAGAGCAAAAAGATATGAAGGGCACTGAAACCTGTTCAGGTCGCTCGGCTTCCGGGGAGGAGTCTGATTCAGAGCCGCCTCGACTTCTCCCCGCCAAAGACGTCGCTCAATGCGCCGGCCGCTGCGAAAGAACCAGATGCCGCTGTCGCCCTCTACCTGATAAGTGAAGGGGTGATTCCTGCTGGTTCTGAACTCAGACCGTTGGTTTTCGACGATCCGCTTCCAGATTTGAGATGCATCGTGGTGGCTCCTGCGTATGCCAGTCGATTGGGATGGCTCCGGCGAAACGGCGCTTCCGGTATCCCAGCCGCTCCTAAGTTCATTCACCCAGGCGTCGACATCTACATCCTTCCATATCTCCTTCCCAAGACCCCGCAGACTAAGAATCGGATCCTGCTCGGGCTCGACCCCTGTGGGGCTTGTGCCAAACTTCTCCTCATACCAGTCGATTAATTCGTGATAAGCGACTGGAACGTCATCGCGGTCAGGACGGGTTTTGCCGGAGCGTTCCTCATGACAGTCATCGCCCGGGCGGTACAGTCTGAAAGTGCCGTCGGGCAACCGGTACGTCATTCGATAACGGGCTGTACTGGGCGGTCGGTTCGCGACGATGTGTTGATGAATGTGGGCGGTCACGCCGGGTCTGACCTGCGGATGAATCCGCTCTTTGCGGATACGATCCAGAATCTCGCCGGAGGAAAACGAATTTCTCTTCGCACGCTCACGCGTCAACAGCGCGAGCGCAAGCCAGCATTCATCCGCGACCTTGATCGGACGATCTATCACTGCCCTCACGATACGCGATATTACCAATAGTGTCAATATATTTGTTTGTAATTACGAACCTGTTCTTTAGGGGGTAACGGTTCGGTCCGCGATACGCTGAACTCTGATGAATCGCCTCGAAGAACTGCGCCGACGCCATGCCGCCGCCGAGGAAGGCGGAGGAACTGAGCGCCGCGAGCGGCAGCACAGTGACGGCAAACTCGCTGTCCGCGAACGAATCGAACTCCTGCTCGACGACGGAACCTTCGAGGAGATGGATAAGCTCGTTCAGCATCGCTGTCAGGACTTCGGGATGGATCAGCAGGTGATTCCGGGCGACGGTCTGGTAACTGGCTTCGGCCGCATCAACGGGCGTCCGGTTTACGTCTTCGCCAATGATTTCACCGTCTTCGGCGGCTCTATGTCGGAGACCAACGCGCGAAAAATATGCAAGATCATGGACCTCGCGCTGAAGACCGGCGCACCCATCATAGGCCTCAACGATTCCGGCGGAGCGCGCATTCAGGAGGGTGTTCTTTCGCTTGCCGGCTACGCGGATATTTTTCTGCGCAACACGCTCGCGAGCGGAGTTGTGCCACAGATCTCGGCGATCATGGGCCCGTGCGCGGGCGGCGCGGTCTACTCGCCGGCCATTACGGACTTCGTCTTCATGGTTGCCGACACCAGCTATATGTTTGTGACCGGCCCGGACGTTATCAAAACCGTTACGCACGAAGATGTCACCAAAGACAAGCTGGGCGGCGCGATGACGCACAACTCTGTGAGCGGCGTGGGTCATTTCGTTTCGCGCGATGACGCGGAATGTCTGCAAATGATTCGCGAGCTCCTGAGTTTCCTGCCGCAAAACAATCGCGAAGACGCACCTCGACGTGCGTCAACCGATCCGATCGATCGTGCCGATCCCGCGCTGGACACAATCGTCCCTGCGGAGTCCAATCTGCCCTACGACATGAAGGACGTCATCCAGCGGGTAGTGGACGACAGGTCGTTTTTCGAAGTGCATGAGCACTGGGCGCAGAACCTTGTGGTGGGATTCGCGCGCCTCGACGGACGGTCTGTCGGCATCGTTGCCAATCAGCCTGCGGTTCTTGCCGGATGCCTCGATATCAACTCATCTGTGAAAGGAGCACGCTTCGTTCGCTTCTGCGACGCGTTCAATATTCCGCTGATCACGTTTGAAGACGTACCGGGATTCCTTCCGGGCACGGAACAGGAGTTCGGTGGCATCATCCGTCATGGAGCCAAACTGCTGTATGCGTTTGCCGAAGCGACTGTGCCCAAGATCACGGTGATCACGCGCAAAGCCTACGGCGGAGCCTACTGCGTGATGGGTTCGAAGCACATTCGCACAGACGTCAATCTCGCGTGGCCGACAGCCGAGATCGCCGTTATGGGTGCGGAGGGTGCGGTCAACATCGTCTACCGCCGCGAACTGGCCGAAGGAAACGGCGATCTGCGCCAGGAAAAGATCGCTGAATTCAAAGACCGTTTCGCCAGCCCGTTTATCGCCGCAGAACACGGTTTTATCGATGATGTGATCGAACCCCGCGAGACCCGCACCCGGCTGATCCGTTCACTTCGGATGCTGGAGACGAAGGTCGACACCATGCCGAGAAAGAAGCACGGCAACATCCCGTTGTAGATGGCTGGTAGCCCCAAATTCGTGGGTACACCGGATCTATGCGGAATGTGACCCTGAGCGCGGATGAGGCATTGATCGAAAATGCGCGCCGACGGGCCGAATCGGAGCACCAGCCTGAATAATCTGTTCCGCGAATGGCTCGCGCGTTACGCCATTGAACCCCGATTACCCGCGGAGCACAGATCCGCCAAGCCGTTGCAACCGCGGCCCAATTCCGCGCTGGCCGCGGCTTCACGCGCGAAGAGCGAAATGAGCGATAGGTTTTTTCCTCGATACAAATCTTCTTGTCTATGCCGCCGATTCCGGCAATCCGGCCAAAGCCAAACAGGCTATCGGGATTGATAGATCACAGCGCAGTTCCTGACAGCAACTGTGGATCGCCACGCTCACAAAGAGCTGGGGTCGCCTCTGCCGGAAAGCGCCGCGACTGATGCTGACGTACTTGCCACAGTGGACCGGCTCCCCTCCGGCTGCGTGCCCGCGCGGAAATACGAATATGTGGGCGAAAAAGCCGCTCGGAGACGGTTTTGTCGGTGTTCCGGGGGAGGCTTGGCCAGAAACGTCGGCCGTCTTCAGCCGGTGTGTCTTTGACATACTAATTTGGCTCTGAGTGCGGCCTGCTGAGCACGACCTGCGTGACAGATTCGGCTATATTTCTACCCGTTGGTACCCTCCGTTTCGCCGTCCGCGTCGGACGTAATGAAACTGTATTTTCGCTGCTATACTGCAAGAAGGACGGGCATTCGTCGCATGGCTCAAAATCGCCGCTCTATCTACCTAATCCCCTTATTAATCCTGGGTTCCGCTGTAATCGGCGGTATGTACGGTCCGAGACTTAATGTAGCTTCCGCCGCCACTTCCGACGACGACGTGAAGACCAGCATGAAATCGTTCACGAAGGTCTATTCGACCGTCGAGCAGAACTTTGCCGATCCCGTGAACCCCGACAAGGCGATTTATAAGGGCGCGATTCCGCAGATGCTGCGGACGCTCGATCCGCACTCCAATTTCTTCGATCCGACAGACCTGAAGGGTCTGCGAGAGGAACAAAGCGGCCATTACTATGGCGTCGGCATGTCCGTTCAGGGACGCAACGGCAAGACCATCGTAATGGCGCCGTTCGTCGGATCGCCGGCCTACAAGGCCGGACTCAAACCCGGCGACATCATCGTCATGGTGAATGACACGCCGACCGATAATCTCGATTCCACCAAGGTGGCCGATCTCCTGAAAGGCCCCAAGGGAACCCCGGTTCAGATCAAGGTTTCCCGCGAAGGTTTTGACCAGCCGGTGGTATTCAACATTGTTCGCGACGAGATCAGCCGCAAGAGCGTTCCGGATGCGTTTCTTCTGAAGCCCGGGATCGGCTACGTCTTCCTCGAGCAGTTCAACGAAACCACCAGCCATGAAATGGAAGAAGCGCTGAAGGCGATGGACGAGGACAACCTTAAAGGCCTTGTCCTTGACCTCCGCGGCAACCCCGGTGGATTGCTGAACGAAGCCGTCGCCGTTGGCGATCACTTCCTGCCCAAGGGCGATGTGATCGTTTCCCATAAAGGCCGCTCATCCGCCGAGCACGTCTATACCGCGCGTACCGGCAATCACGGACGCGACTATCCCATCGTGGTTTTGGTCAACCGGAACTCCGCATCGGCGGCGGAAATCGTCTCCGGCGCGCTGCAGGATCATGATCGCGCATGGATTCTCGGCGACAACACCTTCGGCAAGGGGCTGGTGCAGACCGTTTATCCGTTGGTCGAAAACACGGGTTTGGCGCTGACGACGGCGAAATATTACACACCCAGCGGCCGGTTGATTCAACGCGATTACACGAACGTATCATTCTTCGACTACTACTACCGTAACAACACGGCTGCCCGGAATCTGGCCGATGTGAAGAGCACCGACAGCGGGCGGGTTGTATACGGCGGCGGCGGGATCTCACCCGACGAAAAGTACATGCCTCCCAAGCTCGACACGTTCGAGACTGAACTGCTCGTGCGGTATGCGCTTTCCAACTACACCCGCCATTTCTTCGCTATTCACAAAGAGAAACTGGCGTCCAACTGGGCCGTCGACTCCATGACCATGGACGACTTCCACAAATACATTCTGGGCCAGAAACTGGAATTCAGCGAAGCCGATTTCACCAAAGACTACGACTGGACCCGCGGCCGTCTGCAGGCCGAGATCTACAAGACCGCTTTTAACGTAGACGAGAGCCGGAAGTACGAGATCAAGACCGATCCTGAAGTGCTGCAGGCCATCGATGCGCTGCCCAAGGCGCAGGCGCTCATGAGCAACGCCAAGAAAATCATCGCGGAGAGGATGCGAAAGTAGTAAGATCGCTCTCTTCAAAACAGGTTTGATCTCAGAATCGGCGCAGATAGCAGTACTCGACACCGGCGGTCAATACTGCCACCTGATTGCGCGCAAAATCAGAGAGCTCGGAGTCTCATCCGAAGTCTTTCCGAGCGACGTATCCGTTAACAAGCTGAAGCACGCGCGCGGAGTGATTATCTCCGGCGGTCCGCACAGCGTTTACGACGAACCCAGCCCCATAGTGGAAGGCGCGGTGCTGGTCGCGGGCATGCCTGTTCTCGGTATCTGCTACGGGCAGCAATTGCTCGCACAGTTACTGGGCGGGACCGTGCGCAAGGGCGACCGGGGCGAGTTCGGCCTGGCGATTCTCGATTTGCTGGGAAACGACGATTCGCAGATCCTCAAAGGGGTGCGGGACCATCAGCAGATCTGGATGTCCCATCGCGACGTCGTCGCCGTTCCGCCGGATGGATTCCGCGTGCTGGCCACTACTTCAACCTGTGAGACCGCGGCTATCGAAGACCCCGTCCGCAGGCTCTATGGAGTGCAATTCCATCCGGAAGTCGTCCACACGGCGCAGGGAACCCGCATTCTCGAAAACTTTGTTTTCAATATATGCGGCTGTGAAAAGGATTGGAATCCCGGCCGCCGAATCGCTCTGGTGGAGGATCAGATCCGGCAGGGCGTGGGTGATCGAAACGTGTTCTTTTTCGTGAGCGGCGGCGTCGATTCCACGGTTGCCTTCACGCTCTGCCTGCGCGCGCTGGGCCCGCAGCGGGTGCGCGGCGTTTATGTGGATACGGGGCTGATGCGCGAAGGCGAGACGGAGTTCGTCGAGCGCACCTTCGCTCACTTGGGAGCGGGCGTTGTCGATATCGCGCACTGCGAAGACGAATTCCTGCGGCCTTTGGAATCGGCGCGCGAGCCTGAGCTGAAACGCCACATCATCGGCGAGCAGTTCGTGCGGGTGCAGGAGCGCATCATCGAATCGCGCGGTTTGCTCGATGGCCATTGGATTCTCGGACAGGGGACGATTTACCCGGACACGATCGAGTCGGGGGGTACCGCCAACGCCGCGACGATCAAGACGCATCACAATCGCGTGCCGGGCATTCAGAAGCTCATGGAATCGGGCCGTATCGTAGAGCCGCTGGCCGATTTCTACAAGGACGAGGTACGCGCCATCGGCCGCCTCCTGGATCTTCCCGCAGCCCTTCTCAATCGTCATCCGTTTCCCGGTCCGGGTCTTGCGATTCGCTGTCTCTGTTCGGAGACGGAGGAGCCGGTTGTGCGCGTTCCGGAAGGCTGGCTGATTCCGGTGCGATCCGTTGGTGTGCAGGGCGACTCACGCAGCTACGCGCCCGTGTTGGCCATCGAAGCCTTCCCATCGGCCTCATCCCGATTGCAGGATGAGGCGACAGAGCTGGTGAACCGGACGGACGGGGTCAACCGCGTGATCGCGCGTGTTTCGGTACGTGAGCCGTTCGAGAACCAGCGCGTCTTTGCCGGTTCTCTCACGCGCGGCCGACTGGCTCTTCTGCGTCGCGCAGACGCCATAGTGCGCGAAATCTGCCACGAATCCGGCTTCGATGCCAAGGTCTGGCAGTTCCCGGTGGTTCTGATTCCACTGGGGGCAGGTGAATCCCGCGACTCGGTCGTTCTTCGACCGATTCAGTCGGTCGATGGCATGACTGCGGATTCGGTCGCCATGCCGGACGGTCTTCTCCGCGAGATCTCCGCACGCATTATGGCGATGCCGGAAATTGCCGGAGTTTATTACGATCTGACACATAAACCCCCAGGCACGATTGAGTGGGAGTAACCGCCGTTCCGCCAGGTGTTACTCTTGTGTAGGTTTCATGACAGATCAGGATTTGGTCACAATTTTACTTGTCGTCGTTATCATCCTCTTGTTTTCGGATGGTGGACCGGGGACGCCCAAACGCATCCGGATTCCGGTTCCAGCCCGGATGTGGCGGCAATAGCCGGGCGCATAAAATCGAGTCATGGCGCGGGATTTGCCGGATATAACGCTTCCGGATCTGCATCGCGAGCCTGACCTTCCAGCGCCGGGCAGCTTCCCTTATACCCGCGGCATCCACGAAACGATGTACCGGAGCCGCCTCTGGACCATGCGCCAGTTCTCCGGGTTTTCGACCCCGCAGGAAACGAACCGGCGTTACCGTTATCTTCTCGAGCAGGGGCAGACCGGACTCTCCGTCGCATTCGATCTCCCGACCCTGATGGGCTATGATGCCGACCACGCGCTGGCGCACGGCGAGGTGGGCAAGTGCGGCGCTTCGGTTTCGTCGCTTGAAGACATGGAGACGCTGTTCGACGGCATTCCGCTCGATCAGGTCTCCGTCTCGATGACCATCAATTCGCCCGCTGCCGTCATCTGGGCCATGTATCTCGCGGTGGCGCGAAGGCAGGGCGTGGATTTCGCACGCCTTTCCGGCACATTGCAGAACGACATCCTCAAGGAATACATCGCGCAGAAGGAGTACATCTTTCCGCCGAAGCCCTCCATGCGGCTGGTTACAGACACTGTCGAGTTTGCCACGAGAAAGACACCCCGCTTCAATCCCATTTCGATCAGCGGATATCACATTCGGGAAGCCGGGTCCACGGCGCTGCAGGAACTCGCCTTCACGCTGCGCGACGGGCTGGAATACGTGGACTGGGCGCTCGAACGCGGGCTGGCAATCGACGAATTTGCCCCGCGCCTCAGCTTCTTCTTCAATGCCCACAATAATTTCTTCGAGGAGATTGCGAAATATCGCGCCGCTCGTACTCTCTGGGCAGTCCTGATGCGCGAGCATTACGGCGCACGCGATGAACGAAGCTGGAAGCTGCGGTTTCATGCGCAGACGGCCGGCTGCTCTCTTACCTGGCAGCAGCCTTATAACAACGTGGTTCGTACCTCTTTGCAGGCGATGGCGGCAGTACTCGGCGGCGCGCAATCGCTGCACACCAATTCGCTGGACGAAGCCTGGGCACTTCCCGGCGAGCACGCCGCGACACTCGCGCTGCGCACCCAGCAGGTGATCGCATTCGAGAGCGGCGTGGCCGGCGTCCCCGACCCCTTCGGCGGCAGTGAATATCTGGAGCGCCTGACCTTGGAAATGGAGAATGGCGCCCGGGACTATATCCGCGCCATCGACGAAAAGGGCGGCATGATCGCCGCTATCGAACAGGGCTTCCCCCAAGCCGAGATCGCGCGCGCCAGTTTCGAATATCAACAGAAGGTCGAGAAGGGTGAGGCTGTGATTGTGGGCGTCAATCGCTATCGCACCATGGAAGAACAGCCCATCGAAACCCTGCGGATCGACCGGTCGGCGGAGGACCGCCAGATCGAAAAGCTGCGGCAGCTGCGAAAAACACGTAATAATGGAGATGTAGAGTGCGCCCTCAATACGCTTCGCCGCGCGGCGGCTGTGAATGCCGCGGACCGGAAGACGGATTTGAGTGCGCGGCAACAAAGCAGGCAGGACCTGAATTCGGGAAATCTGATGCCTCCGCTGCTGGATGCCGTCGAAGCCCGCGCCACGCTGGGCGAGATTTGCGGTGCATTGCGCGAGGTCTTCGGAACATACGAAGAGCGTCCGCATATTTGAGATGAGCTTTCCCATCAGGGTGTTGGTAGCCAAGCCCGGCCTCGACGGCCATGACCGCGGAGCGCGGATCATTGCACGAGCCCTGCGCGACGCGGGCATGGAAGTCATTTATACTGGTTTGCGACAGACCCCGGAAATGATCGTTAATGCCGCCCTGCAGGAAGATGTGCAGGTAATCGGACTTTCGATCCTCTCCGGCGCGCACAACGCCATCGTGCCGCGCGTGATGGAATTGCTGCGCGAGAAGGACATGGCCGGCGTGAAAGTAATCGTCGGCGGCATCATCCCGGACGACGATGCCCGCGAACTGGAAAAACAGGGAGTAGCTGCTGTTTTCCAGCCGGGGACATCGCTCGAGACGATTGTCTCGGCCGTCCGGCAGGCGGCCGAACATTCGACGCCCGCCGTGAAGTAGTTGAAACAGGAAGGAGCGCACCGAAATTGCGCAAACGCAAAGCGTGAACATGGATAAGCACCTCAAGATCGCGGTCTTTATCGACTTCGACAATATCGAGATCGGCGTCAAATCGACGCTGCAGCGCGAGTTCGACGTTTCAATCGTGCTCGAAGCGCTGAAGGAGCGGGGGGAGATCATTACCAAAATCGCCTACGCGAACTGGGGAAAGATGGAGAATTCCACCCGCCAGCTTTCGGAATACGCGGTGCAGATGGTGCAGCGCGATCCTTCGCCGCGCGGTGACAAGAACGGCGGCGACATCAATCTGGCGCTCGACGCTCTGGAACTGGCTTTTACCCACGATCACATCAACGCATTCGCCATCATCAGCGGCGACAGCGATTTTATGGCGCTGGTAAACAAGTTGAAACAGTACGACAAGACCGTCTTTGTCGTTGGCGGCAAGGCCTTTACCAGCACGATTCTGCAGAAGAACTGTCATGAGTTCATCAGCTACGAATCCATGCTGGACGACAACCGGTCATCGCGCCCCCGCGAGCATCACCAGCACCAGCAACCGCAACCGCACGAAGGACAGCAGGAGCACCGCGATCGCGGTCCCATGCCACCGCGGGAGCATCGCCAGCAGGGCGGACAGCGCCGCCCGCCGGCGCTGGATCTGCATCAGTCGATGCCGCTGGTGGAGCGGGCGCTTCAGGTGCTTGAACGGCGTGAAGTGCGGCCGCAACTCGGGCTGCTCAAATCGACCATGCTGCAACTCGACTCGAGCTTCAGCGAGCGGGCTTATGGCGCGGGCTCGTTTACGGATTTCATCGAGAAGCTGCGCAAGGCCGATCTCATTCAGGTGACCGGCGGCGAAGGGCGCTATATGATCCAGCGCAAGCGGACCGGCGCGCCTGAAAAGACGGTTCGTCCGGAAGAAGGATTGCCTGCGCTCCGCGATGTTCTCGAGAACCATCGTCTGGAGATGGAAGAGGGTGTCCTCGCCGACGATCTTGCGGGCTGGGTGCGGGAAGAATCGCCGAACTTCGACTGGAAACAGTACGGCTTCCAGGAGTTCAGCGAATTTCTGAACTACGCGCAGGACAAGACCGTCGTGCGCATTGAACCCAATCAGGAGACGCAGAGTCTGATGGTTTATCTGGGTGCGGAGTTCCATCCGCCGGCGATTCCCGAAGCTGCGCCGCCTCCCGTTCCCGAGGAGGTAGACGAAGAGGAGGCCGAGGAACCTCAGCCGATGGTGCCGGGTCAGCCGACTGCGGGATCGCCGCGCGTCAAAAAGGGCACCAGAAAAGCCGGACCCGACGTGGATGGCAATGTCGTGCCGCCGCCAAAACGGCCCCGCAAAGCCGCGGCGCCCCGCAAGCGGCGAGCGCCACCTCAGTAAACGCCGTCAATCCCACGAAACGAAAAAGGCCTGCTCATTTTGGAGCAGGCCTTTTTCGTTTCGGCTGTCCCGATTTCTTACCGTCGGCCGCCACCGCCATGGAAGCCTCCGCCACCGTGAAAACCACCACCATGAAAACCGCCGCCGCTGAGTCGCGGCGCCATATTCACGCCGGCGCGGCCGGCGAAACTTCGGCCAGCCGCAAAGGCTCCACCGGTCCGATATCCAAACCGTCCAAAGCGCGGAGCGTAGACGATATACGCCGGCGAGAAGAACGGGTATCCGAATGGACTGTAGAAGAAACCGTCTCCCGGCAGCCAGGACCACGCGGCGTAGTACGGGCTCCAATACCAGCCCGTGCCCCAATAGGGACCGTAGCCCATGTAGATATTCTGTGCTGTCGCCATATTGGCTTCAGCAAGGTACTGCGACCGTACGCTGCTCCATTGGTAGAGATCGTCCTCAGCTTTGCGATCGAAGCTGACAGTCTTCAGCGGTTGGCCGTTGAGCATGACCTCTTTCCCCCGGCCTAGTTCTTTCGACTGCCCGTTTTCGTTCACCCGCACTTGACCGTCAATGACTTCCACTCTGCCGTTGTCACTGTCAAACCGGTAAAGCCCATTCTTCAGGATCGAAGTTACAATGCCATGCTCTCGAACGTCGATCCGGTTGTCCTTCAGTTTCTGATCAACCTCGACCATGGCCTCTCCGCGCACGACCTCGATTGTGGGATCGACCAGACCCGGCGATACCAAACGAACTTCACTGTTATTTCCCTGACGCACAAAAACGCCCGGCGACAGCAGCATTTCAGCCTTGCCGTTGGCCGTCATCAGGCTTTGATTGGGTTGAACCTGGGCGGTGCCGTCTTGCCTCGAATTGAGTGGATTGCCGTTAATCGACACCTGCCCTTCCACGTAGTTGACGGTCCCGGGCAACGCGGTCCGGGATGTCTGAGCGCTGAGAAACGGAGTCGCAAATCCGACGGATGCCAGCAGCGCTACTGACTTCAAGAACCATAATCTGCTCATACTGATACCCGTTTTGTTAGATGCGGAGGTTGTGGAAAAGGTTCCGGTAGGCGATTTCGAACCTTTTTTGAATCAATTATTTATGCTGTGGAATACATATTTTTAGACGAGCCGCACTGAGAGGAGGTTTCGTTCGCCATGACAGAACCGGCATCCGGAGCCGGCGGCGATTCCTATTGGGTTGGCTGCCTTTCTTTTGACAGCCATTTGCCGTTAAGTCTGAGAGAATCGAAGCCATGTCGCGACATGTCGATCGGCAGACAGTAGACTTAAGCGCTTTCCCCGATCTGGTAGTGATCTATCTGGGCATGCGCGTCCGTACTCTCACGGGCATCAGGACGCTGTCGGGTTTCGGGCCGAGGATCATGGAGGCCGGTGACGCACGTCCCGAAGGACTGCTGCATTTCGAGCAGAACATCATTTACGGATTCTTCCCCCTTCATCTGGGGATGCGCTGGTATTGGAAGGACTTCGAATCGATGGAGCGCTGGACGCGCTCCGAGCCGCACCTGCGCTGGTGGCAGGATTTTTTGCGCAACTCCGGTGGTACCGGTTTCTGGCATGAAGCCTATTTCATGCGCGGAGGGATGGAGGCAGTTTACGACGATCTGAACCTTCCGTCCTTCGGTTTCCAGGCATTTGCGCCCAACGTACCGTCGAAGGGCCCTATGTTTTCGGCAAGAAAGCGGTTGGGAAAGGCTGAGGGACCTCCGCCACCCCAAGGCATCAGTGAGTCTGACGCTTAGTGCGAAGCGCTACGTGAAGAGGTCTTTGACTTTATCGAACAGTCCTTTTTCGTGGGGTTCGTTGTTCACCGGCAGAGACTCGGCCAGTTGTTCGAACAGCTTCCGCTGATCGCGGTTCAACTTCGAGGGGATTCGCACGTCGACGTGCACCACCAGATCGCCGCGCCCGCGCCCCTGCACTTCCGGTACGCCTTTGCCTTTGATCCGCAGTTCCGCGCCGTTCTGCGTTCCTTCCGGAATGACCAGATCGTGCGGCCCTTCAAGCGTCGGGACACTGATCTCGTCCCCCAGCACTGCCTGCGTAACGCTGATCGGGACCGTGCAGTGGAGATCGCGTTCACGCCGTTCGAAAACCGGGTGCTCTTTGACTGTGAAGAAAATATAGAGATCGCCGTTCGGGCCGCCGTTCGCGCCGGGCTGGCCTTCGCCGGACACCTTCAGGCGATTGCCGTCGCCGATGCCGGCGGGCGACGTCACGCGCAGTTTCTTCGTTACCTGCCGATAGCCCTCACCGCGGCACTCGCGGCAAGCTTGTTTGACGATCTGGCCGGCGCCGCCGCAACTCGAACAGGTACGACGGACCGAAAGAAATCCCTGCGAATAAATCTGCTCGCCGCGCCCGTGGCACGCGGGACAAGTAATGCTGCCGCTCCCTGGTTCCGCGCCCTTACCCTGACACCGCTGGCATGCCTCGATTTTGGGAATCTGCATTTCCACCGGCTTGCCGAATACCGCTTCCTCGAATGTGAGCGTCAGGTCGTAGCGCAGATCGTCGCCCTTGGCCGGCCGGTTGCGCCCGCCGCCGCGTTGCTGCCCGAATACGTCGCCGAAGCCGAAGACCTGGCTGAGGATATCGCCCAAGTCCATCGAGGACGGATCGAAGCCGCCGCCCATGCCCGAAAGGCCCTGATGACCGTAGGCATCGTACGCCGCGCGCTTCTGCGGGTCCGAAAGAACGCTGTAGGCTTCCGCCGCTTCCTTGAACTTTTCTTCCGCCGTGTGGTCATCCGGATTGCGGTCCGGATGATACTGCATTGCCAGCTTGCGGTAAGCAGTCTTCAGCTCCTGCTCTCCCGTGCTTCGCTCCACGCCGAGCACTTCGTAATAATCGCGTTTTGTCACCGGCATTTCGTTCGCAATCTGGTGAGTTTTCAGGCTCGCACGGCGACTTTCACCATGGAAGGCCGCAGCAGTTTACCTTTAAAATTGTACCCGCGCTGGAATTCGACCAGGATCGTGCCTTCGGGGGCATCGGTCGTTTCCACGCGTTCCACCGCCTGATGCAGATGCGGATCGAAATTCTGCTCCGCGGTTTCAATCGGCTCCAGTCCGAGCTTCTTCAGCGTTTCATACAGGCGGTGGTAGATCAACTCCACGCCCCTGGTGTATTCGGGAGCGCCACCATCCGACTTCATGGCGCGATGGAAATCGTCCAGAATAGGCAGCAAGTCCCGCACCAGCTCCATTCCCGCGTATTGCACGTAATCGGTTCGTTCCTTTTCTGTGCGCTTGCGGAAATTGTCGAACTCGGCCTGGCGGCGCAAAAGAAGCTCTTTTAGATCGTCGCGCTCCGCCTTAGCCTGATCGCGCTCGGCTTTGGCCTGGTCTCGCTCCGCGCGCAGCAACTCGAGTGAATCCGCTTGTGGTGCTTCTGCCGCCGCGGTTTCCTCCGGCGGCAGGTCGTCCATGTGGTGTTTTTTGTTATGCACGGTCGGTTCGTTCACTTTTTCGGGGCTGTTTTCAGGTTAGCATCGCCCGGCGGGAACCCAATCCAGGATCTCCGCCGCGGTCGCGAGGGAATTTACGATTGCAGCGTCTCGAAAGTACGACCGATCTGCAGAACAGTCGCGATTGCTTTTTCATACTGCATCCGCATGGGTCCGAGAACGGCGATACGGGTACGCACACCCGACGGCAGGTCGATGGTCACGCCTATTAGAGTCAGATTGCTCATCGCGGGATGCGCGTCCGCCAAACCGACATGAACGCCGATCTGCCCTGGTCCGATCTGCCCATGAGGCGTGTCGAGAAACCGGTCGAGGAGCGCCACTACATGTTTTTTCTCTTCCAGTGCGCGGAACAGCTCCCGCATCCTCTCCCGCGTCAGATGGAGGTCGAGTCCGACCAGCCAGGAAGCCCCATCCATAGCCAGTTGCGGATCCTGATCGGCGAGCAGCAGGCCCTTCTGATAGAGCAGGGTCAGTTGCTGGAGAACCGCGTCGTACATTGCGCGTTCCTCTTCGATCCGGCGCAGTAGTTCGGCGCGGGCTTTTCCGAGAGTCCACCCGGCGAAGTTTGCGTTCACGTAGTTCCGAAGCTGGAGCAGATCGTCCTGGGTCATCGCCTGGTCGAGGGTAACGACTTTATTGCGGACCATGCGGTCCCGAGTCGCCACGATCATCAGAACGCGGCGCTCGGAGAGGGCAACCAGTTCGATGTGCTCCAATTCCTGATCTGACGACGGGAGGGCGGCCGCGATTCCCACATTGCGGGTGATCTCGGTCAGGACGCGTGACGCTATACCGACCCGCTCTTCCAAACTCTCGCCGGACTGCATCTCCTTGAAAATGTGGTCACAATCCGCCGCCGGAAGGGGACGGGCAGACACGGTTCCCGCAAAATCGCGAAAGGCTTTTCCGGTGGGAACGCGTCCGGCTGAGGTGTGCGGTTGGGCGAGGTAGCCGTCCTCGGCCAAATCCGCCATGACATTCCGGATCGTGGCCGGACTCAGGGCAAGGCTGCGCATCCGGGAAATGGTCCGTGACCCGATTGGCTCCCCGGTGTCGATATAGGCACGCACCACGGAATGCAAAATCACTCGTTCTCGCGGAGACAACTCTTTTCCGGACAATAGCATACTGCTTTGGCTATTCCTTCTGTCTATAACTATACTGTTACGGGTCCGGATGGGGCAACAAAACCGATTTCGGAACGCACTTGCAATTCTGGCACCCACTTGCAGGTTGTGATATACTGCTTTTCGCCTTGGAAGCGCAGGCGGGACCGGTTTGTATGGCGACCGGCTCTCCCATATCTGCGGCTCTGTGCGGTATTTTGAACCGCAATCCGAGAAAGAGGTTCCAGGGTATCTGATGTTGACCGCTTGGGCTTGGGCTATCCAAAAGGCAGACTTGAGCTATCCATAGGCATTAGAAGAGATTAACTTATTAAAATTTATCTACTTAATCGAAGTAGTGATGGACGTGGAGGCTCGATTGATGTAGTCTATACAAAACTTGGAAGCTTCAATTGTTTGGCACGGTAGTTGCTTATAGGCTGAAGCGTGAGCAGCGAGAACAAAAAGTCGGGCAGAGTTGAGACAAAGTTGGCTGTTCCGCCACTCTTAAGAGTTATTTGAAACTTTGGAGTCGAATTTTCGTCTGTACCACAGAAGAGAGAATAAGACAAGAAAAAAAGGACAGACGTTTGGAGACGAGGAAACCGAAATGACCAAGGCTGAATTGGAGAAATTTAAAAACATACTGGAAGCGAAGCAGAGGGAACTCAGCGGATCGCTCAGGAATCGGGACGAAATCGCCATCGAGAAGGCGCCCGACGCTCTCGATGAAGTGCAGTTGGCGGGCGAACGCGAACTTGCGATTCGCAATCTGGATCGGGATTCGAATATGCTGCGGCAGATCCGCCGCGCGTTGGCCCGCATAGCGGACGGCTCGTATGGCGTGTGTCTGCACTGCGAGGAAGAAATCTCGCCGAAGCGCATGAATGCAGTGCCGTGGGCGGCATTCTGCATCAAGTGCCAGGAGCAGGTCGATCGTCACGAGATCGAAGTCGAGGACTCGGCCGATTTGTTCGCGAGCGCAGCGTAAATTCCTTCCGAACGTCTGACGATTTTCCGGGCGGACCCGAGCTGGTTTAAAGCTAAGCGGTCCGCCCGACGTATTTCTGCAACCCGATAAACGACAGCATGCGTCCCGCATGTTCCCGTTCCCGGCGAAACGAGAAAAAACGTTCGGCACTGCAGAATGTGCACTCACCGGATTTCCAAATATCGTCAACACGTTCGGCGCGCAACTGCATTTCGTTGATGGCCGGGAGGTCGAGATGGCGGTCTCCGGTGGTGGACGCCGTGGTGGAAATCCACCGATCGAACCGGCTCAGGACTTCCGGACCCACCTCGTAGCAGCAGGCACCGATGGACGGACCGATCGCGGCGCGCAGATTTTCGGGTCGCGTGTTCCACCGCCGGGCCATTTCCTGCACGGTGCATGCGGCAATGTTTTCCGCAGTGCCGCGCCAGCCTGCGTGAATTGCCGCAACGGCGCGGTTCGCTGTGTCGACCAGGAGGATCGGCACGCAATCCGCGGTTTTCATTCCCACGAGGACTCCGGGCTGATTCGAGATCAGAGCATCGCCTTCCGGCTTCAGACCATCTTTCACCTCAGCCACATCGATCACAATGCGGGAGTGAATCTGCTTCACGGTCGTGATATCGGCGGGCGCTGCCGAGTCGCGCAGCCCGAAGCCGTGATCCAGCCACTCCAGATCGCGGAAGTTGGGGGCTTCGATCATGATCGCGCGATCGCCACCGGCTTGTTGTAAACCTGACGAAAGATATCCGAGAGGCGTTCCGCCGCCCAGATTTCGAGATCGATATCGGTTTCGGCGGGCACGTTGAGTGTGATCAGAAAGTCGCCGTCGCGCTGCCGGCATTGAACGGACCGGATTCGCTGCTCATGGCTGCGGTCCAGACTGTCCGCCAGCCGCAGCAGCGGGATCAAATATGTCACCGCGCGCTGGTCCTCGCCATCGAGAAGTTGAAGATTTTCATGCTCGGCGGCAGGCATGGCTTTCCGGTGGTATCGGCACAGATTAGCGATCAGTTCCCTCTCGTTGAGGGTAAAACCCGGCAGCTCCGAGTTGGCGACCAGATAGTACGAGTGTTTGTGATGGCGTGTATCGCTCACATAATGACCGGTATCGTGCAGGTACGCCGCCGCTTCGAGCAAACGTCCATAGTGCGCCGGAAGCCGGTGGACATTCTGGAAGCCGAGAAAAAGATCGTTTGCCAGACGCGCCACTTTACGCCCATGGCGCAGCGCCACTCCGAAGTGCTCCGCCATCTCCTCCACTACGCTCCGCTGATCTACCGAAAGCTGACTTAAGCCGCGATCGACGCCCCGCGTCGCCAGATCCTCGATGATGCCGTCCCGTACGCCCGCTGCCGAGTAGAACAGCGCAGGCATCCGCAGAGCCTCCAGGATGTGCAGTACCACCGCCGTGCCGGGAGTGATGATTTCGGCTCGCCGCGGCCCGATTCCCGTGATCTTCTGGCGCGCGGCAGTGTCGAGGGTGGAAATATCGCGATAGAACCGGCGGATTTGCGTGGTCGCAGCGCGCTTGCGATCGGATTCGTCGCGGCGGGCTCGGGGAATTCGGTTCACCGCGCAGACGACAGCCGAGGCAGTGGCGGATGTCCCGATTACCCGGTCGATGCGGGTTGCCCCGATACGGCGGATGGCGGAGCCGATGCGGTCTTCAATGTATTCGCCCAGGCGATGCAGATCGGCCGCGCGGGGCGGGTCGGTCCGGAGAAAGAGTTCCTGCAGCCGTAACGCACCCAAAGGCTTGGAGAATGCCTTGACCATCCGCTCGTTTTCACTGAGGATGATCTCGGTGCTGCCGCCGCCGATATCGATGATCAGAAACCGTTCTTTCGGATGAGGCCAGCGGCTCTTGACTCCCAGGTGAATCAAACGCGCTTCTTCCTGGCCCGAAATAATTTCGACATCGGCGCCGAGAGCGGCTGACGCGCGCGCGATGAATTCCTGCTGATTGCCGGCGTCGCGCACCGCCGCTGTGGCAACGGAGCGCACCGCGTTCACTTCGAGGCGCTTGTACTGCTGCGCCATGTTTCCCAGAACGCCGCAGATCAAATCCATCGATTCCTGGCTGATGCGGCCGGTACGGAAGACGCTGGCGCCGAGGCGTGTTACCTGCCGTTCCGATGCGAGAATGCGCGGAGGGTGACCGGGTATGACCTCGGCCGCTTCCATACGAACCGAGTTACTGCCGATATCGACGGAAGCGTAGCGCGGCATACCTTGCATATGATAACGGGCTTATGACTGCAGGTCTTTGAATTTAAGCGGAAGGCTATAATAGCGGCTGTCCACTTCCCCCGATGGATTCACTTTTCACGCCGAACCGTCACCGCGGCAAGCTCATTATCGTGGAAGGAATCGACGGGTCCGGCAAGAGCACTCAGATTTCGCTTCTGAGCCGCTGGCTCCGCTCCAGTGGATTTGCGGTGGCCTTCAGTGAGTGGAATTCTTCTCCGCTGGTGCACAATACAACGCGCCGGGGGAAGAAGAAGGAGATGTTTACTCCTACCACTTTCAGCCTCCTTCACGCCACCGATTTCGCGGACCGCACTGAGCGCTACATCCTTCCGCTGATCCGCGCGGGCGCCATCGTGTGCGCCGATCGGTACGCTTACACCGCGTTCGCGCGCGACGTTGCCCGCGGAGTCGACCCGCAGTGGGTACGAAACCTCTACAGCTTCGCGATTCGGCCTAATCTTGCCTTCTACTTCAAGACGCCGCTCGAAGTCGCCTTGAGCCGCATTTTGGGGGGACGTGACGCGCTGAAATACTACGAAGCAGGCATGGACCTGGGAATCAGCGGGAATGTCGAGGAGAGCTTCCGTGTTTTTCAGGGCCGCATTCTGGGAGAGTACGAAGCCATGTCCGCCGAGATGGGCTTCCACGTCATCGACGCCACTCTGTCGATTGAGGATCAACAGCGGCAAATGCGGGCGATTGTCCTCAAAACGATCGGACGCAGCCTCAAGAACAGCGTGTTGCGCGCGCCCGTGCCGCCGACAGTGGGGGAAACAAATGGCCATCACTAACGGCAGGGCGGGAAAACTTATTCTGCCAAAGGCGCTCGAACCTTACGCGGAACCGCTGCCCGGCGTCGATACCACCGACCTCTCCGGCAAACTCCTGGTCATTGAAGGACCCGACGCAGTCGGACGCTCGACGCAGGTGATTCAGCTTCGGCAGTGGCTCGAGCAGCAGGGCCACGCGGTTCTCGACACCGGCATGGCTCGGTCGGCGCTTGCGGGGAAGGGCATCGCGCAGGCGAAAGACGGCAACACGTTCGGACCTGTCACGATGACGCTTTATTACGTCACCGATTTCGCGGACCGGCTCGAGAATGAGATCGTTCCGGCGCTGCGGGCGGGCTTCGTTGTGCTTACGGACCGCTATATCTTTTCCATCATGGCCCGGGCTATTGCCCGCGGCGAAGATCCCGCCTGGATCGAACGTGTCTGCGGTTTCGGCCTCGTGCCTCACGCCGTCTACTACCTGCGGGCTAAAGTGAAGGATCTGGTTTCCCGTGTCGTGATCGGACGCGGCGCATTCGACTATTGGGAAAGCGGCATGGATTGCCATTTCGGCAACGACATGTACGAGAGCTTTGTCAAATATCAAACGCGCCTGATTCGAACGCTCGACAAGATGGCCGGGCGCTACGGGTTTATTAATATCGACGCCAGCAAGACGCCCGAAGCGATATTCCAGGAGCTGCAGCGCCGCATCGGCTCGCTGCAACTCGAGAAAGTGAACGGTGGCGCCGCGAACGTCCATGCGCGACACACGGTCCGCCGGAGTTCTGCTTAATGGAGTTGTATCTTTTTCGTCACGGTATTGCCGAAGACGCGGTGGCCGGAAGCCCGGACGCGAATCGCGCTCTCACGGATGAGGGCAAAAAGAAAGTCGCCGAAGTGGTGAAAGCCGCGCGCCGCGCGGGCGCTGCGCCGTCGGTTATTATCTCGAGCCCCTATGTGCGGGCGATGGAAACGGCGCGGGTTGCCGCCGAGGGGTTCGGCTACAAAGGCGACATCATTCAAACGGAAGCGTTGGTTCCGCACGGCTCGCCCGAAAAGGTTTGGTCCGAACTGCGCGACTGCCGCGAGGAGCCGGCCATTCTGGTCGCCGGACATGAACCGCTCCTCAGCCGTTTGGTGTCTTTCTTCCTTGCGAGTCCGGCGTTGCGGGTGGAGATGAAAAAGGCGGCGATGGTTCGCATCGATATCGAAACCTTCGGCGCCCGGCCGCACGGCACGCTGCGCTGGATGATTACCTCGAAGCTCTGCCATTAAGTTACAATCAGCCGGTGAACTTCCGCAAATCCACCGCGAAGTACGAAGAATGGCTCTCGCGGGAACTGCAGATTGTTCCGGAGGATCTGGCGCTGAAGCACCGGACAATGAGGGAAGCGCTGTTCCCGTTCTTTCGCGCCACGTTCTATCGCTGGGCCCAGTTGTGGACTGAGGTTTGTCCGGAGTGCGCCGAAGCTCCCGAATTGCTCGCCGTCGGCGATCTGCATGTGGAGAATTTCGGCACCTGGCGCGACGCGGAAGGCCGGTTAATCTGGGGGATCAACGATTTCGACGAAACCTGCCGGATGCCTTACACGATCGATCTCGTTCGTTTGGCGGCCAGCGCCCATCTGGCGATCGACAGCGCGCAACTGCGGATCGCCCATCGCGATGCGTGCGGCGAAATCCTCAAGGGATATAAGGAATGCCTCCAAGCGGGCGGACTTCCCTGGGTGCTCGGCGGCAAACATGCCTGGTTGTACGACATGGTGAAGCCTTCTCTGCGCGATCCGCCGCTTTTCTGGCAAAAGCTGGAATCTCTGCCTTCTTTTAAAGGCCGTGTTCCGGGCAATGCGCGCCGCGGGCTGGCGCGCCTGATGCCGAAGGGCGCGGCGAAGTGGCGCATCGTGCACCGCGTGGCGGGGATGGGGAGCCTCGGACGGCAGCGCTTTGTCGCTCTCGCCCAACATAGTGGCGGGCCGCTTTGCCGTGAAGCCAAAGCGCTCGCGCCCTCGGCATGGGACTGGGCTCGCGGCGTCGCGGAACGGGACCAGGAGTCACAGAAGATCCGCTATCAGAGCGCACTCGACTCAGCGGTTCGCGCGGTTGACCCCTTCGTTCGGCTGCAGGGCAAATGGATCGTCAGACGGCTCGCGCCGGACTGCTCCAGGATCGATCTGGCGGCGTTTCCGCGCGAAAAAGACGAGAGCCGCCTCCTTCACGCGATGGGCTGGGAGACGGCGAATGTGCATCTCGGAGCCCGGCGTACCAGGAGTGTTCTTGCCGATCTCGGCAAGCGACGCGCCAACTGGTTGCATAAAGCAGCGGCCAACATGGTGATCGCCACCAAAAATGACTGGAAGGAATGGCAGAGCATAAAAACGTAGCCGCATTTCCTCCCCGCGTTAGCATGGAGAGTTGGAACCTGTTTTGTCATCTCCGGAAACGTCCCGACCGTGAATCGATCTCCGCTCCTTCCCATATTTCTGATCGTTCTGGTTGACGTTCTCGGCCTGACCATCATCCTTCCTCTCCTTCCGTTTTACGCGGAACATCTGGGTGCGTCGGCGATGGTCGTGGGTATGCTGATCTCGTCCTACGCGTTTTGCCAGCTCATTGCCGGACCCATCCTGGGACGCCTGTCGGACCACATGGGACGGAAGCCCCTGCTGATCGTCAGCCAGATGGGAACGTTTGTCGGCTTTTTGATCCTGGCATGGGCGGGATCTCTGTCGATGGTATTCCTGTCGCGGGTCATCGACGGGCTCACAGCAGGTAATCTTTCCCTCGCTCAGGCGTATATCGCCGACGTGACCACGCCCGAAAACCGCGCGAAGTCGTTCGGCGTCATTGGAGTTGCCTTCGGCATTGGCTTTCTCATCGGACCGGCGATTTCCGGGTATCTCGCCCAGTTCGGCTATGTCTATCCGATTCTGGCCGCCGCGTTCCTTTCGGCATCGAGCATCGTCTGCACCGCGACGCTGCTTCCCAAAGCGGAGCCGCATGCGGCTCAGGGCGACAGCGGTCCCGGCGATCGACGGCTCAACGTCTTCGATTGGAAGGCTTATGCCGTCTATTTCACGCGGCCGAAGCTGGGCCGTCTGCTGTGGCAGTGGTTCTTCTTCGCTTTTTCGTTTGCATTGTTCATTTCCGGATTCGCACTCTATGCGGAACGCCGATACACGTTTCACGGACACCCATTTGGCACGAAGGAAGTCGGTTACGTTTTTGCGTGGGTGGGCTTTCTTGGACTAATTATGCAGGGCGGTTTGATCGGGCGTCTCGTGAAGGTGTTTGGGGAACGAACTCTCGTGTGGAGCGGTTTCGGAATCAGCGGGGTCGGCGCCGCTCTCCTGGCCTGGACCACAACCGTAAAGGGTTTGCTGGGTGCTTCCACCGTGAACTCTCTGAGCGGAGTACTCCGCCCTGCCCTCACCTCTCTCATCACCCAACAGGCGGACAAGCGCGAGCAGGGAGTGGTCTTGGGGCTTACCCAGTCGATCACCTCCGTTTCGCAGATCATCGCTCCATTGATCGCCGGGAGCCTGATTGACCACCAACAGCTCGCTGCCTGGGCACTTGCGACGGCGGCTGCGGCGTTCCTCGGGATGCTTACCAGTCTGCCCCGCAACGGCGACTGAAGCATCCGGCCATTCGTTAATAAAGTCTTGATATGCATGGTTAACTATTTGCATTAAAAGGCTTTACTAATAATTTTATTCCCTGAATAGTAGTAGATGTACTGGTACTCACGGAAGTACTTGGCACGCGGAAGTGGTAATTAACTGTACATAAGGGAATAATAATAGGTATATGAAGATGGATCGGAACAGCATTGTGGATGCCGATTTCACAATGCTGAGTGTAGTTGCCAGGGGCATAGCGAGAATGGGACGGCCCGCCCTTGTATGTGGTGTCCTTGTGTTTCTCACCTGTGTTCCAGGTTTTGCCGTCACTTGTCCTGCCGGCTCGACGCAAGTCACCTCAACAACGACCGGCGGCAATGCAGGTAGCGCCGCGACTTGGGGTGGAACATCGATCCTCAACAACGGCGATGGCTATTGTCTGGTGATCGAAGGCCCCGTGGTAGACGATCTCTCCACACTCGGAACCAGCGGCGGAAAGGGTGTTGCGATCTTCGTCAGCCCGACGGGATCGCTTTCGCTGAGTTCCGGCATAGCCCATGCCCTCTACTTCGCCGGCGCCGGCGCGGACCCCTGTGGCTCCGGCGGCACTTCGTCACCGGGCGCGGACGCAACAATGTGGGGCATCTTCGCACAGGGCAACGTATCGCTGGCGGGAACACAAACGTTCCCGGTGACGATGAACAGCGCGAACGGCGTCACTCCCTTCTATATCGCCAAGACCGAAGCGCCTGGCAACCCGAGCATCACCGTCAAGTGGGCACAACTGACAAACCTTGGCGCCGGCGCGGAATGCGGCGGCATTTACCCCGAGTTCAGCGGTATTGCCTTTTATGAGAGCTGGAACCCCTCATCGGCGACTGTTGACATCGAAAACGATAATTTCGTCAACCCCTACGGCGTGTTCTGGGCAGCGGGCGCCGGCAGTGGTTCACAGTTGTCGCTGATTGCCAAAAATAACGTCATTACGGGGCGCAGCGGCGGATCGACCGTCGTTAACGAATACCATCTCTACAGTGCCGACGTTGAGAACAATACAGAGTCTGCTCCTGCCGCGGCGGGATACCTCGGAGTCTTCAACGGAATTCAGACTTCTTTCACGTGGACGGGCAACGCCATTGCCGGCACTGCGGCTTACAGCGCCGGAGGCCTGACCGGGATTGGTCTTCCCGCGAACACTGCGCTTGGCTCGACTCTCGTCTATAACGACCCGGCGATGGCGGGAGCGTCGAGCCCCACATCCAACGGTCTTGACCTGCAGCAATCGACGGGCACCAACGCCGCCTGGCTTTATTGTGAGAATTGCAATCAGAGTTTTGCCCTCAGGTATTTGGCGAATACCGATACCGCGACTCTGACGAACTCCGTTGCCATAACGAATCATCGCGCATGGGTGGGGCAGGGGGCCTACTTTGCCAGCGGCGGCCTGCTGAATCTTCAGAACAGCATATGCATATTCACCGATGAGACCGTGACCGGCGCCGAGGGGTGCGTTTTTGCCTACGGCGGAAATGGACCGGCAGTGACCTCGATCCAGGCCAAAAACAATACCCTCTATCGCACCGTGGGCGGCAATACGGAAAGCTTCGGTTTCGGCGTCGACGAGAGCCCGTACACGATGACCAACAATTTGCTGGAGAACAATCTGGTGGGAGGCTTCCAAACGGACTTCGGCGATGGAACAAGCGGTACGGATGTCTTTGTGACTTCGTGCGGTGGCGTGGGCGTATGCCGGAATGCAACATTCGGGGCGGGGGTGTCATATGCCACCATGGCGAAACCGGCCAACTGGGACAACGGCACGGTGCAACATCCCAGCGTGCTCTATGGCGATGTGGATGGCATCGATCCTCTGTTCCTGGATACCACGCGCATTTCGCTTGCGGCTTACGATGTGCAGGTTCTTTCCGGACCCGGCACTCCCGGGGACTTTTTCGCGCAGCTCGGCAAGCGAGCAGGATGGGGCGGCACATATCCGCTGAGCAATACGCCGATTCAGGACGTGGTTCAGTGGGTGAAATATGGCTTCACTCCCACAAATGCACTGATATGCCCCGGCGGTGTCACCATTGGCGCTGTTCCCTGCGCCGGAGTGCCGCTGACGCTTTCGCCGGGCGCTTTGCCGAACGGTACTTCCAACGTGCAGTACACCCAGACTCTGACGGTGGGCGGCGGCGTGAACTGCACCTTCGTTAACGCCGGAGTTCTTCCTCCGGGCCTTGCGCTCAGCTATACCGGAACCTCCAATAGTGCATCCATTTCCGGGGTTCCGACGGCTGCAGGCGCCTATAACTTCCTGCTTGTCGCGTCCTGCGCGAATGGCGTAATCAGCCGGTCCCTCGGGATCCAGGTTAATGCAATCCCGCGGCAGACGGATGTTACCAGTCAGATCGGCGTCGTCGGGAGCGGCCTGACCTTCAATCGGACAACCAATATCTACAAAGGCGCCATCACCATAACCAACAGCGGATCCACGTCTCTTTCGGCTCCTCTCCAGGCAGTCTTCACCAATCTGACGTTCGAAGTGGCGATGATCGGCCCAACAGGCGCAGTGCCCGTTTCCAACTCGCTCTATCCGGGAGTGCCTTACATCACGGTGTCGAGTATTGATGCCCTGGCGCCTGGTGCTTCGCTCACTTTCCCGGTCCAGTTTCTGAATCCGTTTCACGTCGCGGTTGGCTACGTGCTCAGGGTTCTGGCGGGCGGGTTTTAGCGGGAAATAAGCGTCATGATTCGCGGAATTGCTCAGATCCTTGCTCTTTGCCTTTTGGGGTTGCTGCCGACAGGCCGCGCGCGCGCGGAGATCATTAACTGGCAAATCGATGTCGATACGGCTGGTGTCGAGAGCCAGGTGGGTTATCTCGATTTCAATTTCTCGGCGGGAAACAGCGCCGACTTCGATCCCGCATACGTCACGGTGTCGAATTTTCAGACAGACGGCTCCGTAACCGGCGAACTCTTCCCTATCAACGACGTTACGGGAACGTTACCCGGCAACGTCGAACTGGACAATCTGGCGCCCAGCGACTACACCGCAACTTTCACTTACGGCACATTCCTGGATTTCACTTTGACGCTGAGTGTCCCGTCGATCTCGGGGAGCGCACAATTCGGGAGCAGTTTTCTTCTGAGCACGTGGGATTCGCACTTCAACAATCTCCTTACCGCCGATGGCGACGCAGATCCCGGACTGATCGGCATCAATCTGAACGCTCCGACGGACGGTGTTTCGATACAGAACTACTCGTCCGGCGATCTGGCGACCGTCTCCTCCGCGCCCGAGCCGGCATCGTTTGCCCTGCTGGCGGCGGGCCTCATCGGATTTGGTCTGTTCGGCCGCCGGCGACGAATCCCTGGAATGCTATCATCGATACCGTCCCATGGATCAGGCCAGCCGGATTATCGCCCAATGGACTGGCGTTTCCGACGTCATCAGCCCTGAGCGAATAGCCTGCGCGGCGTGGAGTAAAGCGGTCGGCAAAAAGGTCGCATTGCGCACGCGTGCCGTGAAACTGGTTCGCACGACGCTGGTTGTAGAGGTGGAAGACGAACTCTGGAAGAAGAATCTCTGGAGTCTTCGTTATCAGATTCTGCGAAATCTTGAAAAGGCCATCGGGCCGGAGATTGTCGCGGCCGTCGAGCTGCGCGTGACGCCCGCGCGTTTCGGTCCGAAGCGGGAATCGGAACCGCGGCTGGCGTTCGAAGTGCCTCTCGACGAAGCGGAGGGCATCGCCGATCCGGGGCTCCGACGGATTTACAAGGCCGCCCGCCGCCGCGAAACGGCATAGGACATAGCCGCAAAAAAAGGAAAACGCTTTGAGTCTGACTGAGACAGAAGTGCGATACGTCGCGAATCTCGCGAATCTCAACCTCACTGAAGACGAAGTCGCGCGCATGGTTCACGATCTGGGCCGTATCCTCGAGCATATGGATCGTCTGGCCGGTATCGATACCGAAGGCGTCGAGCCCATGTCCCAGGTGCTTTATGAGACGGAAGAAACCGCAACCCTGCGTCCTGACGTGGAGCGTGCGCCGCTGGGGAACGAACTCGCGCTTGCGAACGCGCCCGCGCCGGGCAACGGTTATTTCAAAGTCCCGAGAGTGATCGAAAAATAAAGTCAACGAGTCCGATGACTGCGCATACCGTCCAATCGATCCGTGAAGGCCTGCTTGGCAGGAAGTTCAGCGCAGTCGAAATCGCGCGCGAGGCCCTTGCTTTCGCCGAGCGCGAGAATCCGAAGACCAACGCTTATCTTCTTTTCTCCGCTGAACGCGCCATGCAAGCCGCGGAACAGGTGGATCGAAAGATCGCCGCCGGAGACGATCCGGGTTTGCTGGCCGGTGTGCCCGTTGCCGTGAAGGATGTCATTCTCACCAAAGGCGTGCGATCGAGCTGCGCGTCAAGGATACTCGAACACTACATCCCGCCCTACGATGCGACGGCGGTCGAGAGGATCGAAGCGGCGGGGGGATTAATCATCGGCAAGACCAATTGCGACGAGTTCGCGATGGGGTCGTCGAACGAAAACAGCGCCTTTGGGCCGGTACGTAATCCGAAAGCATTGGACCGTGTGCCGGGCGGATCGAGCGGTGGATCGGCCGCGGCCGTAGCTCAGAATACGGCGGTGGTTGCGCTCGGCTCGGATACGGGCGGGTCCGTCCGTCAGCCTGCTTCGTTCTGCGGCGTCGTCGGTGTTACGCCCACTTACGGACGCGTCTCCCGGTACGGTCTGGTGGCGTTTGCGAGTTCGCTGGACCATATCGGCCCCTTCGCGCGCAACGTGAAGGATGCGGCGACCCTACTCGAGGTAATGGCGGGACGCGATCCGCTCGATTCCACATCCGCGGAAGCGCCGGTGCCCAATTATGCCAGTCTCCTCGACGGCAATGTGCGCGGAATGAAATTGGGCATCCCGGTCGAATACATGAAACACGCGACCGGAGAAACCGCGACACTAATCGAAAAGGCAATCGACCGGATGCGCGAGTTGGGATGCGAGGTGAGGGACGTCAGCCTGCCTGCTACCGACTACGCCATCGCCACTTACTACATCATCTGTACGGCTGAGGCGAGCGCGAATCTGGCGCGTTATGACGGCGTGCGTTACGGTTTCCGCTCTGCGCACTCGACGACGCTGACCGACATGTACCGCAATACACGGGACGAAGGCTTTGGCGCGGAAGTGAAGCGTCGCATCATGCTGGGTACTTACGTTCTCAGCCACGGCTACTACGACGCGTATTATTTGAAGGCGCAGAAAGTGCGCGCTCTGATCACGCGCGATTTCACAAACGCATTTCAGTCCGTGGACGCGATTGTCGCGCCCGTCTCGCCGTTTCCGGCTTTTCGCATCGGGGAAAAAGTAAACGATCCGATGGAGATGTATCTTTCCGACATCTATACGATCACCGGCAGCCTCGCCGGCATACCCTGCATGAGCGTGCCGTGCGGCGCCACGAGCGAAGGATTGCCGGTGGGTCTGCAGATTCTCTGTAATCATTTTCACGAAGACAGGATGTTCCGCCTCGCGGATGCCTTCGAACGGAGCTTTACTTAGATCAGAGCCGGTTTTACGCGCCGGGCGTTGCGCAAGCCGCCCGGCTCGATACAATCGTTTCTTAATCCCAAGGAGAAAAAATGGCTTTTACACTTCCGCCGCTGCCCTACGCTCCCGATGCTCTGGAGCCTTCGATCGACAAGATGACCATGGAAATCCATCATGGGAAACACCATCAGGCTTACGTGACCAATCTGAATAAAGCGCTCGAATCGGCGCCGGATCTGGCTTCCAAATCGCTTCCGGATTTGCTTTCCAATAACTGCTCGATCGTACCGGAGAACATTCGGACAGCCGTGCGCAATAACGGCGGCGGCCATGCCAACCACTCTCTGTTCTGGACCATCATGCGCGCTCCGGGGGGAACGGCCAAGCCGAGCGGCGCGCTCGGGGATGCCATCAACAGCGCATTCGGCGGCTTCGATCAGTTCAAAGAAAAGTTTGCGGCTGCGGGAGCGACACGGTTCGGCTCCGGCTGGGCCTGGCTGCTGAACAATAACGGCAAACTGGAGATCACCTCGACTGCGAACCAGGACAGCCCGCTGATGGAGGGCAGGGAACCGTTGATGGGCCTCGATGTCTGGGAGCACGCGTACTATCTGAAGTATCAGAATCGCCGTCCCGACTACATCGGCGCCTGGTGGAATGTTGTGAACTGGGCCGAAATCGAGAAGCGCTTCGGGAAATAATGTACCGCTGGCGACCGTGCCGCCGGCTCTATGCGCGAAAACACCGGCGGCAAGACCGCCAGCGGTACAAAATCCTTACCGGGCGTCGATCCGGTAGAGATAAATCATGTGAGGACGCCCGTCGGCCATCACTTTGTCGACGTTCAGCGGCTTCCATCCCCGAATTTCAAAATCGTGGGATACAACGCGTGCCGAGGGCTTGAGGTACTTCAGAAGAATTGGCTTCAGCCGCTCGTTGGAACTGGTCAGCAGGTATAACGTGACCACGTCTGCCGGACTCAGGTCGTATTTCAGCGCATTTCCGTGGACGATCTTTACCTGATCGCTCAATCCCAGTGATGCCACGGTCGCCAGGGTTCGTTCGTAGATGTCGCGCCGGATCTCAATTCCAACGGCGTGCGCTTTGAATTTTTGCGCGGCGGCAATGACAATACGACCGTCCCCGCAACCGAGGTCGTAAACCGTTTCGCCTGGCCGGACCTGCGCAATCGTCAACATCTGATCCACGACACTTGTGGGAC
This sequence comes from Bryobacteraceae bacterium, assembly GCA_036273015.1. Taxonomy (GTDB): domain Bacteria; phylum Acidobacteriota; class Terriglobia; order Bryobacterales; family Bryobacteraceae; genus BOG-234. Next base: position 87,513 of record DATAXN010000088.1, on the reverse strand, counting down.
TGGGGAAGGCCGGCGCGAGAGTATCAGGGTCGGTAAAACGCTGCGCTCGGGCATCGACCGCGCTTCCGGACAGCACTAAAGCCAAAACCGGGAACGTAAGCGAACCGCCGAAGCTGCGTATCATGCCTATTGGGAAGACGTTGCGACAGTCGCAACCAGTTTCAACTTTGAGATACGGGACATGATATCAGACCATGAGGTCCAAAGGTCCCGGGGCCTCGTAATGGTGTATTCGTAACCACGTAAACGCTTGACTACATTCCCGATAGGATCGCGCCAGGGGTTCTGCTGCGGCGTCAGGTTGTAGTTCATGTAAAAGACCGGGTAGGGAACGCTGGCGAGATCCTTCAGGTTCTCGGGCGGAACGTTGTCCGTCAGTCCGATCTTGGGGCCGGCGAAGATCACGGCATCGGTCTTATTGTTCCCCAGTTCGTCCACGACGAGCTTCGACAGGAAGTCGCTTCCGCTGTGGGGATCCGCCAGCTTCTTGTAGTCGATCATGCCGAGCTTAAGTTTGGAAAGCGCTTTCCCGAGCTCGGGGAAGTCGATGTGGTCCGAATCTACCTGCCGGTAAACGATGCGCTGCTCGTTCATGTTGAATGCAACAACGGAAAATCGGCCGATCTTCGGCTCACGCGAGATGCTGCGCAGGATCGATATCAGCGCGCTGGTATCAATGGGCTGCATGCTGGCTTCATACCCGCGCTGCGGGGCGAAGTTAATGAGCACTTTTACCTTCAGCGCCTCGTCCGGATTAATTCTCGTAACCGGCGGCTCTTCTTTGAAAAAGCCCTGCTCTGAAGTGTCGATGGTATTTGGCGCAATCGGAAGCCGCATATTCTTGTCGCCTGGTGAGAGCGCAGCGGTAACGTCCCAGTTTGAAGAACAGATACGCTCAATCCGGTCCCGCATCATCCAGTCAACGTGATAATCGCCCTCGCCGATGTCAAAACCGCCGCCGAGGTATGCATCTCCCTTTGCATCCGCTTCGATTTCCGGCACGTTGTATTTTTGAGAAAAGTAGTACGGAGCGTCTTTCGCGGCGTTCGATGTCACCCGGAAAATGATGGTCAGCAGGTCGCCTTCGCCCGCGACCTCGTGCAAAGGCAGCGCGATCTCATATCCGGAGTGAAAACGGAGATCGAAGCCCAGAATCGGTTTTACCGGCGTTACCGTGCAGGGAAGGTCTTTTTTCGGTTCATCGGAATCCAGCACGGCGGAATCGTTTCCGATCAATTGGACTTCGCGACCGGGACCGTTGCCATGCATCAAAGTCTGAGGCAGCAGCAGGTTCGGAGTGAACACACAGCCCAAAATCGCGCAGGAAAAGGCTAGCGTTCTCGACACCCCAATGGCCTCCGGGAACGCTGATTTGCAATCGATCTTCCATAATACGGATTCATGGAAGGCATCAATCCCTCGCTTGGGAAGTGCTTTTTATGGTACACCCGAATAATTGATCGCAAGCATCTACTGCCTGCTTTTTCGAATACCAAAAGGTATAGTACTGCCTGCCCGTCCGGCAACGAAACCGCCATCGGATAATTGACAATCAGTGGCAGGATTTTCCTTCATGAGTTTGCGGCCATGAGTTTTTGGATGGACAAAAGCAAAGAGCAGCCAAACGAAGTTCCGGTGCCGAGGGACGCGCCTGTGGGGTCGATCATCAGCCCCGACACCTGGCGCTCACAGAGGATTCCGCCGGGCCAATCGCGAACGAAGAAATGGCCCGTGCTGGATGCGGGCGGACCGCCGGAAGTCGACCTTGATCGCTGGAGGCTGAGAGTTTACGGCTTGGTGGGTCGGGCGGCGGAGTGGAACTGGCGGGAGTTCCTGCAGTTACCGCGCGTGCGCGTCTTCTCGGATTTTCATTGCGTTACTCGCTGGAGCCGTCTGGGAAACATCTGGGAAGGCGTCTCGACGCGCGAGATCATGAACCGCGCGGGCGGTCCGCTGCCGGAAGCGTCCTTCGTGCTTGCGCACGGCTACGATGACGGATTTACAACTAACGTTCCGTTGTCCGATTTCCTGGCGGAAGACGCACTGATTGCGATCTCACATGACGGAGAGCCGTTGATCCTCGATCACGGAGGTCCTGCGCGGCTGATTGTTCCCCAACTCTACGCGTGGAAGAGCGCCAAGTGGATTGAAGCCATCGAACTGCTCCAGCAGGACCGAGCCGGATTTTGGGAGAGTAACGGTTATCACATGCACGGCGATCCGTGGAAGGAACAGCGGCATGTCTGGTAAGAATCTTTCCCGACCTTTTTCACGACGATCTCTGCTCGCGGGCATGATCGCCTCTGCGTGTGCGCGCAAGCGGGGGACCCGTTACCAGGGATGGCTGTTCGTCGCGAGTGGCGAAAAGGAAGTTGCGGTAGCGGATCTCGCGTCCTTCCGCCGCATGACCACGATTCCACTCCCGTGCGCGCCCGATCAGTTGTTCCAATCGCGCGGCAGCGTGTTCGCGATCTGCCGCGATGCGCGGACGATCGTTGAAATCGATGTGGACCAATTCCGCTTTGCCGGAAAGATCGCGTTGCCGGGCAAGCCGGTCGCAGTGCGGCTGTTGCCGGACGACAATGCCATCGTTCTGACGGACGAGCCGGGAGCTTTGCTGCGGGTCGATCTCGCCAGCCGCCGCGTTACCGGGCGCCTGATGTTGCCGGATGCCCCGGCAGATCTGGATCTGAACGGCGCCCTCGCCGCAATTACTGTCCCCGGCAAAAATGCGGTCCTGAGAGTCTCTGTTCCCGCTCTGCAACTGTCCGGAGCGACCGATGTCGGCGTTCCCTGCGACGCAGTTCGGTTTCGCCGGGATGGCAGGACGATTTTTGCAGGCGCCGGGATGGCTCGCCAAATTGTTGCGGTGGACGCTGCCTCCGGGAGCTTTCTCACGAGGCTTCCGTTGCCTGTTTCGCCCTCGCGTTTCTGTTTCAATGCCGACGGCGGGCAGATGTTTGTGACCGGAACGGGCGCCGATGCTCTCGCCATCGTGAGCCCGTTTCAGAATGAGGTGGCCGAAACGATCCTCGCCGGGCGAACTCCGCACGCGATGGCGGTGTCGGCCAGGCGGAATCTGCTTTTTGTAACCAATCTCGAAAGCGGCGATCTCACTATTTTGGATATCGACACCCGCGGCCTCGCCGCGTCGGTGCACGTTGGCGAAACTCCGGGAGATATTCTGCTCACGCCGGACGACGAATACGCGCTGGTTCTCGATCAGCATTCCGGTAACGTATCGGTGGTGCGGATCACGACAGTTCTCGATCGCAAGGTGAAGACGAAGCCCCTGTTTACCGTATTTCCCACCGCCGCGGACGCACGGTCCGCCATCATCGTGCCTTTTAAGAGCTGATTCGCCGATCAGGCCAGCGACAGGTTCGGCTGCGCAGGACACTCCAGCGACGCGAACTCGCCGCGCCGGAATTTCGGAAACGCAGCTGCGGCGATCATCACCGCATTGTCGGTCGAGAGTGCAGCGGATGGAAAAAAGACCGGCAGACCAGTCGCAGCCTGTGTCAGGGCCGCGCGCAGTCCCGAGTTGCACGCAACGCCACCCGAAATGACGAGCGACCGTAGGCCTTCGTTCTGCTCGGCGGCACTCGCCGCGTGCCTCAACAACTCTTCGATGACCGTGCGCTGAAAGCCGGCCAGCAGGTCGCGCGTCGGCTGCGGCGTTACGGACAGCCATTGTTCGACCGTTGGGAGTTCGTTTGTTCGAAGCAGGCGTTTGCGCGTTTCAATCTCATCCGCGATGTTGTGGCTCTCCACCCAACGCAGCACAGCGGTCTTCAGTCCGCTGAAACTGAAATCGAGCGCATTGCCTTTCATACGCGCGATGGTGAAGGCAACGCCGTGCGGATTGCCATAAGGCGCAAGTTGATCGATCACCGGACCACCCGGATATCCGAAGCCGAGTAACTTTGCAACTTTGTCGAAGGCCTCACCGGCTGCGTCATCACGTGTTCGCCCGAGCAGCCGGTAAACGCCCTCTTCGCGCGCCTCGAAGAGATGCGTATGTCCTCCACTGACAATCAGTGCAAGGGCCGGAAACTCGACTGGGTTCCCTTTCTGTCTCGCTTCCAGAATTACGGCGTGAATGTGTCCTTCGATGTGGTTCACTGCAATCAACGGAATGCCGGTCGCGAACGCAATCGCCTTGGCATACGTGAGGCCGACGAGCAAAGAGCCCGCGAGGCCGGGGCCGCATGTCGCGGCGACCGCATCGAGATCTTTCCAGTTGAGTGACGCGCGTTCCAGCGCTTCCCGCACTACCGGCACGATGGCGCGCAGGTGCTCCCGCGATGCCAATTCCGGAACCACGCCGCCATACTTGCCATGGACCGGAAACTGGCTGGCGACGACGGATGACAGAACGCGCGTCTCATCTTCCAGCACTGCGGCGGCGGTTTCGTCGCAGGAGCTCTCAATCGCGAGAATTCGGGCCAACTAACACTGTACCGGGCTGCGGCTCCGACTAAATCTCGTAAGTCAGTGCTTCTGCCGGATTCTGCGTTTGGCGCGCCACATCGACTCTTTCGCACACCATCGCCAGCGTGGTCGAATCCAGAATCTTAGCGATCGCGTCCCGCACCTCGCGCATGACCATTCGCGTTCCGCAGGTTTCGATATCCACGCACTCATCGCATTTTCGGAACCGCGTCTCGCTGGCGCAGGGCAGCGGCGCCAGCGGCCCCTCCATGAGACGAATTACCGATGCCACCGTGATTTGATCCGGTGGCCGCACAAGGGTGTAGCCTCCGCCTTTGCCTTTGCGGCTTTCCACCAGCCCGAACGACTTCAGGGAAAGGAGGATCTGCTCCAGAAACTTCTTCGGAATTGCTTCTTCCTCGGAGAGGTGGGCAATCAACATAGGCCCGTGGCCATAGTTTCGTGCCAGAGCATACAGAGCGCGGAGCCCATACTGCGTGCGTTTAGACAGCTGTCGCATTACGCTGCATTCAATGTAAACATAGAGTATATGGCGCGGGCATTTCTGATGGTCCTGTTCAGCGGTCTCATCGCATTCGGCCAGCAATCGCGCATCGCGGCCTTATCCGGGGCGAAGGACTCGCTGCATCAGCTCAGCGACTCCATCGAAGTGCTCTCGCAGACCGTAAGCCCCGCGGTGGTGCAGGTATTCTCGACAGGATATGCGCTGGCGAACGATGAAGAGGAAGCAGGCGACGCCTCCACGGCCGGCCTGGTTACCAAACAGCGCAGTTCCGGCTCCGGCGTCGTCTTGAGCCCGGATGGCTTTATCATCACGAACAACCACGTCGTCCGAAATGCGCGCCGCGTTCGCGTGCAACTGGCTTCGCCGCCCGATGAGCCGGGCGCGGACCCGTCCCAACGGCCGCTTCATGCGCATGGAAAACTGCTCGAAGCAAGAGTTGTCGGCGTCGATCGGGAAGCGGATCTGGCGGTATTGAAGGTCGAGCCCGAAGGGCGCTTGCCGGTATTGAAACTTTCCGATTCGGACACTCTCCGCCAGGGTCAGGTCGTGCTTGCATTCGGCAACCCGCTGGGTCTGGAAAATTCGGTCAGCATCGGTATCGTCAGTTCCGTCGGCCGTCAGGTCAAGCCCGACGATCCCATGGTCTACATCCAGACCGACGCGCCGATCAATCCCGGTAACAGCGGCGGGCCGCTTCTGGATGCGGACGGAAACGTGGTCGGCATCAACACCTTCATCCTGTCGCAGTCAGGCGGCAGCGAAGGCATCGGCTTTGCGATTCCCAGCAACATTGTTCGGAATGCGTACGAACAGATCCGAAAGGATGGGCATGTTCATCGGGGCGAGATCGGAGTCACCGCTCAAAGCATCACTCCTGAGTTGAGCGCCGGTCTCGATCTGAAACAGGATACGGGAGTCATCCTGGGCGACGTTACTCCGGACGGTCCGGCCGATCAGGCGGGCCTCAAGTCGGGCGACATCGTCGTTTCCCTCAACGGGAAGCGGCTGAACGGCGCACGCGAATTTGAAACGGCTCTGTACAGCATTCCTCTGAATCAGATGGTCAAAGTCGAAGCGCTGCGCGGAGCACAGAAACTGGCGGTAGACGTGAAGGTTGAGGAACGCGACGACGATCCGTTCCGGTTTGTGGATCTGGTCAATCCGGAGAAGAATCGAGTGTCGAAGCTGGGCATCGTGGGCGTTCCGATCACAAAGGACCTTGCGAAAGTACTGCCGGATACCAGGAAGCCGTATGGCGTTATCGTCGCAGCACGCACCGGAGAGGCTGAGTATTCCGGACAAGGCGGGCTCAAGCTCGGCGATGTCATCTACACGGTCAATACGACTCCGGTCTCCACACTCGACGCGCTGCGAACTGCCGTGGATGCGCTTAAAACCGCCGATCCGCTGGTCCTGCAGATCGAGCGCGACGGCAAGCTGATGTATCTGACGCTCAGCGAAGAATAAAAGCGGCTGGTATAGAATGTCATCGACTCGGACCGGTTAAGAGCGTCCGGGATCTCTCTCCCGGGAGCTGAATATGTTCAGGAATTCTCTGTTGGTCATTGCCCTCGCGGCCACAACCGCATGGGCGGCGGGCGAAGCACCGGATCTGAAAACCGCCGTCGATAAGTCAATGAAGGCAATGGGCGCCGACACGGTGAAGACCCTGGTGATCTCCGGCGAGGGATGGGACGGCTGCGTGGGTCAGAATTACGATCCCAACTCTCCCAACTGGCGTAGGTTCTCCAACAAGAATTACGTTCGCTCCATCGATTTCGACGCCAAAGGCTGGAGGCTGCAGCGCATACGCGGAGAAGGCGAGAATCCCGGACGCGGTGGGTGCGGAGCCGGTCCGATCGCCGATCAGACGCAGAACCAGGTTACGAGCCTCAACGCGAGATCACCCTGGAACACTCAGATGGAATATATTCTGCTGCCCGAAGGTTTTCTGAGAACCGCGCTCGAGAAAAACGCGACTGTTAAAGAAGAAAAGATCAAAGGCAAAAAGTACACCGTGATTTCGTTCATGGGCGATAAAGCTCCTGTGAATGGCTACATCAATGACATGGGCTACGTCGAGAAGGTGGAAACGAAGATAGACAATAATGTGCTGGGCGACATTGTCTGGGATGCCGAGTACACGAACTGGAAAGACTTCGGCGGAGTGAAGTTCCCCACTCACATCGTGCAGCATCAGGGGACACCCGTATTCTTCGAATTGAACGTCGCCGATGTAAAGGTAAATGCGCCGGTAGACTTGTCGCAGCCCGCCGGTCGTGGACCCGGCAGACCTGGCGGCGCAAGAGGCGGACGCGGTCCGGGCCGCGGCGAAGCAGTTGGCCCGACGTCAGAGGACCTCGGCGGCGGATTCTGGCTGGTCACCGGCGGCTATGGCGCGGTAGTTGCCGATTTCAAAGACTATATCGTCGTGATCGAAGGGCCGCAGAATGATATGCGCGCCGAGCAGATCATGGCGGAAGCAAAGAGGCTGGTTCCCAACAAGCCGATCAAATATGTGATCAACACCCACACGCACTTCGATCACAGCGGAGGATTGCGCGCTTTTGTGGCGGAAGGCGCCACCATCGTCACGCAGGAAGAGAACAAATCGTATTACGAGAAGATTTTCAAGGATCCTCACACCCTCGTTCCCGACACGCTTTCGCGGAAAACGCCGCAGCCGAAGGTCAAAATCGAAACCGTCAGGGAGATGAAGGTCATGACGGACGGCGAGCACATTATCGACCTCTATCACCTCCAGGGCAGTACACACGCGATGGGCACGCTCATCATTTATCTGCCGAAGCAGAAGGTTCTGATCGAAGCGGATGAATTCAACGTCGGTCAGGCCAATGCGCCGACGCCGGCCAGCATCAATCCGTATCACACGAATCTGCTGGCGAACATCGAGCGTCTGAAGCTGGACGTCGATCGCGTCATTCCGATCCATCTGCCGGGTGACAACCGGAAAGTGACGATGGCCGAGTTATATACGGCGGCCGGTAAAGAAGCCAAAAAATAAATCCCGCAGCCCGGCGGGATAATGAATCCGGATGCTCCTTCATTCCAGACGCCGGTTTTTAGTCTCCGCCTCATCGCTGCTCCTGCGTGCCGCGCGCGCCTCCGCGCAGGACGATGTCACGTTTTCGTCCGGCGTTCAGGTCGTGAACCTGTTCGCTACGGTCCGGAACAAGAATCACGAGATCCTGCGCGACCTGACGAAAGACGATTTTCAGGTTCTGGAAAACGGTCGTCCGCAAACCATCCGCTACTTCACCCGCGAATCCGACCTTCCGCTGACCATCGGCCTTATGGTGGACACCAGCATGAGCCAGGTCCACGTTCTTGACGCCGAGCGCGGCGCGAGTCTGCGCTTCCTCGACCAGGTGCTGCGTGAAAACAAGGACCACGTCTTCATCATGCAGTTCGATCTGACGGTGCAGACGCGCCAGCCGCTGACCGGTTCGCGGCGGGATCTGAGTCAGTCGCTGGCATTTGTAGACACGCCCACGCGCAATCAGTTGCGCAGCCAGTATGGCGGCGGCACCTTGCTTTTCGACTCCATCGTGGATGCTTCGCAGGACATCATGAAAAAGCAGCAGGGCCGCAAAGCGCTGATCGTGATGTCGGATGGCGGCGAAAACGGCAGCGATGCGACCCTCTCAGATGCCATCGAGGCCGCCCAGCGCGCGGAAACCCTGATCTATACGATCTTGTTTTCCGACAACAGCTACGGCAACAACCCGGGTATTATGCAGCGCCTCGCCAAAGAAACCGGCGGCGGCTATTTCGAAGTCTCGAAGAAACTATCGATCGACCAGGTATTCGCGCTCATCCAGGAGGATCTGCGCAACCAGTACAGCATTGGCTTTGTTTCGGACCGCTCGGCGCCCGTCTCCGAGTTCCGCAGGATTCAATTGACGGTCAAACGGCCCGCACTGGTCGTGCAGTCGCGCGATCGCTACTGGGCCGAGCCTGCCAATAGCTCCGCGCAGTAGATCTGCTGCCTCGATGTCCCCAGACGCTTCGACCGTCAAGACGGAAATGCCTCGCCGCCTCCAGCATGCGCCGGTCGTTCGTCCAGATTTCAGAACATCCCGCCGCCCTCGCCGCTACCAGGTGAATCGCATCGCCGGCCCGGATGAAAACGGTATTTCCCGGCAATCTCAGGGCCTCATGCACATCCCACAGGAGGGATTCGGACACCGGAATCAGGTTCCAGGTCCCCCAACTCGATGTGGGAACGAAAGGAAGCGGTGAGCGCTCGCGCCTGCGGTCGGGTCAATTGCCGTTCCCGGTAGCGTCGGTGAACAGCGCAGCTCACTTCGGGAATGCAGAGCCGATGTATCAAACCGGTAACAAATTTCATTTTTCTCTGACTTCCTCCTCCAGTAGATATCAGCCGAGAAGCGATCAGAGGAGTTCGCGCAGGTCGGAGATTTTGGTAATCAGGACTCCATCTCGCCAGAGCTTCGGGATTCCCATACCCATAATCGACGGCGCAGATGTGAATACCGGCGCGTCTTCCGGCCTCCATATCGGCTTCCGAATCGCCAATAAACAGGCATTCTTCCGGCTTTGCGCCCATAACTTCAATGGATCGCAGCAGCACGTCCGGCGCGGGTTTGCAGGGGAAGCCGTCGGTACCCTGCACGTGGTCGAAGAAGGTGAGCAGGCCAAATTGCTCGAGAACGGCACGCGTGGTCGGAGTGCCTTTTGTTGTCGCCGTGGTCTTGCGCCCGCCCAGCCTGCTGAGCGCTTCGACAACGCCGCGAAAGGGACGCGTCGACGCGTGCTTCCGGCCGAGGTAGCTCGCCTTGTACAACTCGATCATTCTGTCGAGCTGCTCACGCGGAGTATTCGGCAGGACGTCGAGGAAAACGTCATCCAGGTGAAAGCCGACAAAGCTCTTCAGGTATTCGAAAGGAAGCGGTTCGGAGACGTGTTCGGACAGCACATGCTGGACCGCGCCGCAGATATCCCGGGCGGAGTCCAGCAAGGTGCCGTCTACATCGAAAATGTAAACCTTGAACGGAGGAACAGAGCGATCAGGCAGGCGCCGGACGCTCCCCTTCGGAAAGACCCGGCAAGCGGCGTCCGCCCGCTTCGGGACGGATTACCTGCTGCGTCTGGTCGGACGTATCCTTCGGCGGCGTGCTGGAATTCATGGGCGGAAGGTTGCCGCCATCCAGCAGCGTTTTCACTTCGGCGCCATCGAGTACTTCGCGTTCGAGCAGCGCTTCCGCGACGCGCACCATGGCGTTCGAATGCTGCTCAATGACGGTGCGGGCGCGACTGTAGGCGGTTGAGATGATCCGCTTTACTTCTTCGTCGATCCGGATTGCGGTTTCTTCGCTGTAGTCGCGATGCTGCGAAATCTCGCGGCCCAGGAAAATCTGCTCTTCCTTTTTGCCGAAGCTCAGCGGTCCGAGTTCGCTCATGCCCCACTCGCAGACCATCTTGCGCGCCATTTCCGTGGCCCGCTCGATATCGTTGCCCGCGCCGGTCGTCATCTGGTTGAGGTAAATCTCTTCCGCGATGCGGCCACCCATCATGATGGCGAGCTGATCTTCGCAATAGACCTTGCTGTAGTTGTGCTTATCGTCGATCGGCAGTTGCATCGTCACGCCCAGCGCCATTCCGCGCGGGATGATCGAAACTTTGTGCAGCGGATCGGCATTCGGCAGAATCACCGCGACCACCGCATGGCCCGCTTCATGGTAAGCCGTGGTCCGCTTTTCGGAATCGCTGAGGATCATCGATCTCCGCTCGGCGCCCATCAGGATTTTGTCCTTGGCGAGTTCGAAATCGATCATCATGACCAGCTTGCGGTTCTGCCGCGCTGCGTTCAACGCAGCTTCGTTGACCAGGTTGGCGAGGTCGGCGCCCGCGAGACCAGGTGTTCCGCGGCCCAGCACTGAAAGGTCGACGTCGTCGCCCAGCGGAACTTTCTTCGTGTGAACTTTCAGGATGGCTTCGCGGCCATTCACATCCGGCCGTCCCACAACCACGCGCCGGTCGAAACGGCCCGGCCGCAGCAACGCGGGATCGAGCACATCCGGACGGTTTGTAGCAGCCACCAGGATCACACCTTCGTTGGATTCGAAGCCGTCCATTTCCACCAGCAACTGGTTCAGGGTCTGTTCGCGCTCATCGTGTCCACCGCCGAGGCCTGCGCCGCGATGGCGGCCGACCGCGTCGATTTCATCGATGAAGATGATGCACGGTGCATTCTTCTTGCCCTGCTCGAAAAGGTCGCGCACGCGGCTTGCGCCCACGCCGACGAACATCTCGACGAAGTCGGAACCGGAGATCGAAAAAAATGGAACATTCGCTTCGCCCGCAATCGCGCGCGCCAGCAGTGTTTTCCCTGTTCCCGGAGGTCCGATCAGCAACACGCCTTTCGGAATGCGCCCGCCCAGCTTCTGAAACTTCGCCGGTTCGCGCAGAAATTCGATGATCTCCTGCAGTTCTTCCTTGGCTTCCTCAACGCCGGCGACATCTTTGAACGTCACCTTGCGCTGCTGCGTGGAGTGCAGACGCGCGCGGCTCTTACCGAAGCTGAGAGCTTTGTTTCCGCCGCTCTGCATCTGCCGCATCATGAAGATCCAGAAGCCGATCAGCAGGAGGAACGGCGACGCGTTCACCAGAATCGAAACCCAGCCGTTCGAATTGCTGGATTCAAACGTCATCTGAACTTTTTTGTCGTTCAGCATGTCGTAGAGCTTCGGATAGTTGCTCGGAACTTCCGTGTGGAAGGAATTATTGCCGCTAACGAAGTCGCCTTTGACGGTGCTTCCGTTGATGCTCACCGACTTGATATTGCCGGCTTCCACCTCATTCAGAAACTCGCTGAAGTTCAGCGGCCGATCGGGCTTCGTGTGGCCGCTCTTGACCACGGCCCACAGCAGGACCGCTACCCCGATCAGGACGGCCCAGAAAATTATGGTTTTGACGTTAGAATTCACAATACCTCCGCGCCCGGCTCAGCCGGCTGCCGGAACTGATCGTCACGGACGCGCACCGATAACATAGACGCACCAACGCGGGGCTTTGATTCCACGGCCTCGCGGATGGTCAGAATTTTCCTGCTTCCCGGCCCGGCCGCGAACTCATGGGCGATTCCAAACCGCCGCGACCAGACAATAGTATTTGATGCTGCGCCGGCGCCCTGAACGACGACAGGCCACGTGCGTCTTTCCCAAAGGGGTATCCGGTACTCCTGAAACAGCGTCTTGATTTTTTCCGTAGCCGACCGCCCCTGTGGCTGGTACTGATCCCCGGGTCTCCAGTTCCGCAGCCTCAATCCTTCCGGCCACAGCGAACCGGTGCACCGCTCCCAGTCCAACGCCTGCACCTCACTATTATATACGCTTGGATTATCAATCAGTTCCATGTCGATGGTTAACTGTCGTTCTGGTACTTCCGTCCGGCCGGGAATGACCAGAGGCGATTCGAAGTCCCGCTCGAGCCGCGAATCAATTCCGATCGGCGCCAGCCGCAACCAATCGAAAGAACGGTAGATATCGAGTCCGGGAAGCTGGATTCTGCCGCTGCCTTCGCGGGTGGCCATCATGGCGCGGACCGCTTCGATATGCCGGAAATCGATCGCCCGCAATGATCCTCGGACGCGCTCGATGGACCGCCGCAGAAGCCTCCGTTGGACGGCCACTGGGAGCTCGAGAAACGGCTTGGTGGAAATCAGGATTGTTTCAGGCGTTTCAATAACATAGGCGGGCGCCAAACGAACCAGCTCTGCCGCCCAGTAGCCTTCTTCTCCTTGCGCCCATTGTGCCGTAACTGCCAAAACTTCGGGCAGGGCGGGATTAAGACTGGCGGCAAGTTCGGGCATGTGCTGCAGCCGGATTCGGTTGCGGGCGAAATCCGGATTCTGGTTGGTGCAATCCTCCTGCCAGGGAATGTTGCGGTCCCTCAGCCAAGACCGGATCTCTTCGCGACGCAGGTCGATCAGCGGCCGGATGATTCCGGACTCAGTCGAAGGGCGAATTCCGCTGAGGCCGGCAGTACCGGCGCCGCGAAGGAAGCGGTATAGCACCGTCTCGGCCTGATCGTCCAGTGTGTGGCCGGTGGCGACGGCGTCACAGACTCCCACGGCGATCTGCTTCGCGAAAAAATCGTATCTTGCCCGCCGGGCCTCCTGCTCGATATTCCCTGTCAGGGTCGGAGCTTTGAGAACGTCCACGGGCAATCCGTGTTGCAGCGCCAGCGCGCGCACGAACTCTTCGTCGCGGTCCGATTCCGCGCCCCGCAGACCGTGATTGACGTGCAGCAGAACGGTGGCAACCTCGAGCTCCTTCAGAGCATGCAAAAGGAAAACGGAATCCGCGCCGCCCGATACAGCTACGCCGATCCGCCTATAGCCGTAGCACGCGATGCGGTCAATCACGCTTAAATTGTACGCAGTAAGGAAAATGGTTACGGTTGCCTGCTTCATTCGCCGGCGAGCGATATCCGTCGGAGATCGCCTGCGTCGATCTTGTCTTTGCTCCGCCCCGTGGCGTCTTTGTTTCGCAGCAACTCAGTTTTTCCGATGAAATAGACAGGTAACCCATCCAATTCACCTGCAACGCGTATCCCACGCTTCGTCAAAACTCACGCCCGTTATAGAGGTCATGAGATCGATACGGTTCGCTTCGTACCCAGCTGGATCACCATGCCGGGCAAGGTAAGGTCCTCGTTCGAGATGTTCAGTGTTCCGAATCCGAACTGAGCGAGCGCGGTTCTGATTCATTGCGAATTTTTAGTTGTGGATCGAACGAGAAAGGCGAGATCCCCCGAGTATCGGGGAAATCCGTGCCACGAGACAGCGAGAGCACCGACAATCAGGTACTCAACTTTGTTCGAGATTAAGCACCCGACAAACTCTTTCAAGTCGCGGCTCAGCGGCGTCTTCCCGTGCTCTTTCGCGGATTTCGAAGAACATGTCGACCCGCTGCTGGGGCGTCAACCGGGATCGAGCGAGGGCATCCGCCTGGTCGGCGTCCTCAAAGCTCTCGAAAACCCGGACTACGCGCTCCATTTCTTAATTATCCCTGAAAGGATCGCTCGTTGTTTTAGCTTTTGCGTGCTACAACGGACAGGTGGATTGCGTCCTGACCCTCGACGTCGGCAGTTCTTCCGCCCGCACATTACTGTTCGATTTCGACGGCAGGCAGATCGAGGACTTCGGTTCGCAGATTCCCTATCGCGCTCACACCACCGCCGACGGCGGCTGGGAAATCAATCCCTCCGAACTCACCAGCATCGTCACACACGCCATCGACGCCATTTGCGAACAGATGCGCGCCAGGAATCTGAAGCCGGCCGCCGTCGCTGTCGATACGTTCTGGCACAGCATCGTGGGCGTCGACAACGACGGCAACCCGACCACCGCGCTGCTTCACCCGTTCGATACACGCAGCGCCGGGGCCGCAAAGCAACTCGCGCAGCGCATCGACAATCGCGCGCAGCACAAACGCACCGGCTGCGTGATTCATCCCAGCTATCCTCCTGCGAAACTGCTCTGGCTTTCTCAAACGCGGAGAGACGCATTTCAGCGCACGAAACACTGGATGAGCGCCGGCGAATTTCTCTTTCTGAAGCTCTGCGGCAAAGCGGCCGCATCCACGTCGATGGTGTCGGCCACCGGGCTTTGGGATCAGAATATGCAGGACTACGACGCCGAGATGCTCGCCGCGCTTCCGGTGTCGCGCGATCAGTTTGCCTCTGAGTTCGATCAGCCCGTCAACGCAGACTGCCGGTGGCCGGAACTTTGCGGCATCCCCTGGTTCCCGGCGCTCGGCGACGGCGCGTGCGACAACGTCGGCAGCGGATGCACCACGCGCGACCGGTTTGCGCTCATGGTCGGCACCAGTGGCGCCATGCGCGTTGTCGTCGCCGCGGATCGCATGGATATTCCCGACGGCCTTTTCTGTTATCGCGTGGACCCCAAACGATTCGTGCTCGGCGGCGCGCTTTCGAACGGCGGCGAAGTATTCGCCTGGATGAAACGCACGCTCCGCCTGCCGGAAAGCGACGATGCAATCGAAAAACAACTCGCCGCGCTGCCGCCTGCGCGCCACGGCCTCACGATCCTGCCGCTTTTTGCGGGCGAGCGTTCCACGGGATGGCGCGCCGACGCGCGCGCGGCCATTACCGGACTGGGCGACGGCACGTCTCCCTTGGAAATTCTGCAGGCCGCGCTCGAAGCCGTTGCCCTGCGTTTTCGCAATGTCTATGAACTGATGCAATCGTCGGTCGGGACTCCGCGCGAAATCGTTGCTTCCGGCTCCGCGCTGCTGCACTCCCCCGTTTGGACGCAAATGATGTCAGACACTCTTGCCCACGCTGTCATTCAGTGCGTCGAGCCCGAGGCTACATCGCGCGGCGCCGCGCTGCTTGCCCTCGAGCGCCTGGGTGCGGTGAATAGCGTGACCGCGGAACCGCCCGCCGCGCGAACCGGCGCTGTTGTTCAGCCGAACGAAGCGAACAGCAGGCGCTACAGCGAAGAGCTCGAACGGCAGCGGCGCCTGTATGCCAAATTGTTTGAGGAGAGTCAGTGATCAGCAACCCCAACGTGCGCAATCGCGCCTCGAAAATCAAGCTCCTGCTTATGGATGTCGATGGCGTCCTGACCAACGGCAAACTTTACCATTTTCCCGACGAAGAAGGGAACATGATCGAAACCAAAGGCTTCGACTCGCAGGACGGCATTGCCCTGCAGTGGATGCAGTGGAAAGGCCTTCAGACGGGCGTCATCAGCGGACGCCAATCGCTGGGCACCGCCGAACGCGCGCGCCAGGTGAAGATGAACTATGTCTATCAGGGGCATATCGAGAAGGTCCCGATTCTCGAAAAGATCATGGCCGATGCGGACCTTCGGCCGGAGGAAGTCGCGTATATGGGCGACGATTTCACCGATCTGGTTGTGATGCGCCGCGTCGGGTTCGCCATCGCCGTAGCCAACGCGCGGGCCGAAGTGAAGCGTGAGGCGCATTACGTGACCGAAGCGACGGGCGGAAACGGCGCAGTGCGCGAAGTCATCGAACTGATTCTCGATGCTTGGGGTTTCTGGTCGGAGATTCTCGACAAATACGAAGCGCGCAGGCACGGCGGCCACTGAACTCGCTCGCGGTAACGCCACGGAAGCCTGGGAGCGGCGGCATGGCCCGGATCCCAAACGATCGGCGTCAATTGCAGCGGCACAATTCCGCTTGACATAAGGCGAACAAAAGGCGAATATGGCCTTATGCTGTTCGGCGATTCTCCTTCGCCGGGCCTGGTCGGGATCGCGAAACTGGCGGCCCAAAGCGAAGTTCTGGAAGCCAAACGTGTAGTCCGGTATTTCGAATTGGAGTCACGGAGCCTGCTGAACCGGACCAGGCCCGGAATGCCGTTCGAGTGGAGTCTCAACCCCTATCGCGGCTGCGAATTCGGGTGCCGCTATTGCTATGCGCGCTACACGCACGAGTTCATGGAACTGCGCGAAAGCATCGATTTCGAAGATAAGATCTACGCCAAATCCGGCATCGGCCCGATCCTGCGCCGTGAATTGAAACGAATCGATCGCTGCAATGAAATCAATGGCATCGCGATCGGCACCGCAACCGACCCCTACCAACCGGCCGAGCGCCGGTTTCACCGCACACGGGAGGCTCTCGAAGTCTTTGCCGGCGAGAGCAACCTCGCGATTTCGATCACCACCAAATCGGATCTGGTTGCGCGGGATATTCCGCTCCTGCAGGAAATTGCCCGGCGCAATTTCGTGTGCGTGAATATGACCATCACTACGCTCGACACCAGCCTTGCCCGCTTACTGGAACCGCGTGCACCGCGTCCGGAACTGCGCCTCAAGGCTGTTAAGGCTCTCGCCGACGCGGACATTCCGGTAGGGGTCTTCCCCAATCCGATCATGCCGCTGATTACCGATCAGCCGGAGAGGCTCGATCGTCTGGCGAAGGCCGCGCGCGATCACGGCGCGACTTATTTCGGCGGCGGAGTTTTGTTCCTCATGCCGTGTTCGCGAAAGGTTTTCTTCCCATTTGTCGAGAAACACTTTCCGCATCTCCTGCGGCGCTATCGGGAAAAGTACGAGCGCGACGCTTACCTGAAAGGCCCCTACCGCGAAATGATCCGCGAACGAATTGTTGCCATACGCGACAAATATGGACTCACCCCCGGTCCGCCCCGTCGCCAGCCGGCGGCGGAGCTTAACCCTCAGGGTTTGTTGTTTCCGCTCGCCGTTTAAAAACCCGACGCAATGTACCGCTGGCGGTCTTGCCGCCGGCTCGATGTGCGAGAACGCCGGCGGCAGGACCGCCAGCGGTACAAAACCTGACGAAGGAAACGCAGTAGAACCGATGCAGTAGAATTTCGGCGGGTGGAAATTCTCAGGGCGGCTGTCTTTCATACTCCGCGAAACCCTTTTCTTGCCGCCAACGCACTGGCGGCTTATGCCGACGGAGCTCTTGCGATCGAGGATGGCAAAGTTGCCGATTGTGGTGACTACAGTGCCCTCGCCAAACTCTATCCCGACGCTGCTGTCCGCGACTTACGCGGCGGGTACCTTCTTCCCGGCTTCATCGATACCCACGTCCACTTCCCTCAAGTCCGCATTCTCGGAGGCTTGGGATACAGCCTGCCGGATTGGCTGGAGCAATTGACGCTGCCCGAAGAAGCGCGCCTGGCCGATGCGGCTTACGCATCTTCCGTCGCCACCGAGTTCGTCGCTGCTCTCGCGGCGCACGGTACGACGACAGCGCTGGTCTTCGGCTCACACTTCGCTCCCGCCACCGCTTCGTTATTCGATGCCGCTGAACAACGCGGTTTGCGCATATTCAGCGGGCTGGTGCTTTCGGACAGACAGTTGCATACGGAACTGCGTCAGACCCCAGATGCCGCATATCGGGATTCCCGGGCGCTGATCGATCGATACGGACAAGCAAGGTATGCCGTCACGCCGCGATTTGCCCTCTCGGCTTCGGAAGCAATGCTGTCGGTGTGTCAGGCTCTCCTCCGCGAGAGTCCGGCTTCGCTGTTCACTACTCACATCAACGAGAGCAGCTGGGAAATCGAGGAGGTCTCGCGCTTGTTTCCCTGGGCGTCCGATTATCTCTCTATCTACGAGCGCTTCGATCTCGTCGGGCCGCGCTCCGTCCTCGCCCACAATGTTCATCCGCGCGATGCCGAACTCTCGCGCCTGGCCGCGCGTGATGCATCGATCGCGCACTGTCCCTGCAGTAATGCCGCGCTGGGAAGCGGGATCTTTCCCATGCGGCGTCACATTGACGCCAATGTGCGATTTACCCTGGGAACCGATGTCGGGGCCGGTACGGGATTCGGGATGCTCAAAGAAGGGCTGCAGGCTTATCTGATGCAGCGCGTAGCGCGCGAACCAATTGTCCTGACACCGGCTCAGATGTTATTTCTTGCAACGCGCGCGGGCGCCGAAGCTTTGGGAATTGAAAATCAGACAGGCGATTTTGAAAAAGATAAAGTTGCGGATTATGTTTATCTCAAACCCGATGAAGGCAGCGTCCTTGCCGGCACGTTGAACCGCGCGGAAGACTGCGAACGAATCATTGCCGCCCTCTTCACGCTCGCCGACGAGTCAAATATCCGTGAAGTTGGCGGGGCAGGTCACCGTCTCTTGTGACCTGCCCTTCGCCTCGTGAATGCCGCGACGCTACTGGCCGAATTCAACTTTGGTGTTGGATCCGCCCAAGTCGATCGAATGAATATGAGCCATATCGCCCTGCGTGGAGCTTTCCACTCTGGTTTCGCCGAACCTGGTGGCGTTGTTCTCGACCTTCGCCGGAACCGTCCAGCTCTTGTCCGTCTGCACATCGGTGAAAACAGCCTGTGTGCCCTGCAGCTTGACTTTGTACTCGCCTGGCTTCAGCTGAGTGTTCCCCGCCATCGTCGGCGAACTCAGTGTAATGTCATAAGATTTTGCACTGGCAATACCCAGGCTGGCAAGACCCAGCGCTCCAACGATAAGTAACGATTTTGCAGTCATAAAATAAGTAATCGAACTCCTTCACTTCTTCAGACGAGCGAGCCACCGACTCGTTGCGCCGCGAACTGTAATCTTCTGTCAATCGGCAATGTTAGTCTTCTCTCCATGAATCGTTCCATCGCCGTTCCGGTCGTGGGTTTCATTACACTTCTCGCCTGCCTCTGGTTCGTCGCGAAACATTTCGGCGTAACGACTCAACCCGCTTTCATCGCCAGCGTCGCGCTTCTTCTCGCGCCGTATTGGGCTTTCGGATTCGGCTTCGATAATTGGCTCAGAAACCATCTGCACTCCGCGGTTGCGCAGTTACTCGCGCCCCTCCTGTTGATCGTGGCGTACGTCGTCTTCGCTCTCCCGAATGGTGTTTTTCGCTGGAGTATGTGTCTGGGAATGACTGCTGTGGTGATGGCAGTGACTCTGCTCCTGCAATCCGCGAAAGGCAAACCGGGTTGGCGCGACTGGTTGGTGCTCGCTATTCTCGGCATTTCGGTCGACTTCCACTTCTTCGACCAGGCATGGCCCGTCGCGGGGCTCACCGCAATACCGAAATTACTTTTTGTCGACGTGGGTCTTTACGGCTATCTTGTCGTCCGGCCCATCTCCCGCATTGGGTTCGATTTTCGTCTGAAGCGATCCGACATGGCCATCGGACTGCGCGAGTTTCTCTGGTTCGCACCGATTGCGATCCTGCTTGGTTTCGCGCTGCGGTTTCTGCACCTCCATCGAACGCTGAGCAGCCCTGCGGAATTCGCCGCCGGATGGCTGTTTACTCTGCTCTTCGTCGCCATGCCCGAGGAACTTTTCTTTCGCGGACTGATGCTCAATATGCTTGAACGGCATCTCGGCACGAATCGCGCGCTGGCGATTGTGTCGCTTTTGTTCGGGCTCGCGCACTTCAACAAGCGCGCGGCATATTTCAACTGGCGTTATGTGATTCTGGCCGCGGTTGCCGGCGTTTTCTACGGACGCGCATGGCTGGCAAAGCGCCGTTTATTGGCGTCGTCGATCACGCACGCAACGGTGGACACAGTCTGGGCGATCTGGCTCCGGTAATCAGAGCCCCAATTTCGCCGTTTGAACCTTCGAATCTGTATTCCAGGCGATCCACGTTTCGTTGCCCGCCCGCACGAGTCTCGGATACCCCAGGCTCTTTCGCGTTCCCGCCGCAACCTGCGCTACCGGGCCGGCGGATCCATCGGCGGAAATATGGCGAACCAGAACCTTTGCTCCGTCGCCTCCGCGCTCCAGCCACGACACAAAAGCCCCGCCTGCATCGTCGATCGCAATCGAAGTGTATCCGTACGATTGCCCGGTGCTGACAATGGTGGCCTTGCTGAATGTGGCCCCGGAATCGGTGGACATCGCCAGTTCCACGCGCGGCTTGTCGCCTGACGATGTGTACCACGAAAGTGCTACCTGATCGCCCTTCGCGGCCACTGAAGCGGCATTCACCGGGCATGCATCCACCTGCCACTTGTCGGGGTAAACGATCTTCGGCGATGTCCAGCGGCCGCTTTCGAGACGCGTGACGGCGATGTCGCGGATATCGTCTTTCGTGTGCGCGCGATACGCCACCAGCAGGCCTCGCGTGGTCTTCGCAACCGCGGTTGGACAGCATTCGCAAACATCCGGCGCGAGAGTCTCTTCCCTGATTTCACTTCCGTCCGCGCCGATTACGGTGCGCATCAGTGCGGTAGGCGCTTCCGGCCCCTTGGGCGAAGCCTGCAGCCAGAAAAGCGACGCTTCTCTGTTTCCGCTGGACGCCATCGATGCCAATCCGTGTTCCACTTCGCTGTGATCGTGATGCGCCATCACCGGCGTCGTCCACTTGATGCCGTCGCGGGATGCGGAGACATAGACGAACTCAGCTTCACTCTCGGTCTTGGGCGCCTCGATCCAGTGCGCGACGAGCGATCCGCCCGGCAGCGAGATTACTTCCGGCAACTCCGCCGGGTGATGGAAAAAGTGCCGATGCGACGCGATCGTTCGCACCTCGGACCATTGCCCGCCGCGCCGGATCGCGTATTTCAGTTCATCCGACTCGACCCAGCTCATCAGGGCATTGCCATCCTTTGTCACCGACCAGTTCACCTGCGAACTGTTCGGTCCCGACGGATTGGCCTCCGGCTGCACCTTCAGCGCCTGCCCGAACAATGCTTGCCCAAACAACGACACGCCGAGTACCGGCAGCAGTAATAAAGTTGCTTTTCTCATGGATCCCTCTTACACGATATCTCAATAAGAACGTGGTACTCAGACAGGGTGCGCTACTTGCAGCGGTCGGCCAGAGTGGGCTTCTCGCGGTATTTCTCATGGCAGTTGGCGCAGGCAGTCGTCATTGTGTCGGCGGCATCCAAAATCTTGTCCATGTCCTTCGACTGCGCCGCTTTATAAGCTTTCATGCCCGCATCCCGCAGTCCCTGAACGAATTTGGCCCAGTCCGGATTGTTCATGGGAACCGGCAGTCCATTCGAGCACTTGCGCCCTGGAATGGTCAGCAGGTTCGCCGCCTCGGCCAGCGCCAGAGCACTGTTTTCCACCGCCTGCCATTTTCCATACGTATCGGCCAGTGGATCTGTTGCGACGGAAGGATCCTTCGCGGGCGCCACTTTCGCGGGGTCGTCGCTCTGGGCGAAGAAAATGACGTTCGAGTTGGGGAACAGGATGCCCTTCATCAACTGTGCGAGATTTGCTTCAACAACGCCAGCTTCGACAACCTGGCGAGCGCCGCCACGCCCCGGTGTTCGCGCCGGTGCCTGCGCCTCCGACGGTCCCGCCAAAAAGAGGAAAACTCCGGTGCAGGCAAGGGATAAAGGAAGTGCTCGTCTGGACTTCATGGGGATGGCCTCCTGTGATGCAGTCGGACTGGTGCTGCCGGACCCTTCAGAGTACGAGTACTCCGCCAGATTACGCAATCATCCCGGCGTCATATTCGGTCAGTGACGTGGAGTATCGGTCACTGACCATGAGTTTACTGCCCATAAAGGCTTGGATGGAGTCTCTGCATGGTAGACTCCTGCAATCGGGACCGGGGGAAAATGCTCAACCGTATCGGATTATGCCTCACAATTTTGCTCTTTGTCGCCGGGCTGTTGTTCCCCACTCCCGCCGCCGCGCATAACGTCTCGAAGCGGGACGCCGGTTTTGTGCAGTCGACTAAAGGCGCGGCGATCGCGCCCTTCGTCTACCTCGGCGC
Source organism: Bryobacteraceae bacterium (assembly GCA_036273015.1). Classification (GTDB taxonomy): domain Bacteria; phylum Acidobacteriota; class Terriglobia; order Bryobacterales; family Bryobacteraceae; genus BOG-234. Next base: position 65,340 of record DATAXN010000088.1, on the reverse strand, counting down.
CAAGCACATGGTGACCGGCTATGATCATTTGGCTTTCCTGGTCGGAGTCGTTTTTTTCCTTTACCGGCTGAAGGACATCGTTCTCTACGTCAGCCTCTTCACCGTCGGACACAGTATTACCCTGCTCGCCGGCGTGTTCGGCGGCATCCACGCGAATTCATACATTATTGATGCCATCATCGGCCTCTCGGTGGTCTACAAAGCCTTCGACAATATGGATGGCTTCAGGCGCCTCTTTGGCTTCCGGCCCAACACCAAAGTTGCCGTTCTGATATTCGGCCTGTTCCACGGCTTTGGCCTGGCGACCAAACTTCAGGAGCTGGATCTCGCCCGAAATGGATTGATAACAAACATCGTCAGCTTCAACGTTGGCGTGGAAATCGGCCAAATTCTGGCGCTGACAGTCGTGGTGCTCGCGCTGAGCTTCTGGCGAACTCACAGCGGGTTTTACCGCTATGCTTTCGCCGCCAACACCGCTCTTATGGCCGTCGGGATGGTCCTTGTCGGCTATCAAATCACGGGATATTTCGTCTCCGCATAGACAAAAGGCCGCACAGGCAGAAATCATGACTGAAGAACAAAGCCTTCCCCTGGTTGCAGCGCCTCCTACCGGCGCCATTGTGAAAGCGACGCTGATCGCTCTGGCCGGTGCGCTTGTCATCCTGTTTACGGTGGTCTTGCCCGCCGAATTCGGTATCGATCCCCTGCGAACCGGTAAAGCTCTGGGTTTGATGGGACTTTCCAAAGCTGCCGAAACAAGCAACGGCGCCGCGGGGCGGGCAACGCCCGTTGTAGCCGGGATCTTCACCGCGCAGCCAGGTACCTATAAGGTTGACTCCGAGGACCTCGCCCTGGGGCCGGGAGAAGGCGTCGAAATCAAATATCACATGCAGAAGGGCGCGGAGATGCTCTACGCATGGAAGGCCACCGGCAAAGTTCAATTCGAGTTCCACGGCGAGCCGGATCAGAAACCGCGTCCCGACTATTTCGAGAGCTACGAGTTGGACAACAAAGTCGGCCGGGATCACTCCTTCGGTTCCTTCACCGCGCCGACCAACGGAATTCACGGCTGGTTCTGGGAGAACAAAGAGAAGAAAGAAGTGCAGATCCACCTGACCACTGCGGGATTCTACGATTCCGCCAAAATGTTCGCCGGTGACCCGAAGGGTGAGCCCCTCACGATCGAGGATGCAAAGTAGTTTCCGTCGAGGCCGGGTTTATGCCGGCTCCACCTTCCGGTCGCGAAACACCCAGCCGTAAAGCACCGGCAAGAGAAACAGCGTCAGCATCGTCGACGTAAACAATCCACCGATGACAACACTTGCCAGCGGGCGCTGTACCTCCGCGCCGGTGGAAGTCGAGATCGCCATCGGCACAAAACCGAACATCGCGACAAAAGCCGTTATCAACGGCCCGGCGATCAAGGAGAACTCCGAAGAGAGAAAGTTATCTCATTTACCTTTTCTATTGCGTCGGAACGCTATCCGGCGCGGAACCCACAAGCACCCTGCGACCATCGGACAGCCGGATATCGCGAGCGTGCGCGAGATTAGTGCCGTCTTTGGCGAGATAGCCACTTACCGTCACCACATCGCCAATCTTCAGGGACTTCCTGGTCCATCCGCCGCGTTCCAGGGTGTTGGGACTTGCCAGTTCCAAATCCCAGGTTGATACCTTTCCGCCGCCGTCTCTCACGTCGAGAAAGAAATGGGCATGGGGATTAGCCCATTCGATCCTCGTCACGTTGCCGGTGAGAAGCACCTTTCGGTTCGCATCGTATTCCGCCGCAAAAGCGTGATGCGCGAGTATGGGGCGAGCTCCCGCCAGCAAAACGACGGCCGGGATCAGCAGCCCCGCCGGAATCCGCCGAACCCGTTTTCTCATATGGCAACACCCTCCAGCCACATCGGGCGCCTCAAGGCGCCATTTAAGCCGCCGTCTCGTTTGAAGTCGTCGCGGTCAGAATGTGTACTTCAGCGCGATTTGCACCAGGCGCGGCGGCTGCGCCTTAATCACCTGGCCGAAGTTGGCATCGAGGATCTCCCCCTGCACCGCCGCGGGGCCGAAGAACTGTGCATGATTGAAGGCGTTGAACGCCTCGAAGCGAAACTGGAGCTGCTTCTTCTCGGTGATCTTGAAGTTACGCAGTACGGCCAGATCGAAGTTCATCTCGCCCGGCCCGTAGAACGAACGCCGCGAGGCGGTCCCGGGCTCGCCCAGCGCATTTTGGCTGAATGCCGCGATATTGAAGTAGGGTTGCCCGTTGCGCGGGTTGGAGTTGATTTGAAGCGGCAGCCCGTTATAGTCCGGCGTATCGAGATAGTGATTGTTGACGCCGTTGGGGCTGCTTCCCTGCAGAGAGTTGTCGCCGTCTTCGTGCAGCGTCACCGGGAAGCCCGTGGTCATGCGGGTGATTCCGCTAAGCTGCCAGCCGCTGGTTACAGACCGCCAGTGGCTGGAGAAACGATCCAAAGGAAGGTTCACCGTGTAGCTGGCGACAAAGTTATGGGTGAGGTCGAAGGCCGAGAGAGCGCGGGTGGAAGAGAGGTCGAACGGGTTGCCGGTATCGGAAATGCTCGATGCCTGATCGATCGACTTGCTCCACGTGTAGTTGAGAGAGAAGTTATAGCCCTTGCCCGCGTGCCGAAAACTGACTTGCAGGGAATTGTAGTTTGAGTTGCCGACGGTGGAGTCGTAATCGTCGTTTCCGTAGTCCGGCCCCAGAGGCCCGCGTGTTCCATTAAGCGTCTGGCCGTTGGCCAAAAGGAACGTGTTGTTCTCAAGGCCGGGGCCGCAGGGCTGCGTGCCCTGCGCAAGAATGGACCCCGGCTGGCCATACGGAACGCTGAGCTGCAAACAGAGCGCCGGGTTACCGGGGTTAGCTGAGTAAACGAGCAGCAGGTGATGGGCCTGCGAACCCACATAGCTGATGCTGAACAGCGTATTCTCTGTGATCTGGCGTTGGATCGAGAGGAAGTAATTCTCGTTGTACGGATACGTGTTCCACGGTACCGGCGTTGTCATGCCGTTTTGCGGAAGGAATGCCTCGAATGGCTGGGTGGTATTGGGATGAGTGGCTGTCGCATTCAACGGAGGAAACGCGAACGGATACGGGTTGCCGAGGAACGTGCCATCTGCCGCCGCCACGAACGGTTGATCGAAGAGCGGTGGCGCCGGGCTGGTATAGCTCAGACCGTAGGGAGGCTGTGGCTCGTCGATCGCCATGACGTTGCCCTCGATCACGGATTCGAAGATGCCGTAGCCCGCGCGAATGCTGGTTTTCCCGGCTCCGCCGGTAATTTTGTTGAGGAAGCCAGGCAGGTCGCCGGGCGACCAAGCGAGGCCAACGCGCGGCGAAAAGCTGTTTTTCGATGGCACGAGCGTATTGGGGACGCCGGGATCGCCGGGATAGACGAGGCTCACCGGCGCATTCGGATAGACGACCGATTGCTCACCCGGCATGTATGTGGGAATCTGGTTGTATTTTTCCGACCAGAATTCCATGTGGTCGTAACGCACACCATAGTTGAAAGTCAGATTCGGCCGTATACGCCAGCTGTCCTGTGCGAAAGCGCCCTGGTATCTGTGCCGTATATAGTAAGACTGCGAATCCTGCTGATTGTAGAAGAAAGGCGTTCCGATCAGGAAGTCCGCGAAGTCGGAGCCGGTTTCCTGTCCCTGGAATTGGAATGAGCCGTTGAATATCGGATTCGGAGTGACGTTCACCTGTTCATAGGTCGCCTCGAAACCGGCTTTGAGCGAATGGTCGCCGAGGACTCGGGAAAAGTTGTCGTTCAAGCCGTAAGTATTGTTCCACTGCTTCAGAGTCGTTGTCGGCACTCCCATCGAGAACGAATTGAATGAGACGGTCTCGATTCCTTCGATCGAGGGGTCGAGCGGGAAAATCCCCGTCGAGTGCGCGCCGGTAACGAAACCCTGCGATGCCAGGCTGGGGCCAACGCCTCCGTCAGGTTGCCCGACGTTGTTGGCGTCACGCATAAAGCTCAGGTGAAATTCGTTGACGGAGGTTGCGCCAAAGGCCCTCGTGTGGGTGAAATTGACGAGTTGCCCCCGGCCGAGATTGAGGGCATTGAACCCGGGCACGCTGGCGCCGCCCTGGCCGGTCGGATAGGGATTGTTTACCGTGAAGTCGTCAAAGAAATAGTAGGACGAAAACGTGCCGTAATGGTCCGTATTGGCATCAAAGCGAAAGCTTCCTTTGTCGTCGCGCGTGGTTTGCCCTACTGACGCGGTCGAAAATTCGCTGGAGCCGACATTCGGCAGGGGGATGTATTGCAGCAGGTGCTGGGCCGGCGACGACCAGGCGTACGATGGAATGCTGGCGTTGGGAAACACGCACTGAGTGTTTGAGGTGCAGCCGGGGGCGTAATAAGGTTCGTCGGCCGTGACGCCATAGCCAAGTCTCTGCTGAAGAATATTGGCGATATAAGGTCCGCTGACGGTGCCGGTGAGCTGGCTGGCGATGCCGCTCAGGTCGCCGGTGCGTTCCTGGATGCTGGGGACGGCGATCAGACCGGTGTCGATTCCCTGGTTGCCGCGGGTTCCCTGGTAATCGCCGAAGTAGAAAATCTTGTTTTTCCGGATCGGGCCTCCGACTGTGCCGCCAAACTGGTTCTGACGGTAGAAACTGCGCTCCGGGGAGAAGAAGTTCCGAGCGTCGAGATCGGTATTACGCAGAAATTCGAAGGCGCTGCCGTGTATTTGGTTCGCGCCGGATTTGGTGATCACATTGACGATGCCGCCGCTGTAATTTCCGAACTCGGCGTCGAAGTTGTTCGTGAGAACCCGGAATTCGGCGATCGAGTCGAGATCGGGAATAATTGTGGTTCCGCCGTTCATCAACTCTTTGACGTCCCCGCCATTGACGAGGTAGCCGTTGGCGTCTTCGCGCTGGCCGCTGATCGACTGATTACCGGCGTTCAGCCCGCCGGACGGCGCTATCTGAACCGAGGCTCCAGCCATGATGACCGAATCGCCGGTCTGGGTCGACATGGGGACGATGCCGGGCTGGAGAGCCAGAAGATCGGTGAAGCTGCGACCGTTGAGCGCGACGTCAGTCATCGTTTTCCCGCCTACCACGTCGCCCATCTGTGTGCTGGCCGTCTCGACGTGAACCTCGACATCGCTTGCCGTATCGCTGACCGTGAGTTCCTGTGTTTGTTCGGCCACCTGGAGCGTCAGGCTCTGCCTGACGGCTGCGTTCGTGTCCACAACCAAGTCGGTTCGTTTTTCCGCACGGAAACCTTTGGCTTCAAAAAGGATGTCGTATGTGCCGACGGGAACGCTGGGAAAGAGGTAGTCGCCATGCTCATCGGCTGTAACCTTTGTCTTGAGCCCCTGAGCCGTGTTCGTGATGGTGATCGAGACGGAAGGGATGCCGGCGCCGCTGGTGTCGGTAATCGTACCTGAGATAGTCCCGGTCGTCGCCGCGAAAACCATTGACGGGAGGACCATGAGAAGACTGAAAAGAGAAGTTCGCATTTGGTTGTGTCTATTGAGACCCTAGCAGCGATTTGCCGCGCAACCGGCGGACCATAAGGTAAAGCCCGGATTGTGACGCGTCAGTGACGGCTGAAAACGTACTGAATTCAGCGGGTTACCGAAGTCGATGTGTCTTGGTAACGCACTGTAACCAGACGATTTGGTGACCTGCAGAGGTAGCAATCGAAGCAAGGCCCATGATAGAGTTTCAGACGGTTCAGAAACCGGAACAACTACCCGTCACAGAGAACCGACAAGCAATGCTGCTGATCGAAAACCCGCTCAATGAATCGGCCTTATCTTTTCCGATTCTTGAGTGTTTCCATATAGTAGGTTTCGCTTTTTCCGTCGGCACCATCGCCCTTGTGGATTTCCGCCTCCTCGGCTGGGGCATGCGGCGCGAAAAACCCGCCCAGATCCTCAAAGATACTTTTTTCTGGACCCTCGGCGGTCTGATCCTGATGGTCCTGACCGGCCTGATGCTGTTCTCGTCGGATCCCGACATGTACTACCTGAACTATGCTTTCGACCTCAAGATGCTTTTCCTGGTGCTGGCGATCGTATTTAATTACACGGTCCATCGCAAAACGGCGATGGCGGATGCTCCCGCGAGTGGCAAGTTGGTCGCGTGCGTATCCCTGGCGTTGTGGGCGTGCGTCGTATTCGGCGGAATCTTCATCGGGTTCATCAACCCCACTCTCGATATCCATCAGATCTGAATATGCTGCTCTCTCTCGCTCTCTGGATACAGGCTACGGACTTTTTCACCTATCTCCGCGGCTCGGGTTACGTTTACCCGACGATTCTGTCGCTCCACATGATCGCAATTGCCTTTTTCGGCGGCATGATCCTGATGACCGACCTGCGAATCCTCGGCATCGCCTTTCGCGGCCGTCCCGTCGCGGATCTGATGGATCAGCTCCGCATTCCCAAGCGTTACGGGTTTGCTCTCGCGGCCACCTGCGGAATCCTTTTGTTTTGTTGCAAAGCGGAAGAGTATTACTACAACGCGTTTTTCCGCGCCAAGATCACCCTGTTCATCCTGGTCGCCGTGCATGCTGTAACTTTTCACGGAAGCGTCTACAACAAAGCTCCGGAATTTGACCGCGGCGGCATTCCGGGCCGCGCAAAGCTGGCTGCCGGTCTCTCGCTCCTGCTTTGGACCGGCATTGCGTGCATGGGCCGCGGCATCGGCTATATCGAGCCGCCGTTCGGGATTCACGCTCAGTTGTTCGGATTCCTGCACCTATGACGAATCCATGGGCACACCGCTGCGCTGTTCTCCTCGCCCTGTGCATTTCAGCTGTGATCGTTCTCGGCGCCTGCCTCACGAGCGAAATCAGAACGTTTCCCGGCGCTGCGACGCCTTCAACAGTGACAGCCCCCGTGATGAAAGAAGCGCATGTCACCGCCGGCCTGGCGCTGATTCTCATCACCTGTGTACTTGCCTGGTTCATGGCTTCGTCCAACAAACCCCTGCTGGGCGTGATCGGAGTGAGCGCGATTTTGGAAATCGCTTCCATCAGCGTCCCCATCGCGCATGCCCTGATATCGCCGATCTTTTTTTCGGTCGTGGTCGTGACCGCCGTGGTCACTTCGAAAAGCTGGCAGACCGGACCCACGCCGGTCGAGAGTCCATGGGGACCGCTGCGCCCACTGGGGATCGCGGTTCCGGTTTTTGTGCTGATTCAGATCGCACTCGGCGCGTCTTTCCGTCACAACGCCATGGGCGTCGTCTGGCATATTCTCGATGCATTTATCGTTCTTCTCGTCGCGCTCGTGGCCGGTGTGTTTGTGCTCCGGCAGTATCCGGATCATCCTGCTCTTCGCCCCGCCGCGCTGGCGCTGGTCATCTTCACGGGAGTGCAGGTGTTGTTGGGGTTCGCTGTTTACATGGTTCTGCTGATTTCATCGGAGAATAATATGGGCCTGATCGTTACGGGCGTGCTGCACGTAACGAACGGAGCGCTGACGTTTGCGGCGAGCGTCGTCCTCGCGATGCAGATGCGGAGAAATCTAATACAATCGGGAGTCTGAATATGCTGATATACGATCTGAACGCCAATCCGCTCAACTCCAACGAATGGGCCTTTCCCCTGACCGAGTGCTTCCACATTACGTCTTTTGCGCTCTCGATCGGCTTGATCGCTCTGGTGGATCTCCGGCTTCTCGGCCTGGCCTTGAAGCGGACCAATCCGGGCCAGCTTGTGAAAGACACCAGCCTGTGGACGCTCGCAGGCCTGATCATCGTGATCACATCCGGCCTGCTGATCTTCTCCTCGGATCCGATCCGTTATATCTACAACACCGGGTTCCAGTTCAAGATCGCCGTGCTCGTGCTGGCGATCATATATAACTACACGATCCACAACCGGGTCGCTCGATCCAATCCTTCGCCGTCCACCGCAAAACTTGTGGCAGTCGTTTCACTCTTTCTGTGGGTATTGGTTCCGTTCGGCGGCATCTGGATTTCGTTCGTTTAAAAGGGAGGCTTCATGAGTGTTGCCGAAATCAGCCATCAGATTCAGAGCATAGGCTTTCTCACATATATCCGCGAATCGGGTTATACCTATCCGATGATCCTGTCGACTCACCTCGCCACGATCGCCATGTTCGGCGGATTGATCCTCATGACGGACCTCCGCATCCTGGGACTGGCGATGAAGTCGACTCCGATTGCGGATGTGGTCAAGACACTGCGTCCGTGGAAGCACCTTGGCCTCACCATCATGGTGGCCATGGGACTTCTCCTCGCCACATCCGAGATGGACAAGTATTACGGCAATCCCTATTTCCAGATGAAGATGTCGCTGCTGATCCTGGTGATCATACACTCCATTGTTTTCCGCGGCGTCTATCGTAATCCGGAGGCGCTCGATAAAGCGCCGAAAATCCCGGGCATTGCCAAAGCGGCGGCGATCAGCTCACTGTGCCTTTGGATCGGCATCGCCTGCTGCGGACGTTGGATCGCTTATTACGAACCCAAGGACAAAGACAAGCCGGTCACCAGCCTGACCGTTCCGGCGCCCCCGCAGGTAGTTGCAACGCGATAGGCATTTGTGGACGTCAACCTCGAAGATTTCCGCCGCCACTTTGAGCTTCTGTCCGATGACGCGCTGCTTGCCACGAATCGGGACGACCTCGTCGAAACAGCGCGAGGCTGTTATGACGAAGAAGTAACTCACCGCGGACTAAACGCTCCTGCGGTTGAAGAAGCCGTGGAAGAAGAGGCCGTCACGCATCAGACGGCCCCGGGCGCCGAACTGGTACTGATCGCTACTTACAGCGTCTACGAGGAGGCGAATCTCGCCCGAGGCCTGCTCGAAAGCGCCGAGATTCCTTACCAGCTCCAGAACGAATATTTGTCTCTGGGAGGCATAGAGCTTCGTCTGGTGGTCCCAGCCGCCTACGAAGAAGAGGCCCTCCAGATCCTCGACTCAGAGATCTCAGAAGAGGAACTCGCAGCCCAGGCCGAAGCCGCCGGAGTGCCGGAAGACGACGAAGAAAACTCAGACGAATGAGTTACTGTTGATCTGGATTACGCGAAAAGTAATCTGCCCCTGGGCTCGGGAACGGGGCGTCCCAAGTGCCGGGCGGTTTCCATCCATTCTGCGATCACAACCTCGGCGTTGGCGAGTGCCTCCTGGCGAGTCGTGCCGTCTGCTGCACACCCAGCCTGTTCAGGGACTTCAGCAATAAACGACTCGTCATCCACGCTCCAGTATAAAATAATTTCGTATTTCGTCATCGCTCGCCTTCTGTCAGGATCCGCGCAAATACGAGTACAGAGTCAGCCACAATTTAATTTTGTACCTGGCCAAACCAAAGTCGCAGTGCCCAAACGCTGCTGGTATCTAATTGCGAAAGTTTGTGTGTGCCGCTCCCTCACGGTCACGGTTCATAAACTTTTTCTGAACCGCGCGCGTCACCAAGCGGCATTGAGAATCGGGGTACTCTAATTTCTGCAACTTAGTATCTATCGCACCTTGATTGGCGAGGGGCAGACGGTTCTCACTCCCGCGCCAGCACAAAATCATACTCCGCCGTGCAGAACGGCGTTAAAGACGCTGTCCGCTTCCACGACATCCACGCGGCCATCGCGATTGAAGTCTCCTGGCAACTCGAGCGCATTATAGTTGAAGAACACGGGCGGGCCGAAGGTGCCGTCTCCGTGCCCAGGAAGCACTCCTCCGCTGATGATGAGATCCATCTTTCCATCGCCGTTGAAATCCGCCGCACTGTAGTAGCCGGTGACGAACCCGGTGTTTGCGACGGATGGCCCGAATGTGCCGTCACCGTTGCCGAAAGCGACGCAGATAGCCTGGTTCGCGCCGCACGTCCCCAGCAGATCGATCTTTCCGTCGCCGTTGAGATCGGCCGGGTTCGAATACACAACCGCAAATCCGGGAATACCGATCGGCACTTGAGCTCCAAACGTGCCGTCTCCATTGCCGAGCACCGCAGCGCCGCCGGTCATGGGTTAACCACTGTGTAAACCGGTGCCAGAAACGAAATTGCCTGCCCGTAAAGCGCAATCTGCGCGATTGCAGGGAGCGCAGCCAGCCGCAGAAATCGAAATGACATAGTTTTTCCCCTCACGATTTCAGCAATTCGCCAGCCAGCGTGTTGAAACCCCCATGCATGATGCAGAGCATGGCGCACTTTCTCCGGACAATGCGGCCCGCCCAGCCGGTACCGAGGCTCAACCGTACCTGTCAGCTTGAGAAAGGCGTCCGTGAGGCAGGCCGGGATCTGGTGCGCAAAACGACCCGTCCCGGTCGGGCCAGAGAGATGATCTCCAGCGGGAACTGGCGTCGCTCGGTTACTTCCGGCTTCGAGCACGTTCAGGCAAGAGCCGGAGCAACCCCGCCGAAGTCGTCCTCCGCGTTGTGACCGAGCCGGACCTCCACACGAGGTTGGTTGAACACGGCGGAGCGATACTTTCGCCAGGCTGAAGATCATGGCCTCCAGGGACGTCAAGATATTTCACAACCCGAACTGCGGCACTTCACGCAACGCTCTGGCTCTGCTGCGGGAACACGGCATCGAACCGGAAATCATCGAGTACCTGAAAACGCCTCCCAGACGGGAGCAACTGGCCGCAATGGTGAAGCGGTCCGGGTCAGGCGCACGCGACTTCCTGCGCACGAGGGAGAAACGATATGGCGATCTGGATCTGGCGAATCCGAAATGGACGGAGGAACAGATCGTTGATTTCCTTGCGGAGAATCCGGTGCTGCTCAATCGTCCAGTAGTGGAGACGACGAAGGGCGTAAAGCTGGGCAGGCCTGCGGAGGCGGTCCTGGAGCTGCTGGACTGAGGTTTGCATGTCGTCGCCGTTTCATCGGACCTGCCGGGCAAACGCCTGGTAGCGTGGGTCGTTCAGAGGTCGGTTCTTTTGCGAAACAGCGCATCGGCCTCGTCGAATTCCAGTTCGACAGGCTGCGGCTTCGGGATGGCGGGAGCTGTCGGCAACACTTCTGGCCGCGCCGTCTTCTCGTCGAGTTCCTTGTTTGGGGTTTTCTCCGGCATGTCTTTCCCTTCCGGTTTCGATTATCTACCCAGTCGAATTGGATCGGAGTTCAACTACGGGACCGCCTCTGACACGCCGGTGATTCCGAGCAGGTGAGCGATGTTCAGAGCATTCGATTCTTTGAGCACACCGGGATAGAGCTGATAGTCAAACTGCAATTCCCCATCTTTTCCGCTGTCCCGAAAATGTACATTGCTCCCCGGGAGATCGGATGACGGGATTTGCGTGAGGGACAAGTCGTGTGTGGATATCAGTCCCACCGCTCCGTTCGAGATGAGAGCCTGAACGACCCATTCGCTTGCAATTCTCCGATCGTGCGAGTTGGTGCCGCTCATGATTTCATCGATCAGAAAGAGCAATGGCTCGCGCGCCGACCATTCAATCATTTGTTTCAGGCGCAACATCTCGGCATAGAAGCGCGATTTGCCGCTTGTGATGTCGTCTTCGATTCGCATCGCGGCTGCGACCTTCATCACAGGCAGCACCAGGCGCCCGCATCGTACCGGCGCACCCATATATGCAAGCACTGTGTTGAGTCCCAGCGCGCGCAGAAACGTGCTTTTGCCTGACATGTTGGATCCGCTCACCACCAGAAACCGAACCCGATCGTCCAGCGTGAGGTCATTTCTCACAATGGTGTGCTCGTCCAAAAAGGGATGACCCATACCCTGCGCCAGCACTTCCCCGGATCCTTCGATAACCTCCGGATAAGGATCGCCCGGATGCTCGAAAGAGTAAGTAGCCATGCAGATCAGCGCTTCGAACTCTCCGATGGCAGCGAGCCATGCCGGCACCCCGTCTCCTTCCCGCAATCGCCATCGCTCGATGGCGAGGGCAAACTGCGTGCCCCACAGCAGGAAATACGACAGAGGGAGGAACCATTCGCGGCGAATACGCTGGTCCAGAAGAGTTACCAGGGTGCGGAGCTTACGCAGGCATGGCTCGGCGGGCTGCAGCCGAGTCGCGATTTCGACGAGCTTCGGCGAAGAGAAGCGCGCGCCGGCAACCAGCGCGAGCAAATCGCAGATCAAAGGAAGCTCGAGGGAAGGCAAAGCCACGGAGTCGATAACGTAGCGCACCCGCCTCTGGAGCACGGCGCCGAAAATCCCCTGCAGGACTGCCCAGGCAAGAAGGGTCGGGCCAAGGCCGGACGGGTCCATGATCCTCAGCGACCACAAAACGAATACGACAGGAAGCGTTAAGGGCAAAATGCACGCGACGATTGCGAGCCAGGAAGGGAAAAGCCGCTTTTCGAAGAGCCAGTTATGGAATGTTTCCGGCTTGCAGTCGGAAATCAGGGCCGCGCCCACCGAAGCCAATCGTTCCCTTAAGTCCGCGTCCGCGCGAAGTTCGGCCACAGCCTGTTGCCGGAGGATAATCTCCTCCGCGCCGGCGGAGTTTTTCATCCACTCCGCAAGGGTCTCCCGGCCGCAATGAGTACGCGCGGAGCACAAAAGCTGAAACAGCGAACCGCGCCCGAATAGTGAAAGATCGTTGGCGTAAGGATGCCGGCCGTCGGCGAACTCGGCGCCTTCGTCCAGCGTGTCCCAGTCTCTCGCGAGTCTGGCGAGCCCGGTTTCGTAATAGCGGCCCAGACTGTCCCATCGGAACAGTTCTTTTCGTGCCGAACTCATGCGAAATGCGCAAATCACTGCGACGGCCAAAGGGAAAGCCGCCGGCCACAGCGGTAACTTTAGCTGCATCCCGACCCCAAGAAAGGCGGCGGCAAGGACAATGAATCCGATAACGCTGAACCGTAAAAGCCGGAAATTTGCCGAGGCCTTTGCGGCGCAGGTGCGCGTCTCGTCTCTACGACGGGCGTAAAAATGATCTGGAGTCGGATGATCCGGCTTGTCCATGTGCGAAGCAGTTCCGGCGCGGTCTGGCCTATGTCCTTTGAATATAGAAGATTTTCGAAGCGGATGCCTATCAGATTCGCGCCGGTACCGTCCAAGAAAGGGCGAACGATCTGAGGAACCTTTGTCTGAAAAGCACGTATGTCCGTTCTGGCTGTTCGTGATAGTTCGGTCGGCAGTCCGGCATCAGGAGGTTGCATGAGCGAAACGCGAAGGGATTGGCGCCTGATTGCGATCACTATTTTCGTGCTGAACGGGTTAGTTGGGCAGAACCTGCCCGCGCAAAACCTTACCGGTACCTGGCAGGGTATGGTCACGAATCCCGACACCAAAGAGGAACTGCGGACCGTTATTAAGATCACCTCGTCGGACGGAAATCTCATCAAAGGGAATTTCTACAGCATCGACCAGACGTATCTGGTCTTTCCCGTCACTCTGAACCTACAGGGCTCCGTGATCAAGGTGAGCATACCGGGGATCGGCGCGGAGTATCAGGCGAAGCTCAGCGCGGACGGCAGTTCGATGACGGGTACGCTTAAAGGTTTTTCGGTCCCCATCACGTGGACGCTGAAGCGCGTCAGCGAAGACCAGGCTTGGGAACTCCGGAAGCCGCCGACTCCGCCGAAGCCTTTGGTCTCCGCCGATCCGGCCTTTGAAGTTGCGGCGATCAAGCTGACCCCCGCTGACGAAAGCGCCGGGGCAGCCGCATTCAGGGCGGCAATGTTTCCTTTGTCGGCGTGACTCTGGCGGATCTCATGAAGTTTATTTATGATGTCGATTCTCACCAGATCGTCGGCGCGCCGGGATGGTTTACAAATGAGCGATACGATATTACGGCAAAAGCGGAAGGAGAAGGTCAGCCCAACGAGGAGCAGTTGAAGGTCATGCTGCGGAAGCTTCTGGCGGATCGTTTTCAACTGGCTGCGCACAAAGACCAGAAGGAACTTGGTGTCTATACACTCGTCGTGGCGAAAAGAGGGCTGAAGATCTCAAAGAACGAGTCGAAGAGCGCGACGAACGGCATCATCTTCCGCGGACCGGGGAGCGTTTTGCTGAATAACGAAACCATGGACGATCTCTGCAGAATTCTGCAGAGCGCTGCCGTGGATCGTCCAGTAGTCAACCAAACGGGCCTCACCGACAAATACGAATTTTCACTGGTGTGGACGCCGGACCAACTCCTCACCGCTACGACGACCAACACGAATGCATTGGCGCCAGGCGAAAAAGCCGATGCTCCGCCGGATATTTACACGGCGATCCAGCAGCAACTCGGACTGAAGCTGGAAGGAACCCGGATGCGAATCGAGGTTCTCGTAATCGATAAGCTGGAAAAACTGTCCGACAACTGAACGGACGCGCTACACGCGTGCGGCGTTCAACGCGGCCAGTACCCGAGCATCTCGGAACGGCACCCGGCGGATACGAACGCCGGTCGCATCGTGAATCGCGTTGGCAATCGCAGCGAGCATCGGTTTGCACGACGCTTCTCCGGCTCCATAGGGAGCGAGATCGGGCCGGTTCGGATTCGGGTCTCCGTTTACGAGGATCACGTCAATCCTTTCCGGTACGTCGAGGTGTGTGAGGCTGGGATGAGAGATCCAATCCACGCTAGTGACCTTTTCGGTGTCGAACTGCACTTCCTCGTGGATCGCGCGGCTCAGGGCGTGGAGCATGGCGCCCTCGATGGTGTGACGCAGGCTCTGCGGATTGACCACCAGCCCGCAATCATGCGCGCAGACCAGCCGCTTCGCCCAGACGTGGCCGGTGCGTCGATTCACCTCGACCTCGGCGATTTCGGCAACCATGGTGGAGCCGCGGAAACCGTATGCGATACCGCGTCCGGTCAGAATGTCTCCCGTGCCGAGAGGCTTCGGTGAAGGTCGGCTGTCCCAGCCATACGCTTCCGCCGCAGCTTTGAGGACCGCGATCGAACGCGCGCGGCGGAATGCGTTGTCATCCGTCGTGCTCGCTGTGAGCATTTTCATCCGGAAATCGTACGGGTCGGCTTTAGCCGCTGCAGCGAGTTCGTCGATGAAAGACTCCGCCGGGAATGTCGACTGCGGGCCGTTCGGATCGCGCAGGTTTCCGGTGCGAAGAGGTGTCTCCCAGGGAAGCGGCAGGCTGACGACTTCGGCTGTCATCCTGCGATTCGGTATTTCATACATCTCCGAAGGAGTGGCCCCGCCGCCTCGAGAAGGATTGGCGCGTCTCGACCCCATGAGCTGTGCAACCAGTACCGTATCGGCTTCGTTGTAGCCGACGTGGTTGTAGTCGACGGCCTTGGCGTTGTATTCGTATGCCACCAGGCGGCCCTGGGCGTCCAGCCCGCCGCGCATCTTCACGGCGAACGCCGGTCCTTTCGTGTCCCAAGCCGTCTCTTCGTTCCGCATCCACTGCATACGAACCGGCCGGCCCAGCTGCGTGGCGAGCCAGGCAGCTTCGTATCCGGCATCTTCGGCAGCGGTGCGGCCGTATCCCTGCGGCCCGTCCATCCAAAGAACACGCACCTTTTCCCGCGGCACTCCCAGGAAAGCCGCGACTCCGGTCCGCATGCCGTAGGACTTCATGTCGTTGGAGTAGATCGTCATCTGGCCGTTCGAAGGATCGGCCACAGCGTGAGCAGGCGCGATCGCGGTGTGTCCCTGGAACGGAATTTCGTAGTCGGCTTCGAGGATTGTTGTCGCACCGGTGAAAGCCGCATCCGGTGTTCCGACGACAATCGGCTTGGAAGCCGAAGTGGGCTTTGCCTCGCGAATAAATTTGAACAGGTCGTCGGATGAAGGGAAGGGAGCTACGGGCGGCTTCTCCCAAGTTGTCTTAAGCGCTCGGGACGCGTTGATTGCCTGCTCCTCGCGTTCGCAAACGACCGCGACGTAGTTTCCCTTGCTCAGAACTTTGATGAAACCCGGTATGTTCTTCACCGACGATTCATCGATGCCGGTCAGCTTGGCGCAGGCGAACGGCGGCTTCACATTGCGCGCATGGACCATGCCTGGCAACTTCATGTCAACGGCCCATTTCAGAGAGCCATCCACCTTAGGGGGAATGTCATAGCGGTCCGGCGACCGGCCGATCATCTTGAATTCCTGCAGCGGCTTGACTTTGGCAATGCCGGTGGTAGCGGCGGTGTTATTCCCGGTCAGGGTGACGTTGAATCTTTTGCCGCCGATCAACTCGCCATAGGTTAGGCGCTTCGAAGCGTCGCCTTTTACAGAGATCACGCCATCGGTCACCGTAAGTTGGTCGACCGGCACACCGAGCCGAGTAGATCCCATTTCCAACAGCACCCGGCGAGCCTCGGCGGCGACGCGCCGCATCGGCCAGGTCTCCCGCTCGATCGCGGTCGAACCGCCGGAACCGCCCTGGTCGACCGTGTTGTCCGTGCTGCCCATGATGCAGGCGGTCTTGTCGAAGGCGATGTCCATTTCGTCCGACATCATCTGCCGGAACGATGTGCCGGTGCCCTGACCCAAATCCGTTTTTCCGACGTAAAACGTTGCGGAGTTGTCCTGATGAACGACGATCCAGGAATCGAGTTGGTGGAAATCGATATCCGGATACGGACCCGCAGCCGCGGCCTGTGCCGGACCCGCGGTCTGTTGGGCCTCAGCTTCCGTCACAAACGGGCCTGCTCCAGCGCCCAAACTTACAACAAACAGACCCGCGCTCTTGAGGAAACTCCGGCGATTGGCTACGTTCCAGGTTTCCAATACGTCTTCAACCTGCTTCGGAACTTTCGTGAAGATCGTCATGCGACTGCCTTCCTTTCCGAAGCCCTGCGGGCATCCGCGATGATCTTGGCCGCGCGCTTGATAGCGGAATTGATCCGGTAGTAGGTCATGCAGCGGCACAATGTACGGCTCATGCCGTCACGGATCTCCGAGTCCGTGGGATTCGGAGTCTTATCCAGCAGCGCTTTGGCCGTCATGATTTGTCCGTTCTGACAGTAGCCGCACTGCGGAACCTGCTCGTCGATCCAGGCCTGCTGGACCGGATGCAGCTTGCCCGGCTGGCCGAGCCCTTCGAGTGTGGTGATTTCGCTTTTGACTGAGGAAGTCGGCGTGATGCAGGAGCGGATGGCCGCTCCGTTTACGATCACGGTGCACGCTCCGCACTGGCCCAGTCCGCACCCGAAGCGCGGACCGTGCAGGTTGAGGTCGTTACGCAGTATGTACAGCAGCGGAGTCGACGGGTCGATATCCACCGTGTGCGTTCCGCCATTTACTTTCAGTGTTATCTTGCTCATTCGGTTCTCCTTGCGAGCTGGGTAAGCAGAGGCTGACGGAGATCAGTTTATCGCCTCGGAACACTGAAGCCAAGCGTGGGAACATAGAACCGGGACGGTTGGCGGGAGCGGAACGTGCCGGACAGGCTCGCGCCAAATCCGGACTGGAGGATCATCTGAGCACCATCACCCCCGCGGCGGCGCCCGCCGCATCATTGGATATCAAGCGGCATCTCTTTTACGAAACATCCCACTCGCCCTCGCTTGTCGAGCTGGTGGGCTACGAGAAAGCCACCGAAATTACCGATTTCTGCTTCATCGCCAACCCGTATTACCCCACGCCCGCGATGCTGCAGGATCTTCAGAAAAACCTGCCCAGCCTGATCAAGTCCTATCCGTCGAGCAACCCGCTGACCAGCGAAAGACACCTGGCTACCGTGCTGCATGTCGATCCTGAGTACCTCATCATCGGCAACGGCGCCACGGAACTGATTGCAACGATCAACAATACGCTGGTCGATCGGATCGCGGTGCCTGTGCCGACTTTCGGCGAATACATCGAAAAGCTCAGGGATCAGCGCGACGCCGAGTATTATCCACTGCAACCGGAAGACAACTATCAGCTCCGACTCGACGACTATCTCGCGTGGGTTCACCGGATGGGCCTCAAAGCTCTGCTGATCATCAACCCGGGAAATCCGACCGGGCAGCTCATCCCGCTCGACGAGATGATTGCGTTTATGAACCGGGCACGCGATCTGGAGCTCGTGATCGTGGACGAGTCGTTTATCGATTTTGCCGGTGATGCCATCCCCAGCCTGCTTCCGGTTGCCGGCGAGTACACGAATCTGCTGATTGTGCGCAGCATGAGCAAACACTGCGGCGTGCCGGGCCTGCGTCTGGGCTATTGCTACAGCCGGAATCTCTATCTGCTGAATCGGCTGCGCCGTTTCCTGCCCACCTGGAATGTAAACACTCTGGCGCAGTATTTCCTGTCGCTGCTGCCGTCGACGGATGGCGAATATCACGAGGCGCGCAAGCGCCTGATTAAGGATGTGGCTTGGCTGTACGAAGCGCTGCGGGGAATCGGGGGGATTGAAGCCTATCCGACGGGCGCCAATTTTGTGCTGTTCAGGATCACCAATGGAGTGGCTGCGGCCGAGCTGCAGGCTCGTCTTCTTGAAAAGAAAATCTACGTGCGCGACTGCTCGAATAAGGTTGGCATGGATCGATATCACGTGCGGGTTGCCAGCCAGGGCCGAACCGAGGATATGCGGCTGGTGGAGGCGCTGCGCGAGCTTTCGACGGACGGGCCGCGCGCTCGATGAACCGTCCGGCTGTCGCCGTTCCCACGCGCCGCACGCTGCGCAAGAACAAGGCCGTCAACTATGTCGGCGAGTCCCATCTCGACTTGCTGATGCGGCTGGGGCTGCTGCCGCTGATGATTCCGGTTGCCGAGGGAACGCTGGCTTGTCTGCCGCAGTACCGCAATGTCAGCGGACTGCTTCTGGTCGAGGGCGAAGACATCGAACCGAGCCGCTATGCGGCGGAGGCCGCCAACCGGAAATATCTTGAGCAAACACATCCGCTGAAAGACGAAATCGAGATTCGGTTGCTGCGCTACGCGCTGCGCAATCGTCTCCCGGTGCTGGGCATTTGCCGCGGATCGCAATTGATGAACGTGGTTTGCGGCGGCACGTTATATGGTGACGTGCGGAAGGAAATGCGATCCGGGCTGCGCCATATCAATCCTGGCCCGCACTATGACGACTATCGCCATCCCATCATGATCGTGCAGGGCACACCGCTCCACCAGTGGTACGGCCGCCGGACCATTTCAGTAAACAGCTACCATCATCAGGGCGTGCGAAAGCTGGCGCGCCGTTTTCGAGCCATGGCGCACGCGGAAGACGGGCTGATCGAAGCTTTTTACGATCCGGCTGCGGATTTCACAGTCGGCCTGCAATTCCATCCGGAACGAATGCTCAAGGAGTATGCCGGCAATCTCCATGTTTGGCAGGCCTTTGCGAGTGCCGTGCGGAAAGCGCAGAAGGCAACTGTGCTGAATCCGGCGTTATCATCGAAGTTCCTGGTCAGGTGACACTGCGAGACCATCCTCCGGCGAATTCCGAGCTGCCGACGACGGCAGCCGGTGAGGCCTCTGCCCCGAGTAACAAGCCCTTCGCCCTGCCGGAAAGACTGCGGGGATTGGTTCCGAATTACCTCAACACCTGCACGACTCAGATTGCGACGCTCAGGACTCTCGTTGCGTCAGGAGATTTCGATGCGATTCGGGTTGTCGGACATAACCTGAAGGGATCGGGCACATCGTTCGGGCTTCCACGTGTTACCGAAATCGGGGCGAAGCTGGAGGCCGGCGCCGCTGCCGCAAAGGGCGACGAGTTTCCGGAATTGATAGAGCAGTTGGCGGAGGCCGTTGCTGAAGGGGAACAGATGGTGCGGTCCTGGTGAGCCGCCCCTGCGCGTTTAAAGCGGATGCCAGCCGCAGAAAAAGAATAGTTCTTCGCCAAATTCACCCACCGTTCGCGCATTAAGGGACGAGAGAACCCGGCGTCACGGATCAAGCTTGCCGGGCTTCGGAGGAGATGACGTCTATGCGTGCTCGATTCTGGTCCCTGTTTCTCACCTTACTGGTGGGTGCGCCGCTGTTCGCGGATATCAACTATGTAACGAACGGAGGCTTTGAGAACGGCGCCGCCAACGGCAGACTTTCCACATCAATTGGAGGCGATCTGATTTACGTATTCGGGGTAGGAGGAGCCACCAACATCGATGGATGGACCGTTTCCGCCAGTTCCAACAACAACGGTTCCGGCGCCCCGCTTTCCGTCGACGTGACAGGAAATCCGCCGCAGGCGCCGGCCGGCGGTCGATATGCGGTGGATTTCGACCCCTTCTGGAACGTTCAAACCGGCGCGCTGCTCAGCGGCCCCGTGACGGGTACACTTCCGCAGATCAGCCAGAGCTTTTTTCTTCCGGCCGGCAGTTATGTGCTCAGTTTCGACGGCGCGGTGGAGCAGGCAGGCGGAACGGGTACACGCCCGCTGACCGTTACCCTGAGCGGCGCTGCCAGTCTGACTCAAACGGTAACCACCAGCCAGATCGATAGCACGGGTTACACTCTCTTTACCTTTGACTTCAACTCGACCGGCGGGAACGTCGACCTGACATTCACGCCGAACGATTACAGCCCTGAACCGAATTTCATGCTGGACAATGTCTCGGTGACAGCAGTGACGCCAGAGCCCTCATACTTGCTGGTTGTGGCGCTGGGTTTGCTTGGGCTGGTGTTGTACTCGAGCCGGCTGCGGCGTGAACGCCACTGACCGCGCGGTCGCGCCGATAGCATCCGCGGGATACATGAGCACCACAGGGCGCGGGCTGATCTGTCAACGCCAAATAGAAATGTCCTCTTCTCTGCCAGATAGAAATGTCCGATTTTGATGAGAGCTGCGGGAAAGTCGTGTTAGTGTGATCGTGTCCGAACGGGGTCGCGCCCGAACGGAAGCCCAAAGCCGAGGCGACGGAGTTGGCTCCGCAAGCAGTCGGCACAAGCCCTCCCAGCGCTCGATGACACCCGGGCTTACCGGCCCGTTGCGCGCGGAGGGCTTTCCTGTTATGGATGCAAACTGCTGCCGGTGAAACTCCGGAGCGGAGGCTTTGGGCATATAAACGCGAAGGTGGCTGGGCCGCTTTTGCCCGGCCTTCCGCATTGACTCTTTCCGCGTCAGCGGTCAGCCTCGGGTCTTGTTGATTTGTGCTGCCTTCCATACCGGCAGGCCGCCGCTGCGTGAAATGCCGGAGATGCTCTTCCGGGACGCTTCGCTCGGCTTGACTGGCAAGTGCCGCGCTGGCGGTTTTAGCCGCACCGGCTGTTGTTGGCGTGGCTGAGGCTGACACTCCTCGATAGCCAGATAACGCTCCTGAAAGCGCGCATGAACCGAACCGCCCGACCGAACCTCGATCCGCACGTTGCCGCCGCGAAGACCTGAACGCACATCCGCTCGTCCGATCCTGAAGATCTTCCCCTGGAAGCGAAGCGTGTAGTCGCTGGTCACCTGTCGGGTCTCCACCACACTCAGAATCGCATTCAGATCGAAAGTCTTGTCCAGCGACCGGTGGGCGTCGGACGAATTCGCGGGCGTTACTATCAGGTGCTGATTCCACCAGGGCATAAACTCTTCGTCGAGGTATCGATTGGCCTGTTCGAGGTTCGTCGCTCCCGCGATGCGCAAGCCTTTGACCAGCCGGTCCTGCGCCGTCTGGAAGCTCCGCTCCACGCGGCCTTTGGCCTGGGGTGAATGCGCCGCGATCCAGACAATCGACAGTTCCCGCAAGGCGCGCCCGATCTGCGTCGGCGGCAACTCCGGACGGTCTCCGGCTACCTCCGCGTAACGGGGCGCCTTCACCGCCGTTTGAAACAAGCTCGCCTTGTCGGTGTAGAAAGCCACGGGCCGACCGTGCCGCTCCAGATAGAAACGGAGCACGCGCATGTTCTCTTCGGTGGAGTCGTGACGTACGAAGCGGGCAGTCAGCTCGCTGGTCGCGTCGTCGATCATGTGGATCAGATAGATCGTCTCGCCCCGGCCCTCCAGCCAGTCGTGAGTGCTGGTGTCCCACTGAATCAGTTCTCCCCGGCAACTGCGGCGCTCCCTCCACTGATGCACGGCGTCTACCTTCTGCCCTCTCGCACGCCACAGGCCGGCGGCGATCATGACTTGCCGCAACGCTTCCCGACCGATCCGGATGTCGTGTTTTTTGGCCAGATACTCGCTGGCCGGAGTGGGACCAAAATCGCGATAGACTTCTTCCGATAAAACCCGCACGATCTTCTCGCGTATCTTGACGCCCGTTTTGCGATTGGAGGGCCGGCCACGCAGCTTGTGTATGACCGCTTTGTCGCCGTCTTTCTTCAGCCGCTGTAATAATCGTCGGATCTGCCGTGACGTGACGCCCAGTTCCCTGCCAGCCTGCCCTTGTCCTATCAGCTTCTTCTCTGCTTTCCGCAGCACTACCAGCCGGTCTCTGTCCTGCTGGGTCATCGGGAGAACTCCTTGTTCTTTCACCTCCCCAGCCTGATTTCGTCAAGAGGACATTTCTATCTGGCACTGATAGGACATTCTCACGTGGCGTTGACAGGGCGCGGGCTGATCGCGTGCAATAGGGCGATCTGATGCTATACTCGACGCAATTTCGGCATGAATCGCCTGGCAACCTTGGCATCTCTCGCGATCATTGTTCCGCTTGGGTTCTACAGTAAGGCCTATCGCGGACCGGGCGCGTATTGGGTGAATACTTCGCTCGATGGCGTCTTCTACGAAATCTTCTGGTGCCTGTTTCTGTCGCTGGCGTTGCCGCGCGTTCGTCCGCAGAGGCTGGCCATCGGCGTCCTTACTGCAACATGCATCCTCGAATTTCTGCAGCTCTGGCGCCCGCTGTTTCTCGAGACCATTCGCGGCACGTTTTTAGGCGCGGCCATACTGGGCAGCACGTTCGACTGGAACGATTTCCCTTACTACTTTGTCGGAAGCGGCGTTGGCTGGTTCTGGCTCAGCCGACTTCGGCTTAGGCTTGGTCAGCCAGGCTGACAGGGAAGGCGCAGTCGAAACCGCGCCCCCGAAGATCCGGTTTCTTCCGCCCACAAATCGCCGCCGTGATCCAGCACGGCCTGTCGCGAAAGTGCGAGCCCCAGTCCCAACCCATTCTTTCCTTCGGAGACAAACGGCTGGAACAGGTGCTTCCTGACGGAAGCCGGAATTCCCGGTCCGGTGTCGTCCACGCGAACCAGAACGCTTTCTCCGTTTCGTTCGGCGCGGATTTGCACGCATCCTCCGTTCGGCATCGCCTCCAGCGCATTGCTGATCAGGTTGAGAAAGACGCGTTCGATGCGCGCACGCTCCAGCGGAAGCTCAATCGCAGGGTCGATTGCCGCTTCGATTCGGACACCCAACTGCTCAGCAGCCCCGGCTTGTGTATCGGAAGCCGCCGAGATAACTTCACTCAGCCGGCATAGTTCCGGCGCTTGGGAGCGGCCGCGCGAAACATCCACCAACTCCTGCAGGAGGTCGTTGATGGCGCGTGACGATCGGTAGATATTGGTCGCTACGCGGTGAAGCTGGGCTTCGCTGAGATGCCCATCCATCATCATTTCCGCGCCTCCGTAGATGGATGCGAGGGGGTTCCGCAGATCGTGCACGATGGAGCTGGACAGTCTGCCGATGGTCGCAATCCGTTCCTGCCGAATCAGTTCTTCGCGCGCCTCGTGAATGGAACCGGACATTGCATTGAACGTGCGCGCCAGCCTGCCCAGTTCGTCGCTGCCCCCTTCCGGGACGCGCGTTCCGTATTCCTGCTTTGCGATCAAGGCAGCCGCTTCGTCGAGTTGCCGTATCGGCTTCAGAATCCGATGCGCAAGAAAGCCGCTCAGTGCAAGTCCGGTAAGGATTGCCGCCGCCCAGACCAGCACAAGCTTTCGCAGCAGAGCGTCGAGATCCCGGCGTATTGAATCGAACGAATGAACGATGAGGAGGTCGCCCGCCGGAGCTCCTTCGATGTCCCGCAGTGTACTTCCCAGAATGGCGAATTCACCGTCTGCCGGATTGAAGCGCTGGATATTCGGATCGCGATGATACTGTTGCGCGATGAGCTTGCTTTGCGCGGCCGGAAGCGTGGAAGCTATCGCACGGCCATTGGCGATGAAGACGAAATCGCTGCCGGCGGTCTGTTGCTTGAGGTCGCGGGCCACGGCCTGGTCGATGGGAAAACCGGCGACCAGTACGTTCAGCAGTCCGGGCCCGTGCGCTGTCTGCACGTAAACGGGAGTGACCACCAGCTCATACAGCCGCCCGCCTTCCAGCGCGAAGCCATCGGTTTGCGCAGGGAAGCGCGGGGCCGCGGCACGCACGACATCGAGATGGTTCCCCAGCACCTCTCCTCCGCCGAGTGAAGCGATTACCTCACCGCGTGGGTCCGTCACCAGGAACAGCGCATTCGATTGCGAGACCCGTGACCAGACTTCGGCTGCCGTATCTTTGATCGTTGCCCGATCGTTCGTTTGAAAAGCGGCTCGAACATCAGACATGCTGCTGAGTACCAGGCTTACGGAACGCAACGTTGCGGCACGGGACTGCCACAGCGATTCATAGGCTCCAAAGCTGCCGCGGAGCTCGCTCTCCAGATTCCGCATGAGCACCGAACGTGTCTGGTCCTGCGCAAACCAGCCCGCCAGAGCGAGAATCAGCGTGATCGCGATCGACGTGGAGAGAAGAATCTTCCAAAACAGCGATGGCAGGGCCGGACGGGAGAACCGCAAAGTCAGTTCCTCACGCCGGGAGAGTAAACCTGATCGTCTGGCGGCGCCGAATAATCGCGACCGTACTTATTCTTATGAGGCGCTATCAGGTAGCCGGCTTCCGAAATCGCGATGAGCGGCACATGCAAAGACTCCTCGGTGACAACGATGCGCCGCGAAAGGCCGGCCAGCACCTGCTCTGTCGCGCGCTCATGAAAGACGTTCAGGTCGTAGTCGCCCGGCGGAACATTCAACTCGAAAGAGCCGTTTTTTCCCGTTTTCACGAACCACGGAGTGTTGAGCACCAGAATGATGGCGCTCATCGCCGGATGAATATTGCAGAAGATGCGCAGAACGCCCGGTCTCGTGAGCCGCACGGCCCTCGATGTTCCGGGCGGATAAAGCCCCACATCGAAAATCTGTCCGCTGTAAATCGAAAACGCGTTGTGGAAGATGGGATCGAAGTTCGGGAAGTCCACAGTGGTTCCGGTCATCACCGGCAGGACGTGCGGCGTGAACATCTTGTTTTTCTGAAGCATCTTGGCGTGCGCCGCGGGCGGCGCGGGAAGTTCCGCTCCGACGCGCTGCGCGGAAACGACGACGCCGGAGAAATCCTTCTGCCTGTTGACGGCCTCAACGCGCGAATCGCGCAGCACTACCGTCCCCGAAAGTGTCGCGCCGAACGCGGCGGAAACAGCAATCAGGTTCAAAGCAGGCAGGCTAAAACAGATAAGCGAGCGCCAGATCATAGTGATTGTTCAGCCGAAGCACGGAACTGAGATATTCCGTTCGCACCTGGGCGGCTTCGAGCGCCGCCAGCACATTGGGCGCGAGCTTGTACATAACGTTTCCCGCATAGACAAAATTTCGTTGAATACCGGACGGAGCAAGATCAGAGGCTCGATTGTATTGTTCGCCTGCATATAAGTGGAACGAAAGCCGCGGTTTGGGGAACAGCGCGATTTGTCCCCATTCGCCATGGCTGTGAACGGGAATGACGGCATCCGATATCAGGATGTTAAAGCCGGGCAGCGCGCCCAGGCCCGCGACGTCCTGGCCACTGAAAGCTTCGCCTGAAAATTCGAGAAGAGGAAACGGCCGAATGAGCCAGTCGATCGATGCAATCTTCGATTGCACGGAGTCGCCCGCCACATGCGTCGTGCCCGCGCTGAACCCCGGCGCGATCTCAATCCGCCGGCGATCGTCGCCGTGAAAAAACTCGAACCGCCCCTGCCAGGCCGGCCGCGAACGTTCCAGAGTTCCCGAATATTCGGCCGGGAGCGTGGAGCTGTAAATCTCCGTCGTCTCATATACGCCGGCCTGTGCTTTGAGACCGGTATTCTCGCCGAAAGAGAATCGCCGCTCGATCCGCACTTGAGGATTCCAATCCCAGAGATTACCGGCGGCGGTCAGGGGAGACACGCCTACCTGGGCGAAAGAAGAAGGGTCTCTTGGCGAAATGAGAGGCTTATCCTGACCGGCGGTAAACGTAAAATTTTTCCAATTGAGATCGAGAGTGGCTGTGCGGATGCGAAGCAGGCTGTTGCCCGGCGCCGAAGAGCCGCCGAAGAAATCCATATAAAGGGTGCCGCTGGCTTTTCCACCGCCGGGAAGCTCGGGACCGTTGAATTTCAGGCCCAGGATGGTTTGACGGACCGATGCACCCTCAGTCGCCGCGGCAGAAATCAGGTTAGCTGTCACGGGATATTGCGCGCCGCCGCCATCGCGGCCGTTAGTGAAGGCATTGAACAGCAGCATTCCGGTGAGAGAAATCGGAAACTTCTGCGACGCCGCGACCTTGGTCTGCTCGAGCTCGGTTGTCCGGCTCTCCTGCACGTCCAGGCGTTCGCTGGCCGGAGGTGTTGCGGGAGCGGCGCCGGATGCCGCCTCGGTATTGACGTCCCCCGGGCTCCGCACAGCCTTGAGTTCGCCGCGCAGCTCGCGAATTTCATCCAGCAGTTTCTGGTTTTCGCTTTCCAGCTTGTCCAGGCGTTCGAGGATTTTCTGCACATCGGGACCGGTCTGCGGCGCTGCCCGGAACGGCAGCAAAAGCGCCAGCAGGCACAGCCCGGCGGATTTCGTCAGCATAGGAGTTCCTCCAGTTTCTTACGCACGGCCGAGGGCGAATAAGGTTTGGGAAAGAACGCATCCGCGCCCTGCGCGAGAGCGCGTTCGGAGAGCCGCGGATCGGAGTCGCCGCTGATCAGTACGATCGGCAGCCGCGCGAATCGAGGCTCGGCGCGGAGCTGACGGATCAGATCGAGGCCGTCGCCCGGCAGACCGCCGTTCTGGGCCAGATTCAGATCGGTGACGATGGCCGCGATGTCCCGGTCACGGTCGTTGAGGAACGCGATTGCAGCATCCGGGCTGTGAATGCTGCGGACCTCCACGTCCGGTATGAGCTCAAGAGCAATCTGCAGCGTCTCGGCGCACGTTTCGCTGTCTTCGACGATCAGGACCAGCCGGGACATGTCAGGGCAAAAAGCGGTAGCCGACTTTGTGCAGCGTCAGAAAGTGCCGGGGGCAATCGGGATCCGCTTCCAGTTTCTGCCTGAGACGAACGACATGGGCATCCACGGTCCTTGTATTCGGGAACGATTCATAACCCCAGACCGAATTCAGAATCACGTCCCGCGAGAGCGGCCTGTCGGGATTCTGCAGGAAGAAGGTCAGCAGGTTGTATTCCGCCGGTGTGAACTTGACCTCCTGGCCGCGACGCGTGACAACGCGGCGCTCGATATCCACGGTTGTATCCGCGAACGAGAGCACCCGTTCCTGCTCGCCCGGCGAGCGGCGCAGAACAGCGCGGATGCGCGCCAGCAGTTCGCGTGTTCCAAAAGGCTTCACGACGTAATCGTCCGCGCCCATCTCGAGCAGCAGGACTTTGTCGATCTCTTCCCGTACCGCACTCAAAACAATGATGGGGGTTTGTATTCCGGAAGTGCGCAGGCGCTTACAAATTTCGACACCGCTCAGATCGGGGAGCCGGAGGTCGGCCAGAATGAGCGCGGGCTTGCCCAGGATTGCCTGGTCGAGGCCGGTCCTGCCGTCAGCGGCGAGAATGGCTTTAAATCCTTCCCGCTCCAGCAGAACGCCGATAGTGTCGCGGAGATTCTCGTCGTCGTCAATTACAAGGATCGTTTGCATCGGCATGGCGATTTTAACTTATATGGACGCGCGGGACCGGCAGTTTAAAATGCGGCGCAGGAAATTTACAACTCTTTTACAAGTCGTACTAACAATACTTTCACATCTTGGTTACACATGCCTGGGCACGGTTTGCTTAGATCGAGTCAGAGACCAGAATGAAATGGACGGCACTGCTGTTTATCTTCCTGCTTCCCGCCGGCGAGCGGCTTCAGGGACAGCCCGCGCCCAAACCCGCCAATCGGTACGTGGGCAGCGAAGCCTGCAAAACCTGCCACGCCGATGTCTGGCTCAACTTTTATCGGAACCCCCACTATAAGTCCATCGCTTCGGGCAAGGCCGCTCCCGCGGAAACAGGATGCGAGGGATGTCACGGACCCGGCGGCGACCACGTAGCGGCGCGCGGCGGGAAAGCGACGATCCGGACTTTTTCCACGTTTACTTCGCAGCAGACGCTCGAAGCGTGCCTCGGCTGTCACTCGAAGGATCTCTCGAAGGCCAATATCCGGCGTTCGCCGCATACGGAAGCGGATGTCGTCTGCACGAACTGTCACTCCATCCACAAGGCCGCGACGCCGAAGTTTCTGCTGGCGAAGGTACAGAAAGACCTTTGCTACACCTGTCACGCTGGCGAGCGCGCGCAGTTCGAAATGCCTTCCAAACATCGCGTGAATGAAGGCGTGGTGCAGTGCACCGATTGCCACAATCCGCACGGATCTTATGCCGCAAATCGCATGGGCAGCGGTTCGGCGATGCTGCAGCCGGCATTCGACAACGAAGAGCCCTGTCTGAAATGTCACGTTGATAAACGCGGTCCCTTCGTGTACGAACATCCGAGCGTCAGGGTGGAAGGGTGTCAGGCGTGCCACGTGCCGCACGGTTCGATGAACGCGAAGCTCCTGCGGCGGCCCGTTGTGTTCACGATGTGCCTCGAATGTCACAACGGAGTGGGGACGTTCGGACGCGAAAATCTCGGAGTTTTTCGCACGCCGGCCACGCATAACCTTCTCGATCCGAAATACCAGCACTGCACCTTGTGCCATGTGCGGATTCACGGGTCGAACAGCGATCCGACATTCCTGCGATGAGACGGCCTGCAATCCTTGCGCTGTTTCTGTTTCCCGCGCTGGCGTGGGCGCCATCCATGCGGGCGCAGGACACTGTAGCTCCCACCACGGGAGAGACTACGCTTTCCGCGCGTGGCGAAAATACCGGCAATTACAACGTCGTTCAGCAGTGGGAGTTCGGCTACCGCTTCGCGAGCGTTGGCGGGGATGACGGCAAATATCGCAGTGATGTCAACTACGGAGACGGCATACGCCTGCTCAGCAGCTATCTGACCGTCAATTCACGCGACGGACACGGGAACTGGTTCGATGAAATCACTCTGTCAACGCAGGGATTGGGCAACGATCCGTATGAGTCCGCGAATTTTCGGATTCAGAAGAACCGATGGTACCGATACGATCTTCTCTGGCGCTCGAACAACTATTTCAATCCCGGCCTGACCGTCGCCGACGGCGAGCATCTGGAAAACACCACATATCGCCTGCAGGATCATGATTTGACCCTATTTCCGCAAAGCTGGTTCCGAGTACGCGCGGGCTACAGCCGGACGACGCAGGATGGCCCGGCCCTTACAACCGAGCAGGAGTTCGATCCGCAGGGCGACGTGTTCCCGATCTTTCGCGACACACGCGAACAGTACAACGAATACCGCCTTGCCGCGGACATCGTGCTGAAGAGCTTTCGTCTCTCGGTTCTGCACCGCTGGGAATATTTCAAGGACGACACTACGGACAACCTGACGGCAACCGAACTGGGAAGCCCGATCGATCCATCATTACTTTCCGGATTCTCGCGAGCGCAGCCGTATCGCGGCAGGACGCAGGGATGGCTGGTGAACCTTTACGCGGAACGCCAATGGATTGCCGCAAACGGCCGGTTCACCTATGCCGGCGGGCGCGGCGACTTCATCCAGAACGAAAGCGCGGTCGGCGTCGACCGCTTCGGCAATCCACAGAACGTCCAGTTTCTCGTCACGGGTAATGGCGACAGGCCGGTCATCTCAGGCGACCTGAATGTGACTCTCTTTCCCGCTTCGCGCCTCAGCGTCACAAACAACACATCGGTTTCCAACACCCGCATGATCGGCAGCAATTCTTACGAAGAGTTCAACAATACGACCTTCACCGCGCAGACGCTGAACTTTCAATTCCTCGGCCTTCTTCTCATCACCAACTCGACTGATGTCCGGTACCGGTTTTCCAAAAAGCTGGACGCGTTCGCAGGCTTCCGGTATTCCGACCGCCGGATTCGCTCGACGGAAGATGAGGCCGCTCCGGCATCCCCGTTTCAGGGACTTTCGGCAGAGCAATCCAACCGGCTCGATGCCGGCGTTGCAGGAGTGAGCTGGCTGCCGATTCAGGATCTGCGCGTGCATCTGGAAACGGAGATCGGACGCAATGATCATCCTTTTGCGCCTATCAGCGATGGAAACTACAACATCATTCGGACGCGCACTCAATACCGGAAGAAGAATTACACGCTGGGCGGCGGCTACGTCGAAAACTACAACAACAACTCGATCGCCATTACCGCCTTTAGTTCGCATTCCCGCACCTATACGGGCAATGCATCATGGAATATCAAGTCCGGGCTTTCATTGGATACGTCGTACTCCAAGCTGCATCTGGATACGATCGGTGGCGTGGCTTTCTTCACGGGAAGCCCGATAGGCGGCCCAATATCGCTGATCAATCAGGAGTCCCTTTACATCAGCAATATCCACGCCGGAAATCTCAGCCTGCATTTTCCGGTGACGGCGCATGCCGATCTGTATTTGGGATACAACATTACAAAAGACACAGGCGACGGCCGGAGTTCTCTGGCGGCGCAGACGACGCCCGTTGGGCAGTTGCTCTACAACGTTCAGACATTCCCGTTGACTTACCAGTCGCCGATGCTTCGCCTGTCCGTAAAGCTGACTTCCAAACTCAGATACAACCTGGGTTATCAGTATTACGGCTATCACGAAGAATTCGGCTTGCTCTCCGTGAATCAAAGTTACCGGGCGCATACGGGCTACACAAGTCTGTTGTGGTCGTTCTGAGTCAGATAAGCGTGAGTCAGATCAACCACGAATGCAGATCGCGACGCAGCAGGTCTTCCAGCCGCAAAACCCCGTTTTTGTAGTATTCACACAGAAATCGCCGATCCTCTTCGTTCATTTGAATGGGCGTCTGTCTTCGGAATGCAAGGCGATGAAAGAGCGGACGGACGGAGGCCGGCGCAACCCGCCTGAAAGGCTGCCAGAGATCGTATTTCTTCAGGGTGCGGTAAAGAAACGTGCCGTTCTCCGCGCCGGATGAATCGAGATACCTTCGTGAAGTGTCAATCTCAAACGCAGTGTCGACGCACAAGAACCGGAGCAGGTCGGTCAGGATATGGGCGAGGCCATCCTGGTAAAAATAGACTCGTATGTTTTCGCGCGGGAACAATTCAAACCAGGTACGGAGCTGCTCATAGTACATGCCGAATTCGAGGAAAGGATATGCAGGGCTGAATTGTTCTTTGCGTGACGCCATACAGGCCTCGATGTGTTCGCGAAATGGCTTGGTCAGATATCCGATCGCCCGGTATTGCAGGTACTGAGACCATGCGCGGTCAACGGGATGTCTCAGCACGGCCACGATCTTTGCCCCGGGAATGCGCGCTGCGATATTTCGGGCGGCACTGGGCGACCAAAGGTAGGCTACACTGGCTTCTCCGACGATGGTTTCGCCGGCAACGCGATCGAACAGGCCGAGATAGTCTTCCCATCGGGAGACATAACCGGCGGAGCGCTTCTCCGTCTTTGAACCGCCCAGGTACACGCTCATTTCGCGCGCATACCGGGAGGCCTGCATTCTGTATTCCGGCGCGAAATGTTCCAGTCTTACTTCCGAGGCAAAATAGCAGGGCTCCTTCACCGGAGACATGAAGATCTGAGGATGCTGATCCAGATAATGATAAAGAGATGTGGTTCCCGATTTCGTTGCGCCGACAATGAAAAAGTTAGGCTCCAAATCAGATTCGCTCGTCTTTCCAGGGCGTAGCTCTATGTCAATTTTGTTGCCGGCGCTGGTATTTCTTCTCCCCGTTCTGATCACGCCGGGTCTTCTATTTCACTACGACGTTACCCCGAAAGTCACGATCCTGAGTCTCCTGGTTGCAGGCTGTCTTGCATTTCCCGGCGCAATCTCGAGCGGTATTGCCGCGCTTTGGAGCCGAAGGAGCGGACGTTGGCTGTGCGCGCTGGCCGCTGCGCAGTCGCTCTGGTATGCCGCTGCATCGGGACTGTCATCGCGCCCATGGTTCTCTTTGCTGGGCAGTAACTGGCGGCGGATGGGCCTGCTGACAATCGTCGCTTTGAGCGTATTCGCCGTGCTGGCGGCTGCGTATCTTTCGAGGTGGCCTGAGCGGCTTCCTTCCATACTGCGGGCTTTTGTCGCGGCCACAATTGTTGCGTCCGTCTATGGAATCCTGCAGTACTTTGATATCGATCCCCTGCAGGCTGGCGCCGCGTACCACGCGGAAGCGGGAGACTCCATCATCGTGCGCCCGCCCGGCACACTCGGCCACGCCGACTACTTCGGATGGTGGCTGGCGATTGCGTTGTTCTGTTCGGTTGCATCGGCCCGCATCGAAACAGCTCTCTGGAAAGGGCTGGCGATTTTCGCCTGCGTTCTTTCCGGCGCCGCCATCGTATTGAGTGGAACCCGTTCCGCGATCCTTGCCGTGCTTGTCGGCTTTCTCGCCATGGCGGTGTTCTCCGGATTTCGTCCGGGCCGTAAGCATCTGCTCGCAGGGCTGCTCTTCGTCGCCTTTTTCGCTGCGTTTTATTTTTCGCCTGCGGGAACGCGCCTGCAGGCGCGCGTGCGATGGTCCGGCGACGAACCGACAGGCGGCGCCCGCCCGCTGCTCTGGCGCGATTCATTGCGCATGGCAGCCGCGAAACCCTGGGTGGGATTCGGTCCGGAAACATTTGCTGCTGAGTTCTCCCGCTACCAATCGGTGGAACTGGCTCGATTGCTGCCCGATTTCTACTACGAGTCGCCGCACAACACAGCGCTGGATGCTCTGACCAGCGAGGGAATTCCCGGCCTCCTGATAGCTTTCGGTTGGATTGTTGTGGGGATATGGGCTTGTTTCCGGGTAAACCGAACTCAGTCAAAACCTGGCGCCGCGCTGTTCGCTGCTCTGGTGGCCTCCTGTGTTGCATCTCTGTTTACGGCCGCAACCGCGGGACCAATATTTGCGACGCTACTGGTGATTGCAATGCTGGTGGCTCTGGAGCCAGTCAGCTTCACCAGTCCGATAATCAAGCCCGTAGCGGTGTTGGCATTTTCCGTGCCTATCGCAGTCTGCCTCGCGCTCTTCGGAGCAGCGCTCGCGATGGACGATTTTCAACTCGCGCGTTTCCAAAGCGACGCCGGCGATACCGGAAATTCAATCGTCCGCTACAACTCTTTAGTCAGGACGGAACTGCCGGGTGCGGCGGAAGATCTCTATGCCTCGAGACGGCTGGCGACCATCTGCGGCGCTGGAGCCAATGGCGCAGTTCAGACCGCCTGCGTGGTTGCGGCAACCCGCGCAGCCCGCCGTGCAACCGGAACGTCGGACAATCCGCCCAACGCCTGGTACAACCTCGGAATGTTCTCCGCAGAGCAAAACGATGAGGCCAACGTGGAGATATCACTCCGAAGATCGGCGTCCCTGGCTCCCAATTGGTTTAAACCCCATTGGGCGCTGGCGAAACTTCTTGTGTTGACCGGTCGGCTGAACGACGCAAAAAAAGAAGCCAGGAGGGCTTTTCAACTCGACGCGGGTAAGGATGCGGAAGTGCGCGAGACCATGAGAAGTCTCACGGAACAACGGCCCTGATCGACGCGATTTACAATAAATTTACGCTTCCCGCACAACTGCACAGCAGCTTGCCGATACGTTTAGATCAGAGTGCAACCCAGACTTCAGATCGGTATCCGGATATTGCTGCTTCCCCTCGCTGCCGGACTGGCGCTTGCCCAGGCTAACCCCGCTCTGTCTCCTCATGCCCAAGCCGTTGCGCAGGGACAGCCGCCTGCGAACTTAAGGTCTATTTTTGCGAGTCCCTTTGCATCGCGGCTTGCGGTCGCCGCTACGTCAACGGTGTCGATCACGCCCGGTGGCGTCGTTCCGGTCTACAGCTCAAATACGACGATTCAATCGGGAGAATGGATTTCGATCTTTGGGAACAACCTGGCAAGCGCGTTCATGACTTGGCAGGGTAACTTCCCCCAGAACATCAACGGGACGAGCGTGACAATCAACGGCCTGCCAGGATATCTGGAGTTTGTCAGTTCCACGCAGATTAACCTCCAGGTTCCGGACTTCCCGGCGGGCACGTCAGGGACGGTCAACGTGGTCGTGAATGCCCCTGGGGGCTCTGCGACATCGACAGTGACGCTGGGACAGGTCGGACCCTCGTTCCTCCTGCTCAGCGACAATGTGCACGTAGCAGGCATAATCCTGAGGCCAGATGGTTCCGGGTCGCAACTACCAGGAACAAGTGTGAGCTATGACTTCCTCGGCCCCACCGGCTCTTCGCTTGGATATGCGACCAAGGCAGCTAAGGCAGGGGATTTTGTTGAGATCTTTGGTGTCGGTTTTGGCCCCACCAATCCGACTGTCACGTCCGGTCAGCCTTTTGTCGGCGCGGCCGCAGCAACCACCAGCCTGAGTGTGACCATGAACGGAACGACCGTAATTAATGGACCGCCATTCCCTTCCGGTGTTTTTGCCGGACTATCTGGCGCAGGACTTTTTCAGTTCAACCTGACCATCCCCGCCGGGCTCGGAACCGGCGATGTCCCGCTCACGGCGATGGTCGGCGGCGTTCAGACCCCGTCCGGCGTCGTTATGCCTCTGCAGTAGGTTGCAGTTGGCTTGCCGCCCGCCAGTTGAGCGAGCAGACGCAATTGCGGCACACGGAATTAGATGCCACGTCCAAGTTGGCTCGGAACCTGACCGCCTCAGGGCCGTTCACTACCTCCCGCAGGCTGACAATGGAATCGATTTTTCCGATTGGCGGATGAAAGAAACACGGTCGAACGATTCCGTCGGCTTCGACGACAATCGACACCCATGGGGCATTGCATAGGGGCGGCGCCGAATCGGCGAGGCCCAGTTGCGCGCGAAAATGCCGAGCAATTCTCTGAAGCTTCGCTTCGGACTCCGCGACGAATCCGTCTTTGTTCTCACGCGCAATCGCTTCGATTTCCGCTTCGAGCGCAGGTAACTCCTCAGTCGTCAAAGCCACCGAAGACTGCCGATCGGATGTCCAGATCCGCGGTCGATTGAACGCGGTCGACGTTACATCCGCGGCGAGAAACGAAATTCCCTTTAAGCCCAGTCCGCGCGCAGCTTCAACGGTGGCGAGAAGTTTCGAATGGTTGAGTCTCTGAATCGTGCACCGAGCCGCGATCGGAAATTCCGGCCTCAGGGCATGAATCGCCCGCACCCCGGCCGCGAGTTTGAGGAACGCGCCCGGCACGCGTCGGATGGAATCGTGGACTTTGCTCGGACCGTCCAGCGAAACGATAACGTCATCGACGTTGGCTGCGATTGCCTGCGCGTGCTTCTCCAGCAACAGCCCGGTGCTGAGCACCGTGACGCGGATTCCCCGCGTGCGCAGCACGGCGCACAACCGGAACAAATCGGAATGCATGAGCGGCTCTCCGCCGGAGAACACAGCCCATTCGACTCCCATACCTTCCAGGCTGTCGGCGTGGCGTTCCAGATCGCCCGCGTCGATCTCCCGCGCATCCGTCACCTTCCAGATGTCACACATCACACACCTGCAGTTGCAGCGGCTGTGCGGGCTGAGGATCAGGATCGGCAGGCGATCCAGAGCAGGCGTCAAAGCCATATACGTTTCCCGGCAAGGCGGATTTCGGATCCCAAAGCCTTTGCGGCGGCATCAAAGAGGCTCGGCACATCGGCGCGAATCAGGAACCGGCCGCGGCCCTCAACATGAATGGAATACAGCGCATTGGATCGGGCAATTCTGCCGTTTTGCGCAAAGCGATCCGACATCAGCATCACGCGCCCGCGCGCCAGGACCAGTTCCGGCCGCAGATCGAGGAGCGCTTCCGCCGGTGTCTGTCCTCGATCCGCTACGGCCACAAGATCGGCGACGCCTCGTTCGCGAATCATTCCCTGCCCGGTGTTCAATCGCAGCATATGTGCGGCACTACTGGTTACCAGCGGATAGATCTGATCCGCGGTCAGACTTGCCACCGTCTTCGCGCATTGCATTTCATCGATCAAATCGCCGCAGGCTGTCAGAGCGGAGTCGGTGCCGAGAGCAATCGGAACACCGGAAGTAATTGTCGTGCCGGGAAGTGTTCGGCCGAGCGTGAACAGATTCGCGCTGGGACACCAGACGATCGAGGAACCGCTGCGGTGGATCGTTTTCAACTCCCTCTGCGTGGCGCCGACCGCGTGCACCAGAATTGTGCGACGGTCGAGCAGGCCCATCTCCTGCAGTCTTGGAATTTCGCGGTAGGCGCACTCGTCCGTGCCTTCCGCCGCATGAACAATGAAGGGCCAGCGCACCGGAGTACGCTTCCAGCGGTCGCGAATGTCCGGACTGAATTGGAGCGAGTGTGCCCATCCGAATTGGTTCACCACCCGTACCGGGAATCGATTGGTGAAGACAAACGGCTCATATGGATTGTGATGCGCCACCGTTGTAACTCCACTGAGCAGGTTCTTGATTCCGCCCCAAATCAGACGGACGTTCTTCGGAACGCGCAGGTGTTCTTTAACGGGCGACTCTTCGGGCCGATGGACTTCCACTGCCCACGCCGATGCATTCGGCCAGGGCCCGCGGCCGAGCCGGGGAAAAAGATTGAACTCGAGATGGTCATGCGCGTTGATCAGGCCGGGAAGCAGGAGGTGCCCGCTGAGGTCCACATCGGTTGGATCATTCACCCGCGAATCGAACGGAAGAACCCGACCACCTTTGACCGCGACATCAATGCGCTCGGCCTGACTCGCACTCAGTGCGACTCTGGCGCCGCGCAGTCTGACTACCTTTGCCATACCGTAATGAGCACTGCCGGAATCTGACGCACGGTATCGAACGCCTTCTCTTTGCCCGCGCGCCGGAAGACTTTGCGCTCCGGTTCGCTGAATGATTCCTCAAGTCGCCATTTGAAGCTGAGACCGGCGCGCAGGGCGCTGTCATCCAGCTCTGTCACCGAATGATGATGATGGAGAAGTTCGTAAACTCGATCCTGCGCGCGAAACGACCGGGTCCATCCGGCGCGGACGGCGTCGGGATGGAGATCGCTTACGATCACCTGCCGCGACACCCGCGCCAGTTCCCGAAACACCTGGCCGGGCGAAGGAAGGTATCCGATCGTGAACGAACATAAAGCCAGATCGACCGAGTCATCGGCTAACGGAATGGAGCGAATGTCGGCAATCGCGGAACGGCCTGTCAGGCTTGGCTTTCGCTCCGCTTTGAGCACCATTTCAGAGCAGGCGTCGATACCGTATATGTGAGCACCGCGCGCCGCCGCCCACTCCATCCAGCGACCGGTGCCGCTTCCCGCGTCGAGAATCCGAGTGCCGGCGATCTCCCCGATGCGTTCAGCCAGCACCCGCATTTCGAGCGACAGAATCGGGTTGGGCTCGTCGTCATACGTCGCGGCCCAAACACGATACCCAATGTGGGGCAGGATGGCATCCTGCGGCCGATTGGCAATCGGCCTTGCAACTTCCTTGAGAAAATCCTCCCTCAACCCACACACTCCTTTAATGCTTACCGTCCACACTCGCCGTTTGCCGCATTGCTATGTTGTCGGCCAGCCGTTATTCCTCACATGGCGCTTGCACGGCAGTCTCCCTGCCAATCGAGCTTTTCCTTCCTCAATCTCTTCCGGAGCGGCATTCCTCGCAATGGACCGCCTTCTGGACAAAGCATCTACTGGCCCGTTGTACCTTCGTCAACCGGAGCTTGCCGGTATTGTCGTCGAGTCCATCTGTTACCCCAACCGGATTTCGGTCGAGTACGATCTCCATTCCTTCGTCGTGATGGCGAACCATGTCCATCTCCTCATCACGCCCCGCGTTACCGTTTCCCAAATCATGCAATCGCTCAAAAGATTTACAGCCAGAGAATGCAACAAAATACTGGGTCTCACCGGCAAACCTTTTTGGCAGGACGAAAGCTACGATCGGCTGATTCGGAATCGCCGCGAGTTTGAACGAATCGCAAGGTATATCGAGATGAACCCGGTAAAGGCGGGCTTGGTGGCATCGGCTGAAGAGTTTCTCTGGTCGAGCGCCAGGCCGATTGCCAATCGGCCGCAGGTTTCCAACCTGCCCCACAAGTTGGTTTGAACCGAGCACTTTACAAGCTCTCCCATCGGGGTTTGCGAAGAGCCGCCAGCTTCTGAGCCCACACCAGTTCAATCGGTGCTGCATAGAATCCCGTTGCGTAACGCCAACTGCTGAGCGACTGCAGCATGACGCGGCTCCAGCGCCGCAGATGGATATCCTGGATTGTCGGCCAGCGCGAGTTGATCACCAGTTCGAAATTGTCGATGCGGCGCTTCACCGCGCGCGGAAGCCACGGCAGGCGGGGATCCTTGCGGATCGTGAAGTTGAACCAGCGGTCGCTCGCCCACTCCTCCGGCGTATTCGGGAATTGAATGGCGTCATCGACTTTGCCGAACATACCGTCCGGATGCGGCGTCGGAATATAGTGCTGCACAATGATTTCCGCGTCCGGATTCAGCCGCTTGATCCGGCGGATAAACTGAATCGTCTGGCTTGTATCGCGTTTCGGATCTTCCGGGTTGCCGACCACGAACGAAAATTCCGGCACCATATCGAATTTCCGGATGCGTTCCGCAAGCTCGAGCGTCTGCTCCGTCGTGATCTTCTTGTTCATCGCGAGCAGCGTTGCATCCGAGCCTGACTCCGCGCCGAAAAAAATCATCTTGGCCCCGGCTTTGCGAATCATCCGCATCGTTTCGTCGGAATAGCGCAGCATCGTGTCGATGCGTCCTTCCGCCCACCAGCGGAGCTTCAACGGCATCAGCCGCCGCGCCTGATCGACGGCATGGCTCTCATTGAGAAAGAAATTGTTGTCATAGAACTGCACCGCGTCGATTCCATACTCCTGCTGCAGGCGACCGAGAACGGTTGCAGTGCGCTCCGCGGCCTCGACCTTCTGGCGTCCGTCAAATATAGGGACGACGCCGCAGAACTGACAGCGAAACGGACATCCGATGCTGGCGTGATGGACCGCCGTGCGCCGCCCCAGATAGGTGGGCAGCAGATACTTTTCGACACTCTGCAGCTTGTGATAGGGCAGCGTCGGAAAGTCGTCGGGTGCTCGCAGTTGACGTTGCGCGTTATGCACATGAAGGCCGAAGGCGTCTTTCCAGGCGAGGCCTCGGATAGCGGAAAACTTCCTGTCTCCGCGCAGTGCCGCGAGCAGTTCTGGAAACGTTTCCTCGCCCTGTCCTTTGACCACGAAATCGACGTAAGCTGCGTTCAGAGCGGCGTCGGTGTAAAGCGACGGGAAATATCCTCCCCACACAATCGGCACGGATACATATTTCCGGCGGAACTCTTTGCAGAGGTGAATTGCCGAAACCATCTGCGGTCCCGGCATCACGGAGACAGCCAGCATTTCCACGTTGTGCTGATTCATGATGCCGTCGATCGTGTGGTCCGGATGCGGATCGAGATTGCCGTCGACGATGGCGTAGTCCTCTTTGCCTTCGAGAACGGCGGCGATCGAAAGAATCGCCAGTGGGAAGCGGCGATTCTTCGGCCGGACAGCGCGTGGATGCAGCAGGATAATCATCAGGCGATAAAACGTCCGACCAGAATGAAAAACTGCGATGGCGGCCGTAGCGAGAGCAGTCGCGCTTTCCAGGGTCGCGACGCCCACCCGAGCCCGTACCAGGGCCGGCTGCGGCGCCATTCGATTTTCAACTCACGTGCGAGAGACTGGAGCGTGCCTTCGTCGAAATACTCAATACTTGCGACTGCATCTGAACGGAACCCATACCGCTGTTCGAAAAGTTCATGGCGCTCTGCCCGCATCTGTTCTCCGTGCTCGGGCAGTTTGTAGACCGGCGAATCCATGATCACGACGCGGCCCGAACTCCGCAGGCATCGGCGGGTTTCAGTCAGGGTGCGCCGGTAATCGGTCGAATAATGAATCGAAGAATTGTAGATTGCCAGATCGAATGTGGCATCCCGAAAGGGCAGCTCATCAAACTGAGCTTCAATGCACGGAAACTGCTTGGGATAGTGGCAGATCGAGCGCAGCCCGTCGCCGGATTCGGAGAAAACATCCAACGCAACTGGCCTGTGCTCGCGCAGCGTGAGACGGTAGGACATCCATCCGTTGCCCGCGCCTAAATCCAGAATGTCCAACGGACGGCTGGCCTGCTTCTCGATTTCACTCAGCACCGACTGCTCGAAATGCTTCCATGTCCGCGCGCGAATCGCCCATTGGTCGGAGTTTTTTCCGGTCAGATCGCGATAGGGCAGCGCGCGAAAATACTCCGGGTCGTCGGAGCCGCGGCCTTCTGCCTGCCGGATTTTGGAGTAGTCGCTGAGAAACCGGCGCCGAGTTTCGCGATCCATATTCATTTCCTCCGAAATATGAGAAGGCGGTGATCGGAGAGCGCTCGGAAGAAGCGGCGATGCGCGAGGCGGCGGTCGATTCCTTCGCAGAAAGCCAATGCCTTGGGACTAAGCGTCGATATGTAGGACGGCGGCACGCATACCCCGATACCCGTCGTCTTGCTGAGGACAAAGTCGGGAGCCAGCGCCCGCCTGATCTGTTGAACGGTCGGATAATAAACGGAGAGATCCAAAGAAGTGCTCAAAAGAGACGCGCTCCTGTTCACTCCGTTCCAGCGACGTATCGCTTTCCCGATTCGGCCGCGTCCCAGGAAATGAAGGCTCTCCCTTAGGCAGAATCGACCGATGATGCAGATTGCCAGATGTCCACCGGGACGAATCAGCTGTGCCAGAGGTCGCAGTTCCGCCGGATCGGGCACGCAGTTCAGGGCTCCGAAATTCGAAATGGCGCCGTCATAACTTCCTTCGAGAGTGCTCAGTTCCTCGATCGCCAGTACATGAGCATCGACGCCCCGGTTCCGGGCCACGCGCACCATCTCTGGTGACGCGTCAAAAGCAGTCACGCGCACGCCGGCTTCGGAATAATGTACCGCGTCCTCGCCGGTTCCGCATCCAAGATCGAGGATGTGCGTGCCGGTCCGGAACAGCGGATCGACATGACGCCAAACCGCCGCGCGCTGCAGACGCCCCGTGTCGGTGTTGGTCCAGAGTTCGTCGTAGCGAGAAGCCACGCGATCGAAGAAGGCGGTCGCCATCACGCCTCCGTTTCCGCGTAACTTTCGCGAAGACCGTTTCGCGCCGCATCAATGATCGCCGCATCGGGCACGGAAGACATCTCGCTCCGGAGCAGATCGTCCGCGTACTTATAAAAGCGCCGCGAATGCCGTCCCTGGATCTGAAAATCGCGGTCTGTTGACTGCTCCCATCGCTTGATGCTCACGAGGCGCGGCGCCACTCTCTCGAAGTAAGGCGTGCCCTTGATCGGATAAGAAACGGTTGTGAAAAAGATATCCGGACGGCACTCCTTGACATGATCGACTGTGGCTTCGATGTCACTGATGTCCTCACCGTCATATCCCCACATGAGAAACATGCCGGTTTCAATGCCGTTCGCTTTGCAAAGACTCACGGCACGCTGAACCTGCTCGACCGTAACTCCCCGCTCCATCGCGTTCAGAATTCGCTGCGAGCCGCTTTCCGATCCGATCCAAACGCGCATGCAGCCGAGTTCCTTCAACGTCGAAGCAATCCGTTCATTCACGCGGTCCGCGCGTGTGATGCATTCGAACGGAATGTGAATCCCCCGTCGTTTCAGTTCGGCGGCATATTCGAAAATCCAGCCGTGGTGGATCGTGAAAACATCGTCTGCGATCCACAGCATGTCGGGATTGTAACGGCCCAGCAGCCACTCCACCTCTTCCGCAACAGCCCGCGGCGACCGTCTGCGATGCGTGTGTCCGTAGACGGAGTGGCTGCACCAGTTGCATTTATAGGGACATCCGCGGGCAGTAATCACGGAGATCGACGATTTTCCGTGATGCTCGCGCCATGTCTGCATATAGCGTGGGATGTCGATTCGCTCCCGGTCGGGCCATGGTTGTGCGTCGAGATCTGCCAATAGAGGTCCTGCGTCGTTCCGAATGACCTGCCCGCCGGCGTCGCGAAAAACAATTCCACCGATTCGCGGCCACGCTGCCGGATCGAGATCCGTCGCCATCAACTGCTCCAGAGCTAATTCCGCTTCGCCGCGCACCACAACATCCGCGCCCGCGCCGAGATATTCATCCGCATAGTTCGAAGGCTCAGGCCCGCCCACAATCACGCGCCATCCGGCCGCTCGCGCCATGGCAATAATCTCGATCACATTGCCGCGCGTTATCAGATTTCCGTAGACACCGAGCGCGGCCGGCGGTCCATCGTTCAGAATTCGAAAGAGCTTCTGGCAAGAACCGAAGGTGGAATCGTAGATTTCAACTTCGAACCCGCGCGCGCGTAAGTGCGACGAAAGATAAAGCAGCCCCAGCGGAGCATAAGGCTTCATGATCTGCTGCTCTTTGATGTCGTCGCGGAGGAAATACGCGTGCGTCAGCAACAGCTTCATCAGGCAACCGCCTCCGCCAGGTTTGCCGCCTGTTCGAGCTGATGCACGCGCTCCCACGCGGCTGCGGGATACTCTCCGCCCCGCACTTCCAGATGCAGCGCATCTGCCAGCGCGCGATAAACCTCGCTCGGATAGGCGCCCCGAAAGACCATCGCCAGATCGGCGCTGTCGGACCAGTTCTTCCGGGATCCGATCTGCGTATAGATACTTTGATGAAATCGGGTGCCGGGCAGCGGATAGGAAACCGAGATGCCGATATCGTCCGGAGCGGTTTCGCGCACCATTCGGACCGTCGCTTCGATCTCCGCCCATCCTTCACCCGGATAGCCGAACTGAAGGAAGAAGCAGGCGCGAATGCCTTGTTGCCCCAGCAGTTCGCGCGCCTGATACACATGTTCCACGTGAATGCCTTTATCCATGGCGTCCAGAATCTTCTGCGAGCCGGATTCGCACCCCATCCAGACTTCCGCGCAGCCTGCCCTCTTCAGGGCCGCGACGCTGCTCCTCGTCATCAGATCGCACCGCGACTGCATCTTGAAGGGAACTCGCGCGTTGAGCTCTTCGACGGCATCGGCAAACTCACTCGTCCAGCGCGGAGACAGCGCAAAGATGTCGTCCGCAAACCAAATCCGGTCGGGACCGAACGAGGTCTTCAAATGCAGCATCTCCTCCGCCACCGATCGCGCCGATCGGGAGTGAAATTTCTGTCCGTAAATCGGCTTTGCGCACCAGTTGCAGCGATAGGGGCACCCGCGGCTCGAAGCCATATTGAGCGAAAAATATCCGTGCACCTTCATCCACGCGCTGCGGTATTTCTCGATATCCACCAGATCCCACGCCGGTAACGGAAGCGCATCGAGATCGGTTCTCACTTCGCGCGGGAGGTTGCGGCGCGGAGAAGAAGCCACACCGCCGAATGCAAGTCCGCAAATCTCTTCGACCGGTTTACCCTGCGCCAATTCGAGCAAGGTCGATTCCACTTCGCCGATGAGAACAAAAGAAAATCCCGCGGCGAGGTATTCGCGGATGTGATCCGACGCGTCCGAGCCGTGCGCGGCGATCGGAATTTCCCGCCGTCGCGCGACCTCCGCCATTTGAAATGCCAGTTCGCGATTGCGGGTCAGACACATCTTTGAAAGGAAGTTGAAATCGTCCTCGCAGACAACCGCCAGGCGTGGGCGGTGCAGGTCGAGGCTCTCTTCGAAAGCGCTCAACAGGGAACGTCCCGGCGTCTCCAGCGTCGGATCGAATAACGCGGTCGCAATTCCCGCCTCCCGCAGCACGGATGCTGCGAGTATCGTCTGCAGCGGCGGATACGGCTGCATCTTCTCCACCTGTTTGCGGTCGGCGAAGAGATTATTGCTGTGAGTAAGAAGAACCTCAGCCATAGCGTCTCAGCCTGTTCGCGTCAGGCTGTCATTCATCAAGCGATGGCTCAACGCCTGCCCTGTCAGCAGCGAGCGCCGAACCACCAGCCAGCGCTGTGCCATCGAAAGCCACAGTTCCACCGGCCATCCGAAGAAGTGATGCCGCAATCGCCAATGCAGCGGCTCGCGCAGCATTCCGATCAGCGACTGCAAGGCCGCCGATTTCGACTTCCGGCGCGCTTTGTTGAGACGGTTGTCGAGCAGGAAATAAGAGATGCCGCGCTGGAGTGTCTCATACGCCGGGCCGCGCAGCCAAGGCAGGCTGTTACTGCCCAGATCGATTCCGGCCCATGCGGCCAGGCTGTCAGGCTCTGCCAGCCCGCGTTCCCGCAGCTCTTCCCAGATCGGAATTCCCGGATACGGCACGAAAACGTTGGGCGAAAAAGTCACGTTGTCGTAGCGTGCCGCGATTTCTCCCATCACTCGCAGTGTTTCGCGGCGATGCTTCTCTTCCTCTCCCGGATAGCCGAAAATCAGATTCAACGTCACTCTGATTCCCGCGCGCGCGCACTTACGCGCCGCCTCGCTGATATCGGGAATGTGCTGATGCCGCTTGTTCATCTGATGCAGCACTTCGGGAGACGCCGACTCAGTACCGAATCCGATGTGGCTCACACCACTTGCGCCCAGCAGTTCGACGTCTTCGTCACTCATTCGGCAAAGAAGATCGGTCGATGCCTGGAAAGTCCAGCGGAACCGTACGCCGGAGTTCAG
Organism: Bryobacteraceae bacterium; assembly: GCA_036273015.1. Taxonomy (GTDB): domain Bacteria; phylum Acidobacteriota; class Terriglobia; order Bryobacterales; family Bryobacteraceae; genus BOG-234. The sequence goes on along the minus strand of DATAXN010000088.1, from coordinate 20,821 downwards.
AAAGCCGCGCGCAATTTCCACTGCGCGATGCACATCCACCAGAAAATTGGAATCGACCAGAGCAACTTCGTCGAGACGATGCCTCTGCACCAGTCCGGTCACTTCTTCCACCACTCGGGTCACATCGCACGGATTGAATCGGCGGTTGTAGAACACCATATCGGTGCAGTAGTTGCACGCATAAGGGCAGCCGATGCTGGTGGCGTAAGGCAGCTTGCGCTTACGGCCGGCGCGGTCGTATTCGTCGAAATCGATCAGATCATATGCAGGGGCGGGCAGCGCATCGAGGGGCGTGGTCGGCCTGTCGGGGTTCTGGTGCACGCGCCCGTTCCGCTTGAACCAGCAGCCCTGCACCATGTCGAGCCCTTTGCCTGCTTCCAGTCTCTGCAGAAGCTCGACCAGCGTCTTCTCGCCCTGATGCCTCACGATGATGTCGACAAAATCCTCGGCGATCGTTTGCGCCGGAAGCAGGCTTGGATGCCAACCACCAAAAATAATCGGCAGGTCGGGCTTCATCTTGCGCACCAACCGGCTGGCCTCGATTGCATCGATGATCATCGGACCCGTAAGAAGAGAGACGCCGAAGCAAAGACAGTCTTCGATCTCGCGCGAAATTCGCGGCAGATAGCTGCGGTCAAGCGCGCCATCGATGACGCAGGGTTGATAACCGTTCTCCCGCAGCGACGCCGCCAGGCTCAGCAAGCCGAGCGGCGGTCCCAGCACCTGGCCGGCATAGGGCGGCGAGAAAAGGACAACCTTCCGTGACTTCGGGTTCAGCACGAAACCGCTTCAGCCTCCAGCCGGTGCGCATCCACCTTCGCCTTGGGCGGCTGCAGCAGACGGTTCGCCATCTCTTTCAGCCACAACTCGAAGGGCAGGGAATAGAAACTGTGGTCCAATCGCCAGCGCGCAGGGACGCCGATCATCCCGTGGATTACTCTTTGCAGCGTATTCTTCCGCTGCACGCCGATCGGCACGCGATTGAACGCGATCCGCAGATATTCGCGCATCGTCTGCACTTCGCGATGTTTGCGTCCCTGCAGCCACGGCAGCATCGTGTAGCGCGGGAAGAAATCCGCCCAGCCCTCCAGTGTTTTCGGAACGTGGATCCCCAGCTCAAAGGCGCGCTGCATGATCGGAGATCCCGGATACGGCGTGAAGATATTCGTCCAGAACTCGGCGCCGGGAAACTTGCGGCAGACATCCATGATGAGCGCGATCGACTGCCGCCGTTCGACCTCCCCTTCGCCCGGAAACCCGAAGATCATATTGAATGACGGACGAATCCCCGCCTGGGATAGCTTGTCTGCCGCCGTATAGATGGTCTCGATCTTCTGGAAATCCTTGTTCATCAGGTGCATGATTTTGGGCGAACCGCTGTCCGCACCCTGCGACACCTGCGACAGTCCCGCTCTGCGCAGCAGTTTCAGCTCATCCACGCTGAACCGCGAAACCAGATTGGTGGAGGACTGAATGCTCCAGTCGAATTTCACGCCCCGACGCACCAGACCTTCCGCAATTCCGATTGCGCGATCGCGATCAACCAGAAAATTGTCATCCACAATCCAGAGCAGCGAAAGCCGGTAGCGCTCCACCAGATCGCCGACCTCCTCCACCACCTGGTTGGGCTCAAGCCCGTTCCATTTGCGCCCATAGACTCCGTCATTCGTGCAATAAGCGCAGTTGTAAGGGCAGGCGAGACTCGATGTATACATCGCCCAGCGGCGTCCGCAGACGCGTTCGTAAGCATCGAAGTCGGCCAGATGGTAGGCTTTCGGCGGCAGTTCGGAAATCGGCTTGAGCGCGCGTGGCGTATTGAAAACGATCTTCCCGTTTTCCTTGTAGCCCGTGCCCGCGACGCCCTTGACAGACTCCCCCGCCTCGATGCGCTGCACGATTTCGAGAAGTGCCTCTTCTCCCTGGCCTTTCACCACGATGTCGACGCACTCGGCCGCCAGCGTCTGATCGGGCAGCAGCGACGGATGCCAGCCGCCCAGAATGACCGGCTTATTTGGATAGCGTTTCTTCGCTGCGCGCGCGATTTGCACTGTTTCGCGGATCATCGGCCCCGTTACAAGCGAGATCGCGAGGCAAAGAGCGTCGTCGAGTTCCTCCAGCGTCCGCTTGTGGAAGTTCGGCGTGATCGTGGAATCGACGATGCGAACCTGGTACCCGGCGCGCAGCAGCGGCGTTGAAACAGCAAGAATCCCAAGCGGCGCCGTCGCTTCCTGGCTGGAGAACGCGGGGAAAAAGAAAACTACTTTCCTGGATGGGGCAGACATCGTTGATCCAGGGCCGGCAAACAGCAGGACCCGAATAGTAGGACTAGTCTTACCCGTTCGACAGAACAGATTTGTTCCGGCGGCATCGCGGGCGCGGTCTAACTTTTCAGCGTTGACTCCCACTTCCTGGCTTGAGCAAAGAACCTACGCGGATACCGGCCGCGTTCGGTCGGATTTTCCCCATTCCGATTTGCTCCGGGGATTGGAACGAAGCCTCGCCGCGTTGGGACTGCTTCTGCTGGCTCCCTTCGCTGCCGCAGTCGCGATCGTGATTTTCGCCCTTTCCCGCCGCAACCCCCTGATCCGTCATAACAGAATCGGCTGGCGCGGCCGGCCGCTGCCCATGCTGAAGTTCCGCACGATGTGGGATGCCGACGAAGCCACGGATGGAAGATTCTCGATCGAAAGCGTTTCCGGGCCCGTTCCCGCCTCGAAATGCGTCCCCGATTCCCGCGTGAGCAGCCGTTTTGCGGCGTTCTGCCGACGCCACTCGCTCGACGAAATTCCGCAGTTGTTCCACGTGGTTCGGGGAGAAATGTCATTCATCGGACCACGCCCCGTTACGCAGGATGAACTTCAGGAACACTACGGGCCATCCGCCGACGAGGTCCTCTCGATGCGCCCCGGACTGATCGGACTGTGGCAGGTGCGCGGCCGCAATAGCCTCAGTTACGCCCGTCGAAGGCGTCTGGACCTCCTACTGGTCCGCCGTGCGTCTCCCGGGTTGTACTTCCAGATCCTCGTCCGTTCCATCCCTCGTGTCCTGAGCGGCCGCGACGCCTACTAACCCGTGGGGCAGATTGTCAATCTGCGCGGGACTGGCAGTCCCGCGTTTCAACCTGCATCGAAAATGTTCTCTGCTCACCCAAACACCTGTCTCAGAAGTTAATGCGCGTTGCGCTGGTGCATTATTGGCTGCTGGGTTCGCGGGGGGGCGAAAAAGTTCTCGAAGCGATCTGCCGCATTTTTCCCGAGGCCGACATTTTCACGTTGTTCTACGATCCGGAGCGCGTCTCGCCGCTGATCCGCTCGAAGAACGTTCGGACTTCTTTTCTCAATCCGCTGAAACGCTTCCATCGCGGATTACTGCCGCTGATGCCCCTCGCCCTCGAAGCATTCGACCTGCGCGCTTACGATCTCGTCATCAGCAGCGAGTCCGGTCCGGCCAAAGGCGTCCTGACATCCTCCACATCCCGGCATCTCTGCTACTGTCACACGCCGATGCGCTATCTCTGGGAGCTCTACCCCGCCTATCTCAACGAATTCGGGCGAGCCAAGCTCTTCCGTGCGTTGATGGCCCCGGTCGCCAGCTACCTCCGTACGTGGGACTACTCGACCGCCGCCCGCGTCGATCACTTCGTGGCCAATAGTTGGAATGTGAGGCGCCGCATTTGGAAAACCTACCGGCGCAAAGCGAAAGTCGTGCATCCTCCGGTCGCGGTCGACTCTTTCCGCCACAATCGCTCGGAAGGCTACTTCCTGCTCGTGGGCGAGATGGTTCCATATAAGCGGCTCGACTACGCCATCCGTACATTCGCGCACAGCGGTCGCAAGTTGAAAGTTGTGGGCGATGGCCCTGAATATGGCGCGCTCAAAAAACTGGCCGCGGCTAACGTCGAGTTTTGCGGTCGTGTATCTGGCGAAGACTTGCGGGAACTTTATGCGCGGTCCGCGGCGCTCGTTGTGCCGGGCATCGAAGATTTCGGCATGACGATGGTAGAGTCGCTGGCCAGCGGCAAGCCCGTCGTGGCGCTGGGCTGCGGAGGAGCGCTCGAGATCGTCGGCGAAAAATGCGGCGTGCTCTATGACGATTCCTCCGAAGCGGGACTTTCCGAAGCCCTGCGTACCTTCGATCGTCTCGAACCTTCGTTCAATCCTCTTTACCTCCGGACGGCGGCTGCCGATTTCTCGGAGCCCGTTTTCGCACGCAAATTCAGCGCCGCCCTGGCTGGAATGATGAAAAGCGGCGCGGATGTCGCGGGCGTGGAGGCCGAATTTACAACGTCTTTACAAGTCCCTCACGACACACGAAACGTGCGGCCACTATGATTCGGGCATGCCGACTCAAGACACCATTCACCCCCAGCTCTATCGGATGGCTGAGGACTGTCCTGAGGGCCTCACGGATGAGGAGTTGATGCTCGTCCTCTGCGGTTCCAACGTGACCTGTGCCGACCATCTTTTCAGCGAGATTTTCCGGCGCTACCAGAACCGTGTCACTTCCTGGTGTTTCCGTCTCACACGCAACCAGGGCCGTGCCCTCGACCTCGCGCAGGAGGTTTTCTTCAAGGCCTATCGTCATCGGCAGGGTTTTCGTGGAGAGTCCCGGTTCTCGACCTGGCTTTACTCGATCGCGCGCAACCATTGCCTCAGTTCGCTGAAGAAAATAGCCGATCCGGTCGATGTCGGCGAAATGGTTCCCATCCGGCTGCAGGACTTCTCCACGATCCGGCCCGACATCGTGATCGAAAAGAAGGAACGGCAGCGGGAAGTCTGGAGTATGATTGATTCCGCGTTGGAGCCGATGGAGGTTCGCGTGATGGCTCTTCATTACGGATACGAACTGCCCCTCGCGGAAATTACACAGCGGCTCGCGCTGACCAACCCCAGCGGCGCCAAAGCCTATGTGGTCAACGCGCGTCGAAAACTGAATCTGGTGATCAGACGACGCGCTTCCCGGAAGGCGTTCTCCCCGCGTAGCGCGTTCTCAAAGACCGCCGCGTGAATTCCGTACCGCAGGATCCCCTTGGCTTCGATCTTCCTCTGCCGCTGAGATCGCGTCACTACCCACTGGGCTTCCCGCTGGACATCGAAACCAACTCGGAACACGTCCTCGCCGCGGCGGATTGGAGTTGGGGAGCGTTTCCCGCGACCGGTCCGAAGCGCGGCGGGACTCTTCGCGTCGTCGTTGAGAATTGCGACGCGCGCACTCCCCCTTTGCCTTCTTTGCCGCGCGGCCGCGATCATCTGATCACAACGGTGCATGGTTCCGATAACTTTGCCGTCTGCGATCTCGCGCGTTCCTACACCTTCATCTGCCTGACGCAGGACGTTGCGCGCAACCAGCCTTACGTGCGTTACCACTTTCTCGACCCCGCCGGTTACATGATGATCGACGCGCTTCATCTCAGCCCGGTGCACGCCTCATGTGTCGCATGGAACGGCCGGGCCGTGTTGCTCTGCGGCGATGCCGGCGCGGGAAAAACGTCTCTTGCTTACGCCTGCGCCCGCATGGGATGGACTTATCTTTCCGACGATGCCACACACATAGTGCGTGGGCGCGCCGATCATGCGGTCGTGGGACGCCCCTTTCGTATCCGCTTCCGTGAATCGGCCCGCCGGCTTTTCCCGGAATTGAAGCAGTTCGTCCCCGAACGCCGCCCCAATGGAAAGCTGGATATCGAGGTTGAAACCAAAACCCTGGGGATGACGGTGGCCCTCGAAAGTAACGCGTCCCACGTCGTGTTCCTGAACCGGAAGGGCGATTCCGCGCGTGCGCGTGTGGCGCCGTTTGTGCGATCCGAAGCGGCGCACCGTCTTAGCAACCTAACCTGCTATGGCGATGAACGAGTTCGCTCGGAACAGAGCCAGGCGCTGACTGAGTTTCTCGAACTTCCCACCATGGAGCTCACTTACAGCGATCTCGCCGGCGCGGAAAGCGCGCTTCGCTCACTCGCCGAAAGTGAGGTTTGACCGTTGCGAACGCATTTCCTCGCCGTGCTGGAGGCTTTGCGTTTTCACGGCGGATCTGCGGATGGCCTGCGTAAGATTCCCGAGAACGTCTGGCCCGCCGTAGTCAAAGCGACAGACAGTGCCCATCTCACACTCGCGCTGGGCGTCCGCTGCCGCGAATCGCTCCCGGAATTTGTCCGTCGGCGGATCGAAAATAACCTCGCGACGAACGTCGTGCGCTATGACCGGCTTGTTGCCGCGCATTCCGAAATCACCGAGGCTCTCTCTTCGCGCAGTATCGAATATGTCGTTCTGAAGGGCCTCGCTCAGTGGCCGTGTTACGCCGACGATCCGCGTCAACGCCCTCAGTACGACATCGACCTTTACGTTCCGGACCAATCCCGTTCCGCTGCGACGAAAGCTATGCGGGAGTTGGGATATTCACCGGTGAACAACACACCCGATCCCGGCGCCGACCATCTTCCCGTAATGATTAGGAGAACCGGCTGGACCTGGTGCGGCGACTATTTCGATCCCGACATGCCGGCGTCTCTGGAATTGCACTTCCGCTTCTGGAACCGCGAGACGATGCGATTCGACGTCGGAGACCTGACCTCGTTTTGGCAACGGCGTCTCGTGCGCAACGTCGGCGGATTCGAACTTCCCACGCTGGATCCCGTGGATGGCCTCTCTTACTCCGCGCTGCATCTCCTGCGTCACTTGCTGGGCGGAGACTTGCGTCTCCGTCACGTTTACGAGATCGCTCACTTCCTCGAACGCTCCGCTGACGACGATGCTTTCTGGTCTCGATGGCGCGAATACGGTCTGCCACTCTGCCGTGTTGCGGAAGGAATCGCGTTCCGTCTTGCCGCCGACTGGTTCCACTGCAACCGGCACCCCCGCGCGCAGGGAGCGATCGAACAACTACCCGAGCCGGTGCACCGTTGGTTCAAGCTCTTCGCTTCATCTCCGGAATTGGCGTTCGGCAAACCCGATTTGGCGTTTGGCAAGAATGACAAGAGCGAACTCTGGTTGCATTTCTGCCTTTTGAACCGCGCAAAGGACCGCTGCGCAATCGCCCTCCGCCGTCTCTTTCCTGTGCGACGCGCGCGTGTCGTTGTCGATGCGCACGTTCCGGAAATGACTGCCGCACTGCGCATGAAGAGAATTGCTGGAGAAGCGTCGTTCCTGGCAGTGCGGGCGCTGCGCCATCTCCGAGCGCTTGCGCCTGTTATTCGCTCCGCATACCTGTGGTGGTCGCGGACGGGGTCGGTCCCGATGAAAACTGCTGAGAAGCCGGTGAAAAACGCCGCGCCGGTTCTGTAGCTTCTTCCAGCAGGTCGCAAACCTCGTTCCGGAATCGCTCCACGCGGAATCGCTGCTGCCATTCAATCCGCCCCGCCGCGGACAGCCGTTTCATCAATTCCGGATCGTCCATCAGCATACGGATGCCGCTCGCAAGAGATCCACCATTTGCTGTCTCGGTCAGGATTCCGGTCCGGCCATGTTCCGCCAGCTCCGGAATTCCGCCGGACCGATAGGCCACCACCGGCGTCCCCGCCGAAAACGCTTCCATGATGACTCTCGTCGCAGCTTCATTGGGGCCTGATGGTACTGTCAGGATCTCCACGCTCCGGAGCGACTCCGCGATGTCATTTGTCCAGCCGCAAAATGTCACCGGAGCATTCCGCGCCAGCGCGCGCACCTGGGCATCATAATCGGAATCTGAAAACAGTCGCTCGCCATAGACGAAGAACTTCGCGTCTCCGCCGGCTTTCGCGATCTGTTTTGCCGCCTGAACAAAATCCAGATGTCCCTTTTCCGGCGCGATCCTCCCCAGAATGCCGACGCGTACCGGTTGCCGCTGGAACCTTCTGATACCACTTTGCAGATCCGCAACACCGTTATAAATCGTTCGTATCTTCCCGGGACCCAAGCCTACCCTGAGATTTTCCGCAACGTAGTCGGACGCCATAATCACAGTGGCATCCGCCCCTCGCAGCATCCACGCAACGAGCTTGCGGATCCACGCCCCGCCCGCCACGCTGTGCGCGTGAAACACCACCGGACAAGGCAATCCAATCGCTGCCGAAAGCACTCGGGGCCCATTCACATAAACCAGATCCATCCGTTCCCGGTGAACGATCCGCCGCACCGCCGCAGCCATGCGCGGACCATCGATGCTGAACCGCATGAGATCCGCGGCCGTTTTTCTTCCGTTGGAATACCGTCTCAACGGCATCGGATCCGTCGGCACGCTCGCGCGTGTGCACCACTGCACCAGCTCGCCGTTGTCCGGCGCCATAATTCGCGGCCGCCAACCTCGCCGCATCATCTCCGGGATCAGATCCATGAGGCATAATTGCGCGCCGCCCGGATCGCTGAATTGATCCAGCACCAGGATATTCACTCGGCAAACTCCCGCGCCACAAACTCTCTCGCGCTCTCGCGCGCCGCGATAGCCAGCACCCAGAAAAAAACGGGTAGCAATCGCCAGTAGGTAATCAGGTCGCCGGAAAGCATCTGGACCATCTCTCCGCACCAGAAACAGAACATCCAGCCGCCGAAGAAGGAAGCGCGACTGTTGTTCGATCGCGCCGCTCGATATGACGTTCGCAGGATCGCGGCATTCAGCAACAGAAAAACGGTAAGACCAGCGATTCCGGTTTCCACCAACAGGCTCAGATACGTGTTGTCCGCTACCGCACCCGCGCCAAACATCGCCGTGTAGGGAATCGTCTTGTAACCGATGCCGAACAGGAGATGCCACGGGTGCTGCGCCAGAAAGTCCGTCAGCGTTTTCCAGTGCGTCAGGCGGCCCGAAAGAACACCATTCGGATAAGGCCCGAATTTTTCGATCGAGGTAACGATCCGGGTCCAGTAGCTCGCGGAAAACGCCGGCAGTGCGAATCGCACCGCTGCGGCCACTACTCCCAGCGATGCGGCCCCAGCGAGGAAAACGCGCCGGATCTTCAGACGGCGCACGTACGCGAAGCCGCAGCCCGCGACCATGACAGCCACAACCGACGCTCGCGAAGCGGAAAAGACCAGTGCTGCCGTGAAAATCAATGCTCCTGGAATCAGCACCAGACGTGAAAGCACGCGCCGCCCGTTCGCGGGAAACCATGCCACGAGGACCATCGCCAGGAAGAACGCGCAGAAGTTGCCCAGCGTGCTCGCTTCGTAGAAAAGACCCTGCGCGCGACGGACGTAACCTTGTTCCATCCAAACGTACTGTGCACCATACCCTGCAGGCGCCGGGAACTGAAAGTAGAAATCGATGCACGCGAAGACTGCTCCCGCCAGTGCGATCCCGTAGAGTAATCGCGCCTGCGCGAATGGATTCGACTCCTCTGCGCGCGGACCAGACAGCGTATAGAGAAATACGTAAACACCGATGCCGAACAGCAGAACGCGCGCAAAACTGCCTAACCCTATTCCCCATCCCGAATACAGCGCTGCAAGCGCCGAGCTTCCGGCCAGGATCGACAGAAACAGCGCGAACAGCATCGCCAGGTTTCCGCGCCGGATCTCCCGCCACTCAGCAATCCTGACAGCACCAGCAGCCAGCCCAATCAGCGCAACCAAAGGCGCAATATGGATTCCCGAGTTCCCAAAGGGGAAAGGCAGCGGTGGCAGCAGCAAAGAACAGAAGAAGAACAATGCGAGCCATCGCTCCGGAGTAAGAATCGTCCACCATGCCAGCGCGCCCGCCAGTAGAGGAAGTGTCGCGAACAGTTTGTACTCCGGAGTCGGGGCCAATCCGACGACGGCTGCCCAAACGCCCAGCAGCACCGCGACCACGCCGGATCTATCGATGGGTTGATCCGCAGCGGTGCGGCCGGCCGGCATCATGATCAGTGCAGACTATACAGACGCTCGGACCGTTCCCGCTGCAGCCTCACATAGCTGAATCGCACCATGAGCCACACCAGCGTTCCGGCCAGTGAAGCCGCAAAGGCCGCGGCAACATTCAGCGGAATATTCGGAGAACTGGCGCGTTGTGGAACCACCCCTGGATCGATCACGTGCAGCCGTCCGTGAGCTTGATGAGAACGAACAGGTTGAGGAGAAAACGCATCACTGAACCGCGTGAGCCTGGTTTCGTATGTGGAACGCACCGCCGCTTCCGCATCTTCGAGTTCTTTCCGGCGGCTCTTGCGCGCATCGAGCTGGGAAGCATGTTTTTCCAGTAGTGCCGCGAGTTCCCGCCGTTGAGTCTCCATTGCTCGAATTCGGTTTTGCGGAGAGACAATCTGCACTGGCGAGGGTTCCGTTCCCGCGCTCTTCTCGGCAAGGTCTGTTCTCGCGCGCGCGAGGTCCTGGTCCAGTTGAAGCTCCGCTTCGAAGCCTTCCTGTACTTCGTTTTCGAGAGGCTCGACCGGATTGGCCGCTTCGAACGCGGCTCGCGCCTGCACAGCTTCCTTCAGCCGCTGCTCCGTCGCATCGTCTGCGGATTTGCCTTCAATCGTCCCGTCGAGTTCGACTGCCTGCTCCGCGATGTCCTGCGCAAATGCCTGGGCCTTCTTCGGGTCGCGCAGTGTCGCGCTGACTTCCATGACAGCCGTACTCGCCGGTCTCGAAACCTTGAGGATGCTGCCCTTCGATCCCTCAACATGCAGGCGTTCGGCCGCCCGAGAGAATAGCGTGTCGCTCGACGCCAGTGTCTCGTACGTTTTCAGGGACTCCAGATAGGCCGGGGTCATCGCCGTCGCGACACGCGGATCGCTGCCATTCGGGGCGTCGATCAAAAGCGTGGATTTGGCGGTGTACTGTTTCGGCAACACGAGGCTGACGGCCAGCGCCAGCAACACCGCCACTCCGCCGGAGATGGCGAAGAGAATGCGCTTCTCGCGGATGTAATCGACGAGTTCGACCACATCGAAACCATTGGATCCGTGCACGGAAAAATTACTCTGACGGGTTAGACCCGCCGGGCGGGAACGCCGGAACAAATTTCCGGCCGAGCGCGAATCTTATGTGACGCTTACCTAACGTTTATCCACAACTACAACGCCGCCCTTCACCACCACTTTCGCGTTCAGCATGTTCCAATAGCCCTCCAGCGGATTACCGCCCAAGATCGCGATATCGGCCAGCTTGCCCGGCTCCAGCGTGCCGAGCTGGTCGCTCATCTCGATGTAGGAAGCGGTGTTCGGCCCCATGAGCTTGATGATGTCCTGCATGGAGAACATCAGGTTCAGCGCCTTCAGTTCCTGATTCAGACCGGCTCTCGGTTCGTAAGTCGTATCGGTGCCGTAACCGTAGATCACGCCCGCATCCCACGAAGTGCGCGCATTTACCGCCTTATAGCCCGCTTCCTGGCCGCGCCCATCGCCCTGCAGAATCGACTCGGGCCAGGGTTTTCCGTCCCGGAAGCGGGGCTTGTTGTCATCGGCAAACACGCCGAAGACAGGCACTCCGAATCCGATCGTCGATAACTGCTTGACTCCTGCTGCCGACACCTTCTTCGCATCTTCAAAACTCAACCAGCCGAAGTGCGGTGTGTGGACGAGCTTCGTCACGCCGGCATCCACCGCGGCCATCATCGCCTGTGGGCTCACAGCATGCACCTGCACCCAAACTCCCGACTTCTTCGCCTCGTCCAGAATCGCCCGGAGCGTTTCCATTTCCTGCGCCGTCGGTCCCGGTTTGGGCGTCAATGCGATCTCGCCGGTAAACTTGATTCCCATCGCGGCCATCTTCCGTACTTCCGCGCGAGCTTCATCGGGACTCAGAGTCAGGCGCACCGTTCCGGTGGGAATGATGCGCGGCCCGTTGATCATGCCGCTGTCGATGTGGTCCCGCAGAGTGATATTGCCCGCCGCCGGGCCGCCGCCGGATAGCACCGTTGTATACCCCGCTTCGAGAAGCTGCTGCATCTGCACCTTCTCCATCGGACCGGTATTAACGTGTCGATGCGCGTCGATGAATCCCGCGATCGCGCTCATGCCCTTCGCATCGATCGTCCGCATTCCGGTCGCGGTGGGCGCACCCGCCGCAACGGAAACAATCTTCCCGCCTCGAATAACGATGGATCCGGAATCGATTACCGCGCCCGTGCCGGTGATGATCCGCGCATTAGCGATCGCCAGATTCTGCGCCGGAAGAGGGCACGTCGCGCCCGCGCTCAAAATACACGCAAGAAAGACAGACAGTTTTTTCATTCGCTTTCTCTCCCGGACTCGATCCCTGGGGTCGATCCTCGAAGATCAAGCATACTGCGAAAGCAGCCCGATTAATTCACCTTCGGCGTCTCCAGCACCATCCCCAGTCCATCGAGCAACGTCCACGTAGCTCGCTGATAGCTGACATAAGCCTCCTGATACCCCACAAACGCATTCAGCAGCGAGCTCTCCGCTGTCGCGAGACGCGTCTGCGAATCCAGCACCTCAAACGCGGTAATCGTCCCCAGTTCATACTTCTGCTGCTCCGCATCCACGTTTTTCTGCGCCAGATCGCGCGTCAGCGTGGCCGATTGGATCGAGGCATTCGCAAGATCGATGGAAGTGAGCGCCTGTCGCACATCCTGAATAATCTGCTGCTCGACCTGCCGCTCCGTGTAGTGGTCGCGCGTCCTCGAAACCAGCGCGTCGGCCAGTTGTGCGCTCGCCGCGGTGCTTCGGAAGGGCAGCGTCAACTGCAGCCCCGCGCCATAACCCGGGGCGTTGAAGACCAATACTTGTCCCAGTGACTGCCAGAGCCCGCCGGACGCTGCCGGCGTTGTGATACCCAGCGGACTCACCTGGGCTACCTGATCTCCGCTCAGCCCCGCCCCCTGCGCCTGTACGGTGAGGTCCAGATGCGGCAGCATCAGATTTTTTGCCACGCGCGCGTTGAGATCGTCGATCGTCACTCGCCGGTGCGCCGCATCCAGCTCCGGACGTATCCGCATCGCCGCCGTCAGAGCTTGTTCGTAAGGCAGGATGCCCGCGCGGTCCGGCACCTTCGCTGGGTCGTCCTCCAGCACAATCTCAGTCGCCCGCCATTCAGGTTTAAGATCCGCGCCGATCAGTCGCCGCAGACTGTCGAGCGCCGCGCGATAGGCGTACTGCGCCTGTACCAGATCGGTCTTCCGCTGTGCTACCTGCGTCTCGGACTGATAAATATCCAGGGCCGCCAGCGCCCCCAGATCGAGAGCCTGCTTGTCGCGATCGTACGATTTCTGCGCAAGATCGAGCGTCTGCTGCAGAACCTTGATGTTGTCGCGCGCCCGAACTGTATCCCAATACTGTCCCGCAGCTGTCGCAATCAGATCCGCGATATGCGCCTCATCCAGCCGCGACGTAATCGTCAGTTGCGTGCGCGCAATCTGAATCGGCGCTTTGAACTGGATACCGGTCCGGTTCTGCAGCAGCGGCTGCGTAAACGAAAAATTGAGCTGCCCGTATATATCGGGATTCACGATATTGAACTCGCTGTTCGACGAGCTGCGCGTTCCGGTAAATCCGACGCTGGCCGTTTGACCCGTAGGCAGCAATTGCTGATAGTTGACGTATGAGTTTTCCGTCAAACTGCTCAGCGTGGCCGCGCCGCCTGTCTGTGAAACCTGCGGCGAAATGACCCGCAGCGTATTGAATCCCAGCGCGACGGCCGGATCGAAGACGGCATGTGCCGCCTTCACCTGATCGGCGGCCGTATAAACATCCATGCGCGTGACGTTGATATCCGTCGAATTCTTCAGCACCAATTCGAGGAAATCCTTCAGCATCAGGTTCAGCTTGCCGTCGTGTATGCGTTCGGAAATTCCCTGTATGTCGCTGACCTGAACAGATTCGGGATTGAATCGCCGCGAAACCCACGCCGGAATCGGGACGGATGCGGCAGGCATCAGCATGGGCGCGAGCATCAAAAGCCCGGCGGCGAAACTGCCCCACGCGGGCCTATTCATGGCGCAGGGCTTACTCATAGCGCAAGGCTTCGATCGGGTCGATCCGCGACGCCTTCCTCGCCGGATAGATACCGAAAATCACCCCGACCGCGACCGAAACTCCGAAAGCAATTCCGATCGAAGCGGGCGTCACGATCGTATTCCACTCTGCCGCTCGTGCAATCAACCACGAAAGGAAATATCCAAACGCTATCCCCACCGCGCCTCCACCAATTGAAATAAGAATCGATTCGAAAAGAAACTGCCGGACAATATCCCCGCGCCGCGCGCCGATCGATCGCCGGATGCCGATTTCGCGCGTCCTTTCCAGCACCGTCGCCAGCACGATGTTCATGATTCCGATGCCGCCCACCAGCAGCGAAATCGCCGCGATCGCCACCATCACGTACGTAAAGATCGATTGCGACCGTTGTTGTTCCGCCAGCAGCTCGGCCGGAATGGTCACCACGAAATCGGCGATTTTATGGTGCGTTGAATCCAGAATCGCCGTTACAACCTTCGCCGCGCTGACGCTGTCGGCGCCCGGCTTCAGCCGGATATCCACGCCATCCAGCTCATCTTTGAAACTGCCGCCCGCGTCGAAAAACCGGTATTGATAGGTATTCAGCGGAATGTAGATGACGTAGTTCGGATCCTGCGATTGCGCCGTTCCCGAACCGGAACTGACCTGATTCGCGAGAACGCCGACGACGCGAAGCCAGGTGTCGTTAACCTTTACGAACTGGTTCAGAGCCGAGACATAACCGAAGATCGCCACCTTTGCCTTCTCACCCAGGATGCAAACCGCCACGCTCGCGTCGTCGCTGTTCTGGTCGAAGGGAACACCCTCCGCGAACTTCCAGTTATGGATCTCCGCATAGCTGGGCCGTACGCCGTAAAGCTCGGGCAGCGCGTCGCCCGGTTTCGGAAACACCTGTGCCGGATGCATGCTGCGCCGCGCCGAAATCTGTTCGAGCTGCTCCACGTTCGCCTGCAGCACGCGCACATCGCGCTCCGTAAGGCCCGGAGAAGACCGGCGCCGCTGCTGCAGTTCCTGATCGCTTGTGGCGGGCCGCGATTCGATCAGCAGATTGCGTACGCCCAGTGTCTCGATAAAACGGAGCGATTCCTCGCGCGCGCCCGCGCCGATCGCGAGCATCCCAATGACCGCGCCGACCCCGAAAATGATGCCGAGCGCGGTGAGCACCGTTCGCGTCTTCTGCGACCAGAGATTCGACCCCGCCAGCGCAAAGTCCGAGATGTAACGGGTAAAAGCGTACTGGGTCGATGTCACCGAAAAATCACTTTTGGAGGGACTGCATCGCGCTGCCCTTTGTGGCCTTCTTCTTCGCAGTCTCCGTTGGGTTCGCCAGCGCAACAACCTGGCCTTCGTTGAGGCCCGTCAACACGACGCGCATTTCGTTGCGCCGCACCAGCGCCACGTCCTTCGGTGTGAAGCCCGCGGGCGTCTGCTCATAAACAAAGGTGCGCCCGTCGGTTTCGAAGAGCGCCTGCGCCGGAAGCGACAACACGCCCTTCATTTGGTCGGTGGTGATGACGATGTTCGCGCTCATCCCCGGCCGCAGTTCCGGCGTCGGATCGTCGAGCGAGATTTTGCATTCGAAATGTCTTTCCCACGGCGCTCCACTCGTTCCGCCGATCTCCTTCACATGCCCGTGATAAGGATGTCCCGGTACCGCGACGATTCCGATATCCACCTTCTGTCCTACTGAAAGATGCCCGCGATCGAGTTCGCCGATATTCGCGCCTACTTCCCAGCTCGAGAGATCGGGAATCTCCGCCACCGCCATACCGGGGCGCACCTGGTCTCCCACCTGAAAAATCGGCAGCACCATCCCGAAAAACAGAATGTTGCCGGAGCTGTTCTGTTTCACCGAGACATAACCATCGCGGCCCGCGCGCAGCGTCATCGCTTCGATGTTGTCGTGCGCCGTCTTTGCCTGCGACTCTGCTTTGCTTCGCCCGGCTTCCTGAATTGCAATGGCCGCGTCATTGGTCGCTTTGCGATTCGCCAGATTGCGCTGAAGCTGCGTCAGATGATCCCTGGCCGCATCGAGTGCCAGGTTGTTTTCACGGGCGGTCAAAGGCGGCAGCAGCGGATTCTTGCGAACGTCCAGTTCCGCCAGCTTGACGTCGGTTTGTGCCTTGAGCAATGCGTACCGGTCTTCTTCGTTCTGCGCATCGCGCTGCGCCTTCGCCTGGACCAAATGCTGCTCGGCTTCCGCCAGATCTCCCTCGGCTTCCTTGAGCTTGTACTCCTGCTCGGTGGTGTCGAACTCGGCGACGACATCGCCCTTCCTGACTTCCGTTCCGCTTTCCTTGAGAAACGTCAGATGCATGTCGACGCCGCCGGTCTGGGGAGCCGTCAATTCTTCCGAATTTCCGCCCTGCAGCGCGCCGCGGGCGGTCACCGCGAGAGTTACGTCGCCTCGCAGCACTTTCGCTGTGGGGGTTAACTCTTCCGTTGTGCCCGTGATGTTCCGGTAAGCCCTCAGCCCATACCAAACGGCCGCTCCCGCGAGGCCGGCAGCCACCAGACCCAGCACCGCCCACATGACCCACTTGGGCCGCGGGGCTCTCGCGCGAGGCCTGTCCGGCGCCGCAACCGGCCGCGGCTTTTCGACGGACGGAACGACGGCCGTGCTCATTTCTTCTCCATGGGGGGTTCGGCCAACGCCACAGTCGTCCCGGCATCGATTCCCTCGATCGCTACTTCATCCGGATTCTTCGCCGTGATGCGAACCGTTTTGGGCGCGTATTGGCCATCAGTCTTGACGTAAACCGCAGGCTTGCCGTTGAGAGTGAACAGCGCCTTCGCCGGAATGCTGATCGCATTCGGGATCTTTGTCTCCACAACGTCGGCGCCTGCGTTCATCCCCGGCCTCATTCGCGGATCGGGTTGATCGAGCTTGGCAAACGCGCGGAAGCTGCGCGTTGGCGGCCATTCATTGAAGCTCTCTTCGGTCAGAGGAGTGATCGACGTCAGTTTCGCCGCGATGGTCTTCTCGGGAAACGCGTCCACGTGGACCAGAACGGTATCTCCCAGCGCGATCCGCCCGCGATCCGCTTCATCCACTTTGCTCTCCATCTCCAGCGTGGAAAGATCGGGGATCTCTGCAAGCACGCCGCCCGGTACCGCATGATCGCCCACTTTGAACGGCTGCGCGTTCATCCATCCCTGCGAGTAATTCGGCAGGTAGTTGATCACGCCGTTGAGAGGGCTCTTGAGTTCCATCAGCGACAGCTGATATTCGGTCAGCTTCACCAGCGCCTTTGCCGTATCTCTGCCGTGTTCGAGCGCCGCGATTTTCTGATCGCTCCCCTTGCGGTGAGTGGTCATCGCGGTCTGCTGTACTTTGAGTTTTTCCTCGGCGAGACCCAGGTCGATCTCGCTTTCCTCTCCCTGAATCGCGCTCACCACGGTCTGTTTCGACGCTTCCAGCTTGGCTTTTTCAACGTTATATTGCGCCGTCGCCAAATCGAGCTTGTCCTGATCCTCTGTGATCTTCGCCTGCGCCACTGCCTGATCGAGCGTCGATTGCGCCTGTTGCAGCGCGGCGTTCTTTTCTTTCAGATCCTGCTCGGTGCGGCTCGGATCGAACTTGATCACCACCTGATCTTTCTTCACTTCACTGCCGCCCGGCGCCGCCCACACAATCTGCAGGTCGGTTACATCAAGCGGAGCGGTTAACTGCTCCGAGACACGCGCGCTCAATTCGCCGCGGGACCGTACCAGAACCAGAAACTCGCCCTTGTGCGCTGTGGCCAGAGGCAGTTCGCTCGCCTCTTGTGTATGCCGGAACTGCCGCACTGCAAATCCCGAACCGGTCAGAATCAGGAAAAAAATCACCGTCCGGATCAGCGGAGCCCAGCTCTTGCGCTTCATTTTGCGGGAACCTCAATATCGACCGCCGCCGAGAGATCGGGCAGCAGATGCGGATCGCTCTGGTCCAGCCGGAACCGCGCGGTAAACGATTTGACGGACATCCCCAGCGCCGATGTCGCCACCGGACTCGAAGAAGTGTAGCGAGCGGTGAATTTCACTTCGGGAAATGCATCCAGGTGTACGACCGCCTTTGCTCCCGGAACCAGCACTGCGCCATCCGGCTCTCCTACCGAAACCTCCACATCCATTCCCGACGGATCGAACACCCTCAGCAGCGGACTGCCCGGCCACAATTGGTCGCCTTCTTCCGCGTGTCCCAAAGAGTTGTTCCGCCAGACATTCTGCAGCGCCACCATGCCTTTGATCGGCGACTTCACCAGCAGTTTTTCCGAGTTTCGGGTCTGCCGCTGCACGGCAACCTCCTGGCGGTCGCGCTGCAGTTCCAGAATGCGCAGCTCTGCCTCTTCCGCCGTATCGTGAAACTTGTTGGACCGCTGCAGGCTCGCGACGTGCTCCCGCGCGTCTGTAACCTTGGCTTGGTTCTTTTCCTGCTCGATCGCGCTCAGCACCGGTCCCTTACGCGTCTCGATCTCAGCCTTTTTCAGATCGGCGTCCGCCTGTTGCAGATCGGCCACGCGCTTCTCGGCATTGCTGATGTGCTCGGCTTTCTTTTCCTCGATCTGGTTCGCCAGATCGTCGAACTTCGTCTGTGCGTCGCGCAGCAGTTTGAGTTCGTTCGAGCGGTCGAACGTCGCGAGTGAGTCTCCGATTGCTACGGTCGCCCCGTTTTCCGCCAGTGTCGCCAGCGTCAGCTGTCCGCCCTGGCCTTCGATCCGAGGCACCATCACGGGAATTGAATTAACCGCGCGCACTACACCGGTAGCTCGGACGGAACGGCGCGGCGTCATATTCACCGCGCCGAACAAGCCGACAGCGGCGGCAATGAGCAACGTAGCGGCAAGTGCGCGCGATCGCAAAGCAGAGTCCGTTAAGGTACGACGTTTTCCGGCCCAAAAAGTTTGCTGCAAAATCGAGTCCTGGGTAGGACGCCGGAACTGTGTCTATTGTTTCATGAATTTAGGCAAAAGCAGATCCAGGGAAGTGTTGCAACAAAGTCACAGTGGGATGCTCAATACGCCCGTATCGCAATGCTCTCTCGGCTGCGATATGATTTGAGCCGACTCGTATGATGCTCCTGCGGCCGATCATCCTGGCTGCCGCCTTCGCAGCGGTTTCCTGCCACACCGCCTCCGCCCAGATTTTGCTGGATGGCGAGTGGTCCCCTCAATATCACGAGGACCAGCCCGAGCGCATTCCCGGCCCCGATCTCGTCGACTATCTCGGCTTGCCAATCAACGACGCCGCCCGCCAGCGCGCCGAAAGCTGGGACGCATCGCGTCTCACTCTGCCCGAAGAGCAATGCCGGGTCCATGCTTCGCCCTACATTTACCGCGGACCGCTCGATCTCCGCATCTGGCAGGAAAAAGATCCGGAGACGCAGCAGGTCATCGCAATCAAAAACTACATCAGCACCTGGTCGCAGCTTCGAACTATATGGATGGACGGCCGTCCGCATCCGCCCGCCTGGGCGCCGCATACCTGGATGGGATTCTCCACCGGGAAATGGGATGGCGACGTCCTGACGGTTTACACCACCCATATCAAGACCGGTTGGGTGCGCCGCAACGGGGTCGCGATGAGCGATCAGGGCACCATGACCGAGCACTTCATCCGTCACGGCGACTATATGACTCACGTCATGATCCTGCAGGATCCGGCCTATCTGACCGAGCCGATAATCAAAACGGAAGATTTCCAGCTCAACCTCCATGACGCTAACGCTGCCTGGGTATACAACTGCCGTTCCGTGGTTGAGATCACTGGCCGGCCCAGCGGTGAGGTCCCGAATTATCTGCCGGGCGCGAATCCGTTTCTGACGGAATTCGCCGACCGTTATAAACTTCCGGAAAACGCCGTGCTGGGTGGTCCCGAAACCATGTACCCCGAGTACCGCGCGAAGATGCGGAAATCGGCGCATCCGGTTTCGAAGAACCGCGTTCTGCCGGTTCCCGCGCCGCCTTCCGAAATTCAGGTCGAGAAAGTTCAGGGCAATGTCTATCTGCTGGTCGGCGATGGCGCCAATATCGTTGCCCAGGTCGGCGATCAGGGCATCCTTCTTGTGGACACCGGGCGAACCGAGTTATCAACGAAATTGATAGCTGCGGTCGAAAAGCTCTCTACACGCCCTATTAAATGGATTCTCTCCACCGGCCCGGATGCGGATCACATCGGAGGCAATAAAGCCATCGCCGACATCAACGGCTCCTCGCGGCATATGGCGCTGGTCAACACGCCCTTTGCGCAGGCAGTCGAAAATGTGGAGATCGTTGCCGCCCAAGCCGTTCTCACGCGTATGGGAGCGCCGGCGGGAAAGACGCCCGCATACCCGTCCGAAGCATGGCCCACCGAAACCTACGTCGTCGATAAAGATGAGGTCTTCTTCAACGGTGAGGCCTCTGAAATGATCCACGCACCCAAGGCGCACACGGACGGCGACAGCATTGTCTTCTTCCGCCGCTCGGACGTAATCGCCACCGGCGATTTGTTCGACACCGACCATTACCCGGTGATCGATCTTGCCCGCGGAGGCAGTTTTCAGGGCGTCATCGACGGGTTGAACAAGGTCATCGATCTGGCCATTCCCGCCTACTCCGAAGAGGGCGGCACCATGGTGGTCCCCGGTCACGGCCGCATCTGCGATGAAATCGACGTGGTGGAATACCGGGACATGCTGACCGTCATCCGCGACCGCATCCTGGCCATGATCCGGAAAGGTATGACGCTCAATCAGATCCGCGACGCCAGGCCCACCATGGACTACGATCCGCTGTACGGCGCTTCCGACGGATCATGGACAACTGATATGTTTGTTGATGCGGCATATAAGAGTCTGTCAACGCAAAGTAGAAATGTCCTATTCCCTGCAAAGTAGAAATGTCCTGTTTTGAGGGAGGCTGGAGAGAAGTCGTGTTAGTCTGGCCGTGCCGGTGAAGCGGAGACGGGCAATGCTGGCGAGCAACCCGTTCGAGG
>DATAXN010000087.1:0-24433 GCA_036273015.1 Bryobacteraceae bacterium | reverse complement strand
GTTCCGGACGCTGAGATCGAAACGCTGCTCAGCTCGGTTGCCAGTAAAAAAGCTAACTGAGTTTGCGGCGCTGATTACTGCCCGAACACGATGGCGCGTTTTTCGCCACCGACTGCCGCTATAATGCTGCCGCCGATAAAGACGATCCCCGCCGTCGCAGCCATTGTGGTTGGGTAGGACAAGTGCTCAGCCAGGCTTGCCTGAATAAGCGCAATCGAACTCGACAGCAGTACACCGCACTGATAAGAGAATCCGGGAAGAAATCCGCGCACGTTGTCCGGTGAAAGCTCAGAGAGGTGTGCGGGGATCACGCCCCAGGCTCCCTGCACCATGAACTGCATCAGGAACGCGCCCGCTACGAGGAGCGTGGTTGTGGGCGACAGAGCCCAGAGCGGAATCACCGCGACTGCGAGAAGAAGACCCGTGATGATGGCGCGACGCCGTCCCTTCAGATCCGAATACCACCCGATGGCGGTGCCGCCGCACAGCGCGCCGATGCTCGCGATAGCCGAGATGAGCGAACGCTTCGAAGCATCAAAGTGCCAGTAGCGCTGCAGGAACGTAGGATACAGGTCCTGCGTCCCGTGCGAACTGAAGTTCATAAATGTCATCAACAACACAAGAAAGAGGAAGAGTTTCCAGTTTCCCAGAATCGATCCGCAGAGCTCGCGCCAATCGGCCTTCTTTGTTCGTTCCCAGACTTCCGATTCTTTTACGCGCATGCGGACGAAGACGGCGAGCAGAGCGGGCAGACCGCCGAGAAAGAACATCGGCCTCCATCCCCAGCGATTGAACAGAAAGAAAAAGCACAGGGCTGCAAGCAGGTTACCCAGCGCGTAGCCCTGCTGCAGAATGCCGGAGATCAGTCCGCGAAACCTGGGCGAGACCTTTTCCATCGCCAGCGATGCGCCGACGCCCCACTCTCCGCCCATGCCGATGCCGAAGAGCGCCCGCAGGATCAGGAAGGTCGTGTAGCTGTTCGCGAATCCGGTGGCGATTTCAATCACGGAATAGAAAATGAGGTCAATCATCAACGGCAGGCGCCTGCCGTAGCGGTCGGCGATGAGTCCGAACAGGAACGCTCCAATGGGGCGGAATACCAGGGTTGTTGTAATTGCCAAAGCCATCTCGGCGTCCGAGCGGTGGAATTCTTTTCCGATGGCCGTCAGGCAATAGACGACCAGAAAATAGTCGAAGGCATCGAGCGTCCAACCCAGAAAGCCGGCGAAAACGGCAGCATTCTGATCGGGTGCCTTTGATCCGGCCTGATGCGCACTCGAGCCGCGTTCCGGAGCGGCATCGTTAACGACAAGGTTAACCTTGCTCAAGGGACGATTGTATCTTTACTCACTGGTGGGCTTACCGGCGGGTGGTTACTCGCGTGCTGCCAACTCTATATGACGCCCGTAGACAAGACGCCGGAAAAGGACAAGGAGTCCGCCGAGAAGCAGGACGATCCGCGGCACGAATGGGTCGAAGAGGAACAGAAAGAGGAAGGGCGCAAGCCTAGCCTCGAAGAGATCGAAGAGGACGAATCGAGCCTGTAACTGAAGACGCCGGACAGAAGCCCGGCGGTAGCGCGGAAGCGCTGGCCCCACCGGCTACGGATCAGCGGATTTCCAGGATTTCTTTCTCTTTCGCTTTCGCGGCCTGATCCAGCTTGAGCATACAGCCGTCGGTCAGCTTCTGCATTTCGTCGTGGGCGCGGCGATCGTCGTCTTCGTTTATTTGTTTGTCTTTTGAAAGCTTCTTCACGTGCTCGTTTGAGTCACGGCGAACATTGCGCACCGCAACACGGTGCTCCTCCGCAACGCCGTGAAGCTTTTTCACCAACTCCTTTCGCCGTTCTTCATTCAGCGGCGGGATGGGAATACGAATCATCTTGCCGTCATTGGCGGGATTTACACCAAGGTCCGCGGCGCGGATCGCCTTCTCGATAGGGGCGATCTGAGAAGCATCCCAGGGACTGATGGTGATCATACCCGGCTCCGGAACGTGCAGGTTGGCTACCTGATTGACGGGCGTCGGCGTGCCGTAGTAATCGACACGGACATTGTCGAGCAGGTGGACCGAGGCGCGCCCTGTGCGGATGGTTCCCATTGCGTGCTGCAGATCGTCCAGCACTTTATCCATGCGCTGTTTGGCAGCGGCTTCAATTTCTTTGACAGTGTTCATGAGATCAGAGTGCCGACGGGTTCCCCAGACACCATTCGCATTATATTGCCGTGTGTATTCAAATTGAAAACCAGGATGGGCAGGGCGTTATCGCGGCACATGGCGATGGAAGTGGAGTCCATCACAGCGAGCGATTTGGTCAGCACGTCCATGTATGAAATCTGCTGGTACATGACGGCGTCGGCGTGCTTCATTGGGTCTTTGTCATAGACGCCATCCACTTTTGTTGCCTTGGCAATCACCTGAGCCTTGATTTCGAGCGCCCGCAGAGTGGCGGCGGTGTCCGTGGAGAAGTACGGGTTTGAAGTTCCGGCCGCGAAGATCACAGTGCGACCTTTTTCCAGATGCCGAATGGCGCGGCGGCGGATGTATGGTTCCGCAACCTGATGCATCTCGATCGCGCTCATGACCCGGGTGTTGGCGCCGATTTGTTCCAGCGCGTCCTGCAGAGCCAGTGAGTTGATGACGGTGGCCAGCATGCCCATGTGGTCGCCGGTCACCCGGTCCATGCTTTTCGCGGCGAGGGCGATGCCGCGGAAAATGTTTCCGCCGCCCACCACAACCCCGACCTCAACGCCCTCAGCGGCAATCCCGGCGATTTCCTTCGCCAAATCGCGGACGCGTTCGGGGTCGAGACCGAACGAGGCCGGACCTGCCATAGCCTCACCGCTGAGTTTCAGGAGGATGCGACTGTACTTCGCCATTCTTGTTTGTTTCAAGCTCCGCGCCGGCAGAAGCCCGGCGGCAGGGTCGAAACCCTGCCCCACAACATCCGGCCCGATTAACTTGCTTTCGGTTCTGTCGTATCCCCCGCGAACGCGTCGCCGACCTTGAACCGCGCGAAGCGGGAGACCGTAATATTCTCGCCCAGTTTCGCAATTTTGGTCTTGATCAACTGATCGATGCTGACCGTGTTTTCCTTCACGAAAGGCTGCTCGTAGAGACAAACCTCTTCGTAGAACTTGGCCATGCGGCCTTCCACGATCTTGTCGACCATCTTCTCCGGCTTGCCCTCATTCAACGCGCGCGCACGCTGGATATCTTTTTCTTTGTCGATGGCGGCCTGGGTGACGTCTTCCTTGCGGACGAATTGCGGGTCGGCCGCGGCAATGTGCATCGCAAGATCCCGCACCAGTTCCTGAAAGTCATCCGTGCGGGCCACAAAATCGGACTCGCAGTTAACTTCGATCAGCACGCCCAACTGGGCGCCCGCGTGAATATACGTACCAACTACTCCCTGCTTCGTGGTGCGGGAGGCTTTCTTGCCGGCAGACGCGATTCCGCGCTTGCGAAGGACGACTTCCGCCTCGGCAATATCTCCCTTTGATTCGGTGAGAGCGCTCTTGCACTCCATCATTCCGGCTCCGGTGCGCTCCCGAAGCTCCTTAACCAGACTTGCGGTGATTTCGGCCATAATTTACTTAGAAGGATTGGTTCGAACCTGAAGAGACGCGGCTGGCAGCCGCATCTCCCCTATATCAGACCTGACCCGCTTCGGCGGTATCGGGTTCACTGGTTTCAGACGCGGGACCTTTGCGGTTTGCCGGCGCGGCGTCGTCAACTCCCACTCCGAGCATCAGGCTTTCCTGCATGATCTGCTCGGCGTATTTCGGATCCGAATACTGTGAGTACTCGGCCGAAATATCCTCTGCGCTCTCTTCGCCGCGGGTTTCTTCGTCGGCGGGCTTGTCAGCAGCGAAGTCGTGCTCGGTTGCGAGCGCGCGGCCTTCGATAACCGAGTCGGCAATCTTGCTGGTGAAGAGACGGATGGCGCGAAGCGCATCGTCATTACCAGGGATCACCCAATCGACTTCGTCCGGATCGCAGTTCGTGTCGACGATGGCAACCACCGGGATGCCCAGGCGGCGGGCTTCCTTGACCGCGATCGCTTCCTTGTTGGAATCGATTACGAAGATCACGTCCGGCAGACCGGGCATGTCTTTGATGCCGGCCAGGTTCTGATCGAGGTGTTTGCGATCGCGCTCAAGGCGGACAATTTCCTTCTTAGGACGGCCGCCGTAGGAACCCTCGGCGTTCATCTGCTCGAGTTCCTTGAGACGCTTGATTGACTTCTGCACGGTCGTCATGTTCGTGAGAAGACCGCCCAGCCACCGTTGGTTCACATAGAACATCTGGCAGCGATTGGCTTCTTCCGCGATGGCTTCCTGTGCCTGCCGCTTGGTGCCGACGAAAAGAACCGTCTTGCCCTGCGCGGCCATCTCGACTACATACCGGGCTGCATCCTTGAATAACTTCAGCGTTTTCTGCAGGTCGATGATGTAGATACCGTTACGTTCGCCAAAGATGTATTCTTTCATCTTTGGATTCCAGCGCTTGGTCTGGTGCCCGAAGTGAACGCCGGCTTCGAGCAATTCTTTCATTGAAATAGCAGGCAAACTTGCTCCTTGATTTACGACCCGTTATCGATCCGGCACGATCCAAAGCGAGATTTGCGCCGGAGCAATAAAGGCAAATTAACAGAGAATCGGGGCGCAGGCAGAACCAGCGCCCCGGCCGCATTAAACTTTACATCGCGCACAACGGACCTCCGTCCTGTGCGCTTTTACCCTTACACCGCGCACAACGGACCCTCGCCTGTACGCTTGCAAAAACCTTACCGTTTGGAGAACTGGAACCGCTTGCGAGCGCCCTTTTGACCGTATTTCTTGCGCTCATGCTCCCTGGGGTCGCGCGTCAGAAGGCCGGCTTTCTTGAGCGGTCCCCGCAATTCGGCGTTGAATTGAACCAGCGCACGGGCGATTCCTAACTTAATCGCTCCCGCCTGGCCGGCAACGCCACCTCCATTTGCGAGGATCAAAATATCGAAACGATCCGTCATTTCGACCGTGAGGAGTGGCTGCCGCACAGGCACCCGTCCCGCTTCGGTCGGAAAGTAGTTTTCCAACTCACGGCCATTGACCGTGATTTTGCCCGATCCGGGCCGGAGGAACACCCGGGCGATCCCACGTTTACGGCGCCCAGTGCCCAGATATTGCTCTATTTTTCGCAGTGCCAAATCAAGATACCTTTCCCGCCGCGGGCTGCGGAGCAGCCGCCGATCTCTTTACCGTGAGCGCCGCGGGCTTCTGCGCGGCGTGCGGGTGTTTGTCACCCGCGTAAACCTTCAATTTCCGGTACATCTGCTTGCCGAGTTTCGTTTTCGGCAGCATGCCGGAAATCGCTTCTTCGATCATGCGGGCCGGCCGAATCGCGCGAACTTTTTGCGCGCCCGTCTCGACCAAGCCGCCCGGATAGCCGGTGAAATGCCGGTAAACCTTTTGCTCGTCCTTGCGCCCTGTCAACTTTACCTTCGCGGCGTTGATCACGACCACGTGATCGCCGGTATCGATAAAGGGCGTATAAATCGTCTTATGTTTGCCCATCAGGATGCGCGCAGCATGGCTGGCGAGCTTTCCGAGGACCACATCGTCGGCATCGATAACGTGCCAGTTTCTTTCAATTCCCGGTTTGGACGGGAATATCGTACTCATTTGAACACACCACTCCGCATTGTTTATAAGACCTAATCATAACAGGCTAGCGAACGCGGGGGATCAATGTCAAACCGATGAAACGTATACGGGTGCTTTTGAAGGAGGTGTGGCGAGGGCTTGAGCCGTGAGTAATTTTACGTTCAGCGACGCGATCACTTGACACTGCCGGTTGTTCACGAAGCTAGGAGGAGGGCGATTCGCAAATTCGAACCCATTTGACCACTGGCGCTTCTCTTTGCACGCAGATCGCGGGGATAAGCTCACCAATTGCGTCCGGGATCGAGTGTTCCTGAAAAAACGAAGCCAATTTTCGGTTGGGGAGAATGCGCTTGTCATTGATGATTTGCTCTGCCGACTTATCCAAAACCTATGACTTGTTCTTATCACGCCGCCAGAGCGGAACTGCCCGTTTTGGCTGTAAACGATTGATTCAGTTGAGGCGATGGGTGGGGAACGGCTTTTCAGAGACAACCCTTCAGATACGAATCGCCCCAAGAAGCTCCTCGGTTGCTCAGGATCGGGGATACGATTTGGCCTGTATCAGGATGAATCATGATCTGTCATGATAGAGTCAAAGAATATCCCATGGCTAAAGCCCGTGAAAAATTCGCCACCCAAGTCAATGCTGAGATCCTCTCCGCCATTCGCGGCCTTGCCGAGAAGGAAGGAAGGCAGATCCAGGCGCTGGTGGACGAGGCCTTGGCCGACCTGATTGAAAAGCGCAGAAATGCCACGTCCCGAGCGCATGTCATGGGCGCTTATCTCGGCAGCCACGAAAAATACGCCCCGCTCTACAAGAAACTGGCTGAATGACCGACTACCTCACGGTAGTCGAAGTTCTCGCCATTCACGCCGACCTGATTGAACGCTACGGTGATTCTCATGGTGTCCGGGATCAAGGGCTGCTCGAAGCCGCACTTTACCGCCCGCAAACCGGCTATTACGCCGACCTGATCGAGGAAGCCGCCGCGTTATGGGAAAGTCTGTCGCAGAATCATGCCTTCATCGACGGCAACAAACGCACCGCTTTCGCCGTCATGTATACGTTTCTCGCGATTAACGGCTCGCAGATTGTCGCGGTCGCTCAGGTGACGATTGATTTTGCAGTCGGGCTCTATGAAACAAACCAGTTCGGCTTCGAGAAACTGGCTTCCTGGCTGCGAAAAAATACTGAGCAAACGTAGGGAACCAACCAAAATTTTGGCGGCTCTTCGCGCCGGACAGAAACACGGGCGCGCTATTCGGGTATCTCGACTTCAATGTAGCCGCCCTGCGTTACGCCGACAATGGCGGCCATGATCTTTGCGATCGCCGCTTTTATGTAATCCCAATTGTTCGTACTCAACACCAAGAGAGCCATTTTGCGGCCTGTCAGGTTCTGCTGATAGCTGATCTCCTGGTCGGCGGTAATGAACAATTCGTAGCCAGCTTCTTCCGCCGCCGTGAGTAATGCGCCGTTCTTCAGCCCTGACCAGCCTTGAAACGCCACGGTCACGACTGTGTGGCCCTCGATCAACAGCCGCAGCTTTTGCGGAACGCTTTCATCTAGGATGATTTTCATCCGGCCCGCAAGTGTTCGAGGGGGTGGGTGCTTTTAGCCGCGAAGTCGAGCACGCACTGAACCTGCTCCCGCGTGACGTGGAAGTTTTCAAGCACCTCCTCCAGCGGCGAGGTTTTCAAATTCTCGAATATCGCCGATACGGGAACCCGCGTGCCGCGAAACACCCATGCGCCACTGACCTTGCCGGGGATGCTTTCCACGACGGGGCATTGTGACCAGTCGAGACTGTTTGCCATGAATCGGTGCTCCTTTCCTCAGGTTATCGCGAACGCGGCATTATACGGGTTTTCGGTGGGCACTTTTGGTTCTCCGGTCTGCGCCGGTGCCTCGCGGCCAACACGGGGATAGCAAGGCGCAAGGGTTGTGGAACCTGCTTGCATGTTTTTGGGATATCCCCTGGGCTCCCAGCCCCACGGTAGTAACATGAATACGGCTATTTTCGCCACCTCTTTGAGGAGGGACCGGGACGATGTTCATCACGAAGAAACACCTGCCGCGCCGCACGTTTCTGCGCGGGGTCGGCGTGACGCTGGCGCTGCCGCTGCTGGATTCCATGCTTCCGGCGCAGACCGCGCTGAGCAAGACGGCGGCGAATCCGTCGCCTCGCCTCGGGTTCGTCTATATTCCGCACGGCGCCGTGATGGACAAGTGGACGCCCACCACAGAAGGCGCCGGTTTTGAGTTCACTCCCGTCCTGAAGCCACTGGAACCGTTTCGCGATCAGCTGAATATCGTCAGCGGATTCGGCCATAAGGCCGCCGATACGACCGCGGTTCACTCGCTCAGTCCCACAACGTGGTTGAGCGGCGTCCGTCCGAAACCGACCCAGGGCGTCGATGCGTATGCGGGCGTCACGGCCGATCAGATCGCCGCACAGCATCTCGGCCAGGAGACGATGCTGCCCTCGATCGAGTTGGCTACGGAAGATCACTCCGGCCTGCTCGGCGCGTGCGACCGCGACTACGGCTGCATCTACATGAACACGCTGTCGTGGAGAACCCACACGACGCCGATGCCGATGGAGATCAATCCGCGCAAGGTGTTCGAGCGATTGTTCGGCACGGGAAGCACTCCGGAAGAACGGATGGCCCGCACGCAGGAAGACCGCAGCATCCTTGACGCGATCCTGCAGGAGACCAACGGCCTGAAGCGCAATCTGGGCAAACACGACCAGGCGACGGTCAGCGATTATCTCGAAAGTGTCCGCGAGATCGAACGGAGAATTCAAAATACATCCGGGCAGGCGAGCGCCGATATCTCGCTGCCGGAAGAGCCGGTCGGTATCCCTTATTCCTACGAGCAGCATCTGCGTCTGATGTACGACATGACCGCGCTGGCTTATCAGGCCAACATCACGCGCGTCTCCACCTTCATGGTGGCGCGCGAGGAGAGCAATCGGACGTATCCGCAGGTTGGCGTGCCCGACGGACACCACGCGACTTCACATCACCAGAATCGTCCCGAAAAGCTGGAGAAGCTGGTCAAGATTCAGAACTATCATGTGCAGCAACTGGCCTATTTCTTCGACCGGCTTAAGAAAACGCCGGACGGAGACGGGTCGCTGCTGGATCATTCGATCATTCTGTACGGCAGCAACATGAGCAACAGCAACGTGCATAACCATTTCCCACTGCCGACGCTGGTTGCGGGCGGAGGCGCCGGGCAGTTGAAGGGCGGCCGGCACATCAAGTATCCGGACCACACGCCGATGGCGAATCTGCTGCTGACGTTGCTGTCGAAGTCCGGAATTCCGATGGAGAGCATCGGCGACAGCACCGGCATTCTCGAAGACCTGTAAACGCATGTCGACGTCAGTGACCTGTTTCGGGGATAGAGTGACCGAACCGGGAAACCGCACACGCCGGGCAGAAGCCCGGCGGCAGCCTGGAAAGGCTGCCCCACGTTGGTTTTCGGTGTGCTTCCTGTTTTTTTTTACGACCGTTAGTTTCGGCGCGACTATAGCCGGAAACAACGTCAAGCTCGTGGACGCAATCCGGAGCGGCGATAAAGCCACTGCGCTGGCGCTCCTCCAACAGAAGGCCGAGGTAAACGCACCTGAGCCCGACGGCACTACGGCAATCGCATGGGCTGCGCGTCAGGACGATCTTGAAATGGCGGACCGACTGATTCGGGCAGGCGCGGATGTCAAAGCGGCCAATCGCTACGGCGTGACGCCGCTCTCGCTGGCCTGCATCAACGGCAATGCGGCGATGATCGAAAAGCTGCTCAAAGCGGGCGCGGATCCGAACGCCGCGGGCACAGAAGATGAAACGCCGCTGATGACGATCGCGCGAACAGGCAGCGTGGAGTCCGCCAAGGTTCTTCTCGCTCACGGAGCAAAAACAGATACGCGGGAAAGCTGGCACGGCGAAACTGCCCTGATGTGGGCGGCGGCGCAGAGCCATCCGGCGATGATCAGCACTCTGATTGCGGCGGGCGCGGATGTAAACGCGATCTCGACAGTCGTGAAATGGGATCGGCAGACGACAGCGGAGCCGCGCGAGAAATGGTTGCCGTTGGGTGGATTTTCCGCACTGATGTTCGCGGCGCGCGAAGGCTGCGTCGAATGCGAGAAGGTCCTGGCGGCTGCGGGAGCGAATCTGAATCTGGCCGATCCGGACGGAATCACGCCGATGGTGAACGCCATCATCAACGGACACTACGATGCGGCGGGATTTCTGGTGGAGCGCGGCGCCGATCCGAATCTTGCCGACAAGACCGGCCGCGCGGCGCTCTATGCCGCCGTGGACATGCACACCATGCCGGCGTCCAACCGGCCCTCTCCGGACGAGTCGGGCAATGAGATGAGCAGTCTAGATCTCATCAAGTCGCTTGTTGCTCATGGCGCGTCGGTCAACACACAACTGAAGACGCAGCAGCCTTATCGCACCAAAGTAGACCGCGGCAACGATACGATGCTGACGACCGGCACGACGCCGATCCTGCGCGCTGCAAAAGCCGGCGATACGGTTGTGATGGCGCTGCTTCTTGCCAAAGGCGCGGACCCGAGGCTCACGACGCGCAACGGCATTAATCCGTTGATGGCAGCGGCGGGCCTCGGCACCAACGAATCGGACGCTGTCGGACGCAAGAAGACAGAGCAGGAAGCGATCGACTCCATCGAGCTTTGCCTGAAGGCAGGCGTCGATATCAACGCGGTTGACGGCAAGGGTCAGACGGCGCTGCATGGCGCCGCGCAAAAAGGCTGGGACGAGATCGTGCAATACCTCGCCGACCACGGCGCAAAGCTCGACGTTAAAGACAAGAAGAGCCTGACTCCGCTCGATGCAGCCATGGGGCTCGCCGGCGGTCTGGGCTTCGATAACACAACCGGCGACGTTCACGAGAGCACGGCCGCCCTTCTCAAGAAACTGACCTCGGCAAGACCGAATTAGTCAGCGCAGTTTCACGATTAGTGTGAAGCTTCGATGAAGGCCTGGCGGCCGGATTCGTTTGAGTAAAACCGCCGGCGGCAAGACCGCCAGCGCTACACATGACTGAAAATTTTCCGGCGAGCTGTCAACCACTCCGCTGCCGCAGGTCGGAACTTTATACTTGAAAGAAACATGGCTGTACTGATCGAAGCGATTCACGTCAAACGCCGGACGATGTTCGAGTTTGAGAACACTCCGTTTTATTGCCTCGAAGCAGAGGTGAACACGCCCACTGCGCGCGGCGGCCAGACGCTGGTGCGTCTGAAGGTTCGCAATCTGCTGACGAGCGCTGTCTTTGAAAAGACTTTCAAGGCGAGCGACAAGTTCAGGGAGCCGGATATGCAATCCGTCGCGGCTTCCTATTTGTACAGCGACGGCCAGGGATCGCACTTTCTGGATCAGGAAAGCTATGAAACGCTCACACTCGCCGAAGAGATGCTCGGGAATGCGCTGGATTTTCTGATTGCGGGCGCCATCATCCAGTTGCTGAAGTACAACGGCAATCCGATTGGTCTGGAGTTGCCGATGCATGTTGAGCTGGACGTGGCATATACAGAGGCCGGAGTTAAGGGCGACTCGTCGAGCGGAACCGTGACGAAAATGGCGAGGCTCGAGACGGGACTGGAGATCCGGGTGCCGTTGTTTATCAAAGAGGGCGAGAAGGTGAAGGTATCGACCGAGAAGCGCGAGTTTGCGGGGCGGGCCTGATCAGGGCTCTTTGCAGATTTCGATGACGTTGCGCGGAGTGCCGACCTGTGAACAGATCGCGCGCGGTAAATCTCATCCTGCTCACTTCGTCCGTTGCAGCTCTGGAATCCTGCAACAGACAGCAGTGCATCGACCGGAACAATATCGTGGTCGATGATCGTTACTGTCAGGGACAGGCTCCCGCGGGCTCCTATGGCTATCGCTGGTACGTCCGTTCAGGGCCTTTCGGAAGCGTCGGCATTGGCGGTCACGTCGATAACTCTTCGGGTACCGCGCACGGTGTCTTCGGATCGGCCGGCGATGCCGCGGGCGGCGGTGGCGACGCCGGAGCAGGCGAATAGTGAAACGGCTCGCGGTGAAACCGCGCCGCAACTGGCAGGAGGAAGTTGAGCGCTACGGGCTGAAGTTTCACACGCCGGACGGTCACCCTTACTGGGACGAATCGGTCTGCTATCGCTTCAGTTCGCGTGAGGTGGATGAACTCGAAGC
The DNA here is from genome assembly GCA_036273015.1 of Bryobacteraceae bacterium. GTDB lineage: Bacteria > Acidobacteriota > Terriglobia > Bryobacterales > Bryobacteraceae > BOG-234. The sequence goes on along the minus strand of DATAXN010000087.1, from coordinate 12,572 downwards.
GGCGACCGAGGAGTTGCAACGGCTTTGCCTTGAGGCCGGGCAATTCATCATCGATCACGACCGTTTCGAGCTGTTTCATATTCCGCAGGCGGCTCGGCAAGCTATTCGGGATGCATGGGAAAAAGAACCGCCCTCGATCTACGGGCGTTTCGATCTGATGTATAACGGCAGCGGTCCGCCGAAGCTTCTGGAGTACAACGCGAATACGCCGACTTCGCTGCTCGAAGCAGCGGTGATTCAGTGGTACTGGCTCCAAGACGCCATGGAAGGCAAAGATCAGTTTAATTCGATTCACGAGAAGCTGATTGCGAAGTGGAAGGATCTGCGGCCTTATCTCAAAGGCGACCGTCTTTACTTCACATCGATGGGCAACGCAGAGGATGTGACAACGATCTCCTATCTGCGCGACACGGCGGAACAGGCCGGCATTTCGACGGATGCGCTCCTTATCCGCGAGATCGGGTGGAACGATGGAGCGCGTGAATTCCGCGATGCCGGCGAGCGGCGAATCGACAGTATTTTCTCGCTGTACCCGTGGGAGTGGCTGCTGAAGGACTTCGCGCGGCCATTGCTCGAAGTGCTGCCGTCGACAATTTGGATCGAACCGATCTGGAAGATGATGTGGTCGAACAAGGCGCTGCTCGCGATCCTTTGGGAGATGTTTCCGAGGCATCCGAATCTGCTGGAGGCACATCTGGATGGTCCGCATTCGATGTATGACTTTGTGAAGAAGCCGCTCTTCGGACGCGAAGGTGCGAACATCACGATGCACACGCTCAATTGGGAATCGTCGACCGAAGGCCCTTATGGTGAGGAAGGCTACGTCTGGCAGGCACTGGCTCCCCGCGCGACCTTTGACGGAAAGCAGGCTGTGCTGGGAAGCTGGTATGTTACGGACCAGGGAGCGGCGGGTATCGGGGTCCGCGAGTCGGACGGGTCCATCACCGATAATCTGAGCCGCTTCGTTCCACATTTTTTCGATTAGGGGAAACGACATGCAAAAGCGAAAACTCGGACACTCGGGAACGGAAGTCCCGGTCATTATGCTGGGAGGCAATGTTTTCGGCTGGACAGTCAACGAAGCCGATTCCTTCCGTTTGCTGGATGCGGCGTTCGACAGGGGGTTGACGTTCATCGACACCGCGGATGTCTATTCGAAGTGGATTCCCGGCCATGTGGGCGGCGAGTCCGAAACGATTCTCGGCAAGTGGTTCGCGCGAAGCGGCAAGCGCGATCAGGTATTCATCGCCACAAAAGTGGGGATGGATATGGGGGACGGAAAGCAGGGACTCGCGCCGAAATATATTGCGGAAGCGGTGGAAGCTTCGCTGCACAGACTGCAGACGGACCGGATCGACCTGTATCAATCGCACAAGGACGATGAGAAAACTCCGCTGGAAGATACTCTGGCCGCGTTCGACCGTCTGGTGAAGCAGGGTAAAGTCCGTTTCATCGGCGCGTCCAACTACAAGGGAGCCCGGCTGCGCGAGGCGATGGAGACCAGCAAGCGGAATGGTCTGTCGAGTTATGTAACGCTGCAGCCCAACTATAGTCTGGTGGAACGTGAAGGCTATGAGGCGGATCTCGCTCCTGTGGTTGCGGAGTACGGGCTGGGCGTGATTCCGTATTTCTCTTTGGCCGGAGGATTTCTGACGGGCAAATATCGCAGCGAAGCCGATCTGCAGGGTAAGGCGCGCGCGGGAATTGCCGGGAAATATGTGAACGATCGCGGCCTGGCTGTACTGGACGCGCTGGATGCGGTCGCGAAGGAATACCATTCGACGCCGGCCAGCGTGGCATTGGCGTGGCTGATCGCTCAACCGGGAGTTACAGCTCCGATCGCCAGCGCTACGAGCGAGAAGCAGCTTGGCGATCTCGCCGCGGCTGCGGAACTCAAGCTGGATCGTGCCGCGGTTGAAAAGCTGACGGCTGCCAGTGCGCCGATTGCGGCGGGGTCGGCGAGGTAGAAACGCGACTGAAGTCGCGTCTACCGTTAGAGCGATTGAAGTCGATCATCTGACGAATCATTTCCAGAGTTTCAACAACGCGTGGACCGGGGCGGTTGAAGAACTGATTGCCGTCGGCGAGGAAGAAACGGTCGGTCCGCACTGCCTTCAGACGCCCGAATTCCGGGCGCTCGGTGAGCCAGTGCATTTCGCCGCGGGTGCGGGCAAGATCGAATCCGCACGGCGCCACGATGATGACGTCGGGATCGCGCGCCAGCAGGTCTTCCCAGGTGATCCAGGGCGAATGGATGCCGGCTTTTCCGAAGACGTCGACGCCGCCGGCCAGATCGATGAGTTCGGGCGTCCAGTTTCCAGCGGCCATTAACGGTTCGATCCATTCTACGCAGGCGACTGTAGGAGCGTCGGATCCGCGCACCGGCTGCATGCGGCTTTGCAGCCTGCGGATGATCGGCTCGGCATCGACGCCCACTGCTTCGCCGACGCGACGGAAGTCGTCCCATATATCCGCGAGCGAGGCCGGATTCAACGCGACGAGACGGGGCCTGCTGGCAAGACGCGAGGCGATGGACTGCTCGACATCGCGGAGACTTACGGCGCAAACTTCGCACTGCACCTGCGTCAGGATGTGGGTCGGCTGCAGCCGTTCGAGGACGTCGTCAAATACTTCGTAAATGGAAAGCGCGCTGCGCGCCGAGTTCTTCACCTGTTGGTCGATTGCGCGGCTGTCGGCATCGACATCAATCAACGGCTTTGTGCAGGCGGGAAGCGCTCGGACGGACGCGGGGTAATCGCATTCGTGCGAACGGCCCACTAAAAGATCCATCGCGCCCAAAGCGTTGACCATCTCGGTTGCGCTGGATAACAGCGAAACGATGGCCCGCTTCATGTTGGATCAGGCAGGTCCGATCAGGCAGTGACCGGGTCTTTGGCAACAGCGATCCTGCGGCTCAGCAGCGCGTACAGGCCGAAGAGAACGGCGGAGAAGAAGAGGTCGCCTGCCAGCGTGCGTCCCCAGAACGGGAGAGCTTCGGTGTAGCAAAGCATCAGACCGCTCAGGTTGGCCGCGTAGAAGGGATCATGCCCTAACGCCCCAGTGGCCCAGACGGAAAAATTCGTGATCAGAAAGAACTGAAGGCTGCAGAGGAAAGCGGCAGCACCCACTCGAACCGCGGTTACTTTGCGGACCATGCGGCGTCCGATCCAGACGTTGATCATGAAAGCCGCATAGATCAACGGCGAGCCCCATGTGTAGCCGCTGCTCGCTCCGCCGGCGTGGCCGACGATGGGGTCGGTCGCAATCATCACGGCAAGGGGAAGCAGGTAAGCCCAAAAGCCGGCGATGCGCGATCCCGCGAAAAGGCAGGAACCGCCGACCGGCGTCACGTTGGGCGCATGCGGGACCAGACGTCCCAAAGCGCTGAGAAGTGTCAGTCCGAAGGTGAGCAGCTTCGATTGTTTCGGATTCTGCATAAGGTGGTGTCTCCTATGGTAACGCCTGCGAGGCAGCCTGATTCGGTTCCCAAAGCGTTTCGGGAACCCCAAGCCGATGGCTGGCCCAGCGGCTCCAGACGAAAAGTGCATCGCTGAGCCGGTTCAGGTATTTCAGAATGGCCTCATCGACTTCGGCCGTTGCGGCGAGCGAGACGCAAATGCGTTCGGCTCGCCTGCAGACTGTCCGGCAGATGTGGAGTTCCGCGTTCAGCCGCGAGCCGCCGGGCAGCACGAACGATCGCAGAGGCGGCAGTCCTTCGTTCATGCGGTCGATTTCGCGCTCCAGTTGTTCACTCTCGGCGGAGGTGATTCGCGCCTGCTTCGGATGGACGTCTTCCGGGAGCGTGGCAAGAATCGAACCGAGGTTAAACAACTCGTGCTGCACACGACGCAGAATTTGGTCGAGTTCCGGCAGCTCGCGCGCCGATTCGCGCGCGAGGCCGATGAAACTGTTCAATTCGTCAACGGTGCCGTAGGCTTCGATGCGAAGATCGTCCTTCGGAAGCCGCTGACCGCCGGCCAGACTGGTCTGACCGCTGTCGCCGCGCCGCGTGTAAACGCGATTGATGGCCAGTCTTGGTGTGTCGAAGCCGGGTTCATCAAAGGCCACAACTGTTATTATCTCGCCGATCTTACCTGGCATGGGCCAGACTCCATTTCACGCCCGCGACGACATTCAGGAACGGCGCGGGGAAACCGTAGATTTCCTCATAGTGCCGGTCGAGCGCGTTGCGCAGGTTTGCATAGACGGTGAGATTGCTGCGTAACCGGTAATTGACGTTGATCCCGGCGTTGACATATCCACCCGCCCAGAACAGTCCGCCGAAGGCACCGTAGTTTGGTTCCACATCGAGGTCGCGTCCCCGGAAGTATCCTGTCAGGTTCGCATCCAGTTTGCGGTAATGGAAGTTCACCAGCGCCGAGCCGGATTGTTTCGGCTGGCGAATCAGCGGCTGACCGAGATAGAAGTATTGCTGCACGAGACCAATGCCGCCGTTTAACGACAGCACTTCAGTCTCCAGCCACATGTAATTGGCTGCGATCGAAAACCAGGTTGCCGGACGATATTTGGCGACGGCTTCAACTCCCTCGGCGTTCGATTTTGCCAGGTTGTCGGTGTAGAACTGTGACAGCGTGGATAACGAGCCGCCGAGGGAAACGATCAGATTGCGATAGTCGTTATGGAAGTACGTGACGTCCAACGACAACTGATCCTTGAGCAACCTCTGCTCGAAACCGAAGTCATAGCTTTCGGTTCGTTCCGGTTTGAGCGCGGGGTTATTTGTGAACGCCAGATCGGAGCCGCCAGGCGGCCGGATGCCGGTGCCGTAGGACGCATGCAGGCGCTCGTTCTTCTGGATGATCCATGCGCCGGAGATTTTCGGGTTCAGGCGGGAATCGGTGCGGGCGGGGAAATCGGGACGCGGCGGGGAATTGAAGACGTCGCCCGGTATGAACGGCGTCTGGTAAATCTCTTCGCGCAGACCGGCATTGATGAACAGCTTGTTGCCGAAGAGGGCGAAGTGATTGTCCAGATAGATGCCTTCGTTGTCACGGCGCAAAGGAAATTCGCGAGAACTGCTGTCGGTGACAAAGGTGTTTTTCATCTCTTCGCGTGAGAAGGCGAAGCCGCCGGCGAGAGTCCAGAACTTGAGGACGCGCCATGTTCCGCGGGCATCACCGTAAGGGCGGATGTCTTTATTGAAGCTGTCGCCGAAAGGGCTGATATAGAAACTATTGTTCAGCGCAAAACCGGCTGTGACATCCAGACGCAGGTTGTCGGTGAAATCGTCCTGATAGTGGAGCCCAGCCGTGGGGGTATTGTTTTTGCTGCGGCTGATCAGATCGAGCCCGGGGAAAAGACCCACCGGGTTCGAACCGTAGGGGCCGGGCTCGCCGACGTCGTTCGTGTTGAAATTACCGAAGATAAAAAGGCTCTGGGTATACCAGCGGTGTTCACCGGAGAGAAATATATTGTCGTTGCGATAGTCGGAGTTTTGCACCGGACCGTTGGTCAGCAGGCTGGAGCCGGAACCGGCAAATCCCCAGCCATGGGTGAGGAACGAACCGCTCAGCGCGAACCGGTTCTCGTCATGCGTACCGCCTTCCGCGACGAAATCGAGCGCTGGTCCGTTTTCGGGCGAGCGTGTGACGATGTTGACCACGCTGCCGATCGCGTAAGAGCCATAGAGGGCCGATTGAGGGCCGCGAGCTACGTCGATCTCGGAAACGAAGTCGGACGGAACCTGGGAGAAATCGAACAATCCGCCGTAATAGAAGCTGTTGATCGGAATGCTGTTGATCTCGACGAGGTTGTAATTCGAGGATCCACCGCGTACGAAGAGGTCGGCGACCGATCCGCGCGCGCCATCCTGAGCAAACACCATTCCGGGCAATTGGCGCATCAGGTCCACTACCTGAGCTTCGTTGCGATCGCGAATCTCGGTGCTGCCGATAATACTGACGCTTGTACCCTGCTGACTGGACGGAACATCAATGACCGAAGCTGTCACTCGAATAGAGTCGGACTGCGGCGCGAGGGAAAGCTGGATGTTCGACGCGCCGGCGCCGACGGTGACAGTCTCAAAGCCAGGCGCGGCGACGCGAAGCTGGTACTTATCGAACAGAGGAGAAACGTTGAAGTCAAAACGTCCCTGATCGTCAGTAATCTGCTGGACGATCACGCCGACATCGTTGACCGCCGCCACCTGAGCGCCGGCGATGGGCTGGCGTGACGGATCGACCACGGTTCCTTGTATTTCCGCGGCGCACAGCACCGCGGGAGTGGATAGAGCGAGTGACAACGCAAAGAGCGCCGCCACCATTAACGTTAATGGCGTTTGAAGTTTCATATCAGGCAGCCCGGGCTGCCGTCCTTTCCGCTTCGGCATTGTTTCCGGCGAAATGCCGGAATCACGCGGGCCGGTCTCCTGACTTGCGCGTCATCGGAACCTGCTCGCCTTCCCATCCCGTGGGGGACAGTGGCCTGTGAACAGTTCCTCGGCGCTTACAGTGGCGGGGCCGTGCTGGATTCTCACCAGCTTCCCAAAAATTTATATCGTGCACAACGCAACGTCTGCTGTGCACTCCATAAACTTACTCGTGCACAACGCAACGTCTGCTGTGCACTCCTACGCCTGCGTGCAACTGAAGCCCTTACAGCTTAACAGACGTCAGCCAGGACGCAAACGCCCAGGCGCGATGACGCTTCTGTATCCGAAGACACCTTTCCATTGGTCCGATGGTTAGCCGCGTGCTTATTCGCTAACGTAAAATCCAATCAGCCAGCTCTCTTCAATGCCCGAGAATAAGCCGAACAGCATTCTGGTGGTGGACGACGAACCCGAAATCAGAAAACTGGTGGCCGCCATGCTGGCTCGAAGCGGCTACCGGGTGCTGATTGCCGACTCGGGTGAGAATGCGATCCGGCTCTTCAAGATGAATCCGGAAATAGACCTCCTTCTGACCGATGTGGTGGCGACCGGCATGAGCGGCCCCATAATCGCGGATGAAATTGCCACACTGAAACCGGAGATCAAGGTGCTGTTTATGTCCGGCTACGACAGTACGCAGGTGGTTCAGCGCTACGTCGTGGAAAAGGGCTATTCACTACTCGTTAAACCGTTCACGATGGAGCAACTGGGCAGCAAGGTGAAGGCCGTACTCGGGGGTCAGGGAGCCATATCGAGATCGTCGGACGCCACTGGCTTATAATCCGGCGGCCTACAGACAGGAAACTGAGCTAAGCTGGCATCAGAGCAGCGCGTTTTGTCGTGTTCGCTCTCCCCTCATGCCAGGTTTCCGATTGCTTCCGATAGCTGCCGCCGCGGCCCTTATCGGGATGCTTTCCGGGTGCGACGCCAAACCGGAAGGAGCGCCGGTAATCGGCCACGCATATGCCGGCCCCGCCACGCTGATCCTTCATCAGGAAATCGAATCGAAATCACCGGCGGTAACGACCGTTCGTCACGGCGACAAACTGGAGATCATCGGGCAACGGCGGCGCTGGTACAAAGTGCGCGCGGCGAACGGCATGGAAGGCTGGACGAGCGATCGGGAGCTTCTCGATACCGCTCAAATGAAGCGGCTGAAGGCGCTCGCGGCGGAAACCGCGGGGATGCCTTCGCAAGGAGTGGCGACGACGTTCGCCACTCTGAATGTGCATACTGAGCCGTCGCGGCAGTCGCCGAGCTTCGTCCAGGTGAAAGAACACGAAAAGGCCGATGTCATTGCACACAAGGTGACGCCGCGAACGGGAACGACGGAGAAGCGTGAATTGATTCCGCCCAAGCCGCCACCGGCAAAGAAACAGGAGAAGCCGTCAAAGTTTCCCGAACCGCCCACTCCGGCGGCGCCGGGGCCGCCGCCCGACTGGCGCGAATTGTCGAAGCAGGGCGAACCTCCGCCGGATGTGTCTGAAACGCCTCGGGGCCCCATGGATGACTGGACGCTGGTGCGGACGGAATCCGGGCAAAGCGGATGGGTGCTGACGAGCGGGTTGTATCTCACAATTCCGGACGAGGTCGCTCAGTATGCCGAAGGGCATCGGATTACGTCGTATTTCTCGGTCGGCAAGATTCAGGACGGCGACATAAAAAAGGACATCTGGCTCTGGACGACTGCCGACAGTCTGGGCGAAGACTACGATTTCGACAGCTACCGGGTATTCACGTGGAGCCTGCGGCATCACCGCTACGAAACCGCTTACATCCAACGGCGGGAACGCGGCTTTTTTCCGGTGCAGGCCAAGATCGGAGCGTTCTCCGTCTGCCTCGAAAGGAATGACGGCTCACGGGTCCGGAAGAACTACGAGATGTTGGGCAACGCGGTGCGTCCCGCGGGAGAAAACCCTTGCGACAAGACATCCGAGCAGGCGACCGAGCCGCAGAACCTGGTGACGGAACATGCGACCGACTCGCAAATGGCGAAGAAAAGCCTGGTCCAGCGGCTCAAAGACAAGGCAAAAGGGCTCTTTGGGAAGTGAGATGGGGGAAGTGAGACAGGTCTATCGATTGCATGGTAAGTTCTGACCATGGGTAAGTTCCTGCTGGGCCTGCTGACGGGCGCCGTCGTTGCAATACTGCTTATTGTCATTGCCGGGTTCGCGATCGCGTCCCTGCGCACGAAGCAGGTATCGATTGCGGACGGCTCCACGCTGGTCCTCCATCTTTCCGGCGACGCACCGGAAACGCCGCCGGTCGATATAACCATTCCTTTTCTGCAGCCGCGGGCTCCGGTGACCGTCGAGAATATCTGGACCATGCTGCGGAACGCCGCCGCGGACTCGCGGATTAAGGCAGTGGTATTCGAACCGTCCGGCAGCACTGTCGGCTGGGCCAAAATGCAGGAAATCCGGGCGGACCTCGAACAGTTCCGGCATTCGGGGAAGCCACTCTTCGCGTACCTGAAGGCACCCAACATGCGCGACTACTACATGGCTTCGGCGTGTTCCAGGATTTACCTCGCGCCGGTGGACGAACTGGATCTCAAGGGCGTGGGTCTGGAACTCATGTATTTCAAGAACACGCTGGACAAACTGGGCGTTCACGTCGATGTCGAGCATGCGGGCAAGTACAAGGACTACGGCGACCAGTTCACGCGGTCGTCAATGAGCCCGGAAACCAATGAGGTGATGTCGAGCCTGGTGGACGATATCTACGGCGACCTGGTCAATACTATTGCCAAAGCCCGGCGGAAGAGCCCCGAGACGATTAAGGCTGTGATCGACAACGGACCGTTTCTTTCCAAACAGGCCAAGGATGAGGGGCTGGTGGATGAGCTTCGCTACGAGGATGAGGCTTTCGGCGAACTCAAAACGCTTCTGCACCAGACCGAGCTGAAAAAGACCACCGAGCAGGAATATGTAAACGTACCGGACACCGCGGTCGGGAACGGTGGACGCGACCGCATCGCGTTCGTTGTCGGCGAAGGCACCATCACGCGCGGCGACTCCAATATCACCAGTCTCTCGACCGATACGGGACTTGAGTCGGAAACATTCGACAAGATGCTCGACCGGGTAGCAAACGACAAGAGCATCAAAGGGGTGATCGTTCGAATCGACTCGCCGGGAGGAGAAGTATCGGCCTCCGACGATATGTGGCGCGCGATGAACGAACTCCATAAGAAGAAGCCGGTGGTGATCTCGATGTCGGACGACGCGGCGTCGGGCGGTTATTACATGGCAATGTCCGGCGATACGCTGGTCGCTTACCCCGGGACGCTCACCGGCTCCATCGGGGTGGTTTTCGGCAAGCCCAACCTGCACGGCCTTTACGACAAGCTCGGCATTACGAAGGACTCGGTCAGCCGCGGTCGGTTTGCGCAAATCGAGTCCGACTACCAGTCATTGTCGGACGTGGAACGAATGAAGCTGCGCGCGGCGATCGACACCGAGTATGAGGATTTCGTCGGCAAAGTCGCAGCGGCGCGGAAGAAACCGGCTTCGGTGATTGAGCCGCTGGCTCAGGGGCGTGTCTGGATGGGCGATCAGGCGAAAGCGAACGGACTGGTGGACGAACTCGGAGGTCTGGACCGCGCGGTCGAGCTGATCAAGGCGAAGTCCGGTATCCCCTCCGGGGACAAAGTCAGCCTGGTACTTTATCCTCCCAAAAAGAGTATCCTCGATCTTCTGTTCCATCCCAACGCCGACGCGGAGGCCGACGCGATGCTCTCAGGCGTGGGACTGGCGCCGTTGAGAAACGCCTGGCACGATGCCGGTCTGCGTGTCTGGATGCGGGGCGGCATGCTCCGGATGATGCCGTTTTCGATTCAGATCCGCTGAAAGTCGCCTGAAGCGGCGTGGCGCACGCACTTTTGCGTGCCGCATCGGCACTCGTGCCGACGCCCGGATGTCCAGGGAAACCACCTCGGCCACGGAGCAAATCGTCGGCGCCAGTGGTTTCCGACCGGGAGTACATTGGAGCATATGCCACTTCCCACCGACGAGGGGACGCTAGCGCTGAGCCAGGAACTGCTGACGGAGCTCGATAGCATCTTCGGCCTGCATCCCGGCTTTCGGCCGGCTCACGCCAAGGGCGCCCTGCTGAAGGGAACGTTTACACCTTCTCCCGGCGCCGATTACATCACACGCGCACCTCATATCCAGCGGGAATCAACGCCGGTGACGGTGCGCTTCTCGAACTCGACCGGCCTTCCGCTGATTCCCGACAACGATCCCAATGCGAATCCGCGCGGAATTGCCATTCGCTTCCACCTCGCTGAACACGTTCACACCGACATCGTCGGGCACTCGACGGATGGGTTCCCCACGCGGACAGGAGAACAGTTTCTGGAGTTCCTGCGCGCTCTCGCTGCGAGCGATCCGACAAAGCCGTTACCTTCTCCGTCTCCGATCGAGATGTACCTCAGCAAGCATCCGAAGGCTTTGGCATTCGTCCAGACACCGAAGCCAGCCCCGTCCAGCTTCGCCCGGGAATCATATTTCGGCGTCACGGCGATGCAATTTACGAATAAGGACGGCCTTACCCACTTTGGGCGCTACCGGATCGTGCCGGAGGCCGGGACCGACTATCTGTCAGATGCCGATGCCGCTGCCCGCGGTGAGAACTTCCTGTTCGATGAACTCAGCGAAAGAATTTCGCGTGGCCCGATTGCGTTCCGTATTCTGTTGCAAATCGCCAACGGCGAAGATATCGTGGACGACGCAACCGTCCACTGGCCCGAGGACCGCCGGTTGGCGGAGTTCGGCAGGATTGTGCTGACTGCGACGGTTTCCGACAGCGGTCCCGCGCAGAAGCAGATTATCTTCGATCCCATCCCGCGGGTCGATGGAATCGATCCTTCGGAAGACCCTCTCCTGGAATTGCGCGCCGCGGTCTATCTGCTCAGTGGACGCAGGCGCCGTTCCGCCCATTAGTCAGAGTTCTACTTCGGCGCCGGCGGCACGGGCCAATTGCCATCGTAGGGCGGCCAATTGGGCACTAACGCGTCCTGATCCGGGTAGAACATCGACGAATAAATGGCGCGCAGCCTGCCATGGTCGATGACGAACCATTCGCTGAACTGATTGCGGCGCATGGCCACGCCGGGCTTGCGCAGAAAGACACCCAACCCGAGCACGATGCCGGCCTCTTCATCCACCACGGGGAAACGCCGGGCCACTACCGCATAGATGTTCCTCATGGCCCCTTCGTTCATGCAGTCGGTTTTGCCGTTGAAGACTCCCGCGGTGTTGGGCGGCAGATTCGCCGGCGCGTCACGCTGAGTGGTGGACACACCGTTCTCGAGGCGCACGCAGCCGGGCTGCGCGATCATAATGTGGCCATCGCGCGCCGAAAGCGAATCGAAATAGCTGTTGGTGATGGCGATCAGGTCCTCGCGCGAAACGCGGTCGGCTTTGGGCGCCACGCGCTCCACCGGCGGATGAGCGGCCAGGTATTCGGGATCCCAGAAAGCGGCGTTGGCCTGCGCGCCGGCTCCCACGCCGATGCCCGGGTCGCCTTTGCGCGCCAGATACCATTCGGCCTCGGCAACCTTGTGGCCCTCCAACTTCAGCCGTACGGTGACCACGGCCGCGTTGCCCGAGGTCTCTTCGAGCGTGCCGAAATAAGCCGCGTTCTGCGTCACTGGATCGAGGTATCGCCGCTGGACTTTGCCGAGCGCCTTAGCCGTCTGCCAAATCCCCTGCCCCGGCCGCCGAACCACCGCATTCTCGGTCTGGCGGTAGCCGGGCGTCAACGGCACGGCGGACGGGTTGTGTTGGATGACAGCGTTCAGGTACTGGTCGAGCACGCCTCTGAGGCAGGCCCGGTCGCAATCGGCGGCGAAGGCAGACGGAATCAAAACCGCGGCCCCAAGGGCAAGAAGGAAGGAACTTCGCATCAGGAGCATTTTACCCGAGCGACGATTCCGCACCGGCAATGAAAGCCAGAGCCATCCTGAGCCGGGAGCCCGACAGGCTGCGGAAAGGCTTCTTGCCGCTCCGTTGAAGACGCTCTCTCCCCGGGATGCGTAACGCTCCGGGCCGGGCGAAGCCCTGACCCGAGGCTGAAACGCTCGGTCAACTTGTCAGGGGATAAGGCCTGTCCAGTACTCTGCGACTTGCCAACAGGGCCGAAGCCCCGCCCCACATCTGCTGTCAGCGTCTTCATC
>DATAXN010000086.1:0-31301 GCA_036273015.1 Bryobacteraceae bacterium | reverse complement strand
TCGGCGGGACGCTCGGCGTTGTCCTCGACTTTGAAATGTTCGGGCCACAACGTATCGAGCTGATCGCGATTGTTCATCACCACGAACAAATGCCCGTCGTGCCAGGTGATGGCCGGCATCTGGCGCATGCCGGTGGAGAACCGAACGCCGTCGGACTGCTTCTGCCCCGGCTTGTTTTCGTCGAACTTCCAAATACCGCCGGCGACTTCGAGCAGCGAGCAGGGGTCTTCGCCCTTGACCATCTTCTGGCGATCGGGCATTTGGCAGGCATTGGACGGAGCCCCGACATTGACGTAGAGAGAACCCTTTCCGTCGAACGCGATGACTTTGTCCTGATGCGCGCGGCCGGCAGTGAGGCCGGTGACAATCACTTCCGGCTCCCCGGTGGGCTTCAGTTGGCCGGCCGTCATTTTGTAGCGAACGACTTCGGTCGGCTTCGCGACATAGAGATACCCGTTACGCAACGCGACACCGGTGCTGCTGCCTTCGCCGATGACTTCCTTCACATCGAAGTGTCCGTTACCCTTCGAGTCATGCAGGGCGGCAACTCCGCCTTTACCCTGCAGCGCGACGTATATGTCGCCGTCCGCCGCAACCGCAATGTGCCGCGCTGTTCCCAGGTTTTCGGCCACAACCAGCGCGCAGAAGCCCGCCGGGAGCTTCAGACCGCCATTATCGGAGTCACATGCCGGCAAGGAAGCGGCGTTTACAAGAGGACATACCGCCAAAGCAGCGGCTATAGTGAGGAGCGAGGTTTTCGGAATCACGGAGTTCATTTTACTACTCTCTCGGAATTTGTCCTCTATAAGTTACACCTACCATTTTCCAACAACGACCCCCGCGGAGATCCGGAGATGCTGAAAAACAAAGTTGCCATTGTGACCGGTGCAAGCCGGGGAATCGGGCGGACGGTCGCCGAGGCATTCGTTCGCGAAGGAGCCCAGGTGATTATCTGTGGACGGAAAGCTGAAACGCTCGATCCGGCCGCTCGGGAACTCGGGCCCTCGGTGACGCCAATCGTCTGCCATGTCGGACACCCCGAACAGATCGAGGCAATGGTGGAGGCAGTGACACGTCAGTTTGGGCGAATCGACATTCTGATCAACAACGCAGCCACGAACGTGGCACAGGTTCCCTGTCTCAATGTCGATGAGGATATGTTCGACAAGATGATCGAGATCAATCTGAAGAGCGCCTTCCGGCTGACTCAGCTAATCGCGCCGGGAATGTGCGAGCGTGGCTCGGGATCGATCGTGAACATCTCATCGATCTCCGGCATAAGACCGCAGTTCGAAGGCATGCTGTACAGCATGACAAAAGCAGCTCTCATCATGATGACGCAATCGTATGCTCTGGAGTTGGGGCCGAAGGGAGTGCGTGTAAATGCAATAGCGCCCGGGCTCATTCAAACAATGTTGAGCGAGTATTTCTGGAAAGACGAATCGCGCCGCGAAGAGCGCATCGAGCAACAACCCCTTCGCCGACTGGGCCAGCCAACGGATATCGCCGAAATCGCGGTCCTGCTGGCAAGCGATCGTTCCTCTTTCATCACGGGCCAGACACTGGTGGTGGATGGGGGACGCCTGCTGTCAGCTCTGTAGAGAACGGGTTCACGCTAACGGCATGTGAGCGGTCTTGAATTCGTGCCGCTCAAAACAGACCGCGCTTTGATCGCCCGAAGTCCTCACTACGAAACCGCGGACCACCAATTTGAGGGGAATGCGTTTTTCGAGACTCACCGGCCACATGATAAAGGCTTCGATTCCCTGTCCCGCCCGAATCGTTTCCGACGTCGTGAAGAGCAGCCCGCTGCTGCTGATATTCACGCTTTCGCTGGTCGTCCAGTCCGAAATCGATGGAGCTCCGATACGCCGGTATTTGACGGGCAGACGCAACGGGAAGCGCCGACTGGTTCGCCTTTCCTGTATACCCGTTGCCGGATCTCTGTTATCTTGCGCCGGTGCCATCTAAGGCCGAGTCTAAGGGAAACAGCACCCCGGAATCTATAGCTGTAGTACTGGAACCGGAATCAGGTCACCGGGCCGGGCAGGCAATGGCGTGCAGTACGAATTCGCCCATTTTCTCCATGTTGAGCGCCCGGAGCCTTTGGTGGATTTCAGGCGGCCGGTTGTCCACCCAGCGGAGATAGGACTCGTAAGACCCGGACGGACGTTTCCCCACTGGTTGGCTGCCGGTCCGGCTCTCCACTAGCTCCATCCAGCGGGCGGCCAAAGCCTGGCTGGTATCGCCTTTGGGATCCAGATCGATCGACTGCTCCATCTTGAAGTACAGGTCCGCCACGGAAAATGGAAAGCGCTCTCTTTCCTCCGGGGCAACCTGCTCCAGTTCTCGGCACCAGACGATGTCGCCGTAGTGGTTCTTCCGATACCAGGCAAAGGCCTTCGCCATAAACGCCGAAATCCGTTCCAGGTCAAACCCGGCAAACCGGTTCTGTACCTCTTCGGGCCAGTACTGACGGTCGTTCCAGGCTTTCAAAAGACCCCCATGGACCTTTGATGTCCTTAGCCAGGAGTAGAAATGAACTGAAGTCGTTCCAGGCTTTCAAAAGACCCCCATGGACCTTGGCGTCGCCGCCCGCATCGCGCACGCGCTGCTTTCTCCAGCGCGCGGCAAGGTCCTGCACCCGCGGACTCCCGGGATCCTCCTCAATCGAGGACGTAATCTCGCGGAAGAGGTCGCTCCACTCGCGGGAAGGCCAATCACTATGACGGGCCTTGAAACGGACCCATGCCTCATCGCGATAGTAGTTCTTCATGAATTCCGTCGCGTCTTCCACTTCGGTTTGCATGTCAATCGCCTCGATGATTTGTTTGAGCATATCCGGACCCGGGGGCTTACCGGACTGAATGATTTTTTCGGCGTCGGTGATCGCACTGATGGCGCGGTCCAGCAGCCGTCGCTTCTCTTCCAGAACGTTGCGCTGCAGGCGCAGGGCTTCTGACAGTTCCAGCGCATCGCGATCCAGGAGGATTTTGACCTGCCGAAGCGGGATACCGAGAAACTTGAGCGCGACGATCTGTTCCAGCCGCGCGAGATCCTGTTCGACGTAAATCCGATATCCGGATTCGCTGCGCCGCGGCTTCAATAGTCCGAGCCGATCGTAGTGATGCAGCGCCTTGACCGTGACGCCGGCCAGTTGCGCGAACTCGTGAATGCGGTACAGGGCCATCGTCTATTCGACTATCCTGCCGCCTGACCTTGGGTCAAAGTCAAGAACCTGACTTAAATGGCCAAGTGTGAAATCATCTACGGGGGAGCGATTAGTGAGACGAACAGCACACTTGGTCCTGATAGTGGGTGTCCTCAGCGCAGGCGCGGCAATGGCGGCCACCGATCCCTGCGCGGACTCCCGCAACCTGAAGTTGGTGAACGGAAAGATCGTCACCATGGACAAGAAAAATTCCACCGTGTCCTCGGTGACCATCCAGGCCGGAATTTTCAGCGACACCGGCAAGCCCGCTCCCTGCACCAAAGTGATCGACCTCCACGGGCGCACGGTGATTCCGGGGTTCGTCGACAATCACAACCATGTTGTGGCCCTTGGCCTGCGCCCGGGGCATGACACCAGAATTGAAACGGCGTCGTCCATCGCCGATGTCCAGGAATTGATTGCCGCGCGCGCGAAGACCGTGCCCGCGGGAGAGTTCCTGACAGCGATGGGAGGCTGGAATCCCGCACAGTTCAAAGAAAAGCGATTGCCCACCCTGGCCGAACTGGACGCCGCCGCTCCCGATCATCCGGTGCTGGTCTATCTGGGCTTCACCGGTCCTTCGGCAACGAATTCGAAAGGGAAAGCTTTTTTCACGTCAAAAGGCATAGAGGTGAGCGCCATCGGCGCCATCGGTGCCAATGCGCCCTCGCTCGCCGCTTTGAACGCTTTGCGCGCGGCGCAGACATTCGAAGATCAGAAGCGCGGCACGCTGGATGTGATGTCGTACGCAGCGCGGGTGGGTGTGACGACCAGCGCCGATATGGGCGTCTTCGTGATTCCCGGCACGCCGGATGTTCAGGACTCATTCACCTTCGACACCCTGGCCAGCGGAAATCCGTTCCGCATGTATGACGCCTTCCTCGCCCTGCACCGGGAACACAAGATGTCGATGCGCCTGCGGGTCTTCTATCTCACGATGGACAAGGACAATTCCATCCCGTTGCTGACCGAACGCGTGTTGAACAGCTTTCCGGAGTTCGGCGACGACATGATGCGGATTTCAGGCATCGGCGAGTTTGCAACGAACTGGCCGCTCTTCGGCACCGTAACCCCGCCACCCAATTACCTGACTGCCCTGCAGTTCATCGCGAAGCACGGGTGGGCTTTTCAGCAGCACAGCCTGTCCAGAGCGGAAGACGAATTGACGGTATCGACCTTCGAGGAAGTGAACAAGACCACGCCGATTGCCAGCTTGCACTGGTCGATTGCCCATGCCCCGCAGATCGACCGGCAGAAGCTCGACCGCCTGAAGGCAATCGGAGCCGGAATCGCAGTGCACCCTTTTGAGTACCTCGCCGGCGCACCCGGCTCTGGTCCGCCGTTGCGTACAATTATCGACAGCGGGATACACGTGGGCGCGGGATCGGATTCAGCGCAGATCTCAACGCTCGATCCATGGTTGATCATCTATTACATGGTCACGGGGAAAAATGCCGCGGGCGTGCTGATCAACGACAAGCAGCAGGTCACGCGCATGGAAGCGCTGCGGCTTTATACCGCGGAGAATGGGTGGTTTTTCCACGAGGAAGATAAGCTGGGATCGATTGAGCCCGGTAAACTTGGGGATCTGGTGGTGTTAAGCGGCGACTACACCGATCCGAAGAAAGTGCCGGATGAGGCAATCAAAAGCTTGAAATCGGTGCTGACCGTGGTTGACGGCCGGGTTGTGTTCGACGGAATGAAATAGGAGTGGGAATGAGCAGATTTGTGATCGCGCCGCATATGCGGCTTCAGGAGTGGGTCGCCGAGGAGAAGGGCTACTTCAAAGCGGAGGGTCTCGACTACGATTTCCTCGAAGAGATGGTGTCGAAAGAGGGTAAAAAGCACGATCTCGGCGACAAGGTCGGCGCTTACCAGACTTTCGAGCGCGGCCGGCACTCCAATATCAGTTGCGCGTGTCACTGGACGGTAAACGTGGCGGCATCGAATGGACACGGCAGACTCTACGCCGATGTCTATTCGGTCTCGCCCGCGGGAATTTTCGTTCCGGCCGATTCACCGATCCGCGAACCACGCGACCTTGCAAATGTGCCGATCTCGGTGGGATATCAGTCCGGCAGCCATTACTCAACCATTCAGGCGCTGGAACAGTATCTGAAACCAGAGGAAATCAACCTTTCGCTTAACGATGGGCTGCTGTTCCATCGGATGGGGTTGTTGGTCGACGGGCAGGTCCCGGCGTGCTCGTTGTTCAGCGGACCCTATTATTTTGCGGAACAACTGGGCTTCCGCAAGGTCATCGATACAACCTTCATGATCGCCACCATGCTGACCGGCGATCCCGATTCCGACGATGTGAAGAAGTACTTCCGCGCACTGCGGCGTGCCCAAAGAGACATCGATCTGCACCCCGAGCGCTATACACATCATTATAAAAAGGAGTTCCCGGAACGCTTCCATCCACGGATGGACACGCGCCGATGGGGACCCGGTGAACGCCTCGTCTTCGAACCGTATACGCAGGAGGTGTACGAAGAATCCTTCCGGTGGATACGCGAACACGAAATCTTCGCCGAAGGGACGATGGGCTCGTGTGCATATGACCAGGCGGTCGTGTCACTCACGGCCTGAGCAAAAGGCGATCGTATGAGCAAGTCCAGGCAGGCCTCTTTAAAAAACAGTGAACTTACCGGTTGTTTGGCAGGCTGCTGAAAACAGTCTTTTCGTGGCCGCTTGCCTACGCGCGCGGTTCAGTAACTGCTGCGGAATCAGCGCTGGCTTTTCAAACCGCGACTGTAAATGAGTGGCAGGAAGCCTTTGTCGGCAGTCTGCTGGGCTGGCCGAAGCCGACGCAGGGTCAAAGACACGTTGCTTCGCTATGACAGTATCGGTCCCGAACACGCATGGAATTCAGCCACTAGGCCGCTAATGTTAACCGGTAAGTGTGCGCTGATCACTGGTTCGGTCGGCGGACTCGGACTGGCCGCGGCGCGCCGTTTTGCGGCCGCCGGGTGCAATATCGTTCTCAGCGGGCTTGCCGGAGAAGACGAAATTGCGCAGGCGAAATCCGCGATCGAGCAATCCCATGGCGTTCGCGCGCTCTATTCGGACGCCGATCTTCGCAAACCGCACCAAATCGCGCAGATGTTCCGCGCCAGCGGGGAAGTGTTCGGCGGCGTCGACATTCTGGTCAACAACGCCGTAGTCCGGTGCGCCGCGCCGGTGGAAGAATTCCCTGTTGAGGCGTGGGATGAAGGCATCGCGGTCAACCTGAGCGCCGCGTTTCACACGATCAAACTCGCAATGCCCGGAATGCGAAAACGCGGCTGGGGCAGGATTATCAACGTCTCGTCGATCTACGGCTTGATCGGCGCGCCCAATCGCGTCAATTACGTGACATCGAAGACCGCGCTCATCGGCATGACCCGAGCCATCGCGCTCGAAGTCCTTGGCACGAACATCACCTGCAACGCCGTCTGCCCGGGTTCGGTTCTGACGCCCGTGCACGAAGCCGCCATACAGAAGACCATGACCGATAAGGCCTTGTCGCGCGCCGAGGCCGAACAGCAGTTTCACGCGGGCAAACAACCGAGCGGACGCTTCATAGCCGCTGAGGATGTGGCCGACCTCATGGTATTTCTGTGCGGCCCCGGAAGCCGCGATATCAACGGCGCAGCCTTGCCGATCGAAGGCGCGTGGTCTATTTCCTGAGACGTCCACTTCATAAATGAAAATCTCCATTCTCGACGACTACTTCGATACGCTCCGCACGCTCCCCTGTTTCCAAAAACTCGCCGGACAGGACGTCACCGTCTGGAATGATCACACCGAGGATGTCGATACGCTTGCGGAGCGTCTGAAAGACACCGAAGCTCTGGTATTGATCCGCGAGCGGACAAAAATCACAGCGCCGCTGCTCGATCGGCTTCCGAAACTCAGGCTGATCAGCCAGCGCAGCGTTTATCCGCACATCGATATCGCCGCCTGCACCAGGCGAGGCGTGATCGTTTCGTCGGGGATGCATGCCGGCTCGCCATCATATGCCACTGCCGAGTTAACCTGGGGTATGGTGATCGCCGCCGCTCGCCGGATACCGCAGCAGATGGCCGCGCTCAAAGCGGGAAAATGGCAGATCGGAGTCGGCAACAGCCTGCGCGGGAAGACACTGGGAATTTTCGGCTACGGACGCATCGGTCGGGAAGTCGCAGGTTACAGAAAAGTGTTTGGCATGAATGTCGTTGTCTGGGCCCGCGAGGCCTCGTTGGAAAAAGCGCGCGCGGACGGCTATGCGGCTGCATCATCCAAAGACGCGTTCTTCGAACAGTGCGACATCGTCTCTCTGCACATGCGGCTCGTCGAGGCAACGCGGGGAATTGTCACGTCGCACGATCTTGCCTGCATGAAGCCGGCGTCTCTTCTGGTCAATACGAGCCGTGCCGGACTTATCGAACCAGGTGCGCTGGTGACAGCCCTGAAGTCCGGGCGTCCTGGAATGGCGGCAGTTGACGTCTACGAAGAAGAACCTCTTCTCGACGTCAACAATCCGCTGCTCAACCTGGACAACGTCATCTGCACGCCGCACATCGGATACGTGACGCGCGAAGAATACGAACTCCAGTTCTCCGAGATCTTCGATCAGATCACCGCATATGCTGCCGGCAAGCCGATCAACGTCGTGAATCCGGAAGTGCCGGCGACGCTGAAAAAAGAGAGCTGAGAACCCGCATCCTTTATTAATCGGTACACGCGAAATGGATGGGCGATGGTGGCAGACCCGCAAGCAACCGCCACGCTTCCGTCCATGCGCTGCCGGATTCCGGCGTCTCCCGATTCTCATCGAGAAACAGTCTGAAATATTCAATGGCGTTGCGCCGCAGAATCTCGGGATTCACTGGCCTGTTTGCTCCATTGAGATCGACGCCGGGCTCGGCCAGGAGCAGTCTGGCTGCCGAGGCGCGGGCCATCGTCAGGTGGACCCAGGGTTTCCAGCGGCTCTCGGGAAAGTCCCGCAACAGCTTTGCTCCAAAAGCGATCAGCCCCTCCTGCCAATTATTACTGCCATCGTCGAAAGCGCAGGGTTTCTCCACGCGTGCGATGCGCGCAAGTTCTTCCGTTGTAATCCCGGGCCTTTCCTTGAGAGCAGGCTGGCTTTTGGGAGCGTCACCGGACCAGTGAAACGACAAGCCGCGCGGCGCCGGCGAAGCGCGCGCGATGACGAGCAGTCGCGTGCGCGCATGCGGATCGGGGACGTTGCCACCCGGATCGAACGCCAGTACAGTCCGCCGATTGGCGCGCTCCCAAACCAGATAAGGCTTCCAGTATCCCGAGCCCCAGTCTCCATCCGTCCTCCTGAACCGGGGAGGCTCCTCAGCGGATCCGAGCGATGCGGCGAGTTCCGTGGAGACCGATCTGGCGAGGCCTGACGGATTCACGGGGTCATGCACTTCATACCAGAGCGCAAGCAGGCGGCATTGCCGCACCAGCCCTGAGTCCTGCCGGGCGGGCAGCGCCTCGCCTGGTTTCGCCGCGGGAACGTAAAAGAACGCCAGCCGCGTTGCCTTGACATCTCCGGGCAACGAGAACTCCGCAATACTGGCCGCGCACCACAGGCCCTGAGTTTCGTATTCGTTGTCGTAAGCGGGCGCTTTCAACCGCTCGCTGGGATGCAGCCTGCGCCACGCCGCGAGATTCGGGGCTGAATCCAGCACGGGAGTTTCGGCGAGGACAAGCCCGGCCAATGACGTTGGGTTGTTCGGCTGGGCAAACAGACTGCCGGCGGACATCACGATCGCCAGCAATATGGCCGGGACCATTACTACTCACCGCAACTAGCGACGCGCGTCAGCTGTAGTCACCGGCGCCTCGGCCTCGCGCGCCCTTCTCATCTGGAACGGCGTGCTGTTCACGATTCCCATCACAATCGACGAGAAGCGATAGTCGTTGCGCGCGGCATCCCTCGTGATGGAGCGCACCACGGGCATGTCGTAATACTCCAGCCCGCGGCCGAGCCCGTAAGTCATCAGCTTTTCAGTCATCGTGCCGACGAAACGCTCAGGATGGAGCAGAAGAGCCTTCCGCAGATCCACCACGCCCTCAACTTTTGTGCCGTCTGCAAGCTGGCCGGTCGCGTCGATCGGCAGTCCCGCCTCTTTCGACCGCCACTGACCGATCGCATCGAAGTTATCCAGCGAGAAACCGAGCGGATCCATTACTCGGTGACACGTCGCGCATGCCGGATTTTTGCGGTGCTCTTCCAGCCGCTCGCGAACTGTCGTGACCTTGCCGCCTTCATCGTTTTCTTTCAAAGCGGGCACGTTGGGTGGCGGAGCCGGAGGCGGAGTTCCCAAGATGTTTTCCAGTATCCACTTGCCGCGCAGCACCGGAGAAGTTCGTGTCGGATACGAAGTAACCGTCAGAATGCTTCCCTGCCCCAGCAATCCGCGTCGCGCATCGTTCGTAACGGCAACCCGCCGGAATTGGCTTCCATAAACGTTGGGGATGCCGTAGTGCTTCGCAAGGCGCTCATTGACGAAGGTGTAGTTGGCAGTCAGGAGATCGGTCACATTCCGGTCTTCTTTCATGATGCTGCCCACGAACATCTCCGTCTCCTCGCGAAACGCCTGCCGCAGGTTCTCATCGAAATTCGGAAAGTCTTCGCTGGCCGGGTTTACGCTCTGCAGATTACGCAGGAACAGCCATTCCGAGGCAAAGTTAGTAACGAGTGCCTCCGCTTTCGGATCGGCCAGCATGCGCTTCACCTGCTGCTGTAAAACGGCGGGATCTTTAAGTTTTCCCTGCGTCGCAACCGTCAACAGCTCGTCGTCCGGAATACTGCTCCAGAGAAAAAACGAAAGGCGCGACGCGAGTTCCAGATCGCTGATACGGTTAATCGTTCCCGGCGCCGCATTGGCCGGATCGGATTCGATGCGATACAAAAATTTCGGATCGCTCAGGACCAGCCGAATCGCTGTCTCAATCCCCGCATCGAAGCTGCCCTTATTTCGTCCCTTCTGATAAAAGCTGAGCAGGATTTCGAGATCCGAGTCATTCACCGGCCGCCGGTAAGCGCGGCGCGCCAGAGTGGAAATGATTTTCCGTGCGCACGGCAGTTCATCGCTCTCGTTGGCCGGGTGGCAGATGAAAATCTTCCGGCGGCTGGGCGTATCGCCGGACCCCGTCGCGTCAAACGCTCCGGTGATCTGCACGTGATCGATGAGCGGAATGCCGTTCATGTCCTGCAGGTCGAGATTGCGCGTGAAAGGCTGCAGCGGCTCAACGGATTCCGAATGATTCTTCGCAATGAAAGTGACCCCGACCTCGTGCGGTCCGGCCTTGATCGGTACCTTCGTCCTCAGGCGCGCGTCGATCGTATTGCCGGCCAGCCCCAGGTTGGTATCCATCATCTTGTTGTCTTCGTCGCCGCCGACGTGGGAAAGGAAGATACGGACGCCGTCCACGGTGATTTCGAACTGATGCGCGTATTCGAGTCCGGGCATGTATCCGACGATGTTGCGCAACAGAAACACGCTGAACTCGTAGTCGCCATCGAGGGGGAAATTCTGATGAATCAGGATTCCCCCACGCGTTCCCAGCGGCAGCCCTTCGATATGCGATGCCTGGGCAAGAGTCGGCGCAACCTGATAAACCTGCGACACCGGCCCGAGGCCCCGGTCGCCCACCGCGAGGCTGCTCACCGTTCTCGAAGCCGACAAATATTGTTCCAGCAGCGATGGCGAGACTCGCAGCACGTCGGCCATATTGTCGAAGCCGTTGCTCTCGTCATCGGCCGGCAGTAAAGATGTCACGTCGACCTTGAGCGCCAGCAGGTCGCGCACCGCATCCTGGTATTCGATCCGATTCAGGCGATGCATTCCCGCCCGGCCCGGCTCCGGGCGCGAAACAGCAGCGCGGTCCAGAGAGACTTCGAGCGAGGAAGCAAAATTGTCAAGCGTCGCCTGATCCGGCCGAGGCATGCCGAGAGGCGGCATCGTCCCGCCATGGATCTTGCGGACAACCTTTTCCCAAACCTCCGCCCCATCGCCGACATGCTCGGTGTCGACCTTATCGAGCATCAGTCCCGCCGTTTTCAGCTTTTCGTTATGGCACGTTACGCAGTACTTATTGAGTAGCGTGCGCTCTGCGGAAGGCGAAAGAGTTGCGGCGGGCGCGGGACCCGAGACGGGTGCGGAACCGGAGGATTGCGGGGCCGAAAACACCACTAGTGCGGCAGCACAAACGCCAACAATCAGCACCAGTGAACGCATACCTTCCTCCCGCGTCTAAATGCTATCAAACCAAATGGCGATCTCGATAATGCCGCCGAGGCGAGCTCGGGATGTCTCGCGTTGATCTGCAGCTCGAATGCCTGCGTCCGGTTTTATCTATTCGGCAAACTCCCAGACGCTGGCCCCGCCTTCATTCCATGTTCCCGCGCCACCGCATTCCACAGGAGAGGCGTCGGACCAATCGTCACGTTCGGAACAGCGCCTTGGAACCTATGGTGCAGGAACGTCATTTGCTCAGTCCGATGAAGGATCCTAAATTCCAGCCATCCTGCACTTTTTCGCGTCGAGCGCTGTCGGTCTTTCTGTCGGGCCTCATGCCCGGGTTGCTGTTCTCCGCCGCTCCCGACGCGAATTCCATCATGCAGCAGTCCGCCGAGGTACTCCAGATGGACTGGGAAGCCGCGCCCACCTATGACTATTTTGAACGCGACCAGGGCAACCACGGTTCCCGGACCTGGCAAGTCCTGATGATCCGGGGTTCCCCGTTCCGGCGGCTCAAGGCAGTCGGAGCTACCCCGCTCTCACCGCAGGATCAGGAAAGGAGAGCCGGAAACTGGAAGCAGCCGTGGCTCAGCGTTGCGGTGAATCAGCCGGACAAAGGCAGGAGCGAATTCAGGAATACCAGAAAGGCCGCGAGCACGACCACCGTCTGATGGATCAATTGACCAGCGCATTCACGTTTAAGACTCTCGGTCAACAGCATATACGCGGTAATATGACCTGGCTTCTGGCTGCGACTCCCAAACCAGGTTACAAGCCGCCGGACGAGCAGACGAAAGTACTTACGGGTATGCAGGGCAAGCTCTGGGTGGATCAGGCGACATTTCAATGGGTCAAGATCGAGGCCTTCGTCATTCATCCCGTTTCCATCGAAGGCTTTCTCGCCCGAGTAGAGCCGGGCACGGAGTTTCAGCTGGAAAAAGGTCCGGTGTCCCGCGGCGTCTGGCTCCCAAGCCACTTCTCGGTTCGGTCGAAAGCCGAGGTTCTTCAATTTATCGGACACAGAACGCAGGACGACGAAACCTATTTTTATTACCAGAAGGCCGACCAGGTACCGACGGCAGCCTGCCCGGTAAACTCGTCCGCAAGCAAGCCTTAACTCTCTGGCGGTCTGCGAAAGATATGCCGGTTATCTTCAGCCGTCGCGGCCGCATGCGATCTGGAGAAACCGACCACAATCGCACCGCTTGTGACGGTCGACGATGCCGGCGCATTCGTCTGCCGGCAGCAGTCAGATTGCACTTCCCATAGACATCAGGACCGTAAGGCGGCAGCTGCTGGGTTTGCCGCATTGCCGCTTCCGGTCACACGCGATTCAGAAGAGTTTACCGAACCGTGACCGTAAGGGAGCGGCAACGTGAACTTCTGCAATCAAGTAGTGGTCGCTGGCCATGGTCATTGATCGAAAAGGCTTACTCCACGCCGGCTCCTCACGCGAGCGGAGCAGGCCGTGCACGGAGTAAGCCTTTTGATCTGCCTCGGTTCTCTATACCTGCCCGTGGATCACTCCCGGCTCTCCCATTCCTCCGGGAATCGATTGCACCTGGCTGGCGCGGACGGACTTGCCAAGGCTCAATGCGGTACGTCCAAAAGCCTCGTTGATCATCAAAGCGCTCGCTGTGTACCACGCCGCAATCGCGCAGATGATAAACAGATAAGCGGCCACAACCATCAGACTTTCAACCCCCGCCAGCAGGGCGATCGCGGAGATCGTCGAACCGGCGGCGAGAAAAGTCAGGACGGTGACCATGGCCTTGTTCTCAGCTATTGCCGCCGCAGTGCAGGCCCAGGTGATGGCAGCCAGAACGATGAACCAGTAGCCCATCTCCGGAACCATCAAGCTGCCCGTCGCCGGCACTCTCCCCGACGACATAAACAAAGCGAGGATACCGAATGCCATCCAGAATCCGCCCCAGGTACCATGGACAGCCGTGGCGACGCCGTCCCGAGCCTTGTATGCCCACATTCCCGCAAGGAATTGAGCCAGTCCGCCGAAGATCGCGGCGAACGGAACCAGGCGCATCGTCGTGTCAAACGTAGCATCAGCCGGGTTTGTCGGCCCGAACCAGTGCGCCGTTTGGGCAGCGACCATAAATGTCGCGCCTGCGAGGCCGTACAGCCCCAGAATAGAGGGCGCGGCGATCGGTTGCAGGAAAACCCGCGACTGAATCTCTGAAGATGGTGTTGGCTGTGTGGGATCCAACTCTCTCGTAATCATCATTTCTACTCCCTTTCGTTACTCTCCTGAACAGCGTCTCTCCAGCCCCGCCGACGAAGTTCACTCAGCCGGGCGGCGCAACACGCCAATATCAGGTCAACCAGAGTAAAAGCATTTAGCGTACCAGGGAATGCTCAGGCTAATGAGAAACAAACAACCATGCTGAGCGCCCTTTCCGGCGACCGGTTCGGTCCTCTTCCCGTTGGAAGAGCCGTGCTGACGAAACACAAGAGAACGGATCGCGCAGGGCATCCCACTAACGAAGTCTTTCGTTCCGATAAGAGAGCGGAACCGGTCCTGTGAAGGGGAATTATCCGATGCCTCAGCGGGATGGATGGTTGTGCAACACACGGCAAATTGTTGGACATTGCCTGCAATTTTGTACAGTTGCCACGTCGAATTCAGCCTGGTTTTTTTAAACTCTGCAGTCGGTGCGGATCACAACCTTATTCCACTATCGATTGATACGCCAATTGCATGAACTCACTACGCTTGGCCGCATCGCGCATCGTCTGCATCATAAAGATGCCGACCATATCCTGACTCGGGTCAATCCAGAATGCGGTGCCGGCGATACCGCCCCATCGATACTGTCCCGCGGACGCGAGCGTACCGGTCTGGCCCGGGCCTCTGCTTACCGCAAAGGTTAACCCGAAGCCGTGTCCCGGACCCAGCAGAGGATGAACAACGGGCAGGTTGCCCAGCATATCCGAGCGCATAAGTTCCACCGTAACCGGGCTCAGCAGGCGCTCGCCGTCGAGTTCGCCGCCACTCCGCAGCATGCGAACGAAGCGGAGATAGTCGAACACGCTTGAGGTGAGACCCGAGCCGCCCGCGAACATTTTCGGTGGACGCCGAAAGCTATCTTCGATCGGCCCTGTCATCTTCTGAATCGCCCCCGTCGGTGTCAGGGAAAAGATCGGTACAAATCGGTCCCACTGATCTGCGTGAACGTGAAAATCGGTATCCGTCATTCCCAGCGGCTGAAAAATGCGCTCTGCAAAGAACTCGGCCAGCGTGCGCCCGGAGATGATTTCCACAATCCGGCCCAGCACGTCGGTTCCAAGTCCGTAATCCCAGGCGGTTCCCGGTTGGCAGACAAGCGGAATCCCCGCGAGCCGTTTCACAAATTCAACGGAGGTCAGATCGCCCGGCGCAGGGGACCGGCTCAAGTCTGCCAGAATTCCCTGCTTGCCATAGATGAGGCCGCCGTTCTCGTCATGCGGCCCTGTGTAGTTAAAGCCTGTCGTGTGCCGCATCAGGTCGAGCATGGTGATCCGACGCGCGGCCGGCACCGTACGCGTGAGCACTATCTTTCCCGTGGCCGGGTCCGTTGATTCCACCGCCACACGCATCTCGCTGAATTCCGGAATGAAGTTCGCGATGGGATCGGCGAGAGCAAATTCACCTTCTTCGAAAAGCATCATGGCGGCCGCTCCGGTGACCGCCTTGGTCATGGAGTAAATACGGAGGATGGCGTCTTCGTTCATGCTCCAGGTCTCGAAATAACCCACATGACCGCGGCGCATGATGAGACCCACGCCGCCCGCCATGCGCCCCGCGTCAATGTGCTTCTCCATCCGGGCGCGGATGCGGCCGAGGCGCTCGGGCGAGAGACCGGCGGCTTTGGGATTTACCGATAGGGCAGGTGACATGTCCCGAGCATCATAACTCAGGCCCGGATACTCAGGCAGAGATCGATTCGAGCGCGAGGTTATTCGTCCTCGGCCCCAACAACCCGATGGACAACATCACCATCAGCATGCTCCCCGCGATGAACGCAAAAAACCCTGGCACCCCGAAGCGATCGAGGAAGAATGCGATCGCGAACGAGCTGAAGATCACCGAGAACCGGCTCCAGGAGTAAGTGAATCCCACCGCCAGCGCGCGAATCCGCGTTGGGTAAAGTTCCGCCTGATAGGCGTGCGAGGAAAATGAGAGCACATTCGCCGACAATGTCACCAGCACCCCGCACACAATCAGCACCGGAATGAAACTAAGTTGCCCGAACAGGACGCCGAAAAAAGCGATTCCAAACGCAGCCAGCACAATCTGCCACTTACGCTCCAGTTTGTCCGCAATTCCCACGGCAAGCAGCGGTCCGAACGGTGCGGCGATCGCGATCAGAAATGTGTAGCGCAGGCTGCTGGTCACCGCGATGCCGCGCCCGATCAGCAGCGTGGGCACCCAGTTCGAGAAGCCGTAAAATCCGACCGTCTGAAACAGGTTGAAGACGATCATCATCACCGTTCGTATCCGATAAGGCGGTTTCCATATTTCGCGAAAACTGCCGCGCGATGTTTCCTGCAGAGAAGTCGCAGGCGGCGGCAGACCTGAGCCTGTTTCCGTCTCCACCAACATTTCCAGTTCCGTCAATATCCGGTGCGCTTCCGCCGTGCGACCGTGTTGGGCCAGCCATCTTGGGCTTTCCGGAACGCGCCGCCGAATCCACCAAACAAAAATCGCGCCCGCCGCGCCGATCAGCACCACCCATCGCCAGCCGTCGAGGCCGAATAGCGAGCGCGGCACCAGCAGCCACGCCAGCAACGCCACCAAAGGCACCGAGGAAAACTGAATCGTCTGGTTATAAGCAAAAGCGCGGCCGCGCCATTCTTTGGGGACTAATTCCGCAAGGTACGTGTCGATCGTAACCAGCTCAACTCCCACGCCGATCCCCGCCAGAAAGCGCCACAGATTGAGTCCGAACACATCATGCTGAAACGCCATTGCCACGCTGGCTGCGGTGTACCAGAGCAGGGAGAAGGTAAAGATCGTGCGCCTGCCGAATCGATCGGCCACGAAACCGAACAACGCCGTGCCGATGAAAAGCCCGGAAAACATGGCGGCGATGAAGCCCGCGATTCCGGTGGTGCCGAACAGCCCGCGTGTCGTGGTGGTGAGGATATGGCTGCGCACCAGACCAGGCGCGATGTAGCCGGTAAAGAAAAGGTCGTAAAATTCGAAGAACCCACCCAATGAGATCAGCATCACGCGGGTCCGAATCGCGCGCGTAACGGGAAGGCGATCCAGACGTGCGCTGATCGACTCGCTCCTTGTCTGGGAATTGATCTTCAAGACCTCGACAGTATATCTTCGAACCGCTTGCTAAACTTGGGGATTCGAACTTCCCATACCGTTCGCCGCGTCTGCGAGCCGGGTCCCGAAAACTATGGCGATTCACGTTGCGTTGAATCACAAGACCCGCTATCAATATGATCGCCGTATCGCGCTCGGTCCGCAGGTGGTCCGGTTGCGGCCGGCGCCGCAATGCCGCACGCCAATCCTCTCGTATTCGCTGAAGATCGAGCCCGAAGGTCACTTCATCAACTGGCAGCAGGACCCGCAGGGCAACTATCTGGCTCGTCTCGTCTTTCCCGAGCCCACTGCCAGGTTCTCCGTCGAAGTCGACCTCGTAGCGGAGATGTCGGTCTTCAACCCGTTCGATTTCTTTCTTGAGCCGAGTGCCGAAAAATATCCTCTCACCTACGATGACTCGCTCGGCCGCGAACTGCGCCCGTTTCTGGAAAAGGAACCCGCGGGCCCCGAACTCGCCGCGTGGCTTTGCAAAGTCTCGCGCGAGAAAGTCCGCACAATCGACTTCCTGATCAACCTCAACCAGCGGCTGCAGTCCCAAATCGGCTACGTAATCCGCATGGAGCCCGGCATACAGACCTGCGAACAGACGCTTTCCCTGCGTAAAGGCTCCTGCCGCGATTCGGCTTGGCTCCTTGTTCAGATTCTGCGTCATCTGGGGCTCGCCGCGCGCTTTGTCTCTGGTTACCTGATTCAACTCGCGCCGGACGTCAAGCCACTCGATGGCCCGGCCGGTCCGTCATCCGACTTCACCGATCTGCACGCATGGACGGAAGTCTATCTACCCGGCGCCGGCTGGGTCGGCCTTGATCCCACCTCCGGACTGCTGGCCGGCGAAGGCCATATTCCCCTTGCCTGCACGCCCGACGCAGGCAGCGCCGCGCCCATTTCCGGCATCCTCGATCCCTGTGAGACGGAATTCGAGCATGAGATGTCGATCCACCGGATCTTCGAATCGCCACGCGTCACGAAGCCGTACAGCGAACAGCAGTGGCGGGAAATCGCAGCACTCGGCGATCGCGTCGATCAGGACCTGCAGTCTGGCGACGTCCGGCTCACCATGGGCGGCGAGCCCACTTTTGTATCCATTGACGATGCCGATGGCGCCGAGTGGACCACCAGCGCCTTCGGGCCGAATAAGCGGAGACTTGCGGTCGACCTTTTTCTCAGGCTTCGCGATCGTTTCGCTCCGGGTAGCCTGCTGCATTTCGGGCAGGGCAAGTGGTATCCCGGCGAACCGCTGCCTCGTTGGGCGCTGGGCTGCTACTGGCGCGCGGATGGCGTCCCGATCTGGGAAAATCCCGCGCTCATCGCCGACGACAACAAAGATTACAAGTACAAAGCAGCCGACGCCCGCCGCTTCCTCGAGGCGCTGACACGCCGCCTCGATGTCGACGATTCCTTCATCATGACGGCGCTCGAAGACGTCTTCTACTACCTCTGGAAAGAACGGCGTCTGCCGGCCAACGTCGATCCTCTCGACTCCAAACTGGAAGATCCCATCGAGCGCGCGGGCTTGGCGCGCATATTCGAAGAAGGCCTGGGCAAGACAGTAGGTTATGTGCTTCCGCTGCGGCGCATCCGCGCGAAGTCAGGCGCAACATACTGGACCAGCCAACCCTGGTTTCTCGCTTCGCAACGTTTGTTTTTAATCCCCGGCGATTCGCCGATCGGATATCGTCTGCCCCTCGACTCTCTGCCGTGGACGCGCCCGGATGACGTGGAATGGAATTTCGAGCCCGACCCTTTTCAGCGGCGCGACAAACTCCCGGAAATACCTGCGCGTAAGCGGCAGATTTTCACGGAGCAGAAACTCGCAAAGCAATCCTCGGCCGATCGCGTCAGCAAGGCAGCCGAACCGCCTGAAAAAGGCCAGTCGTCTCCCTGGGTTTCGCGACCCGCCATTTGCATGCAGGTGCGCGCCGGAAAGCTGTATATCTTCATGCCACCGGTCGAATTTCTCACCGATTATCTCGATCTCATTTCCGCAGTCGAGGACACCGCCGCGCATTTGCAAATGCCCGTTGCGATCGAAGGCTACACGCCGCCGTACGATCCCCGCATCTCCGTCCTCAAAGTGACACCCGATCCGGGCGTGATTGAAGTCAATATCCAGCCCGCCTCATTGTGGCGCGAACTGGTGGTGAACACTACCGACCTCTACGCTCTCGCGCGGCAGGCCCGTCTCGGAACCGAAAAATTCATGCTGGATGGCCGCCACTCCGGCACCGGCGGCGGCAATCATGTCGTGATCGGCGCAGCCACTCCGGAGGACAGCCCGTTCCTGCGCCGCCCCGATCTCCTGCGAAGCATGGTCGGCTTCTGGCAAAACCATCCATCAATGTCCTATCTGTTCTCCGGATTGTTTATCGGACCCACGAGCCAGCATCCGCGTGTCGACGAGGCGCGCATGGACAGCCTCTACGAATTGGAAATCGCTTTCAGCCAGGTTCCGGACCGCGGAAATCCCGCGCTGGCGCCCTGGCTGGTCGATCGCATTTTCCGCAACCTCCTGATCGACCTCACCGGCAACACCCACCGCACCGAACTGTGCATCGATAAACTCTACCCGCCCGAATCGGCATCTTCCCGTCTTGGTCTGCTGGAATTGCGCTCTTTCGAGATGCCGCCGCATGCGCGGATGAGCCTCACCCAGCAGTTGCTCGTACGGGCCCTGATCGCGCACTTCTGGCATCGCCCCTGGGGCGGGAAAGATTCGGCGGGAAAGCTCGTTCCGTGGGGCACGGCGCTGCATGATCGATTCATGTTGCCTCACTTCATCGAGCGGGACTTCGAAGATGTGCTCGAAGAACTGAACGATGGCGGGTACGTCTTCCGGAAGCAATGGTTTGCCCCGCACTTTGAATTCCGGTTTCCGGTCATCGGCTCCATCGCCGTGCGCGGCATTCATCTGGAACTCCGGGGTGCGTTGGAACCCTGGAACGTGCTGGGCGAAGAGGCCTCCGCCGGAGGCACCGCCCGCAACGTGGATTCTTCGGTCGAACGGCTCCAGGTCAAAGCTTCGGGAATAATCGACCCGCGTTTTGCCGTACTCTGCAACGGTCGCCGCATACCCCTCCATCCGACCGGCACGCTTGGCGAATTCGTGGCCGGCGTACGGTATCGGGCATGGCAGCCGCCTTCCTGTCTGCACCCCAACATCCCGGTTCACTCCCCGCTCGTGTTTGATATCCTGGACACATGGTCGGGGCGTGCAATCGGAGGCTGCACGTATCACGTATCCCATCCCGGTGGGCGCGCTAACGAACAGTTCCCGGTGAATGCTTATGAAGCAGAGAGCCGTCGCCTGGCGCGATTCAGCAGGTCCGGCCACACGCCGGGCTTGATGGCAGTGCCTCCGGAAGAACGAAACCCGGAATTTCCATTCACTCTGGATTTGCGCCGGGAACCGTAGTCATCGGCTGATGAGTACCCAGCTCGATATTTCCGACACCACACTCGTTCCCTCGCTGATGGGTAGCTACAGCCCCGCGCCGGGAATCTACGACGAGATGCTGTCGGCGCCGGGCGTCTTTCGCCCGCACTGGGGCGCTTATATCGATTCCATTTCAGCCTTCGGCGTCGGAGAACTTACGCGCCGCTGGAATACCGCGCGCGAGCGAATCCGCGAGAACGGCGTCACCTACAACGTTTACGGCGATCCGCTGGGCATGGATCGCCCCTGGAGCCTCGACGCCATTCCGCTGCTGATCTCGCCGAACGAATGGCGCGAACTGGAAGCCGGCCTGATCCAGCGCGCGCGTCTTCTGAACTGGATCCTCACCGACCTGTACGGTCCTCAGAAGTTGCTGCTCGGCGGTCATCTTGCTCCCGCCGCGGTATTCGCAAACCCAGGGTTTTTGCGGCCCTGCCACAATCTCCCGGTGCCGGAGAATTCCTGGCTTCATCTGCTGGCCGTCGACCTCGCGCGTGACGCCGACGGCCAATGGTGGGTGATTTCGGATCGCACGCAGGCCCCCTCGGGCGCCGGTTATGCCCTCGAGAACCGCATCGTGCAGGCGGAGACATTTCCGGATCTCTTTCGCGAGTTCCGCGTGCAGCGTTTCGCTTCATTCTTCCGGTCCTTCCGTAACAACATGCTGCGCCTCTCTCCCTCACTGCGCGGCAATCCGCGGGTTGTCCTCCTGACTCCCGGACCGCTCAACGAAACTTATTTCGAGCACTCTTACCTTGCGCGCTATCTCGGATTCACCCTCGCTCAGGGTGGTGATCTCACGGTGCGGGACAGCCGCGTATTTCTGAAAACCCTCGAGGGCCTCAAGCAGGTAGATGTGATCCTGCGCCGCGTTGACGACAGCTTTTGCGACCCGATCGAGCTGCGTTCCGATTCCTTCCTCGGTGTTGCGGGACTGGTCGAAGCCGTGCGCGCCGGCAATGTTGCGGTCGCCAACGCCCTGGGCAGCGGATTGATCGAATCCCCTGCTCTGATGCCTTTCCTTCCCGGGCTCAGCCGCCTGCTCCTGGGAGAAAAGCTGAAGCTGCCATCGGTGGCCACCTGGTGGTGCGGGCAACCGGACGCGCTCGACTATGTGAAGAGCCATCTCGATTCGCTGGTCATCAAACCTTCGTTTCCCGCGATGGGCAGAGAGCCGGTATTCGGCGGCCAGTTGGCCATCGAAGAACGCGGCAGGCTGCTGGATCGCATGCGGACGCGTCCATGGAATTTCTCCGGCCAGGAAGTATTGCATCTCTCGACCGCGCCCGTCTGGTCCGACAACAGTCTGACAGCGCGGCGCGTCGTGCTGCGCGTGTTCGTTGCCGCGGTGGGAGATTCCTGGGCAGTAATGCCCGGAGGACTCGCCCGCGTCTCTCCAACCCTCGACACCCCCGTTGTTTCCATGCAGCGCGGGGGCGGCAGCAAAGATACTTGGGTGCTGTCCGATACTCCCGTCGATAGATATACTCTGCGGCGTTCCCGCGATTTGCCCGTCGCAATCATCCGGGGTGGAACCAGCGACCTGCCCAGCCGGGCGGCCGACAACCTTTTCTGGTTGGGTCGCTATGCCGAGCGTTGCGAACATCTGGCTCGTGTTCTGCGCTGCATTCTGTCGCGTCTCACCGGTGAAACCGCGGCGATGGGTAGTGCGGAGTGGAATTCACTGATGAAACTGAATGCGATCCTGGCATCGGATCACTCGCGTCTGACGGGAGACGATCCGCAGGAACGCCTCGATCTCTCCCGCGACTTTGAGCAGGAAATCCTTTCCCTGATCTTCGACGAACAGCGCGTCGACAGCCTGTACTCGAATCTGAGCCGCACTTCGCGTGCCGCCGCGTCAGTGCGCGATCGGCTCTCAAGCGACGTTCTCCGCGTCGTCAGCCAGTTAGGCGCTTTGGCGCGTGTCGACGCGGGCGCAGGCCTCAACGGAGCAACTGCGGAAAGCACTCCTTGGGGCTATCTCTCCCCCGCCAACGCGCTCGCCGTCCTGAATCGCTGCATCGCAACCCTGTCCGCTCTCCGCGGTATGGAGCTCGAAAATATCACGCGGAGCCCCGGTTGGCATTTTCTCGGCGTCGGCCGGCGAATTGAGCGGTCCCTCCAGTTGGTCAGTCTCTTTCGCGCGATAATCGTCCCGCTGACACCCGACACACAGCCCATGCTGGAAATGCTCCTGGAGGTCTGCGACAGCGCGATGACTTACCGGTCCCGCTATCTCACGACCCTGCAGGCCGCGCCTGTGCTCGATCTGCTCATGAACGACGAAGCGAATCCGCGATCGCTTCGGTTTCAACTGGGCGATCTCTCGGAGCACTGCGCCTTCCTTGAAAAAACAATTGACGGGGCGGAATGGCCCGCGGCCCGCCAACGTCGGGTCGAAGAAGCAGCCGTCAGTCTCTTCGATGCTGATGTTCAGGTGCTTTGTCTGCCGGACGCGGACGGAACGCGAATGTACCTCGACCACCTGCTCGCCAACATGGACGCGCTGCTGCCTGCCCTGTCCGACGCGATCACCAATACCTGCTTCAGCCATGCGGAAATGGAGCGGGTAACGTGATCTATCGGGTCCGCCATCTCACGACTTACAACTATGAGGACCCGGTATCGGTCTCGCATCACATCCTGCGGCTGACCCCGCACAATTCCCCGCGTCAGACTTGCCGGCAAAGCTCGATTACGATTGCACCCAAGCCGCCCGGCTGCACGCGGCATACCGATTACTTCGGCAACACAGCCACCGTTTTCACGCTGATTGAGCCGCATGATCGGCTTGTCGTGGAAGCCACAAGTGAACTGGAAGTGAACGCTCCCTCGCTTCCTGATTTTTCGGTTTCTCCAGCCTGGGAAAAAGTGCGCGACTCTTTACCGTTCGACTGCACCGGCGAAGCCCTGAACGCCTTCCAGTTTGTGTTCGATTCCAACCGCGTCTCAGTACGACCGGAACTGGCCGAATACGCTCGTGATTCTTTTTCCCCGGATCGCCCCTTACTGGAAGCCACGCTCGACCTTACGCGGCGCATCAACCAGGATTTCCGGTTCGACACCAAAGCTACGGAGGTAAGCACGCCGGTGGAAACCTTCTTCGAGAAGCGCCGCGGCGTTTGCCAGGACTTCGCCCATCTGCAGATCGGCTGCATGAGGTCTTTGGGTCTGCCCGCTCGCTACGTGAGTGGCTATCTGCGAACTGTCCCGGCTTCGGGGCAACCGCGTCTTGTGGGTGCGGATGCATCGCATGCGTGGTGTGCCGTCTGGAGTCCGGGTGCGGGCTGGGTGGACTTCGACCCGACCAACAATTGCGTCCCTTCGGACGGTCACATTACCGTCGCACAGGGGCGTGACTACAGCGATGTCAGCCCCATTTACGGCGTTTTGCTTGGGGGCGCTCGCCACACTTTGGATACCGGCGTCGATGTGGTTCCCGTCTGATTCCATCTGCCCAACTCAAGCCAGAGCCGTCTCGCCGCCGATATCCGGCGCGCCACGGCCGATTTAATAAACCATTTCCGATGGATTTTGTGCGCATTCGCGCATATAATCTTCCCAATGGGCTGCCCGATGTGCCGATCCGAGTACCTCATGATACGGCAACGCGTTGGTTGGGAATGGATTATGCTCCATTTCACAAACAAGCGGAAATATTATTGTCTTTCCTGCGGCTATTCATTTCGCACGGAGGATCGAAGGCGTACGGCCCGCACCATACCGCCTCGAGCAATAAACGAAGCCGATCACGTCGCAGCCCGCGACCCGCTGGCTCAGTAGTTCGGCTTTTTCAGAATTGATATCGCGCGGCAAATTGCATAACGCGCGGACTGTACAGCATCGATCCGATCGCGCCGAACGTGGTCGAGTTGATGTTCTGATCTCCCACATAAAACGTCGGATGGTTCAGAACATTGGTTCCTTCCATCCGCAGTTCAATGGACTGGCGCTCGGTGATTTTGAACTTCCGCTGAACACTCATATCCAGATCGAAGGCCCAGGGTCCGTTGAACATACGCCGCTGCAGCGTGCCGACGGTGCCCGCGGTGGGGTTATTGAACACTTGTCCTGTGTAGGTCGCCGAGCCGGGGTCGTTGGTCCCGGTGCCGTCGTTGGGGTTGATGGCCGATGGCGCAATCTCTATCGGTCCGTTGCCGGTCATCTGAAACTGCACAACGTTGTTCAGTTGCGGCCACGTGAGCGACGTATCCGCGGTGTTGTAATACGAA
This sequence comes from Bryobacteraceae bacterium, assembly GCA_036273015.1. Classification (GTDB taxonomy): domain Bacteria; phylum Acidobacteriota; class Terriglobia; order Bryobacterales; family Bryobacteraceae; genus BOG-234. The sequence goes on along the minus strand of DATAXN010000086.1, from coordinate 6,862 downwards.
CGGCTGCCATCTGCCCGGTTGAAGGTTCCGTAGCCCGACAAAATCGAGAACGGGGCGCCCGATTGCCAGCTCATGACGCCGCCGAGCGACCATCCTTCAATCACTTTATCGAGCGGATGGTAGTGGAGCATGTGGCCCTTGCCGAACGGCAGATCGTAAACCGCGGTCCCCTTAATGGAGTGCCTCAGATCGAAATTCGCCGGCGCCCGCTCGATCCCGGGATTGTTGACGTCGAGAAACTGCTCGATCCGGCTCTGCGAATCGCCCGCGGTATCGCTCAGAACTTTCGCGAACGAGTAACTACCCTGGAACTCGAGCCCCGCCGTGGTGCGGTGGCGCACTTCGATTTGCAGCGAATTGTACGTTGAGTTCGAGTAGTTGTTCAGCATATCGGCGCCCAGCGTCAGAGGATTCGCGAAGAAATTTACGGCGCCGTTGAGTTGGTTCTCCTGATAAGTCGCGGCTAACTGTCCCGCCTGGCCGGTCTGGATCAGGTTGCGAATCGTGCCATTGCTCAGTAATCCTCCGGAATCAAGCATTGCGAATACGGGAAGCGGCATGCTGCCGGGAATTTTCGCATTGTATGCGGGATTGAAGACGCCGTTTAACTGCAAAGCCAGATTGCCGTTGTTCTCGGCGTTCAGAAAGTCGTTGAGGAAGCCGTCGGCCTGGATGTTTACCTGGTTGTAATCGAATGCCCGATACCCGCCCACCATATGGTTCCCCACGTAGCGCGCTTCGAATACCGTATGCAGGAACTCGTGCTGGATCCCGGCGGAATACTGCTGAACATAAGGCGTGTTCAGGCCCGGGTCGATCATCCCTACTGTGTTCAGGGGATTCACCGCATAATTATCGGCATCCGTAAGTGGCACCTGATAAACCGGCGAAGTAATCGGCTGCAGTCCATTACTGACCTGGCCCGAGAGGCCGGTGGTTCCGGCCAGGCCAATCAGCCCGCTGTTCTCAGCCATTGTTTCCGCGGCAACAATAGTCGCGTCGTTTACATAGCTGATTGTGTAGCCCGCCCGAAACGCCGTTTTGCCGTCTCCGAACACATCCCACGCCAGGCCGATATTAGGAGCGAAATCCTTCATGTCGCGGTGATACCAGGGACGCCCGACGGATGCGCCGGCGAAGTTCAGCGTCGCATTCGAGAGCAAGGTCTGCACGGGATTGTTGTTCTGAATCACGGGCAGAAGTTCCAGCGAGTTCGCTTCGTCCACCACGCCCGGCAGATCCCAGCGCAAACCGATGTTCAGAGTCAAATGCGGTCGGACCTTCCAGCTGTCCTGGACGTACAAATCGTATTCGCTCAGCTGGAAATTGCGGACGTTACCGGCGCCTGGCACAAACCCCGAAGTCCGGCTGGTCACGTTGAAGGTCTGGCTGGAGCTGTCGAGATATCCACCCAGCGTGGCCAGTAATTGGTTGGCTTCGGCCAGATCATCCTGCGTGATTCCCGGCAGATTTCGGGACGTCAGAGCATTCTGCCCGGTGCCCATAGCCAGGTTGTAAGTGGGGACGATCCCTGAGTCATCGTAAGTATGCACGCGGACCTGCTGCATGTGCGCCCCGAACTGGATAAAGTGGCGGCCATGTTCCCATCCGGCGTTGTCGGCAAGCGAGTAAGTATTCGTCGCCCGGCCCTGCGACATGCTTTCCGTCACCGGATCGGAGAACAACATGCCGGTGATCAGATACTGCCCGTAATTCTGCGACGTGATAAAGTCGCCGGGCGCCAGGTTGAAGCCACCGCGCACCTCGTTGGTCAGCGTTGCGTTGGGTGTCCAACGCCAGCCGCTGGAAAGAAAGTGACTGTGATTGGGATTGTTGATATTGGGCACGACGGAATAGGAGTTATCCAGATCCGGCCGCTGGGCGTTATCACGATTCCAAAGATACGAGGTGGTAAAAACGTGGCGCGTCGAAAGATTATAGTCAAGACGCACAGTGACATTGTCACGGACTTCATTCTCCTGCTGATTGAAACGATAGCCCGCCGTATTCAGCAACTGCCCCGGGGTGCTGTCTCCCACGTCGAAATTATTGATGGCCGATCCGGATGGAATCTGTTGCAGCAGCTTCTGCATGTACGGATCGATTGAGATCCCGCGCAATGCAAGGAGATTTACGGTCTTGGGCGCACCATTAACCAGGTAAGTAAAGATCCCCTGGCTGGCGCTGGTAGTGAGAATGGGATTGGTCTTCGGCTGTTGCTGATTCGTCCGCACAGCCTCGTAATTCGTATAGAAAAAGATTTTGTCTTTCTTGATCGGGCCGCCGATCGATCCGCCCGCCTGATTCTGATTTAAACGGGGCTGCGCAACTCCGGCCTGATTGTTGAACCAGTCGTTGGCGGCAAAATCGTTATTGCGGTTGTACCAGTAAGCGTTCCCGTGAAATGTGTTCGTCCCGGATGGCGTCTCGAACGCCAATTGCGTCGCGCCACCGCCCGCCGCCGCATTCTGGTTCGATGTGACGAGCGTCAACTGCTGCACTTGGCCGACCAGCAATCGGTTCGGTGTGTAGTCCAGCGCGTTGTCGCGTATGTAGTTGTCCTGGATGTTGATCCCGTCCAGCGTCATGTTTGAGTACGACGTTCGCAGACCATTGATCACAGTGTCGGAATTGCCCTGCTGCACGACGCCCGGCAGGTTCTGAATCAGCGCCAGCGGATCGCGATCCAGTATCGGCAGCTTCGCAATCTCCTCCATCGTTACCGTGGACGATATTTCGGCATTGGAGGTCTGGACCCGTTGGGCGTCGGCCGTGACATCGACCGACTGGCTCACGGTAGCCAGTTGCAGAGTCACCGTCTGAACCGTGGCTTCGCGCGCCGGGTCGACCGATATCGACCGAAGCGTAGTCTTCACGAAACCCGAGGCTTCGAACGTTATGTCATAGTCCGTCGGCCGGATTCCGATCAGCCGCCACGCGCCGTCCGAGGCGGTCTTGGTCGCGATTACCGCTTTATCGCCGCCTGGCAGATACAGCGAGACCGCCGCGCCCGGCACCGCTGCCCCTGTTGCATCGACTACCGTACCGGCAAGCCGCCCGGAAAACTGCCCATAGACGCTTGTACAAATCAACGCAAACAGGACGACAAAACGGTATCGCATAACACTATTGAACCCCATGTCGGTCCATAAGGTCGTGGGGCAGACGATCGCTTTGTGTCGTCTGTCTTATTTGGCCGCAGCGGCATCCGCATGTGGAATATCGACAAACGCCTCCCGGCGGCTGAACTTCCATTTCCCGTTCTCCCGGACAAGCGTGTCTTCGTAATGCCCACCCTGCGCCATGGCCGGCTTCTTGTCCGGACCGGGCGTTACGAACGCCCAGCGCGACCATGCGGTGGCCATATCTCCATGCACGTCGATCAGAAAGTTCGTCAGCACATGATATGTCCCGCTCGGCTTGCCGGGAGTGCCGATGTTTTTCGCCATGAACGCCTCGATTGCCGCCGGTCCCTTCACTGAACCAAAGCCGCCGATCCATTCGCCGTCTTTCGAGAACAGGCGCGAGTAAGCTCCGAAATCGTGCGCGTCCAGCGTGCGCCCGTAACTCACCAGGACGTTGCGAATCTCTTCGTCGTCTTCAAGGCGCTGGACTCTCGCAGCCAGAGACTGGTTCTTTTGTGAATACCCGGCAACAGGCGTCAGCAACATACCAACCACAGTCAGAGCCGCCATTCCTACCCGCTTCGAAGTGCTCATGTCATTGAAAATTCTGTCACATTGTTAGAATCGCAATGGCGATGGACTGCGACTTTCTCGTAATTGGCGCCGGCGTCGCCGGCCTGCGCGCGGCGATCGAGTTAGCGAAGTCCGGTACCGTGCTGGTGATCGCGAAAGACTCCCTGAGCGAATCCTCGTCCGAATACGCCCAGGGGGGCATTGCCGTCGCCCTGAGCGACGACGACGAAGTCGCTCTGCACGAGCAGGATACGCTCTACGCCGGGGACGATCTTTGCGACCGGGAAGCCGTCCATACCCTGGTGGAAGAGGGTCCGGCCGCTATTCAGGACCTCATCGACTGGGGCGCCGAATTCGATCGCGAAGGCCAGAAGCTCTCCTTCACGCGTGAGGGCGCTCACAGCCGAAACCGGATTCTGCACGCGCACGGCGATTCCACCGGACGCGAAATCGCCCGCACTCTCTATCGCAAAGCCGCCTCGCTTCCCAATATTCGTTTCGAGAGCTACTCAGCCATTACCGATCTCCTGGTTGCCGATACCGGGAACGCCCGAGCCTTGGGTGCCGTGATTTTCGAAGAAAAAAGCGGTACGTTGCGCGATGTTCGCTCCCGCGCAGTGTTGCTTGCAACCGGGGGGCTGGGCCGCGTTTTCAAAGAAACCACCAATCCCGACGTCGCAACCGGCGATGGAGTGGCGATGGCCTGGCGGGCCGGCGCGCAAATCAGCAACATCGAGTTCGTCCAGTTCCACCCCACCGCCCTGCATGTGGAAGGCGCGCCGCGGTTCCTGCTCTCCGAAGCTCTCCGCGGCGAAGGAGCGATCCTGCGCAATAAAGACGGCGAAGCGTTCATGAAGCGCTATCACCCGCTCATGGATCTGGCGCCGCGCGACGTCGTTTCGCGTTCGATCGTCACCGAAATGCGGCGCACCGATTCGCCCCACGTCTGGCTCGATCTGAGTTCCAAAGATCCGGAGTTCATTCGCCATCGTTTCCCCCGAATTTACGAGACCTGCCTGGCGTACGGCGTCGATATTGCGCGCGAGCCTGCGCCGGTGCATCCCGCCGCTCACTACGCGATGGGCGGTGTGTGGTCAGATCTCGAGGGCCGCAGCACCCTGCCGGGACTTTACACCGCGGGCGAAGTGGCATCCACCGGCGTCCACGGCGCCAACCGGCTGGCCAGTAATTCCCTGTTGGAGGCCGTTGTCTTCGGATTGCGCGCCGGCCGAGCCATGAGTTCTCACGCAGGCGAAAAAATCGCGGGCACTCCTGTTCGGCCGCCCATCCTTGTCCCCGATGCCACCGAGCGCGCCGTTCGCGATCTCACTTGGGAACATTGCGGCATCGTTCGGGACCGCGCCGGTCTTGAAACCGCCATCGAAACCCTCAGCCGGGCGGAATGGGAACCGGCTAAACCGACGCTCGCCGCGGTGGAACTTCGCAATATCCATCAGGTCGCTTCGTTGATCGCCGAGTGTGCGCTGTGGCGCGAAGAGAGCCGGGGCGCTCACTACCGCACCGACTTCCCGGAAAAGCGTCCGGAGTTTGCGCGGGCCTCCCGCGTATCGCGCGCGCACGCGGCGGCATGAAGTTTTTCCTCACCGCGTTTCTGCTGACCGCCGAAACGTCGTTGCAGGCAGGCAGCCCCTGGGCAGTACTTTGGGCCGGTCCGGGCATTCTGATTGCCAGCCTCATGATCGCCTGGGGCGCGGAAGCCACGCAGTTTTTCCTCGCGCAGGGCATCGCGCTTGCGGTGCTCGCCCTGTTGCAGACCCTGCCGGAATTTGCGGCTGAAGCCATTTTCGCCTGGCATCGCGAGACTCAATTATTGTTCGCCAGCCTGACCGGCGCTCTGATGCTTCTCACCGGAATCGGCTGGCCCATGATTTACTTCTCAGCCGCCACCGCATACCGCAGGGAACACAAACAGCCGATGCGGTTGATCCATCTGGAGCCGGAGCAGTCGGTGCAGATTGTGAGCCTGTTTGCCGGCATCGCGTATCAGATGGTGATCTTCTGGAAAGGCTCACTGAACATTTTCGACGGTATCGTGCTGCTGTCGATCTATTGCGGCTATCTCTGGATCATGCGGCGCCTTCCGCCCGAAGCAGCGGAGACGATCGACGAAATCACGGGCGTTCCGAAGGCAATTCTCCTGGCATCGAAGCCCGCGCGCATTGTCTCGATCGTCGGACTGTTCATCGTGGGTGGCGCAGCAGTCTTTCTCATTGCCGGTCCGTTTCTGCGCGGCCTTTTCGGGCTCTCTCTGCTGATTGGCGTCTCCCGGTTCCAGTTCGTTCAGTGGATTTATCCGCTGGTCTCCGAAGCGCCGGAGGGCATCTCCGCGTTCTATTGGGCACGCGACCCCAAAAGAGCTTCCATTGCGCTGATGAATCTGGTGTCAAGCAACATCAACCAATGGACGCTGCTGGCCGCGCTCCTTCCGGTGGTGCTTTCAATGAGCGTGGGCCACATCACCGCGATTCCTCTGGATGCGACTCAGAGCCGCGATTTGCTCCTCACATTGGCGCAGGCTTTGCTGGGCGCTCTCTTCCTCGTCAACATGGAAGTCGCCTGGTGGGAAGCAGTGGGGCTCTTTGTGCTCTTTGTGGTGCAGATGGCCGACGCCGGCGGACACATTCGCGTCTACATCACCTGGATTTACTTCGCCTGGTGCGGCGTGGAACTGGTGCGTTTAATCTTCGGGAATCGAAAAGCCGCCGCATGGCGTCATTTCCGCGAGGTCCTCTCGTCCGATCGCAAATGAAGCAGTTGAAGAAAGTGCTGAGATCGGCTCTCGACGCCGCGGGCTACACCGGGTTCAATACACGCAGCCCGCGTGGCTACGCGCGCGATGGGCTTTTCACCACACACCGCGACCATTTCCGCCGGGACCCGGCGTTTCGCGCCGCCTACGCGCGCGGCGTGCCGGCCAGGGAGTCGCCCCCTCGGCATGGATTGGCGCGTTCACATTGCTTTGTGGGCGGCCTCAACTGCATCGCGCGTAGCGGGAGATTTTGTGTAACAGTTCAGTTGGTTGAGGATACTTTGAGCAGCGACGACACGGGTAGCGCGCTGCGATGTGATCGGATGGCGGTGACAAGGTAATCCAACGGGGCTCGATTCTGCATGCGGCAGGTACGAGTTACGGTAAGCAGGCG
>DATAXN010000085.1:0-119971 GCA_036273015.1 Bryobacteraceae bacterium | reverse complement strand
CACGCACGATGATCCGTTCGGAATCGACCGAATCGACTACGCCCGAGCGCTTGCAGAGCACGACTGCGCCGGAATCGCGCGCGGTGACGTATTCCATACCCGTGCCGACATAAGGAGCATCGCCGCGCAGCAGCGGGACGGCCTGGCGCTGCATGTTCGATCCCATGAGAGCGCGATTCGCATCGTCGTTTTCAAGGAACGGAATCAGGCTGGCGGCGACCGAGACCAACTGCTTCGGGCTGACGTCCATGTATTCGATTTCATCGCGCGACTTCAGCACGAAGTTGCCGGCCTGGCGGGCATTGGCGAGTTCCGGAACGATGCGTCCGGTATCGCTCAGTTCCACGTTGGCCTGAGCGATGATGTACTTGTCTTCTTCCCACGCCGAGAGATAGTCGCAGTGCGACTCGTACTCAGCCAACTGCTTCTTGCCGGTCAGTTCAGCGTTGGCTTTGAGGATATCCTCGCGGCGAATCACGTCGTTGACCTTGTAGCTGGTGTCGCCCGGGTTCAGGATGCGAACATCGTCGACCACGGAGCCGTTGAGCACGCGCTTGTACGGGCTTTCGATAAAGCCGTAGTTGTTGATGCGGGCAAAGCACGAAAGCGACGAAATCAGGCCGATGTTCGGGCCTTCCGGCGTTTCAATCGGGCAGATGCGGCCGTAGTGAGTCGGATGGACGTCGCGGACTTCGAAGCCGGCGCGCTCGCGTGAGAGACCGCCCGGTCCAAGGGCCGAGAGGCGGCGCTTGTGGGTGATTTCCGAGAGTGGGTTCGTTTGGTCCATGAACTGCGAAAGCTGGCTGGAGCCAAAGAATTCGCGGATGGCGGCCATGACGGGCTTGGCGTTCACCAGATCGTGCGGCATCGCCGTCGACATTTCCTGGTAGACCGACATCTTTTCCTTGATGGCGCGCTCCATGCGGACGAGGCCGATGCGGAACTGATTTTCCAGCAGTTCGCCGACGGCGCGAACGCGGCGGTTGCCGAGGTGATCGATATCATCGACCACGCCGATGCCCTTGCGGAGCTTCAGCAGGTAGCGAATGGTGTCATGGAAATCTTCGCGGTGCAGGATGCGCGGATCGTAGACCTTGGTGCCGTCCGCGGTCATGCGCTTCGGTGACTCCGGCGCGTCGTAGATCTTGATCGAGAACTTCATGCGGCCCACGCGCGAGAAATCGTACTTGCGCGGATCGAAGAACATGCCTTCGAACAACTGGGTGGCGGTATCGACGGTGGGCGGATCGCCCGGACGCAACTTGCGGTAGATTTCGATCAGCGCTTCTTTACGGGTCTTGACCGGATCCTTGCGAAGTGTGGTCGAGATCACGGTGCCGACTTCGTCGCGCTCCGGAAAGAAGACTTCGAAGCTCGAAATGCCTGCGTCGATCAGCTTGCTGACCACGGTGGAGGTCAGTTCCTGATTGGCGTCGATCAGGACTTCACCTGTCGACATATCGACGACGTCGGCGGCGATGAAGGCGCCTTCGAGATCGTTGACGGCCACTTCCACCTGGCTGACTTTCGACTTGACGACTTCCTTCATCACGCTGGCCGTGATTTTGCGGCCCTGCGGGACGACGGTTTCGCCGCCCTTCGCGGTGATGGCGTGCGACAGCTTCATGCCGATCAGGCTGTCATCCACCTGCCAGAGAAGTTTTGCGTCTTTGACGTTGACCTTCGTGATGCGGTAGAAGGTGCGGAGAATCTGCTCGTCGGTTTCGAGGCCGAGGGCGCGCAGGAAAACGGAACCGTAAAACTTGCGCTTGCGATCGATGCGGACGTGGAGGAGGTTCTTGTTGTCGTATTCGAATTCGACCCAGCTGCCGCGATACGGAATGATCTTGCCGAGGAAATAACCCTGGGCGGCAACGCGCTCAAAGAACACGCCGGGCGAGCGGTGCAACTGGCTGACGATGACGCGCTCGGTGCCATTGATGATGAACGTACCGTTATTCGTCATCAGCGGAATTTCGCCGAAGAAAACTTCCTGCTCTTTGATATCGCGAACGCTCTTCTGGCCCGTTTCGGCGTCCTTGGCGTAGACGGTGAGACGGATGGTGACTTTGAGCGGCGCCGCATAAGTCATGCCGCGCTCTTCGCACTCCGCCTGATCGTATTTCAACTGCAGGCCGACGGGATCGCCGCACTTGTTGCAGAAGGTAACGATGTTGCGGTTGAAAGTGCCGCAGTGGTGGCAGAGAATGTCACCGGCGTGAAAGGGATCGGTTTGGATGGTGGCGCCGCAGGCGGGATTGCGGCAGGTGGACCGAAGGTGATGCAGACCCTTCAGGTTGCCGCACTTGCACTCCCAGTTGCCGATTGAATAATCGACGAACTCCAACTGACTGACGCCGCGGAAATCGGAAATCGGGAAGACGGACGTGAAGACCGTCTGCAATCCGATATCGTCCCGCTCGTTCGGCAGAAGATCCATCTGCAGAAACTTCTCGTACGAATTCTTTTGGACCTCGATCAGATTCGGGATCGGAATCGAAGTTTTGATTTTGGAAAAATCAACTCTATCGGGGGCCAGACCATTCTCAGACATAGGATTCAGGAACTCCGTTACAGGCGCGGCATCTCGTGATGCCGTTACCTGGAAACCAACACTGCGGAAAACAAACGCGGGTGGCGCTTTTCGTGACGAAAAGAACCACCCGCCGAATCTAAAACCACGCGACCTGCGTGCTCATAGCGGAGCACGGGATGGGATGCCGGAACTGTGAGACTGCGAACGAACGGAAGATTGGGTTTTCCTGTTGAAGGAAAAGATACACGGGTCTTCTCGACGCGTGGGCACACGAAGCCCCCACGCGAAGGTCGAGTCGGCTTGCAACCTAAATACCAGGATTCCAGCGCCACCGTCACCAATCCGGGTCTAATTCCGGTCGATACCAACGCCAACTTACGACGTTAACACCGAAATGTCCACCCTGTCAACAGCAAAGTCTATCGGCGACGGAAGAACGCAAAATCCAGCCGCCGCCCGAGATTCCTCTTTCGGGACCACAACTGCAACTAATCGAATAACTTAGCTGACAGCTACTTCACTTCGACAGTTGCGCCCGCATCGACGAATTTCTTTTTAATGGCCTCTGCTTCGTCCTTGCTGACGCCTTCCTTGACGGGCTTCGGAGCGCCATCCACCAGATCCTTGGCTTCCTTCAGACCGAGGCTGGTGACTTCACGCACCGCTTTGATGACGTTGATTTTGTTTGCGCCTGCTGCGGTCAGAATCACCGAAAACTCAGTCTTTTCTTCCGCTGCGGGCGCCGCGGCCGCCGCACCGCCACCGCCCGCCACCATCACGGGCGCGGCAGCCGCCGCCGATACTCCCAACTTCTCTTCCAACAGCTTCACGAGCTGGGACGCCTCGAGCAGCGTCAAGCCCTGAATTTGATCCGCAATTGCGTTAATGTCCGCCATGATCTTAAAGACTCCTCAAACCCTTTCGTTCAAAAATCGTTAACTCTGAAACTTGTTCTCTTTTACGCCCTGATCCAACACGACCGCCACGTTGCGGCCCACCGCGTTCATTACCGTCACCAGCCGCTGGGCCGGAGCATTGATCAAATAGAGGAGCCTGGAGAAAATCTCCTCTTTCGACGGCATGGTGGCGAGGTCGTTGATCGCCTTGATGTCGATAGCGCGGCCTTCCACCAGACCGGCCTTGAAAGTAAATGCGGGATTCGTCTTCGCGTAGGCGGTCAGCACTTTCGCCAGCGTGACGGGATCGTCGGTGATGGCGATCGACGTCATCCCTTTCAGACCCTTCATCACCGGCTCGACCGGTGTTCCTTCGGAAGCAATCTCCGCGATGTTGTTCTTGACCACCCGATAATTGCCGCCCGCGCCGCGAATGGTTTTGCGCAGGTTGTAATCCTGTTCGACGGTCAGCCTGGCAAAGCCGGTAACGAAGACGTTGTTCGCCTTCTCGAACGCTTTGCGCAGTGCCTCAAAATCTTTTTTCTTTTCGTCCTTGTTTTTCATGTCAGGCTCTGTTTTCGATTTACGCAGCGTCTGCGTCCGCGGCTTCCTTAGCCGTCAACTCCGCCACATCGATGGAAATGCCCGGGCTCATAGTGGAGCACAGCGTGGCGCTCTTTACGTATTTCCCCTTCGCCACCGAAGGCTTGGCCTTCAGCACAGCGGTAATCAGGCTCGTCGCATTTTCGACCAGCTTGACCGGCGTAAAACTGATTTTGCCGATCGGGGCGTGGATAATCCCGGTCTTGTCGACGCGAAACTCCACCTTGCCGGCCTTAACTTCCAGGACTGCCTTGCCGACATCGGCGGTCACGGTGCCGGTCTTCGGATTGGGCATGAGACCGCGCGGGCCGAGCACCTTGCCGAGCTTGCCGACCGAACGCATCATGTCCGGCGTGGCGATCACGGCATCGAAAGCGGTCCAGCCTTCCGATTGAATCTTGTTGACCATGTCTTCGCCGCCAACGAAATCAGCGCCGGCTTCAGTGGCCTCGCGCAGCTTGTCGCCGCTCGCGATGACGAGGACAGTCTTCGATTTCCCCAGCCCGTTCGGCATGACGACGGTGCCGCGCACCATCTGATCGGCATGCTTCGGGTCAACGCCCAAACGCATGTGGACTTCGACGGTTTCGTCGAACTTGGCGAACTTGATCTTCTGAAGGAGGGGGACTGCCTGCGTCAGAGGGTAATCGCGGGCCTCTACCTGTTTCTGTGCAGCCTGATATTTCTTTCCGGGTTTCCTTGCCATATCTCCTCACTGGTACGATCGGCCGCGCCTCAAGTGCGGGCGCACGCCTCCCATTGAGCCCTGTTTGTGGGGTACCTGAACAGATTAACACGCGCAGTTGGCCTTGCGCAACCGCACCTCCACTCGCTGGCTTCCCACGCGGCCGCAAGGCTACCCAAAATCCGGAAAAACGAACCCAATTTACCGAGCGCCGTGTTGCTGAGTCTTTATTTTTAATGGATTGGCGAAGGAACTTCGGCCAGCGCCGCCTACTGGCGATGCAAACTTAGAAAGCCGGGAGACGTTTCTTCCTCCGGATGCAAGCGAGGCTGATGGCGCCCAAGCCGGTCATCAGAAGGACAAGCGAACCCGGCTCGGGGCTGGCAGAACTCGGGTCCAGGAAGGCAAGTCCGGCTATGTTTGCAATAGACTCGTAAGAGCCAACTTCCGTAGCCACCGCCGTTGCAACATTCACCTTATAGAGAGCAAATGTGTTGCTTTCGGAGGCATATAAGATCCCTGTGACGGGATCGGACGCCACGTCATAGGCGCCATAGACATTCGTGTTTCCAACGGCAGTCCCGGCCCCAGTCGCCGTATTGATGTCGATTAATGTGCCGCTGGGATCAGCGGTTTCTATGCCCCAAAGCGTGCCGTTCTGCGTAAATCCAAGAGAATAAACGTCCGCAAACCCTATTCTGCCGATCAGAGTGGCTGCGCCGGTTGTTGGGTTGATCGAATAAAGCGTGTCCGCCGCGGCGCCATAACCAACAGAGGTACTACCGTAGAGCACGTCGGTTGCGGGATCCCAGGCCAACGAGGCGATCGGCGCACTGGAACTCAGCCCCGTTCCCGTTATGGTTGGCCCCAGCGTTCCGACGCCGGTTATCGGGTTGATCGTTACCAGATCGTCCGTGGTGATCTGAACAGACCAAATCGTGGAAACCTGGTCGCTGGTGAGGTCGCCCAGGTTTGTCACGTTGGTTGAACCAATACGAGTGGTCACCCCGGTCGAGGTGTTTATGCTGTAGAACGATGAGACGGAGCCGGGATTGTAATCCGTGCCATAGAGCGTGCTCGCGCCAGCCGTGGATGTAAACAATACAAGGCCTGCCGCTATCGCCGTCAGTATCCGCATAGCTTTCATTCTTTGTTTTTCTCCTCCATCCCGGAATGTGCGAAACAGAGGCGGAATTGGTCTCAATCGGAAATTTTTTCCCGGACCCAATTTTTTGAATGGAAGGAATGCCAGCGCCCTGCGTGTGACGCTTCCGTGAGACGGACTTGCCGGGAGCGGTTCAGTTTCCGGCCGGCAACCCTGCGTCCGTCAGCGCCGCGAGGTAGTCTTCCCGCGTATTGAGATTTCGCAGCGTGCGGAGTTGCGGGTCAACTGAAACCATCTCCTCCGGCTTTACCCGGCGCGTGCGCACAGCATCAAACAGGAAGACCGGCCGCAGCTTGTCCTGCGCGAGAAGCGATTCAACCTGCGGCAGAACGTCGCGGCGATAGACCGCCGACAAAGGATGCGGGAACCCGTCCACTTCCATGACTGCGATGTCGTGGTCGCCCAGCAGATCGATCATCCGCGTCACGAAATCGGGCGCCAATAGAGGGACGTCGCAGCTGGTTACGTAGGCGGCATCCGCCGAATCGGGCAGGGCTTTCAATCCGGCGCGAAGGCCCTCCAGCGGTCCGCGTTGCTCGCGTTCGTCGCGCGTCACGATGACGCCGCCGGGCAGTTCGGGTAACTCCTGGTCGCGCGCCGCCACCGCGACGATGGGATCGACCACCCCACCGAGCAGCCGCAGGACACGCTGCAGCATCGTTTCGGGTCCGAAGGGCAGCATGGCTTTTGAAGTGCCCATGCGGGTCGACCGCCCGCCGCACAAAACGATTGCGCCGGTGGTCACAATCTCATTCCCAGTCGCATAAGCGCTTCCCGCGTGGCGGTCTGCCGCAATAAATTGCGGAACGCAACCACGCCGAGCCGATTCGCGCGCGACTTCGGCGCCATGAAATCGTATTCTTCCAACTGCACCGGCAGAAAGCCCAGATCGGCACTGCGGGCGACGGTATCGAGTGTCATTCCCCAGTCGGCGCGACCCTGCCGGACAGCGGCCGCCACGGCATTGTGATTGCGCGGCTGCACGGCATAGCCGTGAGGCCTGGCTCCGCTCAGCAGGCGGTCAATCAATACACGCGTGCCGCTGCCGTTGTTGCGATTGACCATCACACACTGGGGATCGCGGATCGCGTTCGCGATCGCATCCTGCGCGGAGCGGCCTTCGAAGCGTGCATCGCCCGGGCGAAAGACCACTCCCTGCAGACGGCCGTAGCCAGGGATCAGATCGAGCGTGGGCGTGAGGAAAGGCCGATTGTATTCGCCGCTGTTCGGATCGAGCAGATGCACGCCGGCAACATCGCATTCGCTGCGCATGACGGCATACAGACCACCCGAACTGCCGACGGCGAGAAACTTCGTTCGTACTCCTTGGTGCTGCAGTTGTCCCAGCAGATAGTCGAGACCTACGCAATGGCTACCGATCACCACAAGATCGGCCAGTTGGAGTTCGCGTCCGAGAAGCTGAACCTTGACGATCGTTCCGGCTTCGACGATTTCTTCGTGCCTGCCGATGGTGGCGAAGCCGTCGGCGCGGCTGAAGGTCGTCACGCTGCCCGAGCCTTGCCCCATGGGATAGGCGGCGAGCGATGTTCCGGCGGCTTTGTTCCCTGCTGGGTCTGTCGTTTCGACCAGTCCGACAAGAACGTATTCCGTCCGTCCGATTTCGCTGTTGACTTTGACGGCAAGTCTGGCGGGCACGACCGTCCGTTCTTCGGAACCGCGCCCGGCCAGCATGCGAATGACCGGCGCGACGAACTCGTGGAATGTGAAAATAGCCGAAGTCGGGAAGCCGGGAAGCACGACGACAGCCCGCCCTCCGCTTGCGGCAAGGCAGATCGGCTTGCCGGGTTTCAGCGCGACGCCATGCGCGACGACGCCGGGATCGTCAAGTTCGGCTACAACGCGATACGACAGGTCGCCGGAGCCCTTACTTGTTCCGCCGGAGAGAAGGATAATGTCGGCAAATTCGAGCGCATGCCGCAGACAATCGCGGAGAGCGGCAACGTCGTCGCGCATGATGCCGAGCCGACGCGGTTCGCCGCCGAGTTCACGGACGGCGTCGGCAAGCACCTGTCCGTTGGAGTCGTAAACTTTGCCTGGCTGCATTTTCTCCCCGGGCGGGATGATTTCGTCGCCGGTCGAGAGAATCGCGACTACGGGCTTTCGCCAGACCGCAACATTCGCGACACCGATGGCGGCGAGCACTCCCGTATCACGGCTGGTCAGCAGCTCACCGCGGCGCAGCACGGTTTCTCCCGCGGTAATATCGGTTCCGGCAAACGATACTCCACTACCGGCGGTAACGGCCCGGCCGATGCGCACTTCTCCGCCGCGGACCTCGGCGTGTTCCACCATGACAACGGCATCGGCGCCGCGCGGCACCATGCCGCCAGTGGCGATCAATACTGCTCTGCCCGACTGAATCACAGTCGCCGGAACAACCCCGGTGTGGATTTCTTCCTCTTCGAGAACAACACCGCGGGGAAATTCTTCGGACGCGCCGAACGTGTCTTCCGCAACAACGGCAAAGCCGTCCACGTTCGAACGGTCGAAGGAAGGCACATCTACCGGCGAGACGACATCGGCGGAGAGAACACGGCCGAGAGCGGCGTCGATCGCGATTATCTCGCTGCCGCGGGGCGTGCAATCGACGGCGGCCCGGAATCGCCGCTCGGCTTCATCGCGATCGAG
The DNA here is from genome assembly GCA_036273015.1 of Bryobacteraceae bacterium. GTDB lineage: Bacteria > Acidobacteriota > Terriglobia > Bryobacterales > Bryobacteraceae > BOG-234. The sequence goes on along the minus strand of DATAXN010000085.1, from coordinate 111,437 downwards.
CACCTGAAGGAACTGCTGCTGGTCGCCCTTTGCATCTCTTGCGTCTTTTGCTCCCGGCGCTTCAGGCATAAAGCCAGACCTCGACTTCCGCGCCCGCAGCGAAGCCTTCACTGTCATCGTCGATAATGACAAATCCATCGGCGCGCGTGGTCGACGAAAGCAGCGATGCTCCGGCAATGGTGAGCGGTTCGACCAGGCCATCCGCGATCTTCACGCGGGCGTAGTCCAGACGTCCGATGGGCGAACTGATTTTACGGTTCAGAGTGCCGCGAATCGCGCGGTAGGGCCAGGATTTCGTGCGACCGCCGAGTGCGCGGATCGCGCGGCCCGCAAAAAAGTCGTAAGCGCAAAGACTCGACACCGGGTTACCCGGCAGCAGAAAGATCAGCCGATTCTGCATCCGACCCAACCCCGTCGGACTGCTCGGCCGCATGGCGATTCCATGTACCGCCAATTCGCCATACTGCGCCACCAGCATCGGAGCAAGATCCTCGATGCCTACGCTCGATCCGCCGGTGACGATGACCAGATCCGCGTCGGCCTGCATTCCTTCGAGGATGGCGTTCCGATCGTCGCGAACCAGGCCGGGGAAATCCACCAGACCTCCGTCGCGCTCGATGAGGGCTGCGAGCATCGGCCCATTGGCATCGGCGATGTGAAAGCCATCGGGACGCGTCCCCGACGGCAACAGTTCGTTCCCCGTTACAACCAGACGCACACGCGGGCGCCGGAAGACATGCGCTTCTCCCTGCCCGATCGAACTGAGTACACCTAAATCCTGGGGACGCAGCACTCGTCCTTGTTCCAGCAAAGCTGTGCCGCGGTTGATGTCCTCGCCGCGGCGGCCGACATTTTTCCCCGGCGAGACAGCGGCGAGCGCACGGATCGAACGAGAGTCGCTCTCGGCCTCTACGGCTTCTACCCATTCCGCAGGCAGAACGGCATCGGCGCCTCGCGGGATTGGAGCGCCGGTCATGACGCGGACCGATTGCCCGGCTGACACCAAGCCGCCGAAAGGAGACCCGGGCATCGAATCGCCAATGACCTCCAGTGTCAGCGGACTATATGGGCTCGCGCCTTCGGTGCTGTCGGCGGTCAGCGCGTACCCGTCCATCGTGGCGCGATCGAATCCGGGAACGTCGATATCGCTGGTTACGGGACGCGCAAGTACGCGGCCCGCAGCCAGCCGCAGCGGAACATCTTCGGCGTCGAGAGGCTGCAGTTGTGCGTCCAGCCAGGCGAGCGCTGCTTCAACAGTGTGGCGTTGCGCGAAACCGCGCATCCGCACGTCGTCTGCTGCTCTGCCGGGCTTGCACATGCGGGGTCGGACCCACGTTCATGTTACTTCAGGGACGCTTTGACCAGTGCCCGCAGAGAATCGGGGAGTTTATGGAGATCGGCCTGGCTGACGAGCGCCGGAGTGATGGGCAAGGGACCGTGTTCATTCAGCGACGCCGTTCCGGCCGGACTCAAAAGCATCTGCAAAAATTTGACGGCATTCTCCTTGTTCGGGGCGCTGTTCATCAGCGTGATGCCCCAGGCAACGTGAGATCCCGGAACCGGTATGGTGCGGGCGCTCTGCGGAGTGCCAAGTCCAGGCAGAACGACAACCGCATGCTGCCGATACCAGGCGTCCTTCGCCGGGTCAGACATATTGATCTCGTCCGGCAGGTCGACGTAGCGGTAGTCCGGATTGCCGGCGGCAGTGGCGCGCGCGTTGTGCTCATAGCCAAACTGGAACTCGAATTGTTTGCCGATCGTCGCGCCGGAGTTCTGGCCGGGAATCACGACGCGCTCGAGCAGGTTGTTATAGAGGTTCGGGACTTTATAGTAGTCCGCCGCCAATTGGAAAATCATCGGGCCGCGATAAGCGCCGGGATCGAGAAACGGATTGCCGCCGCTGATTGCGACGCCGGGCATCGTCAAAATCTCGTACCACTTCGCAACGGCCTTCGGCACCGACTTCGGCGGATCGAACGGCTGGCCGCTTTCGGCAATCGGTGGGAGTTTCTTCGCAGCCAGACCGCTCACCGAATATGCCAGCACCATTCTGCCGTGGGCGAAAACGATATCGAAATTCGCATAGCCGGCGGGCTTCATGAACAGATCGATGTCCAGATAGTCGGCGGGTGCGTAAAGGTCGCAGGCCTGCCCGCCCGCGGTAATCCGGCGGCCGGCATCCACGCTGCCCATCGCCATATCCTTCACCTGAATGCCGGTCTGGCAGGTGAATGCCTCGATCAAAGGCTTGAACGCGCGCGTCAGGCTGCCTGCGCGATAGATGATCAACTGCTGGTTGGTCGGCGTCACACACCTCGTTGTCTGCGCGGCGGCAATCGAGGCCAGCGAGAGGGCAAGAAAGAGCGACGCCGCTCCGCGCCGGCCGGAAGGCCGGCGGCAGGGCCGAAGCCCTGACCCCACCAGCGGAAATAGCTCCCGAACTTTCGACATACGGACTCCTAGAAATTGAATCGCATTGAAGCCGTGATCAGCAGCGGCTCTCCCAGATGAGCCAGATAGCTGCCGGTGCTCGCGCCGGTAATGCTGCCCGGGCCAAGCGTCGACCAATAGTGCACATTAGTCGCATTGTTGGCCGTAACGCGCCACGTGGTCAGCTTACCGAAGACCTTCGCGCTGTACTTGATGCCGAAGTCGAAAGTGTTGTACTGCGGCGTGTACTCGCTGTTGATATCGTCGATCGCGCGCCGCCCCACGTGCTGCCAGTCGAAAGTAAAGAACGTACCCGTCAACACGGGTACGCGGTACTCGGCAAGAACATTCGACTTGAAGTCGGGAATGCCGACGAAGTTTCTGTCATTGGTGGCGGCGATACCTGTATCCGTAAGCTTCGGATTCAGCACGGTCAGGCCTCCGGTGACCATAAGGCTTTCCACGATACGGCCGGACATCATCGTCTCGATACCATAGTTGCGCTGGTCGCCGCTGATCTCATACGTTTCGCAACCCGCCGTACCCGATAGGTTTCCGCATAGCGGGTTCACCACATTCGTCACGTAATTTGGAAACGGCCGGTCAAGGCGGAACAAGGCCGTTGAGAAGTTAATCCGCCGTACCCGCAGCTTATAGCCGATCTCGCCTTCTTTACTGCGATACGGCGGGAGCGCCTGGCTGGCGTTGGTGATGAAGGAAGTGGCGGTGCTCGTCCCGGCGATATCCGGCGCCTGAATGCTGTCGACGAAACTGGCGTAAATCGTCATATCCTCCCGCGGTTTGAAACCAATGCTGGCCGTCGGGCTTACTCCCTGACTGTTATACCCGCCGGCGATGGGCGTCTTCGAGTAGCCGGTGGCCGAGGTGTCCCCATAACTGCTGGTCCAGGTCCAGTCCTGACTCGCCCCGACTCGCAGGAACCACTTCTGCGTGAGCATGATTTCGTCGCTGAAGCTGAATCCCTGCTGATGGATGATGCTGGACACGAAGATGCCGGTCGAAGGGCTGGTCTTCGTATAAGAAAAGACGCCGTCCGGAGGCTCGACGTCGATCAGGGGATCGGCGATGCTCGCCTGGCAGACGCCTTGCGCTGTGCACAACGCGGTCTTGGAGGGGCTGGTGACAGGCGACCAGGAAGCGAAACGGTAGCCGGTGGTTCCGAAAGAGACGTCGTGCCGGATCTTCCACGTATGGAACCGACCGGTCACGTAGGCCAGATCGCTGATCACCTGGAACTGGGGCGCGAGGGGAGAAAAGGCATTGGCGTCATATGATTTGTAACCGCCGTTGTTATCGACCAGGCTGTTGACCGCGGTATTGATATCGCGGTTCGCGATCTGGTGCAGGCTGCCCGCGACAAGATGCCAGTTCGAATTGAAGTCGTGCTTGACTCGCAATTCACCGATCTGCGAAGTCAGGTTCACGCCGGAGAACGATTGCCCATAGCCTTCGCGAGTCGGGTCGGGCGCCTGTTCCGGAATCAGAATGCTCTTCGACGCGGGATTGGAGAGCGATGTCGTTGTCGGCGCATAGGCAAACCAGCCCGGATACCCGTGCTGCCATACATTGTAATAGCTGTAGTTCCCTTCGATTACGGTATGGCTGGTCACGCGTGCATCGCCCGCCACAGCGGCCAACTGGCGGCGGAGTTGGCTGTGCGTCACGTAGCCGTTGCCGTCTCCCACCAACACGTTGGTGCGATAGCCGAACATCTTGTTCTTGCCAAAGCGCCCGCCGAGGTCGGTATGCGCGGTCGCGACAGTGTTGCCTTCGTAGTCCAGCTCGAGTTCGCCCAGCCTCTCTTCGGTGGGACGCTTGGTGATGAAGTTGAACATGCCCGACGGATTGGCGGGGCCGTACAGCGGGCCGCCCAGTCCGTTGACGACCTCGACCTGTTCGTACTCCTCCAGCGCGGATGGCGTGGTGACGGCGATCCCCATCCCATCCTTCATATCGTTCTGCATGTTGCTGCCCTGCATGCCGCGAGTCTCCGGACGCAGAACCTCCGGCCCCTGCATCTCCTGGAATGAGACCAGCGGCAGGTACTTGGCGGCTTCCTTGAAGTTTCTCGATTGCGTATCGTCGATCAACTGGCGGGAGATCACGTTGACGGAATAGGGCAAATTCAGGATCGGCAGCGTTCCGAGGGGTCCGCCCGCGGCAACCGTATCCACGCGATAGGCGTTTTCAACCGTTCCCGCTGAAACATCCACGCTCGACGCGACTCCGGCGAGGGTGAGCGCGAAGTCGAAGTTGGCCGTTTGGCCCCCAGCCACTTTCAGTTCGGGGCTGGTGGCGGGCTGGAATCCGGCGGCGTTTGCGGCAACGATATATGCGCCCGGCTGCACGGATGGAAATGTATATGCGCCCTGGCTGTCTGTAACCGCCGTCGACGTGGTTCTCGTTTGCTGGTTGGTAAGAGTCACTGAGGAGCCGGCAACGGCGGCCTGGTCCGGGTCTTTTACCGTTCCTGTGATTTGCCCTGTGCCGGTAGTCTGCGCAATTGCCGAACCTGCAAGCAGGATAAGAGTTATTATATATGCATAATTTTTCATATTATAGACGGGTGGATGTAATTGCAAAAGCAATAGCCTAATTTTTTTAGAATAAGCCTTCTGCGCTCTCGATCAAATATGATATTCTCTGCCTATTTGACGGTTAAAATATATGAAGCAGACGACATATATCTATCGGGAGCTCGCCTTTGATCCGCATCGAAATTGAGCCGGTATGGCGATTCCGGCGGGAGGGCGATCCGTCATCGATGGTGATCATGCTCGATCTGCTGAACGAAATCCGTGTCACCGGGAAGATCAGCCGCGCGGCCGAGCGGGCGAACCTGTCTTACCGGCATGCCTGGAATCTGATCGAGAAGTGGTCGGACTTTTTTGAAGTTCCGCTGCTCGAACGGAAACAGGGAAGCGGCACCAGCCTGACCCCCTTTGGAGACAAACTCGTCTGGGCGGGCCAGCGCCTCCAGGCGCGCCTGGGACCTCAGCTTCAGAACCTTTCGCAGGAACTGGAAACCGAGATCAATCAGCTTCTCCCGCGCGGTCCTTCGATTATTCGGGTGCATGCGAGCCATGGGTTCGCCGTTTCGAAGCTGCGCGAACTGCTCTCGCGGGAAGAGGGTCTGGAGGTCGATCTCCGATACGTCAGCAATCAGAACTCACTCGTCTCGTTGGCTCACGACGGATGCGATCTCGCGGGAATGCATCTTCCGCAGGGAGAGTTGCGCAGGAAAAGCATCGCGACTACTAAAGGCTGGCTGACACCGAGCGTTCATCGGGTGATCAGCTTCGTGACACGCGAGATGGGTCTGATGGTGAAGCGCGGAAATCCCTTTGGCATCGTCTCTCTGTCGCAACTGCTCGATCGGTCGGTCCGGTTCGTGAATCGCGATCCCGATTCAGGAACACGTTTCCTCTTCGATCAACTCCTCGCGCAGCAGAAGCTGGATGGCGAGGCAATCAACGGCTACGAGCACGTCGAATTCACGCACGCGGCGGTCGCTGCGTACGTGGCGAGCGGCATGGCGGACGTGTGTTTCGGTGTTGAAGCGGCGGCGCGACAGTTCGATCTGGACTTCGTTCGCCTGGTCACGGAGGACTACTTTTTCGTCTGCCGGAAGCAATTCCTGGAGCAGGAGGCGATGAAGCGCGTGCTCGCAATTGTGCGGGGCGCGGAATTCCAGGAGGCCATCTCGCGATTGCCGGGATATAGGACCCAGGATGCGGGTCTGGTTAAGACTGTGAATGAGGTATTCCAGCGCTCCGATTAATCGGCGTTTGCGAGTCGCAGGCCGTGTAACAAATCCGTGATAGACTGCTTTCCCGAAAGAGGCCCCATGAGCTCGCGATCGGAAACAGCAGCTTTTGCCGGCCCTCAGGAAGGCGTTGGTTTTAACCGATGGCTGATCCCGGTGGCGGCCGTGGCGGTCCACATCTGCATCGGCTCCGTTTATGCCTGGAGCACTTTTAACAGACCCATCAAGGCGCTTTTCCCGAGCGATCCTTCGTGGTTCAGCCCACCCTATACAACCTTCAGCACGGCACTCGTCCTGCTCGGACTAAGCGCTGCGTTCGGCGGAACATGGGTGGAACGCAAAGGCCCGCGCGCCGCCGCAACGGCTGCGGCGATTCTGTTCGGCTGCGGTCTCGTCATCGGCGGTATCGGGCTCGCAGTGAAGCAATCCTGGCTGGTGTTCCTGGGGATGGGTGTCGTGGGCGGCATGGGATCCGGGCTTGGCTATATCGCGCCCGTCAGCACGCTGGTAAAGTGGTTTCCCGATCGCCGCGGGATGGCTACCGGGATGGCCATTATGGGATTCGGCGGCGGCGCGTTCCTCGCCGGTTACCTCAACGTCTATTTCATGGACCGCCTGGGAGTCGCCAGAACAATCATTGCCCTGGGTATCGCATACTTCCTCATCATGATGATCGGGGCGGCGATTATCCGGCGTCCGCCCGCGGGCTGGAAGCCGGAGGGCTGGACAGCGCCGGCGCATAAGGACAAGATGATCACCGATCTGAACCTCAGCCGGAACGCTGCGATCCAGACGGTGCAGTTTTACCTGTTATGGACGATTTTGTTTATTAACGTCACCGCCGGGATCGGCATTCTGGCGCAGGCTTCGCCGATGATGCAGGACATGTTCCAGAAGACCGCTTTGGCCGCGGCCGCGGTGGTGTCGCTGATCAGCTTATTCAATGCCGGCGGACGATTTTTCTGGGCGTCATGCTCCGACTACATCGGACGCCGCAACACTTATCTCGTGTTCTTCGCCGTGCAGATCGTTCTCTTTCTGCTGATCCCACGCCTTGCGGCACGCGGCGAATGGGCGATCTTTGAGGCCGCGCTCTTCATCGTGTTCACGATGTACGGCGGAGGCTTCTCCACGATTCCCGCGTTCCTCGCCGACATGTTCGGAGCCGAAAACGTTGGCGCGATTCACGGCGTCATTCTGACGGCGTGGAGCGCGGCGGCCATCGCGGGCCCGGTGATTATCACCGAGCTTTCCGACCGCGCCAAGGCGGGCCTTGCCCCAGACGCGAGCAGAATTCATATCTACGATCAACCGCTCGAGGTGCTGGCCGTGCTGCTCGCGGTGGGATTTATCCTGACGACGCTGGTTCGTCCCGTTGCCGGAGTGCCGGAACGGCGTCCCCGGTGAGCTGCGCCGAAGAACCGCACACGCCGGGCGGAAGCCCTGACCCGAGGCTGAAATTGCCGGTCACCTTAACAGGGGATAAGGCCTGCCCAGTAATCCGCGAGTGGCCGGCGGCCTGGAAAGGCCGCCCTACATGCGAGACCGATCAGGCGCTGACCAGCGCGCCCTCTTTTCCCCGGACGTTGCCCCGACCCTGCCGGAAAGACCGGCGTTTCAATTTGGCCCGATACATATCTTCGTCGGCCATTTTCAGCAAAGTGTCGGTTGTAGGACCGTCACCCGGATAGATACTGACGCCGAAGCTTGCTTCGACGTGACCTTCCGGGCCATTGAAGTCAGGCTGCCCGATTGCCTTGACTACCGTGTCGGCAATTCGCGCCGCTTCCCTGCGATCGCTCACGCCCGGCAGGATCACCACGAACTCGTCGCCTCCGATTCGCGCCGCAATATCCGAGTGCCGGATGTTTTCGAGAATACGCCGCGAAGCCACTTGGAGGACACGATCGCCGGAACCGTGTCCGTATCGATCGTTGATCTCTTTGAAGTGATCCAGGTCGAAATAGATGACGGCCATTCCGCCGCCCTCGGCGCTGGCCTTGCAGATCTGTGCGTCGAGGCGATCGTAGAGCGAAGCGCGGTTCAGCAGTGTCGTCAGCGAGTCATGCTGAGCGCGAAAAGACAACTGCTCGTAGAGTCCGCGCCGCTCTACGGCGAGGCTGGCGAACTGGCCCCACGATTCCAGCAGTCTGTCATCAGCCTGAGTGTCGCGACGATCCTCCGCGAAGAATGCAACGATCATCCCGGTCAGCCGCATATTCCGCAGGATCGGCACGGCCCGGTAATAAGGAAATGGAAAGTCTTTGGCGTTCTCAATAAACCGTTGCCAATCCGGATCGCCGGAAAGCTTCGCGACCGGCTCCGGAGACAATGTCTCCCGGATGGAATGGATCGCAGCACGATTCAGTGCCCCCGTGAGCTGTTCGGAATCCCCGGAATATACGCAAATCAGTGAAGCGTCCGTCAACTGGATCTGAATCGAGCAAAGCGACCCGGGGAGGTCGCTGGCGATCGCGTGGGCCATAGTGGTCGCGATCTGATCGAGTGGCTCATCCTTCGCGACCATTTCCAATATGGTCTTTCGTTCCTGTTCCAGTTTTTCCGCCTGGCGGGCCGCGCGCGCAGAGTCTTCGGCTGCCGCGCGGGCTTTCTGCGACTGGAACACCATGTTCATTTCTTCCGTGATGTCGATCATGGCGCCGGTGGCGCGCGTCGGCGGGTCGGCGGTCAGTTCGAAACGCCATTGGCTGCGCACCCAACGTATAGAGCCGCTGGGCAGCGTGAGACGGAATTCGTTCTGGATGGTGCCTGGCTGGGGGTTCGCCGGATCCGCAATGGCCTGCAAACTATCCAGGTCATCCGGATGAATTCTTGTGTTGAACTCATCCACGGTCATTTCCAGCTTGTCGCCGGGAAATTCCATCATGGCGGCCGTGCCTTCAGAGATGGCGATCGTGCTTTTCGCGAAATTGGCTTCCCATGTTCCGAATCGCGCCACTCTTTCCGCCAGACTGAGCCGGCGGCTCGTTTCCTTCAGCGCCATTTCCGCGCGGATGCGTTCGATAGCGTTGCCCGCCAGCTGGGCCGCCGCACGCGCCATGCGGAGCTCTTCCGAACGCGGCCGGGCAGTATACAGGTGGTACATCGCAAACGTTCCCAGGACATTGTTTCGGGAATCGCAGATCGGCTGGCTCCAACAGGAGCGAAGGCCGTGACTCAGTACAAACTCACGCGCCTGGGCAAATCGGTGGTCCGTGGAGATGTCTTCCACGACCACTGTTTCATTCAGGCATGCCGCGGATCCGCAGGCGCCCACCTCGGGACCGATTTCGAGGCTGTTGAGCGCCGCCAGATACGCCGGCGGAAGGCTGGGGCCGGCCGCGATCGACAAGTAACGACGCTGCTCTTCGTCGAGCAGCATGACCGTGCAGATTGCGCCGGGAGAGATCCGTTCGATGGCCCGGATCAGCGTGCTCAGAACTTCGTTGAGCGGCGCGCCTTTCGCCACCAGTTCGAGCATCCTCCGCTCCTCTTCGATGACCTGCGAGGAATTGGCGAGATCCTCGCGTTCCCGCTTGCTTTCGGCCAGGCGCCGCCGGGTCCGGATCCAACCCGCCGCACAGACAACTGCGACGGGGAGCAAAGCAGCCGCTGTTAGTTCAACCCACATAACGAGCCATCCCGTTACGGCGCCAGGGCCGCAACCCTCCCGTTGGTTTCGAGCGCGTCCCCGAAAACCCTGAGTTGGCCGGTCAGGCCCTCTCTTGAATTCAGCAGCGATTCCGCCTCCCGCGAAGGCATCGGACGACCGAGCAAATAGCCCTGGAGGACGTCACAACCGATCGAGCGGACAGCGGTCAACTGCTCCGGAAATTCAATACCCTCAGCCACGATCCCGAAGCCGAACTTATGGCCAAGCGCGGTTATCGACTCGATAACGTCCGCGCTGTGCGCCGCCTTTTCGACGAGGCGAGCGACGAAGGAGCGATCGATCTTTACGTAATCGATGGGCAACGAGTAGAGCGAGCTCAGCGTCGAGTAGCCGATGCCGAAATCATCCAGCGCGATGGTGATGCCCATGGCTCTCAATTCTTCCATCTGAGCGTGGGTCTCGCGCAGATTACGCATCATCCCGGTCTCGGTGATTTCCAGAGTCAGCGCCGCGGGATCGAGCTGGGTTTCCCGCAGAATCGACTTTACCGTCTCAACAAAGTTGGGCTTCATCAACTGCACCGAGGAAACGTTCACATTAATGCGCAGATGCCCATGGCCGGCAGCATGCCAGCGGGCCATCTGAAGAGAAGCCTCCCGCAGAACCCAGTTGCCGACGCGGACAATCAGACCGGTGTGCTCCGCGATGCCGATGAAATCGTCCGGCGGGATCACGCCCAGAGTCGGATGCTCCAGGCGGATCAGAGCTTCGAAGCCGATAAGCCCGCCATCACTCGTTTTCAAGGGCTGGTAATGCAGGCGGAAATAGTCGTTCTCGAGGGCTTCTCTTATCAAACCGGCCATCTGCGCCGATCGAAAATCGAGCCGGTTCACGTCAACATCGAAAACGGCATACTCGTCTTTATTCTGAGCCTTGCAGTGATACATGGCCAAATCGGCCGAACGCTGCAGTGTGGCGGCATCCCGTCCATGCTCCGGAAACAGACTGACTCCGATACTTGCGGACCCGGACAGTTCGAAGGACTCTATGTGATACGGCTGGCGAAGTATATGGAGAAGCCTTTGAGCCGTCACCTCCGCTTCGGCGCGATCCGACAGCCGCGGCATGATAATCGCGAACTCGTCCCCGCCGAGCCGGGCCAGAGTATCCTGCCTGCGGATCGAGCTCTTTAAACGAGTACTGACTTCCTTCAGAAACAGATCGCCAACGCCGTGACCCAACGTATCATTGATGGGTTTGAATCGATCGAGATCCAGAAGGATCATGGCAGCCTGCGTGTTTTCCGCGCGGGCCTGATTGATTGCCTCCTGGAAATTCACATCGAATACCGTCCGGTTCGCCAACCCCGTCAGCGGGTCGTGGCCACTCTGAAACGCCAGTCTGGCGTGATGACGCCAGGCCAGCCGCGACAAACCGGCAATGATCAGTACCGCGAGCGCCGCAAGGAATAGAAACTGTTCCTCCCGGTACCACGGCAGGAGGACCGAAAACTCATACCGCGCAGGCTTCGGATCGACGTTGCCGTTGCGATCCATGGCCCTGACTTCAAATCGATGGGCGCCCGAGTGCAAGCCATCGAACGATGCGAATTGCGCCGGCGTGAAATCGCTCCACGCGGCATCGTCCATACGCCAGGAAAACAGGAGGCGGTTCGGTTCAGTGAACTTCCACTTATCCAGTCCGGAAAACGCCAATCGCACTTTTCCGCCCGGAGGCGTTTCGCGCAGGTTCCGATCGTCGATGATCCGGGTAAGCGGAGGGTCCCGATCCGCGGAAGGATAGAACAGACTGACTCCCTCGCTGGTTCCAGCCCAAATCCTGCCCTCGGAATCGGCATAAACCTTACGCGCGGCTGCGGCGGCCAAGCCGTCATCAACGGTGTTGGTGATCCACTGGCCGGGACGATAGCGGTGAACTCCGGAGCCGGAGGCGGTCCACAGCAATCCATTCCGATCGATGCAGACGCTTTCGGCGACATCTATATCGTGAATCGTCCGAAAAGACTTGCCGTCATATTGAGTGACATAGGCGCGTCCGCCCAGGATGACCTTACCGTCCGTGGTCTCGACCATCGAGAAAACGCCCGTGTCGGAGAATCCGTCTTTCGGGCCGAACAGCTGCAGCTTGCCATTTCGCATACGGCCGAGCGAAGCCGTCTCGGCCAGCCAGATATCGCCGTTGCGCGTTTCCAGAATAGCTTTCAGATTCCTGAGCCGGGTCATCTCGGGATAGCCGCCCGGCAGAAACCGCGAGCCATCGAATGCATCGAGATTCCAATGCTCGCCGTCTTTCTCAAAAACCTGTATCCAGACTCCGCCTTCCCGCCGCGCCTCCATCCAACCGATGTGTTTTCCTTCGGGATTGGGGACGATTCGGAATTTTTCGGATTGGTAGTTGAACAGGACCAGGTTCGCCAGAGCGTTGCCGCGGATTGCGAGGTCCCCGTTTGACAGCGCTTCAATCTTGTCGGTAAGCAGGGCTTCGCTCACACCGGAAGGCATGCGAAACCGCTTCCAAACACCGTTGTCGTTGACGATCAGGAAGGGTCCGTTCAGTATCCACACACGGCCCTGCCGATCGCCGGTAATCGCACTCACGGCGCCGTCGGCCCACGCAATTTCCTGGGGGGTGCGCCACAACGGCGGCGAATAGCGGGCCAGGCCTTCGGTCGTGCCGAGCCAGAAGCTGTGATCCGGCTGCGTAATGACTGCAGTGGTCAACCCGGTGATGGCTCGATCCACGCCGGAATCTCCGCTGCGAACTCCCTCTTCCAACTGAACGATCTTCCGGTCGTTCTGAACCCAGATTTTTCCTTCGGGACCACGCCACCCTTTCAGCCCGGCGGTGCCTCCCAGATAGATGTCTTCCCAGGCACGGCTTCCTTTCGCATCCCTGAAGAAACGAAGCAGCACATGTTGTCCGCCGGGCCGCAGCGCGGTCACGAATACCTCGCCGCCTTCCCCCTCGATCGGACTCACCAGATCCGTTCGTTGAGCAGGCGCGGGGAATTCACTCCACGCATAACCGCTGCCTGCATTCCCGATGTGCGCGAGGCCGGCTTCTCCGGTCAGCCAAAGTCCACCATCGCGAGAGCTCTGAATGTCGCGGAATCGTTTCAGCCCGGTGTCGACTGCAACCCGCAGGGCACGCTTCTCTCCGGTGCTCCGATTCCATTCCAGCAACCGGTCCGGAAACATGATGACGCCGGTGTCTTTTCCGAAAGGTACGACATCCATGCGGTCTTCGGGACCGCGAAAAACAGAATAGGTGAACCAGGAAATCCGCGACATCGGGCTCGTTCGCGCAAATTCGGCGATGTCCTTGTCCGGGTATGAATGCCATCCGGAAGCGTCGTGGATGTTGATGCCTTTAGTGTCAAATGTCCAAAGCTCCTGCTGCGATGAGGGCAGTAGTCGCCCGTAGGCGCGGGAAGTCGGGATGTTGGTGATTTGGTAACCGTCCAGAACGCCGAGCGGGACTTCACCGCCCTTTATTACGATCCGGCCAGTGTCGTCAGCGGTGAGTCCGAAAATGACGGACTCGCTCAGTCCATCTGCTTTGCCCCAAAAGCGCCACGGCGATGCCGCATGAGCGGGCAACAACACAGTCAGCGCCAAAAACAGACGTGTCCATCCTCCGGGAGCACGACCGAGAGCACGGCCGACGGCACGGCGGACACACACCGCACCGCCGTGAAAGAAGAATCGACATGTTCCGGAATTGCTCATAACACCCGCGGCGAACGCTCCCGCTACCCCAACGTGGCGCCTTTTCCCGACGGATGCCCCGCACGCATCAACCGAAAGTCAGGCTCAATCCCCTGGTTCTTCATCTAACGTTCACATACCCGTCGATAATTCGTAAATCCTCTCTTTCGTTACCGGACGTTAGCCCTCATCACCTGGTGAGCTTTGTCCTCAATGCGTTACAGCCTGGGGCTGCCGGTCGCGGTCGCGGCGAAAGTCGATCGGGGCTCCCGCCGGGGCAGCTGGCCCTTTCTGTTCCTCAGCCGGGAATACCGTATCGACCCAGAGCACCGAGTCCATATAGCAGGTGAGCAGATCGTCGGGCGCAAGCTGTATGATCTGGGCCGCCGCGTCTACTTCCCGCCAATTGCCGACTTCATAAGATTTCACGATCTTCAGAATCAGGGCCGAAAGATCCGACTCGCCTGCCGTCCCAAGGAGTGCATCCCGCAGGTTCGGGCTGATATTGAGGTCGTCCAGAATCCCGGCCAACGGCCTTTCGAGGATCGCGTCCAGCAGGGAGAACATGCCAAGGAGGAAGGGATCGGAATCACCCAAAGACAGCTTCGAGGAGCCGGCGATCATTTCGCAGAAACGGCCGCGCATGAGCACTTGCGCCATCAACACCGGCGGCCGGCTCTGTCCCAGGTTGGCCAGACTGGCCATCCACGCCCACTTGCGAAGCTCGGCTGATCCCAGCAGGAAAAGACCGTGGCGGACGGATTCCACGCGGTCCGCCCAGTTGAAGGCCGCCGAGTTGAGATAGGTCAGCAGCGAATGCGAGAACGAAACGTCGTGCCGGATCAGATCCTCGATTGCGCGAAAATCCAGTTCTTCCCGCTGGATCTGCTTCATGAGCCGCAGGCCGCTCATCTGCGATGCCGGGACCCGCGCCGCCTGCAGCACGGTGGGCCGTGCAAAGAAATACCCCTGGAAGTAGTCGTAGCCCAACTGCATCGCTCTGCGAAATTCCTGGTCGGTCTCGACCTTTTCAGCAACCATCCGAATCTTCAACTTTCGACAGAGACGCGCCAGCTTTTCCTGATGGGCAGGAGAAGTTTGCAGGAAATCGACTTTCAGAATGTCCACAAAAGGCGCGAACACCTGCGTCCGTTCGTCATCCAGACAGTCGTCGAGAGCGATCGCGTAACCTTGCCGCCGAAGGTTGTCGCAGGCCGTCAGGACGTCCTGATCCGGCGGTACGGTCTCGAGGATTTCGATGACGCATTTTTCCGGAGGCAACAATGTGCTCCAGTCCCCGAGAAGGAGCGTTCGGTCGAAATTGATGAAGGCCGGTTTGCCGCCGAGCAGACGATCCAGTCCCACGCCCAGAACTGCGTTCACGATCACCTGAGAGGTGGCCATGACGTCGTCCGGCAAGTCGCAGAAATTGGCTTCGCTCGAGCGAAAAAGCAGCTCGTACCCTGCGACATTACGATTGCGGTCGAGGATCGGCTGACGCCCGAGGTAAACTTTCATCCCATCTTCGTATCGGCCCTCCGGATTAGGGTTCGAGCGGATTTTCAGTCCAATCGATAGCGGAAAGTTAACCTTCTGCAATATGGCCTGGGAATACCTTCCTGGTTGCAATGGAGGTAGGCATGGCCGAGACTTCCCTACCCCAAAAACTGAGTCTGTGCATGATCGTGAAAAACGAAGAGCACAGCCTTCCGCAATGCCTCGACGCAGTGCGGGGATTGGCGGATGAATTGATCGTTGTCGATACGGGTTCGACAGATCGGACGTGCGAAATCGCAGCCCGCTACGGAGCGAAAATAATTCCGTTCGACTTCGCGACGGTCGACTTCGCCTCTGCCCGCAACTGCGCCCTTTCATGCGCGAAGAGCAAGTGGATTCTGGTTCTCGACGCGGACGAAATACTGGATCGGCCGAGCATACCGATGATCCAGGCAATCCTCGCACTCAACGAAAACGCGGGATATTTCCTCGAGCGGCACAATCGCTCGCTGGATTCCGGCAGATCGCACACCGATTATGTGGTCCGGCTTTTTCCCAACCGGCCGGACTATCGATATTACGGCCGGGTGCATGAAACCGTGGATGCGTCCATACTGGCCGGGGGCGGGAAACTGCGAAAGACCGGCATCCGCATTGAGCACCGATTCTGTGGCGACCGCGAGAACCGGCGCAGGAAGAACCATTGGTATATCGAGATTCTGAAGGAAGAAATCGCCGCCGACCCGAACGACGATTCACGGCTCGATTTTCTGGCCGCCGAGTATCACCAACTCGAAATGTTCGATGAGGCAGTCGCGGTAGCCGAACGGATCGCCCGCCTGCGGCCGCTCGACCACAGAGCTCATCTGTTCGCGGGCGTTTATCACATGCTGTACAAGGCAGATACCGTGCAGGCGCGGGCGGATTTCCACCGGGCGCTCAAACTCTATCCCGGCTATGCCGAGGCAAAATCCTTCCTCGGCCTTCTCGATGAAAAGGAAAGAGCAGGGCGAGAAACGCCGGTGCCCGCATAACCAACGGAGGGCATTGGCGCAGCTCCGCGCCGGCCGGAAGACCGGCGGCAGCGCAGAAGCGCTGGCCCCGCTTAAGCGCTGGCTTGTATTTGCTGCTCCTGCCGGGAGCGCACGATCTGCCTGCGCTCGCGGAGGTAGTCGAAAAATTCCCCGCCTTCGCGCAACCGGCGGACCAGCATCTGGCGATCCGTAGCCATCTCGCGCAGGAAACGCAGGATCGGCCGATGGCGGAAATAGAAGCGCCGGTACATGCGTTCGACGGCGTCCTCGATTTCGTCCGACGAGAGATGGTCGTAGCGAAGCGTTGATACCTGAATACCGTTTCCGGAAAGCTGCAGAGCGCTCGAGTCGATCCAGCCGTTCGCAGTGGCCTGCTTGTAAAGCTCGGTGCCGGGATACGGTGCGGCGATGGAAACCTGAATCGAGAACGGGTCGATTTCTTCCGCGAAGCGAATGGTTTCCTCAATCGTTTCCTGCGTCTCGATGGGCAGGCCGATCATAAAGGTGCCGTGCACGCGGATGCCGAGCTTGCGGCAGTTCCTCATGAACTCGCGAGCGGTATCGAGAAGCAGTCCTTTTTTCGTCCGGTTCAGGATCGCCTGATTGCCTGATTCGAAGCCGACCAGCAGCAGGCGAAGCCCGTTGTCCCGCAGCTGTTTCAGCGTTTCATAGTCGAGATGCGCCCGGGCATTGCAGGACCAAGTGAGCTTCAGCTTCTTCATTCCCTTCGCAATTTCGACTGCGCGAGGTCTGTCGATGGTGAATGTGTCGTCGTCAAACATCCACTCACGCACGCGATCGCCGAAGAGTTCCTTGCCCAGTTCCATCTCTTTAATGACCGCGGCGGGAGATTTAGTGCGATATGCATGGCCGCCGATGGTTTGCGGCCACAGGCAGAACGTACACTTCGCGGGGCATCCGCGGCCGGTATAGAAGGAAACGTACGGATGCTGTAGGTAACCGATGAAATATTTTTCGATCTGCAGGTCGCGATGGTACACCGGGAAAACGCTCGGCATCGAGTCCCAATCGTGAATGAGATCCCGCTCCGGGTTGTGGTGGATGCTGCGGTTGGCATCGCGCCAGCTCAGGCCCTTAATGTCAGCCCACGGCTTGTTCTGGGCCAGCTCGACACAGGTGTAGTCGAACTCATTACGACAGACGAAATCGATAACCGGCGCCCCGCTCAGAGTTTCTGTCGGGAGAATGGCGACATGGGCGCCGATCAGGCCGATCTGAGCATGGGGATTTTTCGCCTTGATAGCTTCCGCGCAGGCGACGTCGTTTTTCAAAGAGGGCGTGCTGGTGTGAAGAATGAAGAGTTCGTAGTCGTTGGCGATGGCGAGGATGTCCTCCATCGTCTGGTGGTGCGGCGCGGCGTCGATCAGCTTGCTTCCGGGGACCATGGCGGCGGGCTGGGCCAGCCAGGTCGGAAACCAATAGGACGTGATCTCCCGTTTCGCCTGATACCGGGCGCCGGCTCCGCCGTCAAACCCGTCGAAGGACGGCGGACTCAGAAATAGCGTTTTCTTCACGAAATCTATTCTTACACTTCTACATCGGTGGCGAAGTGAAGCCGGTCACAGATTCATAAAGATGGAGTTAAGGCCGCTGGAACGATCAGAACAGCACATCAAAATCGGCCGTGTAGCGTCGATGGTATTCACCGAAAAAGAGTCCGTACGCCGGGTCTCCGCTGTTGGCGTGAACGCTGATGGGATTGAAATGATTGGTGAGATTGGAGCCGGAGACACCGAACCGCCCGGTGTACTTGTCGGTGAACTTAATGTCTTTGGTGATGCGGGCGTCGAGCGAGAAGGAATTCGGGAAACGCTGCTGGTTCGGAATCCCGATGTATTGCTGCGCGGGATCGAGAGGAGACCAGGGAAAGCCGGAGCGATATTCAACCTTCGGCATCAGACGGATTTTGCGCGGAAAAGCGATCACGCCCCATGCCAGAAAGCGATTGGGCGCATTGCCCGGCAGAAATGTACGCGCGTCGGGCAGTATCACGGGCGGCGGAAAATTCGCGAGGTAGGTGCTGAACTCGTTCAGGTTGCCCACGCTGTAGCTGCGGACATAGGAGACGTTGATCTGGCTCTCCTTCCCTCCCGTCACGGCAGCTGTCAGTTCAAACTGCCGGAAGCGCGAGTTGCCGTCGCCGTTCAGGACAAACGCATGCATCGTGTCAGTGACCTGGGGAGCAAGGGTGATCAACTCCTCGGAATGGCTCAGCAGATAGTTGGCGCGCAAGCGGAACCGGGCAGAGAAGATTTCTTCGATCTGAACGTTCGAATTAATGCTGTAAGGGGCGAAGTTACCCACCGTGCCGTTCTTGCGGTAGATCAGAGGGGAATGGTGGGGACCAGCGGGCTCTGTCAGGTTGAAGTAACGGAAAGGCCCATCCAAAATGGTGCCGTCGGGGTTGTAAGTCGTGATGATCTGATCCGGATAGAACGCGAAGCCGTACACGTTCAGCGGAACGCGATCGTAAAATACGCCGCTGCCCGCGCGGATGACGGTACGCCCGTTTGCGAAAGGCGTGATCACGAGAGCCGCGCGCGGGCCCAGCCGGAATGCGTCCGTAACTTCCTGCTGTTCGGCGCGCAGGCCGACATTGAGGGAAACACGCGAACTGAATACCCACTGATCCTGCCCGAAGAAGGCCGATTCGACATCCGTTCTGGCAATGGGAAGGCCGGGGGTGAAAGCAATGGTTTCGAGCAAGTCGCCCGCGGAGCCGTAAATGTTCACGGGACGTTCGTCAACGAGCGCATGTTCGGTAGTGCCGCCGACGACCGCGCCGAACTTCAGATTGTGCGTGCCCAGCAGCTTCTTTGAAAGCGACCACGTTTCACGCCACTCCAGGCGGGACGACGTGCGCGTCTGATGGCTGAAGTAATTTCCTTCGTTGAGTGAAGGGGTCATGATCATGGGCAGGTCGTCCTGCGGCCAGACGCCCGTGCGGAAGCTGGTGACGGAAATGGCGCTGTCGAGAAGGGTTCCGCGAAATGAGGCGTGCTCGGTGACGTCGGCCGAATCGGTGGAGTTTGACGTGTTGGGTGTGACCGACTGCGGATTGAAGAAATCCAGATTGTCGTAGCGGACGTGCTGGTCGGCAATGTGCGCCGTGCCGGTGACGACATTCGAAGAGTTGATCGTGTAGTCGACCGCGGTCAGCGAGTTGTATCCCTCGCGGCGGGATTCGTTGTTGGGGAACGGAAGAGTGATCACCGGCGTCTCGCGCATCTCATACTGAATCGACTCGAGTACAAAGAGGCGATTGGGGATCACCGGTCCGCCGAAATTGATGCGCGGCGTGGAGGAGCGCAGCCCCACCATGTGCCAACTGCGCCAGCGGAATTCCGGAAGTGGATCGTTCAATTCGAACGTCCACTTATCGCCGGCCTTGCGGGTTTCCACAGAAACGACTTCGGCGGTGAAGCCCCCGTATTCGGCGAGGAAGGGGCTGCTGAGAACGTTCATGGTCTGGACGCTGTCGATCGGTACAGTGGCCCCGAACTGCCCGGTGGCCGGGTCGCTGGCAGTGGCCGAATTGACCAGCAGAGCACTGCGATGTTCTCCTCCACCGGAAAGGCGGAGCTGTCCGTTGGGCAGACGCACGATGCCGGGAGCGAGCGGCAGGGCGTCGCTTACCGTGCGGGGACGATCCGGCAGGTTCTTCACCTGCTGGCGTTCGAGCACTGCCGGTGTGTTCGCTTCTTCCAGCGGCGTATCGATGATGCCCTGCACGGTCACGCTGTCGCCGTGAATGCCGCCCGCGGTGAGCGTCGCTTCGACTGAAGCACCGGGAGTCCTGTTATCGGTCGGAGAGTCGACAGTAACCAGGGTGGTCAGTTCGTCGTAGCCCTTCGCAAGAATTGTCAGGCGGTAAAGACCAGGAACAAGGGCTGTGAAACGCGCATCACCCGAGGCGTCGGTCTCGATGACTCGCGGTGAAATTTTCGGCGACGCGGGATTCGCGGGGACCGACTGCACAGTCACCGCCGCTCGGGGCACCGGCTGACCTTGCAGAGTATGAGCAGTGACGAGAATGGAAGGTGGATTTTGAGTCTGCGCGAAAGCGCCGCTCAAAGAAACAAAGAGAAGCCCGGAGAGCACGAGTGACGTCGGCAGTCGTGGTTGGAGGCACATGATCGGACACCTCCGGCTCACGTTGCGCCCCGGCGCAATTTGGTTCCCTGCATTGTTCTCACCCAATAATCATTTGACCGCAAAATCGGGCGCGTGGCGTACGAAAAATCACTTACTTATTTTTTATGCGGTTCATGCTGAATCGTGAAATGGGAGAGCCATGTTTCGAGCGCGGGATCGTTGAAGTTCCGGATCAGCAGAGAGATGCCGGGGAGATCGTCATGCGTGGCGCCAACGCCGACCACGCGCATGTCCGCCGCAAGACCGGCTTCCACTCCGGTGTGAGAATCCTCAAACACAATGCACTCCCGCGGAGCCACATTGAGTCGCTCCGCCGCATGAAGATAGATGTCGGGGTACGGTTTCGGTTTGGCGACATCGTGACCGTTCACGACAACCTGAAAGAAGGAACGAATCCCCGCGCCATCCAGAACAAAATCGACATTGGCCGCTTCGGCGTTCGTGGCGACAGCGAGATGCAGATTTCGATGGCGCACCAGGAATTCACGAACTCCCGGTACGAGCGACTCTCCGACTCGCGGCCGCATGCGTTCCCGATAGAGCGCCTCCTTGGCTGCGCCGTGCGCAAACACTTCGCGGTCGTCAAGATGCGCTCCCAGAAAGTCGCGAACGATCTCGTCGTTGCGTTTTCCGTACATCCGCTGCTGCATCGCCTCCGTCATCTCAACGCCGTGACGCCGGGTGTACTCCGCCCATGCGGTGCGATGCAAAGGATTGGAGTCGATGATCACTCCGTCCATATCGAGTATCAGGGCGCGAATTAATTCCATGTTTAATCAGTTGTCCAGGTTAGCAGCCTGTGGTAAGCCGACTCCTCACGGTCACGGTTCGGCAACAACATGATGATTTTACAGAACCGTAACCGTGAGGGAGCGGCGCTCTAAGACTTCCGCCACGGGCTGTTAGTTGATGTTAGTCACTCGATATCTGCAGACTGTAACTCGCTGTCAAGCCATGAAAGATAGTTAGTCGAGCCTTCTATCACGGGCAACGCCACTATCTCAGGTACTTCATACGAGTGAGTCGATTCGATGGCGGCGCGCAGGCGGGGAAATAACGGACGCGAGGTCTTGATGAGAAGCAGCCACTCCTGCGAATCCGCGATTTCATTTTTCCACCGATAAAAGCTGCGTACCGGCGCAATTACCGTGACACAAGCCGCCAGTCGCTGCTCGACAAGACTTCGCGCCAACCGCTCCGCTTCTTCGGCTGATGCGCACGTATTTAATACTACGATTTTATCGGTCATAAATATGGAATATCACTTACTTTCGGTGGTACTATTGTCTCTTCCACGCTGCAATGAAGATATCGATCGTCCGAACAGCATATGCATTTATCGTGTTATGCGGGATCGTCTACGCGTTTGTAGCGCTTCGCGGTCCTAATGGAATTCCGGGCCTGCTCGAGAAGCGGCAACAGGTGCATGAGTACGAAATCAGCAATGAGCAACTGCACCGCGAGATCGAGCAGAAACAGGAACGGATCCAGCGCCTTCAGAACGACCCCGAGGAGCAGGAGATCGAAATTCGCCAGCGCCTGAAGTTCGCCGGTCCCCACGAAAAGATCTACATCATCGACGACAAAAAGAAGTAGCTCGTCCACTTCGCACGCCCGGTCGAACAGCTTTCCCAACATGCTATAAACATAGGGTACGTCCCTTCCCGGAATGCCACCCTAGCTCAGTTGGTAGAGCGGCTGATTCGTAATCAGCAGGTCGCCGGTTCGATCCCGGCGGGTGGCTCCAGAATACCTTCAGGTCGAATCGGATAATACAAGGACAGTCGAGCGTGGTCCACAAGGGCCACTTTTGCTTTGTATGCCGCAAAACTGTGATCACCCGCAACCTCGCGATATGCCGATCAGGTAAATTGAGAAAGCCAGCGCCGGGATGCCCGTCACAGTTGAAGAGTCCATAAAATACCGCGATTTCGTAAGCCGGATTGCTCGGGAGAATGGATGTTTCGACTACCAGCGAGACCAGATCGTCTGGCATTACACCGACGGACCGGGTTTGCTCGGAATACCGGAATCATCTCGTCTGCACGCCACGCAGGTCTCTGCCCTGAACGACGCCAAGGAAACACGCCACGCGTCCGAACTGTTCATCGCAGCTATCCGACAACTGATCGATGAGCATGCGGCGGAGCCCGATGTTGTTGCATTTCTAAACGCGCTGATCGGCTTTTCCGAAGAAGATGTTGAGGCTCACGCACGAAGCAAATTCTTTGTAGTCTGCTTCAGTGGTGAGGAAGATGACCTGACGCAGTGGGAGAGATACGGAAAACAGAACGGGTACGCGCTCGGGTTCTATGCCCGCGGGCTGAACCGTGAGCCGAACAGCACGCTCTATCGCGTAATCTATGATGCCGAAAAGCAGGAACTGGCCGCCCGAGAGCTTGCGGAAGCGACGGTCGATTTCTACCTTGAAGGACTGACAGGAGATCGACTTGAAAATCCCGAACAATGGATGCGCGATTTCCTGACCGCGTGGGACGAGTGGGTGTACAAGCTTGCGCCGCTTGCGAAGGCACACAAGTGGCGGGCTGAGAATGAATACCGAATTGTGCATGAATTGAAGCTCGCGGAATTTCCTGATGTAAGATTCAAGGCCAAATCAACGATGCTCGCTCGGTATCTTCCGCTCGACACGCCGAGTTGGATGCCGCGCCGCGCCGGAGTCCTGCCATTAGCAAAGATTTGGATTGGACCGGGAAGCCATCAACAGGCGTCAAAAACCAGCATCGGTCTTCTGCTCGATCAGATGGGCTATAGCGGCGTCACCATCGAGACGAGCCAAATCCCGCTTCAGCACATTTGATAACGAACGGGCCCCTGACCTTCTTGGTCGGTGGCCAGTTTCAAGAGGGTGGCGGCCTTCAGACGCTCGATTTGTCGGCCACGGCTGATGGCTCCGACGATCAAAACGGGATTTTGGCGATTAGATTGTTCCAGGCATTCGCTCGGTCATCGGCCCAAATCAGAATCAGCGCCTCAACTACCTCACGGATCGGCGCGTTCTGAGGGATAACGAGAAACACTCCCGGGCTCGTGCCACCCGAGGCGACGAATGAGGCGAGCGCCGCTGGCATCGTCCGCTTGTCGTGGCTTACCAGAATTCGAGATTGTGACGCGGCCTGGCGCAAGACGGCTTCGTCGTCGAGACCATCCAATCGGGCTGCCTGAGCTGTCTGAAAATCGATGCGGGGCTGGCGCCGCAGCGTCGCGTCGACGATGAGCCTCTTCAGGTCGTTGTCCGCCTGAAAAAGAATGCTCAATGCTTCGCCAGATCCTGAGTGGATATCTCGTGGCGTGCACGCTCGAGACGGGCGTACAGTTCGGGGCGGCTCTCGCTCAAACGCGAGACCGAGCGCTCTATCTCCTCTTCACCCTCGCTGATGTTGGCATCGACCTCCCGCTCGTGGGCAAGATAGAAGGCGATCGCTCCATACACCTGTTCCAGAGTCAGAGAAGAGAAGTTCTGGCGAATGGTCTCCGGCGAGTCTCCGGTCCTGAAGGAATACACGATGGAGTCCAGGGAGACTCGCGTGCCGGCGACGTAGAATCCGCCGTTGCGCTGTTCGACGTACTCGCTTCGCTCCATATTTCCAGTATAGAAGTTTCCGGCAAGAGGGTTCGTCGCCTCCCAGGAACTCGGACTCAATATTGTTGGTTCCCAACCCATCGCCTCAACCAAATCAATCCTTTACAGCAAAAACGTGCAGTTTCGCTCTGTCGTCGTGGTAAGAACAAGGTCGATGACAAGCGCATTCCTCCAATCCGAAATTGGCTTCGTTTTTTCAGGAACACTCAGTCCCGGACGCGATTGGTGAGCTTATCCCCGCGATCTGCATGCAAAGAGAAGCGCCAGTGGTCAATGGGTTCGAATTTGCGAATACCGCCCCGTCCCGGCGCAATCCTCGACATTCCCAACCGCCGCACGGCAAAATGGGTTCGTTTTTTCGCCGGCATTGATGTGACAAAACTCGGATCCGGATCTCGTTTTTTCGAGCATGTGTCCACTCACTTCGCGATGCATGTGAAGCTGCGAAAGAGACGCGGATTTCGTGCTGTCTGATTCCGCGCAACTCACTGTCTCCATGGGGTATATACTTCAATTGTCAGGAGGCACGATGGAGGCTTTTTTGAATCGAGGCGCGCGGCGATCGCGGGTGCCGATCCTCATGGCGTGCTCCGGTCTTGCCATGGCCGCGCTGTTGAGCGCGCAGACTCCGTCCCATCCGGCTCCGGCGGCAAAATCGACCCCGACTCCACGCGCCTTCTTTGACACCTACTGCGTAACCTGCCACAACCAGAAACTCCACACTGCCGGTCTGACGCTCGACACTCTTGACCTCACCCACCCGGCCGCAAACGCGGAAGTTCTCGAAAAAGTGATCGGTAAGCTGCGCGCCGGATCCATGCCGCCGCCGAAGATGCCGCGCGCCGATGCCGCAACCTATCGCGTCATCGCGACAGACCTCGAAAATCAGATCGACCAGGCGACTTTGGGGCATCCCAATCCGGGCAGAATCGGCGCCGTCCATCGCCTGAATCGCGCGGAATACAACAATGCCATCCGCGACCTGTTCGCTCTCGACGTGGACCTGAAACCTCTCCTGCCGGGCGACGATACGGCCGACGGCAGCTTCGACAATTTCGCCGATGTCCTTTCGATCTCGACATCTCACCTCGAACGCTACATGTCCGTAGCGCGTCAGGTGACGCGGCTCGCCACTGGTCTGCCTCCCGCGCAGCCCTCCGTACAGCGGTTCGAGGTTCCGCTGCATGTGCTGCAGGAAGACCGCATGAGCGAGGACCTTCCGTTGGGGTCGCGCGGCGGCATCGCAGTCCACTACAATTTTCCCGTCGATGGCGAGTATGCGATTAAGGTTAAGCTCCAGCGCCAATATCAGGACTACCTGAAAGGGATGGGCTGGCCGCAGAAGCTGGACATTCGGCTGGATGGCAAGCTTCTGAAACGCTTCTCGGTCGGAGGCCAGGGCAAAGGCCGGCCAGCCGCGGCGAGTTATGCGGGCGATGGCGAGCCCGGGTTTGCCGGCGATCCCGAATGGGAGACCTATATGCAGCTGACGGGCGATGCGGGCCTCGACGTTCGCATCCCGGTCAAGGCCGGCGAGAGAGTCGTCAGCGCTTCTTTCGTGCGTGAGATGTGGGAGCCCGAAGGTCTTCCGCAACCGGTGCAGCTCGGACGCGTGATTTCCAACGATCAGGTTTACATGGGCTACGCGAACGTCGGTTCGGTCGAGATCGGCGGACCCTACGATGCGCCTCTGACCCTGAAGCCAGGCACGGGAAGCGCCAGCCACAAGGCCATCTTCGTTTGCGAACCGCCCAAGGCTGCCGCCGAGGAGCGCCCCTGCGCCACGACCATCATTTCCCGCCTTGCTCGCCTTGCTTATCGCCGGCCCGTGACGAAAGCGGACACCGACACGTTGCTGGAGTTCTTCGATAAAGGCCGGAAAGACGGCGGAAGCTTCGACAGCGGAATTCAATTCGCGCTCGAACGGATGCTGGTGGATCCTGACTTTCTTCTCCGCGTCCATATCGATCCGGCGAAGGCAAAAGGAAAGCCGGAGCCGGTCAGTTATCGCATGAGCGATCTGGAACTCGCGTCGCGGCTCTCGTTCTTTCTGTGGAGCAGCGTTCCGGACGATCGTCTGCTCACCCTGGCCGAACACGGGGAACTTTCGAATCCGGTGACGCTGGATAAAGAAGTCCGGCGCATGCTGGCCGATTCGCGCGCTACCGATGCGCTGGTGCACGATTTTGCCGCGCAGTGGCTGAACCTGCGACAGGTCGAGGACGTGGTCGTCGATCCGGTTAAATATCCGCTCTATGACGAGAGCCTCCTACAGGGCTTCCAGAAGGAAACCGAACTGTTCGTGGCGAGCAATCTGCGCGACGATCGCAGCGTCGATGAGCTGCTGACGGCCGACTACACATTCGTCAACGAACGGCTCGCGCGGCACTACGGAATTCCCGGTGTTTACGGCACGCGCTTCCGCCGCGTTACGGTTCCGAATCACGACCAGCGTGGCGGTCTGCTCGCGCAGGGAGCTTTACTCGTTACCACCTCTTATCCCGATCGCACGTCGCCGGTCCTGCGTGGAAAGTGGCTACTGAACAATATCTTCGGTACGCCCATCCCTCCGCCGCCGCCCGGTGTCAACACAACGCTGGAGACGAAACCGGGCGTGATTCCGCCCAGCATGCGGGAGCGGCTCGCGCAGCACCGGACCAATCCATCCTGCAACAGTTGCCACTCGGTCATCGACCCACTTGGTTTTTCGCTGGAGAATTTCGACGTGGTCGGCGCATGGCGTACGCACGACGAAGCGGGTAAGCCGATCGATGCCGCCGGAACCACTGCAAACGGCGAGCCCATTGATGGATTGCCCGGCCTGCGCAAAGTATTGCTTGCCCAACCGGAGCAGTTCCCGCGCACTGTAACCTCAAAACTGATGGCTTATGCGCTGGGACGCCGGCTCGAATACTACGATGAGTCGACCGTTCGCAAAATTGTCCGCGATGCGGCGGCAAAGCAATACCGGTGGTCGTCGCTGATCGAAGGAATCGTGGCAAGCCCCGCGTTTCAGATGCGCGATACGGCGTCACCGTCTGCCCCGAGTCTGCGGGCGTCGAAGTAAATGAAGTAAGGAGAATTCCAATGGCCTTCCTCTCGAAAAAACTGCCGCGGCGAACGATGCTGAAAGGGCTCGGCACCACCATGGCGCTGCCGTTTCTCGACGCCATGCTTCCGCCGATGCGCGCGGCGGTCAAACCCCAGAACCGATTTCAGGCGTTCTACGTGCCTAACGGAATGGCGATGGAATACTGGACGCCGAAGGGCGAAGGCTCGGCTTTCGAGCTCTCACCTATCCTGGAACCGCTCGCCGCCTACAAAGACAAGATGCTGGTCTTCTCCGGCATCAAAGCCAGTTGGAATTACATCCATGCCGGAGCCTCCGGATCGTTTCTCACCGGCACGCCGCGCGGCGGCCGCAATGAAATTGAAATCATCGCCGACGTCTCGATCGATCAACTGCTCGGCAGACACTTCGCGCAGGAAACGCAACTGGCTTCGCTCGAAGTATCGATGGATCTGCCCGCCAACGCCGGCGCATGCACCGGCAATCTGAGCTGTGCCTATCTCGACACGCTCTCCTGGCGCAGCCCCACGCAGCCGCTGCCGATGGAGTGGAACCCGCGGGCGGTATTCGAAACGCTCTTCGGCGACAGCGGCAGCACGGATAAGAAGGCCCGCGAAAAGCGCCTCGCCCAGCACAAGAGCATTCTGGATTCGGTAACCGAGAAACTGACGAGCCTCAAACAGGAACTGGGGCCGGGCGATCAGGATAAGGTCAACGAGTACACCGACGCCGTTCGGGACGTTGAACGCCGCATTCAGATGGCGGAAAAGCAGAGTGACATCGAATTGCCTTCGCTGGCCCAGCCTTTGGGAGCGCCGCCTGTTTTCGAAGACCACCTCGCGCTCATGATGGATCTGCAGGTGCTCGCGTTCCAGTCCGATCTGACGCGCGTCATCTCATTCATGCTCAGCAAGGAGCAGAGTCCGCGGCCCTATCCGCAGATTGGTGTGCCCGAGGCGCACCATCCACTCTCTCATCACAACAACATTCCCGAGCTGATCGAGCGAATGTCGAAGATCAACCGGTATCACACACAGTTGTTTGCGAAGTATCTCGACAAACTCAAAGCGACGCCCGACGGCGACGGCACGCTGCTCGATCACATCATGATCCTCTATGGCGCGGGCATCTCCAACAGCAACGGTCATTCGCCCGACAATCTGCCTCAGATGCTGGTGGGCGGCGGCGCGGGACGGCTCAAGGGCGGTCGTCACCTGAAGTTTGCCAACAAACCTTCGAGCGCGAATCTGCTGATGGCGATCATGGACAAGATGGACTACCCGGTTGAAAAAGTCGGGGGCAGCACCGGCAAATTGCCGATCGAAACGCTTCCGGAAGTTTAAATGGAAACCCGCGCATCCACACGTGGGGCAGGCCATCGTTTTGCGTGGCCTGCCCTCCTGCTTCTGGCCGGCATACTCCCCGCCGCCGATACCGTGCGCCCTTCTGTCATCGATGCGGTGAAGAGCGGCAACCACGTTGCGTTGCGTGAACTGATCCGAAACAAGGCGAACGTCAATGCTGCGGAACCGGACGGTTCGACGGCGCTGCTCTGGGCGAGTTATCGCGACGACGTGGAAAGCGCCGATCTGCTGATCCGCGCCGGTGCGAAGGTAAACACGGCGAACGAACTCGGTGTAACACCTCTCTGGCCTGCCGGCGAGAACGGTAGTTCTGCTATGGTCCGCCGGCTCTTGGAGGCGGGTGCGAATCCGAACGCCGCACTCCTCGCCGGTGAAACGCCTGTGATGGTCGCGGCGCGATCCGGCTATCCCGACGTGGTCGAGCAACTCCTGGCCAAAGGCGGGAATCCGAATGCACGTGGTTCGCGTGGGCAGACCGCATTAATGTGGGCTGTGGCGCAAAAGCATCCCGAAGTCGTGAAAGTGCTGATCGCGCATCACGCCGATCTTCAGGCAAAGTCCGATCAATGGACGGACGTAATGGCGGTGCCGCCACACGGCTACCTCGGATACAACAAAGCCATTCCGCACGGCGGAGAGACAGCGCTGATGTTCGCTGCGCGTGTGGGGGATCTCGATTCCGCAAAGCTTCTGGTAGCAGCGGGTGCGCACGTCAACGATGCGGATGCATGGGGCGTCAGCGCCACGACGCTCGCCGCGCACTCGGGATTCACGGACCTTGTCTTATTTCTGCTCGAAAAAGGCGCGGATCCGAACGCAGCGCCCAACGGCTTTACCGCGCTCCATGAAGCGATCATGCGGCGCGACGAAAAGATGGTAGCGGCCCTGCTCGATCACGGAGCCGATCCGAATGCTCCGTTGAAGACGTGGACGCCCACGCGCCGCTCGTCCGACGATTGGAATTTCGAGCCTCTTATTGTGGGTGCGACGCCGTTCTGGCTGGCCGCTCGCTTTACGGAGCCGAACGTCATGCGGATGCTGGTTAAGCACGGCGCCGATCCTCTGTTTGTTCTCCATTCCGACTATGTTGCCGAACAGGGATTCGGACAGGTTCAGCGCAAAGAGACCGCAACCGCCGTGATGGCGGCGACGGGAATCATTCGTGTCAAGCCCTGGGTCGAACCGGCGCCTTTCGAACGCGAGGCTCTGACGCTCGATACAGTCAAGCTGGCGGTGGAGCTGGGGTGCGATCTCAACACCGCAAACACCGACGGCCGCACCGCCCTCGACGGCGCGAAAGCTCTGGACTACCCCAGCGTGGTGGCCTTCCTGACGGAAAAAGGAGCCAAAGCCGGCACGGGCAATGGACCGGGTCGCGGCCGCGGGGGAAGAGGCGGAAGAGGCGGAGCGGGAAGAGCCGGCGGGGACAGGTAAGTCGTCCCAACTGGTTAGCTGGTGCACCCGACTTGATTCGAACAAGCGACCTTTTGCTTCGGAGGCAAACGCTCTATCCAGCTGAGCTACGGGTGCACGTAAGTCAATTCTAGCGCAGCCTCGTGTTACTATTTTGAAGTCAGGCCGGTCTGCAAAGCCCCGGAGAGGTGGCTGAGTGGTCGAAAGCAGCGGTTTGCTAAACCGTCGTAGGGTCTCAAGCTCTACCGGGGGTTCGAATCCCCCCCTCTCCGCCATTTATTATTCTTTATTTTCAATAATATACACGCTACTAAGATTGGCGTGTTTTAAGCGTGTGTAACGATAGGGTGTGGTCACAGCCTTTCCCTCCTGCGAAGATTGCAGGAATGCGTTTCGTGTTTCCAAAACGAGAACCCACAGGGCACGACCGATAGCGTAGTTTTTCAACGTAACCCACTACTGAATCGGCGTGAAGTCCCCGCCGTCAAACCATTCCGGGTGCTCTGTCTCGTTCATGCTGGCTTCAATTCAACCGTCATGCGTGAAGCGGTGAGCGTTCCAGCCACGCCGAAGATGCTCTCCATAACCATTTCGTATCCTTCGGGTATTTGGTTGATCTGAAGACCGCTGAGAACGTTCTGGTGATTAAAGAACTCAATGCGACTATTCACAATGCCAGCCGCATCCATTGGAAATCCTTCCAACAGGAAGGTGACGGTGGCGTGCTCCACGGTGGGAGTCGTTCGAAATGCATTGACGACAACTCGGCACCCGCTTCTGCGATTTAAGTTGATCGAGACCTCGGCGTCGTGAAACGTGGGCCAATAGCCGAACCAACCGATCACTTCCTCAACACCGGGGATTTCAGGAGCTTCGGTCATTTGCACTCGCAACAATAACATTGCGGTCATCCTCCGTTTGGCCATGAGGCCGGAGTTCATGCCGATGCGTGTAGGATTGCCAGTACTGATTAACGCCAGTACTATGCCAGAGGCGCAATCAGCCTCTCCTCGATGAACTCCAGAATTGCCGCTGGGGTACCGGTTCCATCCACTGGGAGCCGCAGCACTCCTGCCGGAGTAAACTGAGCGCCCGGCGTCCCGCTGACCAGCGCCATGAGCTTTTCCCCGTCCACTCGTGTTTCTTCGTGGAACTTTATATTTAGAATCGACGCGCGGCGGTCGATGGCTTCGATACCGATCTTCTCCGCCGCGGTCTTGATTCCCGAGTATTTCAGAAGATGCCGGACGTCATCAGGCACCGGACCGTAGCGATCGGCGAGTTCGTTCTCGACCTTTTCCCGTTCGGTGACGTCTACTGCCTGCGCGATCCTCTTATATGCCCGGAGCCGCTGGTTCTCGTCCGTGATGTACGTCGACGGGATCCTTAAGTCCAGACCGAGGTTTAGTGACGAATGGATCTCGGGCGCGACCTCTTCGCCGCGCAGTTCGCGCACGGTGTCCTCCAGCATGCGGACGTACATATCGAATCCGACCGCATTGATATGGCCGTGTTGTTCGCCGCCCAGCAGATTCCCCGCGCCGCGCAGTTCCAGGTCGAGCGCCGCGATTTTGAATCCCGCTCCCAGATCGCTGAACTCTTTGAGCGCGGCGAGCCTCTTGCGGGCAACCTCCGTCAATTCCGAATCCGGCTCCACAAACAAGTAGCAGTAAGCGCGCCGGTTCGACCGTCCTACACGTCCGCGAAGCTGATACAGCTCTGCCAGTCCATACCGCTCCGCATTCTCGATGATCATCGTGTTGGCAAGAGGAATGTCCAGCCCGTTTTCGACGATGGTGGTGGATACAAAGACATCGAACTCGTGCCGGATGAACTGCAGCATCACCTTTTCGAGTTCCGCTTCCGCCATCTGCCCGTGCCCGACGCCAATGCGGATTTCGGGGAACATCTCCTGCAGCATTTCCTTAAGCTGGGCCGCCCGATGCCAGATGGAATCGATTCGATTGTGAACGAAATAGACCTGGCCGCCCCGTGCCAACTCCAATTCAATCGAGGACTTGATCATGTCCGGCGCAAACGGCGCAACTACCGTATGAATCGCCAGCCGGTCTTTGGGCGGTGTTTCGATCACCGACAAGTCGCGCAGCCCCAGCAGCGACATGTGCAGCGTGCGGGGAATCGGGGTCGCGCTCATGGCGACGGCGTCGATCCCTTTGCAGATTTCCTTGAGCCGCTCCTTGTGCTTCACGCCGAAACGCTGCTCTTCATCGATGATGACGAGCCCCAGATCCTTCCATTCAACGTCTTTCGAAAGCAGCCGATGCGTGCCGACGACCAGATCCACCTTTCCTTCGGCGATATCGGCCAGCACCGCTTTGATCTCTTTCGCGGTGCGAAAACGGCTCAGCATTTCGATGCGCACGGGGAAGGGCTGAAAGCGCTTGCGGAAGGTCTGGTCGTGCTGAAACGCCAGCACGGTTGTCGGGGCCAGCACCGCGACCTGTTTACCGTCTCCCATTGCCTTGAAAGCAGCCCGCATCACCACTTCGGTCTTGCCGTAGCCGACGTCTCCGCAGAGCAGACGATCCATGGGCTGCGGACTTTCCATGTCTCGCTTGATATCCGCGATGGCGGCCTTTTGATCGCGGGTCTCCCCGAATTCAAAGGCATCGTCGAATTCGCGCTGCCAGTTGCTGTCGGCGGAAAAGGCAAATCCGGGAGCGAGCCGGCGCGCGGCATAGAGCTTGAGAAGCTCCTCCGCCATATCGCGCATTTTTGTCTTGATTTTGGTTTTGGTGCGCGTCCACGTGGCGCCGCCCATCTTGTCCAGCGCGGGTTTGGCTTCGCCTTCACCGCGGAAGCGCTGCACCAGATCCATGCGCGAGAGCGGCACATAGAGCTTGTTGCCGCCCGCGTATTCGATCAGCATGTAGTCGCCTTTGGTGTCGCCCTGCGCGATCTCGCGGATGCCGATGAACTGGCCCACGCCATGCTCCACGTGGACCACATAGTCGCCGGCCTTCAGATCGAACTGATCGGCCGAGAATACGCCTGTCCCCGCGTGAGCCTTCGACGGACGCGCGGCCGTCTCGGGCGATTCGAATAAGTCTTCGGAGCCGAAGATGGCGAGGCGCGCTTCCTGAAACACCGTGCCGCGCGCGACGTCGCCGCGGATCAACGCAACCCCCGCGTTCAGCGATTGCGTTCGTTCGCGCAGGTAGTCGGGAACCTGCTCACCACCGAGGTCGATGCGATACGGAATGGAATACTCGCTGAATACGTCGGCCAGCCGTTCCACTTCGCCGGAGGTGGGAGCAAAGAACGCAAGACGCACCCCGGATTCCAGCAGGGTCTTTGCTTCCCGGATGGCTACCTGGAGATTGCCGTGAAAAGCCATCGAGGGGCGGGAAGAGATGTAGAGGGTATTCTGGTCTGCATCGCCGAGATCCAGTTGCCGGATTTCAAGAACGGATTGCTTTGCCGCAATCTCGACGAACTCGCTCCAGGCGAGAGTTGCCGATTCGGGATTCAGCGCGCTTTGATCCAGCCGGGTATGGAACCGATCGGCCGCCGCTTCCGTCAACTCCGGCTCATCCATCAGGATCAGAGGCTTTTCAAAAAAATCGATCAGGGACGCGGACCGCGGGCGCAGCGTGGGGATCAGTAATTCCCAGCCGGGGAACGGCTCGCCGTTGAAGGGCAGGTCGCGGACGCGCATGCCGCTTTCGCGCAGATGACCGGCGAGTTCCGCCAGCAGCGGCCGTGAGTTCTGAAATTCCGTCAACGGCTGCAGGACGCATTCGTTCAGTTTGTGAATCGATCTTTGCGACTCCGGGTCGTACCTGCGGATGGATTCGATCTCGTCGCCGAAGAACTCAATACGCACGGGCTGCGTTTGCTCCGGGGAGAAGACGTCGAGAATTCCGCCTCGAATCGAATACTCGCCCACCATTTCCACCGGGTCGCGGCGCTCATAGCCGACGCTTTCCAGATGCGCCGCAAGGTCGTCCAGCGGCAACTCGTCTTTCACATGCAGCTTTTGCGTAAGCTGCCGGTAGTACGGCGGGGCTTCGGTGCGCGACAGAATCGCCGCAACGGGCGCCAGCGTAATGCCGTTATATCCATTCGCCAGTTGGCTCAGGGACGTCGCGCGCGTCGCCAGGATCTCGGCATGCGGCGACATATTCTGCCCCGGCAGAACATCGAGCGCCGGCAGATAAACAGGCGGCGTTCCGGGCTCGACCAGGTCGGCGAACGTCTGAAGCAGCGGCAGCAGCGTTTCCGCCTGCTTATTGCCGTCCACCACAATGATTTGCGGGCGGCCGGTCGCGCGATGCAGCAGAACTGCATAGAGCGCCTTTGCCGTCAGCGTCAGTCCGGACAATCGAAGCGTCGAAGGTCCGCCCGAGGGTGCCGTCTTTGAGACGAGAGACTGGAAAGCCGCTGTCCGCGTCAGGTCCGAAAGCAGATCATCGATTTGCAGGTTGCGCAAGCGGGGAAGGCGTCTGCGGGATCAGTTCGCCAACTGCAGTCTAGCACCCGGCCCTTTTATCGAAGGAACAGGAGCTCAGGAAGACCCCTGAGAAATCCCAAGCTCCCGTGTTGGAGGATTGGAATCCGCCAGAGTTACTCTAAGCCAGGTTTCAACCCGTGTTGCATGGAAGTTGTAAAAGCGTTGTAAAATCAGCGCATCGTCTGCCGACGCGCATAACGGATGCCCTGCTCCTAACGGAGTTCGTGGCAGCCTGTGCGCTCTGCAAAACAGCCAATGCGCTTCGAATGCCAGCCCGGCTGCACCAAATGCTGTGAGCAGCAGGGGTTTGTCTACCTGACGGAAGCCGATATTCCGCGTCTGGCTGCATTCCTCAAAATGACCGTCGCGGCGTTCGAAAAGCGCTACGTCTATCGCACGAGGAATCTGCGCAGGCTGCGCGTGCCGAGACATGCGCAATGCGAGTTTCTGAAAGAGGGAGGATGTTCGGTGCATCCGGCCAAGCCGTTTCAATGCGCGGCGTTTCCCTTCTGGCCGGAACTGGTGGGCAATAAGCGAAACTGGCGGAAAACGGGAGAGTGGTGCCCCGGTATCGATAAAGGCCCGTTAGTGCAGATACAAATGGCGCGCGCCGTGGCTCAGGACATGCGGGATGCACACCCGGCGCTGTACACAGATTAAGCGCGAAGCTCGTAGCCCAATTTATTCAGCTCCGCGATAATCCTGTTTCGCAGATCCGTGATCTCGTCGGCAGTCAGAGTGTGATCGGCCGCGCCCGCGACAACGCGGAACGACACGCTCTTTTTCCCCTCTGGCAGCGGCGGCCCCTGATACTCGCGCACGTATCCGACATCCTCGGCAAGATCGCCCGCGGCACTGCGGATCTCCCGCTCGAGATCGCCTGCGTGCACCCGGATGTCGGCAAGCACCGAGAGATCGAACGCGCTCGTCGGGAATCGCCGTACCGGCGTATAGCGGGCAAGGGCCGGCGTTAATTCCCGCAACAGATCCAGATCGATATCCACGACGGAAGCCCTGCCGTTCTCAACCAACAGCGGATGGAATTCGCTGAGGCGGCCCAACGCGCGCCCGTCCAGCCACAGTTCCGCGCAGCGGGCAGGATGCTCCCACGACTTCGGTGAAGCTTCGCGAATCTCCAGTTCGGGCGCGAGGCACAAGGCGATCCGTTTCAATTCCAGCAGTCCGTCATTTCCGAAAAGGGCCGCCATCAGATGCTGTCGCTCTTCTGGCTTGCCGTCCGCTCTTTGAATTTCGTGCCCGACCTCAAAAATGCGGAACTCATCGAAGTGTTTCGCGTTCTCGACAATGTTGCGATGGATGCCCGGCAGCAGCGAAGTGCGCAGCAACTCCTGACCGGCCGCGATGGGATTCAGGACACGAACATGCTCTTCCACCGCAAGACCGAAACGGCGTGCCTCCTCTTCGCTGATGAAGGAATAGTTCGAGACTTCGGTAAACCCGCGCGCCGCGAGCGTCCGTTTGACTCCGCGCAGAAACTCCCGCTCGGGCGGATCGAACGAAGGCGCGCACGGCGCCAGAGGCGGCTTCGGCTCGATCGAATCGTAGCCGATCATCCGGCCAACCTCTTCGACCAGGTCTTCCGGCATGGAGACATCTTTGGTCGCGCGCCACGATGGCACGGTAACCAGGAATTTTCCATAACCGTTTTCGGCAACCCCGAATTGAAGGCTCTCCAGTATGCGTTTCACTTCATCGGATTCCAGGGAGCGGCCCAGCTTACGGGCCAGCCATTTCAGATCGAGCGGAATTTTTTCGGGATGCCGCAGCCTGGCCAACCGATCGGCGAGCCCCCCCACCAGCCGCGCTCCCGGTGATACCAGCGGCAGCAGATCGACCGCCCTTGCCAGCGCGCGTATGGTGTTGTGTGGATCCTGCGCTTTTTCGAA
Source organism: Bryobacteraceae bacterium (assembly GCA_036273015.1). Classification (GTDB taxonomy): domain Bacteria; phylum Acidobacteriota; class Terriglobia; order Bryobacterales; family Bryobacteraceae; genus BOG-234. The sequence continues at coordinate 75,340 of DATAXN010000085.1, read as the reverse complement.
GCGCATGGAGGCGTCGGTGCGCAGCTTCAGCGCAGTGGAAGTCTTGCGAACGCTGGCCGCATTGAAATTCGCGCTTTCGAGCACGATGGACGTCGTCGAATCGGAGATCGCGCTGCCCTGCCCGCCGATTACGCCTGCAATCGCGATCGGACCTGCCGCATCCGCTATCACGAGATTCGACTGCGTCAGCGCATATTTCTCGTCATTCAACGCAACGATGCTCTCGCCCTCTTTCGCCGGGCGAGCCCAAATCGTGTCGCCATTCAGTTTGGCCTGGTCGAAAGCGTGCATCGGCTGGGCAAGTTCCGCCATGATGTAGTTTGTCAGGTCGACTATGTTGTTGATCGGATTGAGTCCGACGGCTGTAAGCCTCGCCTGTATCCAGAGGGGCGATGGTTGTATGGTTACGTTCTCGAAAACAAGCGCGCTGTAGCGCGGGCACAAGCTGAAGTCTTCAATCTCGATCTTTACCGGACTATCCGGCGGTTTTGTCGAACCCAGCAAAACCCCGGGCAATGAGCCCAGCCAGACCGGATCGCGCAGCGTCTTGCCGGTGATTGCGGCAACTTCGCGGGCCATGCCGTGATGCCCCCAAAGATCGGGCCGATGCGTGATGCTCTTGTTGTCAATCTCGATCGTGCTGTCGGTCCAGGGAATCTCTTCGCCCTCGCGCAGTTCGATAATGCCTTCGTGATCGCGATTGATTCCGAGCTCCGCGGCACTGGCCAGCATGCCGTCGCTCTCGATGCCCGAAACCAGCTTCCGTCCCAGAGGGACATAAACCGTCCGGATACCCGTGCGGCAGTTTGATGCGCCACATACGACCGTTTTCCTGCCATAGCGGCCCGCGTCGACAATCGCTTTGACATTGTGGCCTTCCGGAATCGGCTCAACGCTCTCGACGGTTGCCGCAACCGCGTCCGCGAGCAGCAACCCGGTGGTCTCGACGCCCTCGCATTCCGCCGTCTTCATAGTGATGAGGCGCTCGAGCGCCTCCGCCGGCACATCGAGGCCGTCCACCAGCGAACGAATCCAGCCGTAGGAGAATTTCAAAATTGCCTCAGGAAGCGGAGATCGCCGCTTTGCAGCCAGCGGATATCGTCAATCGCATACCGCATCATGACCAGCCGCGTCAGCCCCAGGCCGAACGCGAATCCGTTCCACTCATTGGGATCGATACCGCTCATCCGAAGCACATGAGGGTTTACCAGACCGCAGGGAAGCAGTTCCACCCAGCCGCTTTGCTTACAGACGGGGCATCCGCTGCCGCCGCAGATCAGGCACTGAATATCGAGCTCAAAGCCCGGCTCAACGAAGGGAAAGAATCCGGGTCGCAACCGGACAGTTACATCCCGCTTAAAGATCGCCGTCAGCAGCGTCTTCATGAAGTAAATCAGATTTCCGACTGACACGTCGCGATCGATCATCATGCCTTCGAGCTGATAAAATGTATGCTCGTGTGACGCATCGACGCTCTCGTTGCGGAATACGCGTCCGGGCGCAATCATGCGAAGCGGAGGGCCCAGCTTCTCCATGCCGCGCACCTGCACCGGCGATGTGTGCGTGCGCAGCAGGTTTCCGCCGTCCAGCCAGAACGTGTCCTGCATGTCCCGCGCGGGGTGATCCGGCGGAATGTTCAGCGCATCGAAGTTGTGAAATTCGGTTTCGACTTCCGGGCCGTCCAGTATGCTGAAACCGAGCGAGCGGAAAAGATCTTCAATCTCCCACTGAATCTGCGTGATCGGGTGCAGGCTGCCCGGCTTTACGCCGGATGCGGGAACAGTCAGGTCAAGCCATTCGGCATCAAATCGCTTCTCCAGAGCGTCTACCTGGAAACCTACTCGCTTGACGGTGAGGGCGACCTCGAGCGCCTGTTTCGCAGTATTGATGAACTTGCCCCGCGCGGCGCGCTCTTCCGCCGGGAGCTTGCCCATGTCCTTACCGAGTTGAGTGAGGACGCCTTTTCGCCCCAACACTTCCACGCGCACGGCTTCCAGTTCTTCGGCAGTTGCGGCGGAACGAATTCGCGCGAGGGCGCTGTCTACAAGGTCCTGCATGAGAGAGAAGATCTACGCCGCGGGCAGCGCGGTCTTGGGTACCCACGCCTGCTGCGCCGATCCCAGCTCCCAGTCCAGATGATTGATGTAAAAAAGCAGCAAAGGTTCCGGATATTCACCCTTGAAACGCTCGTAAGCGCGTTCCTGCCAGCCCTCGGTGAGGTGCTGCTTCGCGTCCACGTCCTTGGCGAAGAATCCTTCCTCATTCGGCACGCCGAGAAAATTCAGCACGGCCGCGATCATCTCCATGTGCGAAATGAGGATGGCCTGCGCGAGATCGGTGGCAAATTCCTCGTCCTGCTCGCTCAGGCGCGTCCAGAAACGGGGCGCCGCCTTGCGCAGGCTCTCCGTGTTTACCTTGGCCAGGTGGGTCCGGGTCTTGAACCGTTCGTAGAGCTGAAAAGTCTTCAGTTTTCCGATGGAAACGCCGCGCAGGAGCAGAGGCAGGCGCTCTTCGCCAAGTTGCAGAAACACGCCTGAAAGCTGCATAGAAAGTCAGCGTAACACAGTGCGCTACAATGGCCCCGTTTGGCTGGCGGGGCGGCCCTTACATCTGTGTTGTCCTGAGCAGGAACGCCGGCTTCAGGAGAAAATGAGCAACATTATCATTCTCGGCGCTCAATGGGGCGACGAAGGCAAGGGCAAGCTGGTGGATCTGCTGGCCTACCGGTTTGACTACATCGTCCGCTATCAGGGCGGCAACAACGCCGGACACACCATTCTGATCGGCGACCGGAAATTCGTGCTGCGCCTGGTGCCGAGCGGCATTCTGCATCCCGGGAAGGTAGCGGTGATCGGCAACGGTCTGGTGGTCGACCCGATCGCGCTCCTGGATGAAGTGGAGCAACTGGTCGCCTCCGGAGTGGATGTTACCAGTCAACTGCGGATCAGCAACCGCGCACAGGTTCTTTTACCTACTCACCGGCTGGTGGAACAGATTTCAGAAGCGGGAAAAACCCGCGGCAGAATGGCCATCGGCACAACGCTTAAGGGTATCGGACCGTGTTACGAAGACAAGGCCGGACGACGTGGAATCCGCATGGCGGACCTGATCGATCCCGACTATTCCGGAGAAGCCGTCACTGCGCTCGTGGACGATCATTGCACCCGCGCGCGGGCGTTCGGCATTGACGACGCGGTGAACGTGAAGGAGATCGTCGCTCGTTATTTAGAGGCTGCGGAGCGCATTCGGCCGATGGTTTGCGATACGGCGCGATTGCTGACCGATGCCATGGCGTCGGGCAAGCATCTGCTGTTCGAAGGCGCGCAGGGCACCATGCTGGATCTCGATCACGGCACCTATCCTTTTGTCACTTCGTCCAGCGCTTCGGCAGGCGGAGCCTGCACCGGTACCGGCGTGCCTCCGACAAAGATCGATGGCGTCATCGGCATCTCAAAGGTCTATACAACACGCGTCGGCGGAGGGCCCTTCACTTCGGAAGCGCTCGGTGAAATGGGTGACCTGATCCGCAAACGCGGCAATGAATTCGGTTCCGTCACCGGCCGGCCGCGGCGCTGTGGGTGGTTTGACGTCCCGCTGATCCGGTACACCGCGGCGATCAACGGATTCGACAGCATGGTGGTGACGAAACTCGACGTTCTCGATGAACTCGAGGAGATTCCCGTTTGCGTCGCCTACCGGATCGACGGAGAAACTACCTGCGAAATCCCGGCGACGTGGCGCGGTCTCGCGAAAGCGGAACCGGTCTATGAGAAACTCCCCGGGTGGAAGACATCCACAAAAGGGATTTCCGAGTGGGCCGATCTTCCGAAGGCTGCCCGGGACTATATTCTGTTTCTCGAACGGCAATCCGGCGTGGAAGCGGGCTGCATCTCGACAGGACCGGAGCGGAACGAGACCGTCCGCCGCGCCGGATCACGATTTGCCGCGCTCACCGAAGGCCGCTAGAAAGCTGACCGCTACAATTCCCGCGACCGCGAGCAGAAAAGCAAGCCACAACGTCAGAAGGATGCCGGGCAGAAAATCCGGCTTTATTGCGAAGTTGGTAAACAGCTCGGAGTCCCGCGAAAAACGGTCGAAAACACACAATCGCTTCCCATCTTTGGTCCTTGTCGTGCCTGCGTGGTTGGTGTGGTTCGCCTTCTGGTGGTCCTTCTCGCTGTAGCTACATTCAATGCGTCGGCCCAAATGGATGTGAAGGAGATGGTCAGCCAGTCCATTCGGAACTATCAACGCGACTGGCAAAACAACGGAGACTGGACATCCATCGAAACGGATGTCATCACTGCCGACGGGACAAAAGAAGTCGAAGTGTCCCAAGTGATCCCCCTCGGAGGTACCCCCTACGATCGCCTGATCCAAAAAAACGGTCAGCCGTTGACACCGTCGGAGCAGCGTAAAGAAGACCGCAAATATGAGCACGCGGTACGGCAGAGGCGTGAAGAGACGCCTTCCGAGCGTGAGGAACGCGTCCATAAATATGAAGAGCAGAGGGCCTTTGTAAACGACATTCCCAACGCCTATAACTTCACGCTGCTGGGCGAGGAAAACGTCGACGGCAGGCCCGCCTGGATCTTAGGAATGACACCCCGCCCCGGCTTTGTTCCCACCGCGCCGCATGGGTCGATGCTGGCTCATATCGAGGGCAAACTTTGGATCGATCGGGGAGAACTGCGCTGGGCCAAAGCAGAGGCGCATGTGATCGACACGATCGGGATTGGCTGGATTCTCGCCCGGATCGCTCCCGGAACGCATTTCACGCTGGAACAAACTCGCGTCGAACCGGACCTCTGGATGCCGCGGCGAATAACGATTGCCGGGGCCGCGCACGTGATGATCTTTCATTCGAAGAGTCTCAACGAAGAGCTCACGTGGTCCGGCTATAAGAAGGACGGCAGGTTTCCCATCGAAAAACACGAAGCGGCCAAGTCTCCGGCGTCCGGCGTTTCCAAATCAAGACGTGTTGCTGGTCTCGTTCGGCATAATTGAACCAGGCATGAAGGCGGTTTGTCTACTCAGCGGCGGACTCGACTCCACCACTTGTCTGGCTTACGCTCGCCGCGACGGCTTCGAATGCTACGCCCTGTCTTTCGATTACGGCCAGCGGCACCGCGTCGAACTGGAAGCTGCGCGCCGGGTCGCGTCCGCGCTCCATGCCGCCGATCATCGGACCGCGAAGATCGATCTCCGCGTGTTTGGCCACTCAGCCCTTACGGATGAAATCGCGGTGCCGAAAGGCCGCGACGAAGCCGCCATGAACAAGGAGATCCCGATTACATACGTGCCGGCCCGCAACACGATCTTCCTTTCGTTTGCTCTGGCGTGGGCCGAAGTGCTTGAGGCCAACGACATCTACATCGGCGTCAATGCGCTCGATTATTCGGGTTATCCGGATTGCCGCCCCGAGTTCATTCGTGCTTTTGAGTCGATGGGCAATCTGGCCACTAAGGCAGCGGTGCAAGGGCGCACCCGGATTCGGATCCGCACACCGCTCATCGAACTTTCGAAAGCGCAGATCGTACGCCTGGCGCTGGATTTGAATGTGCCCCTGGAACTGACGCATAGCTGCTACGATCCGGATGAAGCCGGGCGCCCCTGCGGCGCCTGCGATTCCTGCATCCTGCGGGCTAAGGGCTTTCGCGAGGCTGGAGTCGCCGATCCCGCATGCGCATAGCTGAGATTTTTTATTCGGTACAGGGGGAGGGCAGTCTGGTTGGCGTGCCGTCTGTCTTCGTGCGCACCAGCGGCTGCAATCTGCGTTGTTCCTGGTGCGACACGCCCTATACGTCCTGGAATCCCGAGGGCAGCGACTTCAGCATCAATGAGATTCTGGAACGCGTCGCGGAGTTCGACGCCGCCAAGCACGTCGTTCTGACAGGCGGCGAACCGATGATCGCGCTGGACATTGTCGATCTTTCCGCGCGCCTCCGCGAACGCGGAATGCACATCACCGTCGAGACGGCGGGGACCGTATTTGCTCAGGTCGTGTGCGATCTGATGAGTATCAGCCCGAAGTTGTCTAACTCCACACCCGAGGGAGCCTTCCAGGCGCAGCACGAAAGACTGCGCCGGCAACCGGATGTTCTCCGACGGCTGATGGCGGAGTATGACTACCAGCTCAAGTTTGTGATCACCAGCGAGGATGACATAGCCGAAGTTTTCACCGTCATCTCGCAATTGGACGCACCGGCCGGCAAAGTGATTCTGATGCCCGAAGGCGTGAGCGCCGAGGTTCTCCACGAGCGCGGAGTATGGCTCGCAGAGCGCTGCAAGCGGTACGGATTTCGCTTCAGCCCACGACTGCACGTCGATCTCTACGGTAATCTGCGCGGCGTTTGAGTCTTAATTCAGATCCGGCGATTGCAATGGAACCGACATCGCGCAGGCTGCAACGGGTCGGGGCTGATGGGCGGCGGCAAGGATCCAATCCAGCGCCTGTTCACCTAATCCGTGAATCGAAAGCGCAGAAGCGTCCAGACTGCGATCAAGCCGTCCGACGGTTTGATTTTCTTCCCTTCCTCACGGGAACGTGGATAGTAGGCGATCGGAACTTCGACGATTTTCTTACCGAGGCGGATCAGCTTCGCGGTGATTTCATGGTCCGTCTCGAATCCGCTCGTCCGCAGTTGCATAGCTTTCACCACGGGCCCTGGATAGAGCTTGTAAGCCGTCAGTGTGTCGGTGATGCAACGCCCGTACATCAATCCGGTCCATAAGGTGAGCAGAACGCCGGCAAGCCACGGTCCCTTACCCTGATTTGCATGTTTGCCCGGAAACAGTGTCCATCCCGAACGCTTTGCCCACTGTCCGAGAGTGCGGCTGCCGTAAACAACGTCCGCTTTCTTCTCGCTCAGCGCAGCCAGCATCACCAGGTAGTCGTCAGGATCGTATTCGAGATCGGCATCCTGAATCAGAATGTAGTCGCCCGTCGCTTCCCGGATTCCCCGCTGGACGGCCTTGCCTTTGCCCTGATTCGGCGCCTGCGTGAAACAAAGGACTCCGGCATGAGAGCGAGCGATCTCCGCGGTGTTGTCTTTCGATCCATCATCCACGACGATGATTTCCTTGATAAATCCAAGCCGTTCGGTAGGCACCGCCGCAATTTTCCCGAGCAGCATGCCGATGAAGGCGCCCTCGTTGTACGCCGGGATGACGATCGAAAGAATGGGCATTCAGATTCAGGACACGCGGTAACGAAACAGGGCAAAGATGGCTTTCAAGCCGTCGCGTGCGGTGATCTTCTTCCCCGCGCTGCGGCTGCGGGGCTTGTAATCGACCGGCAATTCGAACATATACTCGCCCTTTCGGGAAAGTTTGGCGACCATCTCCGTTTCCAGATCGATGCCGTTGGAACGCAGATCGAGCGAGCGCAGCAGATGCGTCTCGAAGGCCTTGACGCTGCTCAGAACGTCCGAGACGTATCGGTTGTAGAGCAGCAGCGTCAGGACACTCAGCAACATGCCCCCGTACTTACTCGTGAGGTAAAGCAGGCGCCGGTTCTCGTAGATCTGCATCAGGCGTTCCGACAAATTGGTGCATTTACCGGCGCGGGATCCCAGCACGACTCGAAACTTCGACTGCACCACCGCTGCGACAACCGCGTAAAGATCGTTCGGATGATACTCGTTGTCTCCGGGGAAGAATGCCACTATGTTGCCGCGCGCCTTTTCGATTCCCGTCCGCAACGCCGCGCCGCGGCCGAGCTTCCCATCCAACTGGAACACGCGCACCGTAGCGGCGGACCGCGCCAGCTCCACGGTTCGGTCCGTCGACCCCCCATCCACAAGAATGATTTCTTTAGTCAAACCCAGAGACTGAAAATCCAGCGCGATCAACGATCTCAGTACTTCTTCCACGGTCCGTTCTTCGTTGAGAACCGGAATCACGATCGACACCATGTGGTGAACACGCTGCAGTTCGACGTCGATGCGCGCCTGGATGATCTGATGCAGCTCATCCACAACGTATCCACCGGAATGGCGGCCTTCCTGCGACTCCCAGTCCCGCACTTTCACGGTTTCGAGCGGAAAGGAAAAATGCCCTTCGTCGAATGGAACATACCTGGCTTTACTCAGCGAAGCACTGCTGAGCGATGTATCGTCCGAGCGCTGCACGAAGAAGTGCGAAACGACATCAAGCCAATTGACATGGATTTGCCCGCTGCGGCTCATCGTGTGCAGCAGTTTGCGCGCGAGGTCGTTGGCGTCGTCCATCTGAATATCGAAATCCCGATGGATATTCCCAACGAAGACCTTGTCGGCGCGTTTGTTGGCAGCGATCGCTTCCGCCACGCCTTCGGTCATATAAGACGGAAACAGCGATGAATGCTGGGTTCCCGGACCGTACACGATGACGTCGGCATCCCGGAGCGCCCGAGCCGCCTCTGCGTTCACGCGGGGAATGCGGTGGTCGGCGTGAAACAGGCTGCTCCAGCCGTCGGGCGGCTCCGAGGCATTTTCCACACGTTTCCAGTACGTGTCTTCGTCAAGCAGGAAGAGCTCGGATATTTTCGCCGAATCCTGCGCCGCCACGATCGCCGCTTCGGAAAGAACGACAGCGCCATTCTCTTTTTCCGCAACCAGGAACAGGTTTTCTCCCTCGGTAATGTTCAGCAAAACGTCGGAGGGAACCTCGTAAAACCTGCTGAATGCCGCGATGGTCCTATTGAAGTCTCGTCCTTCCCGCAGATAGCAACCGGCGAACAGCAGATTGCCGATGGCGCAGTCCGTGAAATCGAACGTACGCCCGGCTCGCTCTTCGGAATGAAAATATTCGACAAACGTTGTCAGCAGCGATGCCAGATGTCGCGACTGCGCAACCGAGAGAGTGTCGAAATCGCCGACGAGTTTCTCCGGCATTCGGTCGTAAGGTCCCGCGACGCACCAGTCGACAAACTCAAGCGCTTTCTCGCGTGAAATTCCCACCGGCAGACGATGATCGGAAATCGACCGCAGCGCCTGCTGGCAGCGTTCCGTCACGGGCATCAAACGATTGATGTTCTTGCGCACGTCCGACGGCCCGAGCATGCCCGGAATGAAACGGCGCAACCGTCCCGTCGAATGGCCGTCGTCGTATGCGTTGATGAGAATCCGCAGCGAAATCTGCGGATGCCTGAGGAGCGCCTCTGTGATGCTCTGCGTCCCGCTTCCGCCGGAAAACAGCACCAGGTTGATTCTGGTTTTTGTTCCCCGCTCCGCCTCGCCCGGCAGGGCGCGAGCGGGATCAGTGGGTGTACTGGTCTGTGCCGGCATGAGAGTTTCGCAGAACCGCTTCAATTGCCTGGGCATCCGCCGCGGAGTTGATGCCCACCGTTTCCGCCAGTGTCATCAATGCGGGAGAAAGAACCTCCAGGCCTTCGCGGGCCGCAAGCGGAATTACTGGCAGAAAGTTGAATTCCCCCGTCGAACGTCCCTCCTGCCCCGGTTGCCGACGCAACGCGGCCAAAAGACGGCATAATGTGTCCGTCTCGAAGCAGAAGAAACCTGTGTCGCTTTCTCCCTCCTCCGGCATTCGGTCGCCTTCTCTGGCCTGGCGAAGCCCGGAGATGCGGCCGTCCGCGGCGCGATCGAAATGTATGTACGGATCCGGACGGAAAACCGTGGGACAGGTAACCGCGGCGCCCATCGGCCCTTCATGGAGGCGCAGACAAGCAGTCACTGATTCCCGGCGAAGCGCAACTTGATCGCCCCAGACGATAACAACATGCGGGGTCGCAACAGCCGGCAGCGCGCGCTCCACGGCGTCACCCATCCCCAGAGGCGCTTCCTGAATGACAATTTCGTATCGTCCGGGAATCAGCCGCTCGAGCTCCGGCTGCACCTCAGCCACTCCGCCTGGAGACAAGACAAAAACCATTTGGCTGCAGTTCGGTTCCAGAAAATCGAGCAGCCACTCGATCAACAGGCGCCCGGCCACCGGGTACAGGATCTTCGGACGGTCCGATCCCAAACGAGAGCCGCGCCCCGCCGCAGGTATGACAGCCGTCCATTGGGAAGAGTCGACCGCCGCGGCAGCAAAGTCGCGCCAGTTGGACCAGTCAATTTTCACTTGCGTCGCTCTCACTTGCGAAGCCGCTCTCATAAGTATCGTAAAGAAATCGCGGAAGCTCGCTCACCGCACGAATCACTTCATTCGCCCCCGCTCCGGCGAGCTGCGAGGCGGTACACGTTCCTTCCACACCGACCACTGCACCCACGTTTGCGGCTCTGGCGGCCTGAATACCCGCGACTGCGTCCTCGACCACCAGGGCGGCCTGAGGATCAACATCCAGTTTCGCAAAAGTGCGCTGGTAGATTTCGGGATGGGGCTTCGCGCAGCTTACATCGTCACCGCAAAGAACCGATTGGAACAGATGCGCGCATTCATTCAAAGAGAGAAAAAGCTCGATGCTGGGCCGTGAACCGGAGCTGGCCAGCGCCAGGGAGTAGCTCTGCGACAACCGGACAAGCATCGGAACGCATTCCTGCGCGATGGGGTTCGCTCTGCGAAGCTCTTCCCGCGCCAGTCTGCTTTTTTGATCGGCGAGTTCCAAAATCAGTTGCGGCGTCGGCTCCAGACCCGCTCCGCGCAGCACGTCTTCGATAACCGGGGCGGTCTTCCAGCCCGCGTACTGCGTGTAGTCGAAATTGTGAATGCCGAACGGCCGGAAAACCTCTTCAAATGCACGATTGTGACTCGGGGCCGAATCGAGCAGCACACCGTCGAGATCGAAAATCAGGGCCAGAGGACGGCTCCGCAAAGAACGCTGCCGCGCGGCGTTCATCAACCTTTGCCCTTATGGGCGATAACGACAGTCTGGCTCATATTGAATGCAACCAGGATGCGGTCAAGCCCGGCAGCCTTCGCGAGAGTGCGCAGCCAGTTCGCCGGCGGAACATACACGGCGGCGCGCTGAAAGATGTAGCCGAGTTCGAGAACAGGCCAGTAAGGCATCAACGCGTCGGTCTGAAATCCGCAAGCGTCAAGCTGGCGGACAATTGTGCGGCGGTCGTAATAGAGAAGATGGACGCTGAGCCAGAAAGGCCATTTGTCCCCCAGCATTCGGCCCACGAGTCCCTTGAAATCCGGGTAAGTCATCACGAAAGTACCGTTCGGCGTCAGCAGTTCATGTACCAGGCGAAGCAGAGCTCCGGGGTCGGGCACGTGCTCGAGGACGTCCCACATCGTGATGAAGTCGAAACTCGAGGGTGGGAACATGCCCGGCTCCAGAATTCCGTCGTGAATCTCAACTCCGTAGGTTCGGCGGCCGAAATCCGCCATCCATCGGCTGGGTTCCACGCCGACGGGCTGAAAACCGAGTGACTTCGCCGCCACGAGCGACGCTCCGCCCGCGCAACCGATATCCAGAAAACGCAGCCCGGATCCGCTGCGCATTCCTTTCCGTTTGAGTACGCCGCCGAGTGTTCTCTTAAAGCCGCGAATCCGGCCTTCATTTTGAGCAACGAAGGTCTCATCTTCCGCGGCCGAATACGAATCGATAATCAACTCCGGCAAAGGCCGGGGGTTGACGTAGTGGAGAGAGCACGATTCGCACCGCACCACCTGATCGAGAAGGTGGTGGTTGCTGGAAGCGCTGTAGGCCTGGCGGAGCTCGTTTTCATTTACGTTCTCCGCGTATTTCGACGGCTTCACGACCTCAAATCGGGAATCTCCGCACAACGGACACGGGATCGTTTCGAACAGCACTGCATTCAGCATGGTCGTTCTGCCTCCCATCGTACTGCGAGTGCACCCTGCAATCAGGCGTGGCTGTCGAGAACAAGCGACTCGATCTCCGACCCTTCGCCGTAACGGCGCACGAGCTTGAAGCCGGCCTCTGTTTTCTCCAAAATACTGACGTTGTGTGAGGGCGGAGCTTCCTGCCAGGTTCTGCCCACAATCCAAAGTCCGCCGGGCTTGAGGCTCAACCGGACTGCCTCGGCTCCTTCGCGAAGTCGCGGTGGCTCGAAATAAGAGAGGTTGTAAATATTCATCGAGCGGATCACGTCCACCGGCTGCGGCAGAACATCGAATGCGGAATGCCGTGCGATCGAAAACCGAGCATTGCGAACGCGAAACAGTGCTGCCTCGGGATGCACCATGGGTAGTTTTCGCGCCGTGAAAGGCGGTTTTGAGAGCGACTCATTGTCCGAATCCAGCCATTCGGCGGTAATCGTCAGCCCTGCCTTCACTTCCGCGAGCACCGTTTGCAGCTGTTTTTGCATCAGGCGACCCAGTATGCGCGGCCGCTGTTCCGGCCGAGTCAGATTCAGGACAACCGAAGGAGATACATATTGCAATGGCTGGCCGTCCCGTTCCTGAATCACCGTATGTTTCCCATAGTTCACTTCGACCGCAAACAGCGTCAAATCGGAAGCTTTCAGGACCGCGCCCGGAAATAACGGCAACAATGACGCGGCCCATTCCGAAGAAGTGAGGCAGTCGGATGCAGCCCAATCGTGAATTTCCAGGGGAGCATCGGCGCCGAACCGTTCGGCGAGAAGCTCATTGACAAACGGATCCAGATTGCGGAAGCGATTATGGAAAGTAGTTCGGTAGACTCCGCTGTTGAGTCGCAGAGTCTGCATGATGGCTTCGAATACTTCAATTTCGCGCGGAGATGCCGGCATTTCAGTCCGGAGAAGCCGGAGAGAAATTCGATACCGGGTCAGCCTCCAACGCAAACGGTCGAACATTCGGGCGCCCTCTGGACGGTAATCTTCCAGACGGAATATCGCTAGTTTCGGCATGGTTTTTCGAGCGGGACCAGCTACTCGGTATGGTAGCTTAAAGGCGTGATTTCGTGCCGGTTCCGCAGCATTTAAGCGATTGAAATCGATGGGATTTCTGCTGGCGATCGCCACGCTCGGATTGACGTATCCCTACGTGATTTATCCGCTTTTGCTGGGGCTTGCCGGTCGCTTCTTTGCCCGCCCCTGCCGTGCCAACGACGATCTGCCTTCCGTCGCAATACTCGTGAGCGCCTTCAACGAAGAGGGCAGAATTCTCGACAAAATCCGTAATCTGGACGCGATCGACTATCCACCGGATCGTATCGCGATGTGGATCGGAACAGACGGATCGGCGGATCGGACCGCGGCGATCATTCGGAAGGCGAATCATCCCCGCGTGCGTCTCGTGGAGCGATCTCAGCGCAGCGGCAAAACAGCGGTTTTAAACGATCTTGCCGGCCGCACCGATGCCGCAATCCTGATCTTTACCGACGCCACCGGGTCCTTCCGGCCCGATGCGGTCCGCCTGTTGGTCTGGCCTTTGACCGATCCCCGTGTCGGTCTGGTATCCGGACGCGCGCTGATTCGCGACGGCCAGGGAAACGTAGCTGTCGAGGGAGCCTACTACCGGTTGGATTCCTGGATGAAAAACCGCGAAGGCATGTGCGGATGGCTGGCGGGAGCGCTGGGCCCGATATACGCTCTGCGGGCGGAACTTTACCGCGATCTGCCGCCCGAGTACATCAACGATCTGGCTCATCCCTGTCAGGCCGTCGCCGCGGGTTTCGAAGCCCGTTTCGAGCCGCTGGCGATCAGTGAAGAACCCGCGGGCGATCATGCCGGGCGAGAGTTCGATCGCCAGACGCGGATGGCCGCACAGGCATGTTATCTGCTGGTTCAGCAATGCCGGATTTTACTGCGGAAGGGCCGTTGGGGAATGCTGTGGACGCTGGCTTCGCACAAATGGCTGCGCTGGCTGGCGGGAATCTGGATTCCGCTGGGGTGGATCGCGCTTGCCGGATTATCACCAGCGCTCGCCGTCGCTGCACTCGTTCTGCTGGCGCTGGTCCTCCTGGGGTGGCGCGCGAAAGCTCGCTGGGCTGAGATTCCGATGTTCTTCCTGATCGTCCATTGCGCTTACCTGAACGGCCTGTGGCGTGCACTGCTCGGCGACCGTTATCTGGTCTGGAAACCAAGGGCAGGCTAAGGCGGCATGGCGTCAGGACCCGCACAGCCGATTCCGATTCTGCTGATGTCCCATTCGCTGGGTCATGGAGGCGGAGAACGCCAGTTGGCGCTGACCGCGTTGAACATCGATCGCACGCGCTTCGAGCCCCATGTGGGCTTGAGTGAGGGCGGATTCTGGGTGGATCGTCTCCGCGCAAAGGGTGTGCCCTTTTTTTTCATGGGCCCTCGTTCCCTGATCGGCGCCGCCGCTTTGCGCGAAACGGGCCGCCTTCGCGCCTACATCCGGCAACATAACATCCGCATCGTACAGAGCTTCGACTACACCATGAATGCCCTTGGCATTCTCGCGGCGCAATGCCTTCCCGGAGTGATGACGATCGCCTGCCATCGCTGCCATATGAATCTGGTGCCATCGCGCTACCGATGGCTGAATCAATGGGCGCACCGCCTTTCACGCGGCATTGTTGTGAACAGCGAAGCGCTGCGTCGCCATCTGATCGAGGACTATTCCACTCCACCCGGAAAGATTTTTACCTGTTACAACGGCATCGACACTGACATCTTTCATCCGGCTCCCCGCGCCGGGATGCCCGGTTTGGAAAGCGACTCGCTCGTCGTCGGTACGGTCTGCGTGCTCCGCGCGGAAAAGAACCTCGGCCTCCTCCTCGAAGCGTTTCACGCCGTCGCTCAGGATCGACCGGATATTCGTCTGCTGATTACAGGCAGCGGTCCGGAAGAGCCGGAGCTCCGCGCCTTGGCGGAACGGCTGAATCTCGGAGATAAGTGCGTCTTCCTGCCCTCGACGCCCGACGTCGCGAGAACTCTGCCGGCAATCGACATCTTTGTGTTGCCATCGCTCAGCGAAGGACTATCCAACGCGTTGATGGAAGCCATGGCCTGCGGATGCTGCGTGATTGCCTCTGCCGTCGGCGGCCTTCCTGAGTTGGTGACTGATGGAACCACGGGCCTGCTGTTTCCCAGCCGGAACAAAGACGCATTGATCGAACGGCTCTCCGAAGTGGTTGACAACACCGCGCGGCGTCAGGCACTGGGCGTTGCCGCGGCGGAAAGAATGAAGCGGGAGTTTTCCCTCACGCGCGCCACGCAAAAGATGCAGGAGATCTACGAAACCGTGCTGTTCCCACAGGCTGTTAGGCTGGAAACACCCGCCCGCGAATGAAACGTTATCTGCGCCATCCGGTCGTTCAGAACGCATTGGCGCTTTACAGCGTTCAGTTCGCGGAATATGTTATCCCTCTGATCACAGTCCCCTACCTGGCTCGCATCCTGCAGCCGGCTGCCTGGGGCCTGGTGGTCTATGCCCAGAATTTTTCGAGTTGGTTGATTCTCGTTCTGGAATACGGTTTTGGTTTCTCCGCGACTCGCGAGATCGCAAGGCTTCGTGACGATCCCGATCAGCACGCGGATGTGGTGAGAGGGGTCGTTGGCGCCAACGTCCTTCTTCTCGTTCCGGCGGTCATTATCGGCTTGGTGGCGCGGTTCACCGTGCCCGCTTTCCGGGATCACACCTGGTATCTCTGGCTGGCGCTCGCGATCGCCGTAACACAGGGCGTGCGGCCGTTCTGGTATTTCCAGGGCATCGAGCGGATGAAATTTCCGGCTTGGCTGAATGTGTGCGGTCGTGCGGCAAGCGCCGTTGGCATTTTCCTGTTGATTAAGTCTCCGGCGCATGGCTGGAGAGTATTGGCGCTGCAGGCCGGCGTGGGCGCGATTGTGACGGCGTTGATCGCGGCGAAGATGTACCGTGCAGTCTCTTTTAACCTGCCGGCGATAAAGCAATCGATTGCGGCATTTAAAGCAGGATGGACCATCTTCCTTTCCCGCAGCGCGGTCAGTCTGTATACCATGGCCAATACCTTTATCCTCGGCTTCTTCGTTTCGTCGGCCGGAGTCGCCTACTACGGAGGAGCTGAGCGGGTTGTTCTCATGGTCGTTGGGCTGATGACGCCTTTCACCCAGGCGCTTTATCCCCGAATGATTCATCTCGCGGCCAACGATCGCGAAAAGGCGGCGGACGCCATTCGAAAGGGACTGATTTTCTTCGCGATTATGGGTGTAGTGACAGCGGGTGTGCTGATTGCCGCCGCGCCGCTTGTGATCCGCCTTCTATTGGGACCTTCCTATCGGCCGGCCATCGCCGTTCTGCGCGTTGCATCCCTCGTCATACCGTCAGCAGCTGTCACCAACATCCTGGGGTTGCAGTGGATGCTGCCCTTTGGCATGGACCGCGCCTTCAACCGGATTGTCGTCAGCGCGGGTGTCATCAACGTCATTCTTGCGGTCGTTCTGTCCCGGACGTTCGGGCCGATCGGCACCGCTTCGTCTGTCGTGGTGGCGCAGGCGTTCGTCGCCGGCTCCATGTATGTGACGCTCCTGCGCAGCCGGCGCAGCGATCCGGATCAGACTCCGGAAGTCGCCGCAGCCGTGTGAACTCGATCAGCTCGATTTTTTCAGCGACTTAAGATTCGGCAATTTGATAAAGGACGCCTGCAGGCTGCAGAAAAAATTGAATTTCACGATATACCACAATGCTTCGATCCCATCGGACAGGCCAATCTTCTTTCCCTGCTCGTAAGTTCTTCCGTAATAGCTGATTGGAACTTCGTAAATGGCGCAGCCCAGTTTTGCGATCTTCGCCGTCATTTCGATCTCGATGCCGAACCCCCGGGATGTGATCCGCATGTTGCGGATGATTTCTCCACGGAAGGCCTTATAACCCGTCTCAACATCCGTAAAGTTGACATTGGTCAGGAGATTTGAAAACAGCGTCAGGCACTTGTTCGCCACGAAATGATAGAAGTACAGCACACGAGTGGCTTTACGCACCAGGAAGCGCGATCCGTAAACCACATCGGCCTGCCCTTCCAGAATCGGTTGAATGACGTCCGGAATCTCTCTGGGATCGTATTCCAGGTCCGCATCCTGGATAATGACGATCTCACCGGTGCTGATCGCGAAACCCGCTTTGAGCGCCTCGCATTTCCCCTGGTTGCGAGGCAGGATCACGGTCCGAACTCTGGGGATTCGGTTAAGCTCTTCGCAGACCTGGCGGGTTCCGTCGGTCGAGCCATCGTCGACGACAATTATCTCCAGCACCTGGCTTAACTTCAACACCTCGCCGACAACCCTCGCGAGCGTGGCTTCTTCGTTATATGCCGGGATGATCACCGACAGGCAGGCTGTAACTTCCGGTTTGCTGTCCAAATGATGTGCCAGTAAGTGTGATGTGCCAATAAGTGAGCTGTGCCGGTAAGTTCAGATTATATTCGTCACTCCCCGGCGCCGAACTTTGACCCGAGCTTTCCCGAAAGATCCACGGAATAGTGAATCGGCGCCCCGGCAACATTCTTTCTGAAGCGATAGATTTCGATATCGTGCATTTCGCCCAGGCCGCTCAGATGTCGCTGTGTATGGTAAACGAGCTCCCATTCCGCCCTGTCACCGGCGAGCGCTGCTCTGAGCATATCGTGATGCGGATAGGAAACGCGGAACGGAGTCGTGTGAAGAATCACAAAGGAGACGGGGATCGACGAGAGAGCGTCCAGCATTGCCTGGGGGGTTGTAAAGTTGAGCGCCCAATCTCCCTCGCCGGGGGCTGCGGCCACCGGGTGCGAAAGCAGCTTTGTTGCGCGGATCAGATAGGTTCCGTCATTTCGCCGTCGCTCCGCCCATTCCGCAATCAGAGCTGCCTCGCTGTCGGCCCACTGCGGATTGGAAGAAATAAGAATCGCGGCGCCGCGGCTTGCCGGTTGAGCCTGGATATTTTCAACCGCGGGGCCGAAGCCGGGCGCATATTGCGGCAGAAGAGAAAAGCCTGTAAAGAAGAAAATGAGCCCTGCGAGAGCTGCCAGTGCCGGCCGCGCGCCCGGTATAAAGGTCTGCCTTCCGCGGAGCAAGCCGACAACAACGGCATCGAGGCCCGCCGCAACCAACAGACAGATCACAGGCACGATCTGATAAACCTTGCGCGGCTCGATGCTCGACGGTATGGCGACGTGAAAAGCGACGATTGCGGCCGCGTAAATCACCATCGCCTTCCAAAAAAGATCGCGGCGCAAAAACAGCGACGCGAACACTCCGACTATCGCCACAATCGTCATAGGCATTCCCAACAGGTGCGCGACAAAGCCGAGATGGATTCCCAACGAGGCCCATGTGTAAGCCCATCCCGGGAACTTCGTTGTATCCCAGCCCTGCGTGACGATGCGCATCGTGATCAATGTGTAGGGGACGCATACCAGAGCGATCAGGAGGACGGCCAGCCATACCCGCTTGTTGCCAAGCAGCCTGATCCTGCCGGTAAGCAGCAGAATCAGCGGCGCGGCGAGGGCAATGACCCAGCCGTTGCCCTTGATCATGATGGCGCAGATCGTCCATAGCGCGAAGGCGATCGCATCCCGGACACGCGTGGATTCAAGGAGCCGCACGAACGCGGCGATTGCGAGGAAACTGGCTGCGGCAAGAGGAACCTCGGCCATCACCATTGCGGTTTGTTCCTGCGTCAATGGCGCTGCAATTAGGAGAATGGCTCCCAGCACCCCCAGCGTCGGTCCGAAATACTTCTCCCCTGCGCGATAAACCAGGAACGCCAGCCAAGTGGTCAGCACGATCATGCCCAGCAGCATCGAGGTACGGGAAACTCCGAAGACCAGACCCCACGCCGTCTGCATCAAAGAAAATCCCGGGGGCCATTGGCCCAGGGCCAGTTTGGGCAGATGCAGATAGTAGTCGCGGGCGAAATGGATGGGGCTCAGCCATTGGCCGGACGTGAGGAAGTCCTGCACGAAGAGGCCGGTTACATAATGCATTCCCTCGTCCTGATAGCGGCCGAACTCGCTGCGCAGCAGACCCGAACGCAGCGAAAGCCCCAACGTCAGCAGAAAGCACAGAATGCAGAACACCAACGAGCGGACTCTGCCCGGCGATGTCGTCGCGACCGAAGAAGAAACCGGGGTTGCTTTATCGGAATGCGCGACTTGCACGGCTGCCTTATCTGCGCAGGAGGCGGGAGCCGTTGGGCTGAAAAACCGGCGTTGCCGCATTCAGCATCGCGGATTCATTCCGAAACGAGAGAAAATTCGCTGCCGCCAGGCCCATCGTAATGGAGAGATAGGAGAAGTAGACGATATCGCAGAAAAAAGTACCCACCGCATAAACAACCAGAGCAAGCAGGACGCAGATGGAGTTGCGGTTCGTGGTCTGAAACTCGGGGTGGCCACGCGACTTGATGAAAGTCCGCCACGTCATTCCGATCCCAGCCACAATCGACCAGACATAAAAAATAAGGCCCGGTATCCCGGATTCACTGGAGATTTTCAAATAAGAGTCGTGCGCCGTTAACCAGGGCGCCTTTGTCCCAAAGTTCTTCATGAAGTAATCCGCCGTTTCGGTGGCGAACATCGACATCCCCACGCCAAAGACGGGATGCCGGAAAGTAGCATCGATCGCGAGCTTCGCCAGTTCCATGCGCTCCGCTTCCGAACCGATCGCTCCCTTCAGTTGTGCGTTCGCGACGGAGTTCGATTGCTGAGCGACGTCACTGATCGAAGAGCTCACAACGACCGAAAGTATCCGGTCCAGCGTGGACTTCGGCAAAAGAGGCAGGGTAATGGCAAGGCCGATCGGAACCGCCACCAGCAGAAAGATCCTCACCGGTGGCGCCGAGATGATTACCGCCACAGCCAGCACGAAGAAGATCGTGATGAAGTTGGCGCGGGAGGCCGTTTTGAGGATGAACCAGAAACAACTCGGGATTGCTGCCAGGGTTACGATTTTGCCCAGTTTCCCCTTGCCGAGGAGAAATATCAACAGCAATGTCGATCCCCAAAGAAGAAGAAACGCGAGGTCGTTCGGATTCTCCAGACTGGTGTCCGGAACCGCGAACCGTATCCCTTCCACCATCTCGCCCTTTACGAAGCACAGCAGCAATACCGGGAACATTCCCATGGCCGCCCAGACGATCAGACTTCGCACCGATTTGGACGTCGTCGCTATCGCACAAAACAGCAGCGGCATGATGTGAAAGCGCAATCCGTAGGGAAGAACCTCGCTGACGCTTTCCCTCGGGTAGAAACTCGTGATGGCGCTGAACGTCATCCACGCCAGCATCAGGAGCCACGGAACGGCTACCGGCGTCCTGAAAAACCACCCCACCCGGCCTGTGAAACCTGCCGCCAGGGGCACAATTACGGCAAAAATCGCGACAACCGGGAAGGGAACGTGCAGAAATATCTTCAGCACCTCGCCCCCGAGGCCGGTATGCAGCATGATGTAAAAACCGAGCAGCGCTACGAACGCGCCCGCGGGTGCGACGACCGTGGGGATCGCGGAGGGAACTGGCTGCGTCAGCTGTTGCCGCATGGCAGCCCCGCCTGCAAACCGGGGCTTGCCGGCATTTGGAAGTGGAGGGTTCGCTCGCGCCGCGCCTGAAGCTCCTGCATCCGGGTGCTTCCGGACCGGGTCGACCGTGCCGGTTCGTCTGCCGGAAGGCACGGAAAGCCCGCCGCCGTCGGGATTGGAAGGAACCAAACCGCGTTGCATCAGCTACCTTTCAGCATAGCTGACAAAGGGGCTGCAGCAGTCGCGGCAGCAGCGTGTCGTCGATTCCGTGCGCTGGAAGCGCGGAAAACACAGAGGATCTCGCTGTCTTGCTTCCGATCTGCTCGCCCGCAAGCCTTAGTTTTCCGGCAGGGCGTTGAGCACGGACTTGCGCAATTCATCTTCGGCGCCCAGGGCGAGGGCATATTGGGCAGATGCCGCGGCATAGCGTTCCCGCAAATCGGCATCTTCCCAGGCGCGTTTAACCGCTGCCTGAAGCGCGTCGGCGTCTCCGGCAGGGACAATGATCGCAAGATCGTCGGTCAGGACGTCGCTGACACCCAAACCGGAACTGATGATGACGCATTTGCGCGCAGCCATCGCCTGAAGATAGACACCGATACCTGCCTGGGTCCGCGTATTCTTAAGCAGCGGTATCACGACAAGACGCGCTGCCGCGAGCAGCTGAACGAAATATCCCATGCTCGAATCGTTGCGCAGCAACTCAACATTCTCCGGAACCCTGAGGCCCTTCAAGGTAGACCCGTGAGGGTTCAGATCAGCCTCTTCGCCGGTAAGTAATTTGACCGGATACCCGAGATTCCCGACAGCCCTGAATAATGTGGCAAAGTCGCGGCGCGATCGCCCGCCTGAAAAGATATAGCCACCGTCGTATTGAGAAGCGCCGCCGATCAATTCCAGCGCATTGACCTTAAAAGGTACGTAGTGGAACTTCGAACGCGGTAAACCGAGTAGTTGTTCAAAAACAGAACTGTCCCTGAAGTAGACCAGAAATCTTGCCACACGGCCGAGAGACCATCGGACAAGAGGTTTCATTGCCGGCCGGATGTCACCGGCAAAGAAGTCGAGAGTCGTGATTCGGCACCGCCGGGATGGCGTCAGTGAAAGACAGACGCTGAAAAAGATAATCTCCGGAAGGCTGAAGTGGATCACCAAATGACGAGAGCCGAGAGCCGAGACAAGCAGCTTGAAGTTCCGCTTCCACCGGCTCGCAACCAGACTTTGAGGTATCGCAACAACCGTAACGTTCCGCGGAGCGACTCTTTCCAGCCCCGCAATATCGGTGGTGATCTTCATGCCGAATGTGACTGAGCAGGTGTGCTTTTGCGGCCGGCCAGCCACGTTCCCACCCAAAAAATCAACAGCCCTTCCAGTGGAAAACGATAACGCGGATTATTGGAGACGATGTAGTAGACAAGAGGGTAGACAGCGGCGGCGGCAAAGCTCAGGATCGCCAATTGACGGCTGGGGCGATGCAGGCCCCAGATCATCCCACATAATCCGAGAACAGTCACCAAAGCCTCACCGGCAGTCTGCCAGGGGCGCACCATCGCCGGAAACCAGAATGTCCTGATTCGTTCCAGCGTGAGGACGATAAATTTTCGCCTGTGCGACTGTATCCATTCCTTTGCCAATCTCAGTTTTTCAGCGTTATAAGCAACTTCTCCCATCGCCCTCACCCTGGCTCGCTCTTCGCTCCCGCCAAAGGGTCCCATAACCTGCCAGGCTTTCGACTTTACGTCCACATCGACATCCGCATGGGCGATGTCATTATTGTTCTGATACATCGACAGTCCGAAAACAGAACGGGTCAATACGGGCGCGCCCAAAGCAATCCTGTTGCGGATCACCCAAGGCGCATACACAATTCCCGCGATCAGACACGCGGGAATTGCAAATCGAAGCCACTCCTTTCGCCTCCCATTCGAAGGGGCAGTTATAAAAGGCGCCAACAGCCATACCGCCAGCACAGGAAGCAGAACGGCACTGAGGAGGCCCGCTGCTCCCAACGCCAAACCGAACGTGACTGCGCGGCGCAATCCCGGGTTTCCTGGCGCCGTGATAGAGAGCCAAAGCAACAGCAAAAGCACGATGGCGAGAAAAGTGAAAGAGGTTTCGAATTCTCCTTCCGTTTGCGGAAAGAAATTGAACGGCAGAAACGCCCCCAGCAAACCAGCGAATACGCCTGCGTACCGGCCCAGACCGGCGCGCTCGGCCAACTTCGGAAACAGTGAGAATCCGATGCATGCAGCAAGCGCGGAAAAGAACGCGACGGCATATCGCGCTTCGGGTCCGGTGCCGAAGATCCGGATCAGCAAGGCCTGCCAAAGCGGATAGAGCGGCATGCAGTGCGCGGTCGGTCCGCTATTGTCGCCGTAGGTATTCGCGAAGGTCCCGTTCTGAACGACGGAAATAGCGATCATGACGGATTCCCCGCGCAGGAGCGGCACCCATCCCTCACGGGCGAAGAACAGCAGGCGAAGCGCAACGCCTCCCGTTACGATCAACCATTGCCAGACAGGCACCGGAAATCGACGCAATAACCGTTCAATGCCCACCATTGCGGACCAAGAATAGCATAGGCCCCGACAATATAATGGGTATCGTTGTATGTCGTCTTTTCCCGCTATTCCGGACCAGAACACCGGTTCCACCGAGGCGGCCGAGACTTCCAAAAGTAAACATCGGACCATCGTTTTTCTGCTGCTTGTTTCGGTTTTTTCCATGGGGTTGGCGGCATTTGCCGCTTATCACGTGGCGCCATACATGGACGAAGGCACCTTCTCGGACGCCTCATGGAACCTGTCGCACCACGGATTTATGGGCACCACGGTTCTCGAAACGACCGGAACAGGCCTGACTCGTCTGGAACGTCACACCTACTGGGTCATGCCGCTGTATCTGGTCGGCCAGGCCGGCTGGATGCTGGTGGTTCATCCGTCGCTTTTTGGCGTCCGGCTGTTCTCCGTCTTCTGGATTCCCTTCAGCATTTTTGCACTGTACATTTTTCTGCGACGGATCGGATGCGGGGAAACAGCCGCGCTGTTTGCCGCGGCATTTCACGGACTCAGCTTCGTCCTGATCGACAACGCCAAGAATGCCCGACCCGACGTGATGTGCATGGCGCTGGGTTGGCTTGCTTTTGCCGTATATGCAACCCTCCGGGAAAAGTCCCTGGCCCTCGCGCTCTGCGCCGGCAACGCGCTGGTGGCCGTATCGGGACTTACACATCCCAACGGGATTCTCTATTTCGCCGGACTTTGGTTGATGGTCTTATGGCTCGACCGATCAAGACTCCGCTGGAATCATTTCGCGCTCGCCGCTCTCGTCTATATCGCAGGCGCGGGGCTCTGGAGCATCTACATACTTCAGGATCCAACCGCTTTCGTAGATCAGCTGCGCGCGAACTCCGATCATCGCTTCGGCGTGGTCTCCTGGTCGACCATTCATCTCCCTTTGCCTTTGCGTCTGTTGTGGGGCGAAATTCACGACCGGTATCTGGTTGTTTTCGGCATTTTGTCTCCCACTCCGGCCAGCAGATTGAAAGGGCTGGTTCTGCTGACTTACATCGCGGCTCTCATTGCTGTTCCCGCAACTCCCCTGCGGCGCCGGAGATCAGTCAGACTACTGATGGTTATGCTCGCCCTGTTCTTTGTTATTCAGGCCACGGTCAACCAGAAGCTGGGGTTCTATTTTGTTCACATTGAACCTCTCTACGCCGCTCTCGTCGGGATTGCTGCAGCCGCCATGTGGCCCTCGCTGAACCGGACGTGGCGGCTCGCCTTTGTTGCATGGTTTCTTCTGATCACCGGGATACAGGTCGGCTTCACGATCGAAAAGGCACGCTCGCTTTCGACCGCGGCCTCGCAATATGAGATTGCGCAATTCCTCGATTCCCACGCACGGCAGGCGAGACTCATTTTCGGAAGCGCGTGCCTGATTCATTCCGTCGGCTACGATCCGCGCTATCTCGACGATCGATACCTGGGCGTGCGCTCCGGCAAGCACGCCGATGTCATCATCATGGCCGACTATCTTCAAAGCGACCTGTACGACACGCTGCGTCAGGAAAGGCCCGAGGACTGGAACCGGATCAGCCAACGCCTTGGGGAGTATCGACTGGTCCTGACGCGCCCGGGATATCACGTCTATTTCACTCCCGAGCTGGCCAACGCCCTCCCAAAATAATCAGGGCAGCGCGATGGCCTGGATGTCGGAAGCCGTCCAATTTACACCGTCGGTTGACCGCTGAATCCGGTAGTACATGAGGTTCGGGGCAACAGCGGGAATTGTGAACCGGCACCCCGCAATGCATTCCCGGTTGGTTTTCGCTTCCGATTCGAAGTTGAAGAGCGAAACAGAACTGGTATTGCATCCGTCCGCGCGCGAGGTACAGAAGAAGCCATTTGCAGGAGCGTTGCCGGGTCCGATGTAACGCGAATAACCAAACTGAATCTCGGCATACCGGGAACCGCGCGGAATCTGCACGATCATGGTTTTGAAATCGTTATCCGGATCTCGCTTTTCCACCCATGGCGGCATCGAAATCATAAGGCCCGTCATGGAAAATCCATCCATGGAATTTGTCCCCATCTCCATGGCCCACTGCCCATTTTGATACACGGTAGCGTGAGTGTAGGGGTACTGCCTTCCCAGGCTGCTCCAGCCGTTACTGATAAATCGCGAATAAGTTCCGTTGCTGTCCCCTTGTGAAATTCGAAACTGCCGGATTCCTCCGGCGGGTGCGTTGTCACCGAAAAATACGCAGGGCACATTGACCCAGGACATGCTTGGGGCGCAGTAGCCAGGATCGAAAGCCACCGGCACGTTGACGTATATGTCATTAACCGCCGATCCGGCGTGACATTCTCCGGCGATAATTACCAGGCACATGGAATAGGGAGTGGAATCGACACTGCTCGAAGGACCGCTCACATCCTTTAGCTGATATCTGCCGGCCCAGCCTACCATCGGCTGAGTTTTATAGGTAGCATTCGAAGCAGCGGCGGAGCCATTCGACTGAATCTTGTATACTGAACCGCCCATTCCGACCAGAGAACGGGGAAGTCCGCAGCCGAACTGCTCCGCGAAGCACGAAACAAAAGGATCCGTATCCAATGCCCACGAAAAGCCGGACGCTCCCGCACTTAGTTGGCTGTCATCCGTGTAACTTTGAAGCTGCGATCCGATCTGCGCCGGACTGCCGTGAAACGAAGGATTGCTCGTCGAGTTGAGTACAGCCGGCACCTGTCCCAGGCTGGAAAAGGGAGTGTCGTAGATGGTGTACTGCGTAGTTACAAAGTTGATACCATCGGGGCCACGGCCGCTTTGAGAATGGCCCGAGAAGGAGTGACCCAATTCCTGGACACTTCCGGTTACCTGATCCTGCAGTAATATCCCCACACCGCAGGAATTTACTGAGCCCGGCATCATCGTGAGCGTCCAGCCGTTCGCATGTTTCAGCTGGCCGGCGAACTGAGCGCTTAGCGGATCGACCACGCCATGCCAGGGCGAAATGGAACAGTAATCATATGTTCCATTGCGCGCCGCCACTACTCGAAAGGTGTTGTTTACGTCCGGCGCCACGGACAGAATATGGAAGTGCTCGGAGTCGCCCCCGCCGTTTGCCGCAAGATCCGCGGAGTTGTCACCCGCCTGCATCACCGGATGTTGGGAATATTTGGAATTCCAGGGACACGGCCAGCTTGCCACCTCAATCGAAGTAGCAGCGACGTTACAAACACCGTTTTGAGGTAACTGAAGCGTTACGCACTCAATGTACGGCGCGGAATTCGCAGGGCAACCGCGACTGTAGTTCGGATTCGGGCAGGAGCCCTGGCCCGCGGGCCAATCGAGACAGGTATTCGTGTTCCAGGCGCCATCGGCCATAAGAATGGCCTGCACCGGCGCCTGGAAAGGTCCGCCGTGGAGAGTGGTTGTGCTGTTCGCGGCAACCGGGTCCAGCGTGAGAAACAGCGTGTTGGCGTTGGTGTCGACTTCCTGCGCTGCGTGCAGAGATCCAAAACGGGCGTTCGGAGCGCCCGTACCGTCCAGTGTATGTATCAGACGCACGACTTTAGCGGGACTCTGGCTGAGATCGACGGCTGCGCACCAACCCGGTCCTCCCGCATTACCCTGCCCCTGTCCGGCATACACGTTGCAGAAGAACGCGAAATGGCCGCTGGAACCGTAATATCCGATCGCGGTATTGGATTGTGCCCAAGTCCCGTACAGCGATGCATTATAGGCGGGTAACGATCCACCCTGATTGGCTTCGATTTGCTGATCGAGATCTGCATTTGCCGAATGAGGCATCAGGTCCACTGAGGTCACTCCATCAGCCAACACCGGGCAATCGTAAGCCGGTGAACAAGTGTAGTTGTAATTCAACTCATGCGTATAGTCGCCGGTATAGGTGTTCTTAAAGACTGTCAATCCTCCGTTTGAGTTCTTTCCACCCGAGTAAAAGACATTCCCCTGGACGTCGTCAAAACTGAAGCCTGACCGGAAAGACAGAATGCGTGTCGTGCCGTCAGTGGCGATAAACGCCAGATATCCATTGCCGGTAATCAGACTCGTTAATTGACACAGATAACCCTGCTTGCCGTCTCCGGAAGTGACCGAGACAGAACTGCATCGGTCGCCTGTACCGGCTTGTATCCCGATGGGTGGTCCCGAGCCGGCGAGCTTATATTGGAGACCGATCGTCGCGGCGCCAACGGCAGTATCTTTCCAGACGCGGACGCCCCATCCATATGCGCGGAAGGAAGCGCTGGCCGGCCCGGGCGTTTCATTCACTGAAATGGCGCCGGGCGCAGTGGGGGCTCCCGCGACGGTGCAGAGGCTGTTCGGACATGAACTGCCGGAAACGAAAATCCTTTGTCCCGCGGAAAGCACATTGCTGAAATGCTGTGCCGCCGAAAGATTTGCGATCGTCAGCGTATGGCCGGATGTGGTCAGCGTTCCGAAGGTCTCCCGGTTTTCCATGCGAATCAGCGGCGCCGGGCTCTGTGTCCAGCCAAAGAACGGGCTTGAAGGAAACGCTGAGGGGAACGCTCCGTCGAGATCCGTGGATCCCGAGGACGCGTGAGCCACTTTGCCCTGCGGCAAAGTGATCTGCACGGTATTGCCGGCGCAACC
Source organism: Bryobacteraceae bacterium (assembly GCA_036273015.1). Classification (GTDB taxonomy): domain Bacteria; phylum Acidobacteriota; class Terriglobia; order Bryobacterales; family Bryobacteraceae; genus BOG-234. Next base: position 47,924 of record DATAXN010000085.1, on the reverse strand, counting down.
GGCGGCCGGATTGAAGAAGATACAAAGATCGATTACGCGATCGGCCGGAGAAGCACTGTTGGCGCCTCCCCAGACAACGATCCCCAAGTCTTCCAACGTTTCGTGAAAGTCATAAGGGAGGGGATCGGGAAACCCGGAGAGATCGGCATAAAGATCGACAGGATTTGTTGTGCTGGTAACGGCATTGGTTGTCGCGCCGAGCGCAACTCCAGCCGGATTGGTCCATCCCGTGCCGCCCGCCCAATCTTTAAAGGTGCGGCTGTTCGAAGTGCATCCCCCCGCTCCGCAACCCGTTCGCCATGTTTGGATGGACAACGCCATCGGTATCAGGGTGACACCAGTCATCGGATCGACATAGCTTTTCTTTTGGGTCCAGTCGAACGTCGGCAGGCCCAGGTTCCCCCATTTCGATCCATTGAAAGGAGTTTGCTCAGTGCGCGTGGTGCCGGTTGACAGGTTCGCGGTTGTGAAAGTGCCGGCCGCAGTGTCACCACAGCCGCTGACCTGGTAGTAGTAAGCGGTGAAGGCCGCAAGCGCTCTATCATCGGTCTGATGACCGAGGGTTACCAGGCGGGTGAGGCCATCGGCGGAAGTAATTGTATCCGCGCGCGTGGTATCCGTGGCCGAGCCGCTGTACTCCGCATTATTGAAATCCGGGTGAAGCGGGGTCATCGACGACGACGTGCTCACCTGAATGACACATGGTCCCGAGAAACCCTGTTCCTGCAGGACTGCCTGGGTTTGGTTGGCGCTTGTAATTGTTATCGTCAGGGCGCCCATGGCAGGGGAAACGCATAGACCGCCGGCTGCAAAAAAAAGAAGAGCGATCTTTCCGATGGTTTGCCGATCCAAAGCACCGGGCCTTCGTTGATTTTGTGGAAAATCGATCCAACTACTCATAACCTTGGCAGCCCCTGTAGAAATATCGTGTATTGAAACGGCGCGAAATTGGTAGCAGTTCCGGCGGAAACAGCGCCGAATACGTAATTCCAGCCAAAGGACTCGGCCGGAATCGCGGCCGATGCCACCGCGGGAGTGCTGCTGTCGACAGAGCAGCGGATGGTATTGGCAGTCCCGGATGCGTTGTCGACTACGATCCGGTGAGTCTTTGTGTCATGCGGGATTCCCGTATCTGTCTTTGCCAGATCGAGGCCGCCGGCATGAATGACGGCAAACCAGTTCCCGGAACCGATCTGGCGGCAACCGATGAAATCGGGACCCGCGCCGATTCCCGAACTCAGTCCGACATAGTGCGTTCCGTTCGGATCGGACATCGAATAAGTGGCCGCGACATAGAGCATCGCCGGCGTTTGGCCGGACCAGTAGTCAAAGGTGCTTGTGCCGTATGTTCCGTTGCCGGTAGTGGGGAAAAGATAAAAACAACCGGCGCCGGCGCCTGTCACCGAGAGCCACGTAGTCGGAAGCAGGCTCTCGGAGGAAAACCCGGTGGCGCCGGAGCCCGATCCGGCGTTGCAATTCCCTACGTAAGACCACCCATCCTGACCGTTGTTAAACCCTGTAGCAAGAGTGATGTGATCGCGAAACCATTGCGTCGGATCAGTGGGATTAAAAAAAACGCCCGTCGGACCTCCGGAACCGCCCGAACCGGAACCACCGGAATCGCCGCCCCCGGAAGCCGCGATCGTGACAGCCGGGCCTGTCTGAGTAATCGTAACGTTGGCGCCGGCATTCAGCGTCGGTGGAGTGCTCAATAATGCTATGTCGCTCGTTCCCGTCCGATCCCAAACCCCGTTGGTGGCGTTCCAGGTTTCCAGCGGAATGCAGCCGATCGGATACTGGGTAGTGGCCGTGACCACCAGACATCCGGAGCATGCAGCAGTTGAGGAAGACACGCCTATCACAATATTCCCATTGGTATCGATGTAAATATAGGCGAGACCGCTGCCGCCCGTCAGAGTCGCCGTTAACGGCGCGGCTATGCTGTACAGTGCCGATCCGATCCGAAAGATACAAGGAGTCGTGACGGCGCATTGCGATCCAATCGTTAGTTGCGTCCCGCTGGTCCGCTGCACGTTAAGAATCGCGTCGCCGCCTAACCCGGTTATCGACGACCATACGTTTGGTGCAATGCACTCCTCGACAGGAAAGGAAGACCCGGTCAAATAGAACATTTGCCCCACGCTGCAGGTTGGCGGCAGCATCGAACCCGTCGGAAACGGTCGAACCGACGATGCCTGCGAAAAATCGACGTTCTTACTCTGGGCGCTCAAATCGACCTTTGTTTGTCCCGCCGCCATTGTTGCTCCGCAAACTCCGGCCGAAAGAAGCGCAGCCAGTTGCCAGACTTTCATAGCACTCAAGTTCTCCTCGCGCCGAACTTAGCATGAGATGAATAGGGTGCATATCATAAGTCTTTTGTAATCAGCAAAAAATCGTTGTGAACGCCCGGAAGCACTTCCCTTATTTTGGCAGGAAAGTCCTCACAAGGCCTTCTTTGACTCCCACCTTTGGCTTCCACCCTAAGAGCTTTTCGACATTGGCGGGATCAATTCGAGACAAAGGCTTCAGCGCGCGGATCTTATAACGGGAAAGCGGCACATCGCGCTTCAGCGCCTTGCCCAGCATCTCGACGCCGGCGCCGGCGAAGAGCAGAAAGGACACCGGAACCTTCCATACTTTGGCGCCCACCGCCGGGAGTTGGTACCGAAGATATTCGTTCTGTGTGACGGCAATCGTATCCACGACGTTCACGATGTGCCCCAATGCCGGGCCTGATTCCGCCGCGAGAAGAAGCGCATCCACGACGTCGTCCCGGTAGACCAAAGGCAGCGGGCGTTGTCCGGAACCGGCGAGAATCCATTTTCCGGCGACTTTAATTACTCCATTCGGAGTGACCTGTTCCGCGCCCGGCCCAAAAATCTGTCCGGGACGGACAACGACCGCTTTCAATCCGCGTTCGGCTATCGCGGCGAGCACCATTTGCTCCGCTTCCAGCTTGGTCTGCGAATAGAGGCCGCGAAGCCTGGGATGAGGCTCTACCGGCGACATTTCATTCACCGTCACGCCATCGACGTGACCCGCATGATCGAGCACTCCGAGCGAACTGACGTAGACCAGCCGTACGCCGTGTTTCAGGCACGCTTCGATGATGTTTCGGGTGCCCCAGATTGTGCCGGCTTCGAAATCTTCGCGCCATCCCTTCATGGCCGCGCCGACATGGTAGACAACCTCGACACCAGCTACCGCGCGGTCCACGGCATCGGGTTCGCCGAGGCTCCCGTAGACTGCATCGAGACCGTCCGCGGCAGAGCCTGCCGCAGCCTGTCGGCGCAGAAAGACCCGCGGGGCTTCGCCAAGTTCGCGCAAGCGCCGGGTCAGCGCCGATCCCAGAAATCCGGCGGCTCCGGTCACGAGGATACGAGCCGGCGCAGGCAGTTCCTCCCGACGGGCCGCCTCGATGCGATCTTTCTCTTCGTCGGCGGCACGCGAAGCTTCGGCGACTAACGCCACCGCTCGCCGTCCTTCTTCCGGTGAAACGGGCGCCGGGGCGCCTGCCGCCAACGCCTGATGAAACGCGACGACAGATGCGTAGATTCCTGGCGACGGTTTCAGTTTTCCCGTCGCAGCACGGATGACAAACGACGGAATTTCCTTCAGGCTTGCCATGGCATGCCGGAGTCCATTGACGATGAAATGCAGTTGCTTCGGCCCAGGGTACGTGCGGTGAAGATGACAACGCTGCAGGAAGGCGTCCACATGGAGTATGCCGCGCGTACCGTGAACCCAGAGATCGTTCTGCAACGGATGCATATTCCAGCTGAGCAGAATCTCACCGGTGCCGTGCTGCGCTTCAACCGAGGCGCGCCATTCGTCGAACGTAAGCATGGGATCTCTGCCGGTGCCGTAGTGCCGTTCCGAGAGCTTCTCGATAGGCCCGAGAAAAGCCTCCAGCAGGTAGACCGCATGTACGCCGAGATCGCGAAACGGATACGATCCCTGCCGGTATACCGCGGACCGCGGCCCGCCGGGATAAGGTGGATAGTCCGATCCGCGAAAGTAATATGCACTGAGGATATCGCCGCAGTGCCCTTTTGCAACGTGGTCGAGAGCGGCTACGACGGCCGGCTCAAAGCGCATGGAATGGTTCACCGAAAGAATCAGCCGCTTTTCACGAGCGCGGGCCATCATCCGGTCGCATTCTTCCGCGGTCTCGGCCATGGGCTTCTCGACAAAAACGTGACAACCCATGTCTAGAGCTTCAAGCGTCAGGGCACAGTGGGACGACGGCGGCGTCAGGATATGCACTACCTGCGGACTTGCGCCGGCCATTTCACTGAGCGACGAGAATACCCCCGGTATTTTGAATCGGGCCGCCAGATCCTCGGCCTTTTTCCGGTCTACATCGCAGATTCCCACGACATTGACAAACGGCAGGTCGCGCAACGCCGCCAGATGGCGCGACGCTACGTAACCGGCTCCCACGAGACAAACTCGGATGGTCTGCTGCATTTTCAGTTATCGTTACGATTTTCGTACTTCGATCAGATAGAACGGCTGCCCGTTCGGCCCGGGCCGGTCCAGAAGAGTCTTGCGGACCACAAGCCCCGGAGCCTGACGTTCGAGTCCGTTACAGAAATCCGTTTCGCAAAACATAATATTCGCGGAGTCCCGCGATCTGATTCCGTCAGCCAGGCGCGGCAGCGGAGAATCGACATCGTATCCCGTGGTTTTGATATCGGGACGGTAATAGTGCATCATCGGCACCAACTGATAGGGCAGATAGAGCTGACGGCCCGCTTCGACCGGATGCTGATCCACCATCTGAAGGACGGCCGATTCATAGGGCTTTGCAGCCTTCAAATCGCGGAGAACGCCATGGAACGGGATTGTCATGCCAATGATACAGGCAGCGACGGCAAGCAGGAGACCGAACCGCCCCACCCATGGCCAGCGTCTCCACAGTATTCCGAGTGACGCTCCCGTCGCGACGGCTAAGGCCGCTGTCAAAGGAGCGTAGTAATAGGTGTAAGGAACCGTGACCTTAAGCGTGACCAAAACGAAAACGAGGATGAAGGCGAGCCAAGGCAACAGCTCACGCCGCTGGGCGAAACGACGCCACAGAATAAATGCCGCGACGGCGCCCGCCACCAGCAGGGAAAACTCGGCAGGCGATACGCGGAATTCGGTTTCCCACAGTCCCAGAGGGCTAAGCGGACTAAACGTTTTGCGGTAAACGGCTATGTAAATCTGCTGCAAAAAAGCTTTCGCGATCCCCAGCTTCAGAATGCCCATCGGCCAGCAGATCAGCATAGTCAGGATAAAGACGCCGGTTCCTCTGAGAAGCAGACCCGCGAACGCCTTCAGTCCAGGCCACTTCTCCCGCACGCGGCGATGTTCGACCAGCATGGACAAACCCAGAGCGCCCAATATCAGGACACTGGTTTCGACGGTACAGACCGCGCACGAGATCAGCGCAATGGAAACGTAAAACCACTTCGTTTCCAGATTGCGCAGAAACATCGAACATGCCGTCAACGAAGCAATACAGAAAAAAGTGAATAGAACGTGTTGCGTGATGAAGGATGCGGCGGTCAGCGCGGCGCGGTCGAACACGAATAACGCGCACGCCAGCAATGCCGCTATCGGCGGCAACGAGGGGAACATTGCCCAGACCCCAAACAGGATCAACGTCGCAGCCGCGAAGTGGATCAGCAGACCGCTCCCGCGGAACACGTTTTCTTCCCGCGCTCCCGCATCGCGGACGAGCGCGATCCAGTAAACATACATGGGTCCGTGGAAGTGACGGTAAAAGTCAACGTCCCCGCTGGCGCGGATGTACTCCGAAAGCGATTGCCTCTTGCCGGAATCACGCGACAATTCCAGGCCTTTCCTGACGAACTCAACAAACGAAAGCGTGTGTTCGCCGCTGTAGTTCGTCCAGAGACCCTGCTGCCCGGCAAACATGTAGTCCGCCTCGTCATATCCGTAGGGATGATTGGAGATCACGGGAGTATAGATCCAGGCAGCTGTCGCGTAAAGACAAATCGCCGCGGCAATGCAGGCAATCTTTTGCGGGCTCAGGCGAAACATCATCAGCCGCCGCCTTTTCGATGGCCCGCCGCCCGCGCGAGACCGCCGACCCAACCAGTCAGCGGTGTGCAACTTGCCAGACTGGTAGCAAACCAAGGCAGGCGCCAATCTTTTGGCGACACAAAACCCCGGAACAGTTGCCGGGCTTTTCGGAACTCTCCCCAATACCCGTAAACGCTGGCTGTTTTGAGCGCGCGCCGGGCCAACACTTCGCGCAGCAAGGGCGCCATTCCCGGGGGGCAGTCGTCTGTAACGCTGCCGGGATCCAGGAGAAAGGGTTCGATTGGACGCACCCCCTGCAGGTTCATCGATAACTCGGCGGCATCTTCATACCGGAAGGTCAAAGGCCGGGAGTCGAACGCCGCCGCGTATCGCAGCATAAGTTTCAGGTAGAGCCAGGTGTCTTCGGAATAAAGGCAGCGGTACTTCGCGTAGAACCCTCCCAACTCGTCGAATGGGGCTTTGCGAATCACGGTCGCCGGGGTCATCATGGCGGCCAGCATAGCGATAATCACGCCAGCATCGCTATCCGGCCTCGCCCGGAACATTCCATCGGGAACGCCTGTGTCTTTCCATCGCCGCTCAGTCGACTCGTCGCGCGGATAATTTTTCATGCCCCATGTAAGGGTGGCGGCGTCTTCGGGGAGGCTGGCCATCTTATCGACGGTTTCCTTCAGATAATCGGGATGCCAGGCGTCGTCGCTGTCGAGAAAAGCCAACAGCGTGCTCGTCGCCAACTTTACTCCGTGATTCCGGGCAGGTCCGGGGCCTGCGTTCGCCTGCGAAACCAGCTTCAGCCGGGCGTCCTTACGCCGCGCGACAATCTTTTCGCTTCCATCGGTCGAGCCGTCGTTTACCACGATCAGTTCAAAATCCGTGAACGACTGCCCCAGAATCGCATCGAGACACCGATCGACATAGGCGGCTTTGTTATAAAGCGGGACAATCACCGATATGGCGGGCATGCCAATCAAGCGCTTTCCGCGGGCTGCCGGCGCGAGGCGCTGCCTGCGGGGCTGCCGAGCACCTGCTGATAAACGCGGACCAGATTTGCGTGATGAACTTCGGGCGTGAAACGTGCGATCTCGATGCGGGCATTGTCGGCGAGAGACGCGGCGAGCGCCGGATCGGTGAGAAGACGGCCGATCGCCTTTGCCAACGCTTCCGGATTCGACGGGGGCGTCAGCAGACCGGTGCGCTCATTGGTCATGATTTCGGGGACGCCGCCCACACTGGAAGCTACGCACGGCACTCCGGCGGCCATCGCCTCAAGCAGCGAGTTCGGCGAGCCTTCCGAGTGTGAGGGCATCAGATAGAGATTGGCAATCGCGAAATACGGCCGCACGTCGTCTTTGTGGCCGGCCAAAGTGACGTCGTCCTGTAAACCCAGGCGTTCCCGTGCGCGCTCGATGGCGCCGCGCTCGTATCCTTCACCAACAATTACCGTATGGCGCCTGGTTCCGCTTCGTTTCAGTATCGCAAGCGCTTCCAGCAGATCCACATGGCCTTTTTCGTGAGACAAGCGGCTCACCATCAGCATGAGAGGCGTCGAAACAGGGCACGGGATGGATCGGCGCACGGCGTCGACATCCTCGGCAGGCGGTGTTACGAACGGCTTAATGGCGTTGTGGCGAACTGTGATTCGGTTCGACGGAATGCCGCGGGATTCGAGTTGCTCACGGAAAGGTCCGCAGACTGTCACCAGATGCGCCGGCTTTTGCAGGCTCCAGCGGTCGAGTTGATTGTACAGCAGCATCTTTGTGTCCGTCGTTACGTAGCCGTGGTGATATGCGATCCACCGGTACTTGCGCCACAGTCCGGACCAGCGCATCAGGAAGTGGGACTTGACGTTGTGCGTCTGGACAATGTCGGGTTTGCGCAGCTCCAGAATGCTTTCGATATGGGAAATAACCGACGTATCGAAACGGCGCTTTTCGGGAATGATGTCCATCGTTACGCCGGCTCGAGCCGCAGCCGCTACGAATCCATTGTCCGCCGGATTGCCGTTCCCCCGCTGATAAGTCGCCGCGGTGAGTTCGACACCCGGAAGGCCATTAGAAGGATTGCGCGCGCGCTTCGCAAATTCGAGGAGATTCTTGGCGGGGCCGGAGACAAAATCCGATTCCATAATCGATAACACGCGGATCATCTATTGTTCCAATTATCTCCCGGCCGGTGAGGAGGAAGCCGATTTGTGCTACCGCACCCGTGCTCCGCCCAGAAACGCCTGGACGATAGGGATAAAGGCTGCCGTTGCCTCCTGATCGGGATAATGTCCGAGGCCCGGCATAACGACAATCTGAACGTCGGGAAGTGTTTCTTTCAGTCTCTGCCGGGTCTCCGGCGGAACGATGCGGCTCGCTCCTCCCAGAATGTAAATCGTCGGACATTTGATCCCGCTGACAAACCGCCAGAGTTCGGTCGGTACAAAGCCTTTGGCAAGGTTGGGGTCGCGCTTCCACACGATTCGGCCGTCGTCGCGCTGTTTGCTCGCGAAGTGAGCGTAGGTCCTTAAAATCGGCTCCGGTGTCCTGCCGTTGCTTTTCTTCAGAAATGCGAGCAGTTCGTCCTCGGAAGCCCAACCATCCTTCTCGTTCTCCACCTGGCGGGTAAATGCAGACGCGATTTCATTGGTGCGTTCCGGCCCGACGTCTTCGACAATCAGTCGCGCCACTCGATCCGGATGCAACCCGGCGTAGACTTGTACGACCCGGCCGCCGGTTGAGTTTCCCAACAGTGTCACGCCGTGCAGATCGAGCTGCGCGACGAACGCTTCAAGGTCACGAACATAATCTTCCACTACGTACGCGCCTTCGGGAGACCAGTCCGAGTCGCCGTGACCGCGCATGTCGATGGCGATCACATTGATAGTCGGCTGTGAAATACGGAGCCAGATGGTCGAACTGATGCGCTACTCGGGAGATGCCGTGCAGCATGATGAATGCGGGCTTGTCCGTGGAACCCCAATCCAAATAGTGCAGGCGCAGGCCGTTAACGACGACGAACCGGTCAGTGTAGGCGGTCTTCACCGTTCGTTGGGGAGCTGTCTGAGCCAGCGTGAGACCAGCACAGATTACAACAAAACCCGGCACATATCGACCGCTTTTCATGCCGGAATGTTATACGGCTTCGATACTTCCGTCAAGACCGCAAATGCCTACTGAACGACAATCGTTACCGGATTGGAACTTGCCGTGGCGCCGGTTGTGGTATCGGTTTCCGTGATGACGACCGGCACTGCGCTGCCCGGGGTTATGCCCTGCGGCACCTGCACATCCACCTGATAGAGCGCGGCGAGCGTCGCCGTCAGTCCTGAGAACAGCACCTGCGCACTCACTCCTCCCACCGTTGCCGTCACTGTCGCCGTGTTCTGAAACACAAGGGGCAGCCCGTTGCTGTCTGTCGCCGGCGTAGCCGCGCCATCCGCCGGTGCGGCCTGTCCGTTCGAACCGCTCACCGCTCCCAGCCCGGTGCCGTAGATTGTCAGGTAATCATTCACATGCGCCGGATTCGACGCGCTGTTCAACTGTCCGGTTATCGCATCGGCCACGATGCCCGCGCCCGATCCCGAGAAGTTCGTCGTATAAACCCCCGGCTGCAGTTCCGTCACTGTCAAGGCCATCGGCACCGACTGCACTGTCCCGCCCGTCACCACCACCAGCGGATATGTCGCGTTCGGCCCAAGCCCCTGAGGTACGATCGCATTGATCTGCGTCGGACCCGCATAAAGCAGCGGCATCGGAATCCCGCCCAGCAGCAGTTGCGTTCCGTTCAACGTCATCGGCAACGGTAACGAAGTCGCCGACGGATTCCCACTTCCCGCCAGACCTGTGCCGTAGATCGCCACGTAACTGCCCGGCGCAACCACGCCCGGCGTCGCCAATGCCGCGCTCGCCGCGTTCGCCACACCGGTCGGCTGCGGCGCCGTTGTCGCGGTCGCTCCCGCCACCGTCACCGTCACGCTGTTGCCGATGTTCAGAGTCGGATTCAGCGTGATCCCAGCCTCCGATGCCACCACCTGCAGCGTCACTCGCGGGCCGGCGTTCACCGGCGTCCATGTCGCTTCCCAAATCCCGCCGCCGATATCCTGCAGGTTCAGCCCCGGATCGTTATTGCTGAACGTGACCTGAACCGTTCCTCCCGCCGCCGCTGTTACCGGATTGCCGCAACTGTCGATGATTTCAACTTCCACCGTCTGCGGCGCCGCCACTGCCACCGTCGACTGATTCACCGGCTGCTGCAGGATCGGTATCAGGAACCCCGGCTTGCCTCCCGCACATGCGGTCAGAGCCAAAGGCCGTGGCTTATTGCCTGCTTTCCCTGTTACCGCGCTTCCCGTCGCTCCGCCGGTAGCCAGCGCCAGCACCTCAATCGTCGCGCTGCTGCCGTCGCCAAACGCCAGGCTTACGGTTCCGGTATACAAGCCTGCCGCCAGACCGCTTAGATTCACCGTAACCGGAATCCCGCTCGTTCCCGGACTGACAGATCCGCTGGACGGCGTCACCGACAACCAGCCCGTTCCGTTCGCCATCGATACGCTTGCCGTATACGTCACCGCACCCGTCGACGGATTAAATACGTTCACCGTCTGCTGCATCGGCGTCGTGCTTCCCGCCGGACCCGCCAGAATCACACCGCCGGTTGAAAGTGTTTCACCCGAGCTCGCGGCCGACACCGTCAGCACCACCGATACCGTTTGCGGGCTGTTGGTGGCGCCCGTTGCAATGATGTTCACCGACCCGTAGTACTGACCCGGCGTTAAGCCCGTCGGATCCACTGAAACGACCACCGGTATTCCCGACTGGCCGCTCACTGACGCTCCCCCGCCCGCTGACAACAGCAGCCAGGAGCCGCCGCTCAGCGTGCTGATCTGCGCCGTCCAGTTCAGCGTTCCGGCGCCGGAGTTGGCTACCGTGAAGGCTTGACCCGGCGGTTGCGCGCCTCCGGTCGCTCCTGAAAAGGCCAGTCCGGTCTGTGAAAGCTGTATCGACTCCGCGGCCTGCGTCACCGTCAGCACCACCGTTACCGTTGATCGATTCGCCGATGCGGTATCGCTCACCGTGATCTGGCCGGTATACAGCCCCGGAGTCAGCCCCGTCGGATCGATCGTGAAACCCAATGCCGCCGGTGTCGATGACGTGGCTGAGCCGCCGGTGTTCGCAAGCGTCAGCCATGACGCCGGCGCGCCGGATCCGGAAACACCCGCCTGCGCCGTGAAATTCAGCGTCCCGCTGCCCACGTTCGACACCGTCACCTGACCGCTCACCGCGCTCGCTCCCTGCGCCAGCGAGAAACTCTCCATTGGAGGCGAAACCGAAAGACCTGCCGGATTTGAGCCGGCCACTGTTATCGTCACCGGCACGGTAATGCTCGTCGCACCGGAGCTGGTCGCAGGGGCACTGGAGCTGGTTGCGGAGGCGCCGGCGATAGTTACAGTGCCGCTATACGTGCCGGGCGACAGATTCGCCACATTGACCGAAACCGATACCGGGCCCGGGGTAACTCCCCCGGCCCCCACAGCCAGCCAGTTGCCGCTGCTCGACGCAGATGTTGTGAAGCTGACTCCAACAGGAGAGCTGGAGACCGAAAGGCTCTGCGCCGCCGGCAGCTTCGTATCTCCCTGGGTGTAATTGAAAGTCAGCGTCTGCGGAGCGACATTGAATTTCGTCGCGCTCGTCGAATTCGAGACTTTCATGGTCACCAGGGTCGAGGCCGTCTTGCCGTCGTCCGTGAGGTAATCGATCTCGCCGTTGAGCGTGTAACCGGGGCCGAAGTGACTCGGGTCCGCATTGATTGTGATTAGTGCCGTATAGAAATATGTGGCGCCGTCGAACGAGGCTTGCGTCATGGCCCCGGAAGTGGGCGATACCGTCAACCATACGGGTCCGTCGCTGACGTTGACCGTGGCGGTAAAACCAGGGGCGCCCTTGAAGCTGTTTGAATAGGTCAACGTTACGGTCTGCGTGCCGGGCGCATTGGCAGGCACGTTGAACGTGAGACTCGCAGGAGAAGCCGTCAGCGCAACAAGGCCACCTCCGCCCCCCACGGCGCCTCCGCCGCCCCCGCCGCCACCACCTCCTCCACCGCTGACAGCCGCGGTAATCGTGAAGAACTGCATCACCGGAGTTGCCGCGACATAGTCTGCGTTGCCGGCTTGATTCGCGGTAATCGTGCAGGTGCCCGTAGTCACCAGCGTCAGCGTGTTGGTTCCGGGGGTGACATTACAAACGCTCTGCGTGGTGGAACTGAAACTAACCGTCAGTCCTGAAGTCGCATTCGCCATCAGCATGTACGGCCCCGGCATCGCCACGCTCCCCGGATTGGCAAAGTTGATGGTATTTGTTCCCTGATTGATCGTGATGAGTCGCGTAACAGGCGTCGCCGCGCCAAAGCCCGTGCCGGACGCAAAATTCCCAGGCTGCGTCGCCGTGATCGAACAGGAGCCCACGCTCACCAGAGTCACCGCTACACCTGAGACGGTGCAAACACCCGGCATGTTTGAAGCAAAAGCAACGGTAAGATTCGAAGTTGCCGTTGCCGAGAGGTTAAACGGTATCGTTGTGAACCCCATGGGGTTGGGGCTGATCGCCGCGAAATTGATCGTCTGATCGGTGGAGGCCGAGGGGTTGACCGTGAAACTCTGATCAACAGCAGTGGCGGCAACGAAGGTCGCATTTCCCGCCTGCGTTGCCTCAATCGTACAGATACCCGGGGAGTGGAGCGTCACAGTCGTTCCGACATTAGTGCAAATGGAGGCGGTCGTGGAGGCGAGATTGACGGGGACAAGTTGGGAACTGGCGGTCGGGGTCGGCGCGGTGACCGTATTAACGCTGAGCTTTGCGTTGCTGATCTGACCGAAGGTAATGGTTTGGGGCTCTTTGTTCACGGTGATGGGCGGAGCGATTGTGGGAGCCGCCAAATAGTTTGTATTACCCCCCTGGTTCGCCGCGATCGTGCAGGTTCCCGGAGGCGCCACGAGCGTCACTAATCCCGTGACCGCATTGTATGTGCATGTTGCCGGGGTGCTCGATATAAGGGTGACCGCCAAACCGGAACTGGCGGTCGCTGTTACCGTGAACGGAGCGATTCCGAAATTGACCATGGCGGGAGGGTTGAACGTGATGGTCTGTGGCTCGTGATTCACGGTGATGCTCTGCATGTTCGCCGGAGCGGCCTGGTAACTTGCGTTGCCGCCCTGGTTTGCGGTTATCGTGCAGGCGCCGGTAGTCAGAATTGTCACCAGACCTGCCGTGGTGACGCTACATACCGACGGCGTGTTCGGAGAAAAGCTGACCGTAAGACCGGAAGTTGCCGACGCGGTTGAGGCTATCGAAAACGGCGGTGTGCCGAACGTAACATTGGAGGGCGCGAAGGCAATCGTTTGCAGCGCCGGCTTGACTGTGAAACTCTGGTTGTTGGGGGGAGCTGAATCGTAAGTCGCGTTACCGATCTGATTTGCCGCGATCGTGCAGATGCCGCCCATTACGATGCTCACCGTGCTCCCTGTAACGGTGCAAACCAGCGGCGTGTTCGAACTGAAGGTTACCGCACCTCCGGAAGTCGCCGTTGCCGCCGGCAGGGGAAAGGAAAGGCCGACGCTGAATGTAACGTCATTCAGCGGACCGAAGCTGATCGTCTGCGGCTCGAGTCCTGTCAGCTTCACCAGGAAAGCATCGGTTCCACCGCCAAAGTTGGCTTGGGCAGCGGGGTTCGTGACCGGGAAATCGGTAGAACCTGTATATCCAGCCACCCAGGCTGCCCCCGCGGAATCGATTGCGATACCGTAGCCCGTTTCATCGCCGGTTCCTCCGAGGTAGGTGGAGAAATCCAAAGCCGTACCGCTCGGCGTGATTTGGGAAACAAAAACGGTGTAACCGCTCTTAATAGTGGCTTGCAGGTTGTTGGAGGTAATCGGAAAATTCGTGGAAGCTGTGTCTCCGGTGACATACGCGGTGCCGGTCGAATCGATAGCGATCGCAAGTCCGAAGTCATCCCCGCTTCCGCCCAAAAATGTTGAATAGACGGTTGTTCCGGAAGGAGTCAGCTCCGTCACAAAGGCGTCAAAGCCGCCGCCGGCCGTCCCCTGCAGGACTCCGCCGGTGACCGGATAGTTGCTGGAAGCCGTAGTGCCGGCTACCCAGGCGTCACCGTTTGCGTCGACCGCAATACCGACTCCGTAGTCGTCGTTGCTGCCGCCGAGAAATGTCGAGTACACCAAAGCTGTACCGGTCGTGTTGAGCGCGGTGACGAAGGCATCGTAATCGCCGCCGGGGGTCAGGGTCGTTTGCGCAACACCGGCTGTTGCCGGGAAATTGGCCGAGTTGGTGTAGCCGGTAACATAGGCGTTACCCGCGGAATCGAGTGCGACCGCATATCCGAGATCCGTTCCGGAACCCCCGAGATAGGTCGAATAGGCAAAGGCCGTCCCTGCCGCGTTCAATCGGGTTACAAACGCATGGGAAGAAGTGCCACCGGGGCTTGCATTCTGATAACCGCCTGAAGCGGGATAGTCCATGGAGGTGGTGGAGCCTGTGATGGTGGCCTCCATAGCACCGTCCACGGCGATGCCGTATCCAATATCAGTGCCCGTTCCGCCAACATAGGTGGAATACACCAAGCCGTTTCCGGATGAGTTGAGTTTGGTGATAAAAACATTCGTCACACCCGAACCCGCCAAACCGGTTGCATAAGCACCGTTGGTAGTCGGAAATTGTGCGGAAGTCGTGGAACCTGTTATGTAAGCGGCACCGGAAGAATCGACTGCGATGCCGTAGGCTATATCCTGCCCTGTCCCGCCCAGATATGTCGAGTAGACCACTGTGCCCGTCGAGCTGTATTTGGTAACAAACGCATTGGATGTTGCTCCCTGGTTTGTATTCTGAAAACCCGCTGAAACCGGAAAGTTCGTGGAACTGGTGTAACCCGTGACATAGGCGTTATTGTTCGAATCCGTTGTCACCGCATACGCGACCTCATCCGGTACCTGCCCCACCAAAGCCGTGCTCCCGCCCAGAAAGGTTGCATAGCTAAGGATCGGATCGATGACCAGAGGAAAGCGATGGTCGTATGCGGAGATCCGCAGTCCGACGCGATTGCGGCCGCGCAGCACATAGCTTCCCGCAATCCGCCGCCGCACACCGCCGATCTCCTGATAGATAACCGGTTTCAGAAGTCTCAACTCGGATTGCGCAATGCCGACTGTCAAATCGCCGCCAGGACCAATTTCGAGCCGATTGACGTGCTCGAATTCGATCCCGATTCTGCCGGGGTCCGCCTGCGGCGAGACGACAAAGTCATATTCGAGCTGACGCTGATTGCCGTAGTAGACGACGTCAATCCCCGGATAGACACCGCTGTATCGTACCCGTGAAAAATGGGGAACGCCGGTCTTCCACTGCGAGGGATCGTTCCCGATCAGATAGTTGCTGTGGCCCGGCTGAGGGTCCAGAGCCTCGGGAATGCCGGATTTCCCTCTGCTGAACTTCATCGTTGCCGATCCGCTTCCCACACGCAGCGTAGTCTCGCTTCCTGCCAGCGAGATAACGTAGTTGCTTCCCCGCGCCTCAAATGAAACTCCAGGAGCGAATTGGCCTTGATTGGGTACGAAGGCCAGATCCTGCGCAGCCAGCTGACCGCAGCCGCACGCGACGAAAAGAATGATGCCGGCGCCCAGGGACCTGGCCACTCGGATCACCTTATTCCCCTGCACGCTGTCGCTCAGTTCTCATTTATGGCAACGGAAGTTGCGAGAAAGTGATCGTCACCGGCGCAATCTGCTGACCACCGATGTAGTTGTACGAATAGGTGTCGCCGGAGCGCGTGACGCCGGCCGCCGGACTCGGGTACCAGTTACCGGGGAGCGTTATGTTCCTTGTGCCCGACGCGACCCCATTGATAGTCCAGACGATCTGATCGGATTGCACGGATACTTCCTGAGTCCCACCCGAAACCTGGAAACCAAAAGCCGATTGCGTCGTCGCATCGTAAACCGTCAGGATTCGGCTCCGGATACCGGCATACATCGCCATGGAAGCGTTGAAACAGGTAGTCTCGGTACCGGATGCGGTGGTTTGTGAGACCTGCGTACCACAACCCGACTGGATTACCGTGCGAGTGGGCGTTTCGGTCTTGCGATACGGGAGGATTACGGTTGTGAACGGGCCGGTGTCGTGCACGCGCAGGATGTATTGGCTCTCGACGAATCCGCTGCCGTTAGCATTCTGATACTGGCCTGACTCAGTGCTGGATTGGCAGCCGTGACCCCAACTCCCGATAAAGAATTGCCCCGTCGCATCGATCGGAATCATGTACAGATCCCAGTTGATCCCCTGAGTGGCATGCCGGGGCCACACAGCGCCCGTAAAGTTGAAGTGATTGAGGCCGTTCGCCAACGGGAGAGGAGACCCGCCGGACGGCAGTTCTCCCGCAGGTGACTGGCAGCCCGTGCTGAACCTCGGCGTGGGGGTGATGGATCCCGCCGGGGTAATTACGGACGATCCGGCTGTTCCGGTTGCTGCGGCGGCTCCGGCTGTCATCGCCATCAGATTCCAGGTGAGTGTCTTTCCGGCTGCGGCGCTCGTCCCGGTCGGGAACGTGTCGGTGACATAGATGATCGGATAGCTGGGATCGAAATTCATCGTGCGCACCGTGCGCGACCAAACCGTTCCATCCGAAGTATTAAACGTGCCCGTGGAAGTAGAGGAATTCCGGAAGGCAGCGAATTCCGTGTTGGTCGGACTGCTCATCAATGTCGAGACATCTTCGAGGGGGGGGCGATCCGCATTCCACGTGGACGTCCGTTCCGAGTCGTAAACAATTGAGTTGTGTATGAAACGCCCCGGAGTCTCGGGATTATACAGATTGGCGTTGAAGTCAATCGCCAGCGGCGCGGAATGAGCATAAATCGAGACCTGGCCGTCATCGTAATGGCGGTGTCCTCCCACCTGATAGAAGCCGCCGTTGATGAACCATAGCGCCGTTTCATTGGGAGTGCCGAAGTTGAAACGCTCCACCGAGTGATAGCCCGGGATGTTGGTGCTGGCCAACTGCGGCGCAACCGCCGTAATGGTCGGATCGATCACCGCCAGCGTGGTCACGAACTGCGAGTCCTCAGTGAGCTGGCCGGCGGTGTTGGACTGCTGCCATGCCCACATGAGATTCCCGGCCAGCGTCGGATTCACTCCGGCGTTATGGAAGGCCGTGCCCAGCATCCCGGTCCGCACATCCGCTTCGGTATTGCCGTCGCCGTTGCTGTATCCTTTGCGCACATTGCCGAAGCGCGGCTCGGGCGGCGTCTGAGTTGACAACTCCCAGTTCGCATAAAGCGTCCACTTCGGATCGGAGAGACTCAGCAATCCCTGATTGCCGGGAGTCATGTAATTGAGAATCAGCGGTTCAAAAAATGCCGATTGATAATGCGTCGACCCCGCCGCCGCCCCGGTGGAACTGAAGTAATTTGTGAAATCGATCGTTGCGTTATTGGCCGCTGCCGCAAGCTGCTGGCTGAGGAAAGGCTGCGAGGAATCGGCGAAGACCGACTGCGCGCGGTACTCCAGATACTGCTGCACCTGATTCGCGAGGCCGAGACTTTCGCCCGAGTTGTTATCGATGGGAAACCAGTCATCGTCCCAGAAGATGCTGCCGAACAGCGCCAACTCCGCCTTGGCCAGGATCTTCTGCGTCGATGTGGTATTTGCGTTCATCAAAATGGCGTTCAGCACCGCGACTTCCGGAGAAGTGGCCAGTCCGAGTTGGTAATACCCCAGTACGGCATCGAAGTGGTTGTCGCCGGCCGACAGCGCGCGCGTTAATTGTGTCGCGACATTGGTAGCCGAACTCAGCGCCGTCTGCACGGCTGCGACATTGTTCCCCTGCCATAAAGCCACCAGCGCCTGGCCTGCGAAAGACCCCTCCGAATTGTTCAGGAGAGTGGCATAACATGTTGTCGCGCCACAGACCGATGTCCCGTTCTGGACCCAACTCTCCAGCTGATTGGCGGTGGCGGAGGAAAGATACAGCCACTGCCAGCCGCCGAATGGTTGACCGGGATTCGGATCGGGATAAACCAGCTGATACGTATAGAGCCGGGACAGATTGATGCCTGTCATCATGTTCTGTTCATCGGCAATCGGCTGATGCAGGTTCGGACTTAACAGGTCTGCCTGGGTACCGGCAAAGATGCCCCAATTGCGGTGAATGACGGCGTCATTGGCTCCGCTGCACGGCAATGCGACGGGGCACGCAGTCGAACCGTCCGGGCCGCGAACCAGGGAGTCCACCTGTATCCCCGCGGCCTGCGCATGAGTAATGAAATGACTAATGCTGCTGTAGATGCCCGGCAGCGAAGGACCCGTCGCCGAATACAACTGCTTCGATGCACGCCCCACATAGAAGCCCACGACCGGCGCAGTTGAGCCTGCCGAAGATTTATACATCTCCACGTACCAGGCCGCCGCATGCGAACCAGCAGGATAATCGGCCAGCAATTTGCGATAGCTGGTTGTAGTGCAGCTGTAGCCGGCAGAGCGGTCAGTAGTGAAACTCAGATCCTGAAACGCATCCGAAACCGGTGATAAACCCTGGCCGCGGTAAGCGGGCTTGACTGTCCCGCCACCCAGATAAACGCCGATTCCCGCCACCGTGACCGTTAAATTCGCGTCACTGTAGAGTGCGAACTGTGTAGCGGAGAACCCGGCGGTCTTTGCATACCAGGTCCCGTTGGCTGTGACGTTTCCCACCACGCCCGCAATCTGCACGCGCTGTCCGTTGGTCAGGCTGCCGGAAGTCGAAGTGGTAATCACAATCGGATTGGTCGCCGTTGCGTTGTTTACGGTCAGCGCCGGCTCATACCCGCAGACCGGATTGTTTACGCCGCTGCCATCCACCGAATCGTGACCTCGCCATCGCGCGGTGTCCGGCTGCAATTCCGCATTAATCGGGACATAGTAAGAAAACACCATGTCGGTGTCTTCATCGATCAATACCGACTTGGAGTTGGCATACAACGTCGCAGTGAAGGTATAGTGCCCCGTGCCCGCGTTGTTGACGATCACAGCAGGGCTCGTCCCGGCGGGGATCAGATACTGCGGCCGGTTAAAGGTATAGCTGACCGTCACCACCGTCTTGAGCGGACCCTGATCGACCACCTGCACCGAATAACCGGTCGCAGAGAACATTGGTGTCTGGAGCTGGTTGCCCAGGTTTCCGTTATTGGCCATGCTCTGCGCATAAAGCAGATTGGGTGACCCTCCCACCCCCGTCCAAACACCGTTCAGGAGCTTAATGCCCTGAATCGGCGCCAAATTGAACGGCGTGCCGTTGGCCGCCTGAGTAGGGATGCGTATTCCCGTCAGCCCGTTGGTAATCTCGATATTATTGCCTACAGTGGCCATGGACACCGGATTCACCGGCGCTGCCAGTGGGGCCACACCGGATACCAGCGTCCATGTGTAGTTCGAGCCGGGAGGCAGACTGCTCCGCACTGCAATACAGCCGTTCGCCCCGGGAGCTGAGCAGGTCGAGACCCACTGGTAGGCGACCTCCCCGCCGGACGGTCCTATCATGTATGCCATTGACGGCGCACCAGATCCCTGGTTATAAGCGAATTCAATCGGCTGGTCCGGCCAACTGCCGCCAAATAATTCGCTGAGCTGAAAAGTTCCCAAAACTGCATTTCCGGCCGTTACCGAAATCGTTGCGGAAGCAGTCTTGGTGTTGTCGGCGACGCTGGTGGCGATAACCGTGTCCGTATTCGCGGCGGCAACGTTTATCGGAACAGTATAAAGGCCGGTATTGGGATCAACCGAGCCAACCGACGTCGGACTGACCGACCAGGTAACCGCAGTAGTCGCGCTGCCCACTACGGTGGCCGTGAATTGCTGCGTCTGCCCTGGGAACAGCGAAACACTCGTCGGGCTGATGCTGACGGAAACCGAGCAGGCTTCGGAAAAGGCGACAGCATTTGCGACGGCGACTGAGGATGACGCCAGCGTCCAGATCGGCGCCGTACCTGTCGTCGTGTTCAGCAACGACGCGGCGGACCGATTATTGGTCCCCGGCGCCGCTGACGCCGTGTAACCGCCGCTGACCGACGAAATAAGCGCGTTGGCATAAATCTGCTGAATAATTACATCGTTGGTTCCGGTCAGCGATAGCCCGATGCCGGATTGCGCGGCGTTGGACGTAGTAATGGTAGTGGAACTGGAACTGTCGAGATAGGCAAAGCAGCCGGCGCCGATGGAAAATTCATAGAATTCCACCCCGCGGCCGCCGCCGGATGCACTTATCGTTGCTGTGACAGTGGTAGCACCGGCGGTGGAGCTCAGAACATACCAGCAATCCACGTTCAAACCGCCGTTCAAGCCGTTGCAATTCGGTGCGTGTACCCAGACGTTGGAATTGTCGGCAACCGTGATTACGGTATCGTTCTGGCTCGCCAGTGCGAACATAGCCACCAGTATGTGGCCCGTACCGGTCGCTGTAACCGGCACCGCGCAGGAGCTTCCAGTGCAGGAGCTCGCCCCGACTGTTACCTGCTGAACCTGCGTGATCGTGGCCTGCGCCGCCAGACAAAACAGCAAATTGAGGAGAATTGCTTTCATACTGGGTGGCAGGTTCCGCGTTCAGAGAAGGTCGAGCGATCGGTAAGCCCCGACAAGTAGTGAAACGGCAATGGGCGGAAGAATAGCCGGTTGCGGTGCATTACTGATGCTCTCCGCCGCGTGTTCTCCGAATTTCGGTCCTTGGTAGATCATCGCGGACAAGCTAATAAGTGTTAAATTTAGCACATTGGTTCGGAGAGTACTCGTAGTCTTTTAGTTAGATAGAGTACATATATCTCTCAGGCGAGTGGCCCGCTTCAATGTTTATGAAATACTGACGAAGAGCGCAGCAATGGAGCATCTCCCCGCCAGTCCCCTGTCCATGCGAATCCTTTCGGGGGTGCTTCGATCTATCCCTTCAGGCATGAGAGGGAAAGCGAAAGTAGCGCGAGCGCTTTTGCCCCGAAGCACGCGGTCGGCGCCCGCCTTCGTCCGCAACGGCGACGGAAGCGGCATGGTGGTGCCGAATCTCCTGGAACCGGTTGGACTTTCGCTATGGATGGATGGCGTTTACGAGCCGGAGACGCTGCAGTTTCTTAGGCGTCACGCTTCTTCCAATGCCGCCTTCGTGGATGTAGGAGCCAACATCGGGGCATTTACCGTCGCCCTGGCTCCGCATGCGGAGCGCGTCATTGCGATCGAGCCTTCGCCTCAGGTATTGCCCTATCTGAAGAAGAATGTGGCTCTGAACCACCTTTCGAATGTGGAAGTTGCAGCGTGCGCGGTGAGCGTGCCCGGTTGCGATTCCGTTCCGCTCTATATACCGCCGGAGAGCCACTTCGGCATGGCATCTTCCGCTCCGCAGTTCAATACCGCGCCCACCGGCGTTCCGGCCGGATCGCTGGATTCCATTCTGCGTGAACGCGCCGTCGGGCAGGTATCGGTAATGAAAATCGATACCGAAGGATACGAAGCCCACGTCTTCCTGGGAGCGCAGGAGCTTTTGCGGGGTTCTTCACCCCCCGCTATTGTGTTTGAATTCTGCGACTGGGCCGAAGAACGCGCATTTCCAGGGAGGCAGGGGTGGGCGCAGGAAATCCTGCTCGATGCCGACTACAACTTATGGACGATTCCGGATTACTTTCAGGAACGTGCGCCCCTGAGCGAGCCCGTGACTCAGGGCTCTCACTCGATTGTCGGCATCCCCCGCAAAAGCGCTGCGAAAAAACCGTAAACCAGCGCGTCAGTGCCGCGCGGCGCCAACGGAAGACGTCACTGAATCGCGGCTGGCCACGAGCGTGGCAGCACGGTGTTGTTCGACTTCACCGCTGATCCAGTCGAACGTTTTCTGCAGCCCTTCCCGAAGCAGCCGCGAGGGACCCCAGCCCAGTTTTTCCCGAATAAGCCGGTTATCGGAATTGCGCCCGCGGACGCCCATAGGTCCGTCGATGTGCCGGATCCCCAGTTTCTTTCCCGACATGCCGATCGCCATCTCGGCAAGCTGGTTGATCGTCACCATTTCCTCCGACCCGATATTGACCGGGCCGGTGAAGTCGGATTCCATCAGTCGGCGAACTCCCTCCAGACATTCGTCGATATAAAGGAAGGACCGGGTCTGGAGTCCGTCGCCCCAGATTTCGATTTCGCCGCCGTCCTGCGCTTCGGCGACCTTGCGGCAGATCGCCGCCGGAGCCTTTTCGCGTCCGTCCCGCCATGTGCCCAGCGGACCGAAAATGTTGTGAAAGCGGGCCACGCGTACCTGCACCTTGTAATTCCGCATATACGACATGTAGAGCCGCTCGCTGAAGAGCTTCTCCCATCCGTACTCGCTGTCGGGAGCCGCCGGATAAGCGGAATCTTCCGAGCACTTCGGATTGGCGGGATCGAGCTGGTTGTACTCGGGGTACATGCAGGCCGAAGACGAGTAGAAAAACTTCTTCACTCCGGCCATGCGTCCGTATTCGAGCGTGTTGAGATTAATGGTCGCCGAATTGTGCATCACCTGGGCATCGTGCTCGCCGGTGAAAATATAGCCCGCGCCGCCCATATCGGCGGCAAGCTGGTAAACCTCCTCGATCCCTTCGACGGCCTGACGCGCCATTTTCTGATCGCGAAGATCCGCAACGATAAACTCATCCGCGGGCAGCTCGGAGTATTCGTGCCTTTTCAGGTCCACGCCCCGGACCCAATGACCCTCCTGCTTCAGTCTTTTGACAAGATGGCCTCCGATAAATCCGCCGGCTCCGTTGACGAGTACTCGTTTCAAGTGGTTAACTCCTTGCTGCTGACGGCTCTGCCGAAAAATCGGTCGACCGTTTGCATTCTACGAAGCCATGTTAGCGCGCGTTGCGCTGCAGCGCGCCTGTGATGGTACTAGAACTTACCGGTGCTAAACTGCCGATACGGGGCTCGTGATGCACCTGCGGTTCCTCCATCGACGCGATGGCCCGCCGACGCGTTGTTTTATTCCCGGCTGCGCCTTATTGGCCCTGCTTCCGGGGCTCGGATGGAGTCAGACCGTTACCATCGCGGTAACGCCCTCAACGCAATACCAAACCCACAAATACTGGATGGTGATACCCAGCACCGGTCCCGGTCCAAACGGCTCGGGGATGATCGCCGCGGAGCCCAACTGGCCTTCCATGAAGCAGGCGTTCATCAGCCAGCTGGTAAACCAACTCGGGGTCAACACTCTGCAGTTCACCGATCAACCCAGCGACATCGAGAACAATGTCGATGTTTTCGGTCTATGCGCGCTCGGACCGGGAACAGCGCCGGTGTGCGGTAGCGGCGAAAGCAATCTGTTATTCACCAGCGTGAACGACGACGGCGATCCCAACCATTTCAACTGCGCGGACCAGACCCTCGTCAATTGCCCCACGACATTTCCTCTGACGAAGAACGATTGGGTAATCGACAACTACTGGCTCGGATCCACTGGGATGAAAGCCCAATTGCAGGCTGTGGGCAAAACTCCGTACTTCATCCTTCAATATATTCATCGAACCGGAAACTCAGCGTACCTGTGGAACAGCGCCGCGGAGATAGCAGAGGAGATTACCGCGGTCTTCGTCCATGACTACAACAAGTACAACTTCGTGCCGGATATTCTCGATCTCGACGTTGAGCCGGATCTGCATTGCGACTCGTCCGGCAACGCGCCGCCGCCGTCGGTATGCGGGAATGTGGACGGCGGCCGTTGGACGTACGGGCTTCTCGGCGCCGTCGCGCAGACCGTTAAGAGCCGCCTGAAGGCGCTGGGCTTCACGCCCGAAATCTGGTGCTGCTCCACGACTTTCTCGAGCCATGCCGCGGCATGGTACCAGGGCGTCAAAGCAGTTGCCGGAAGCGGCGTGATTACCGGGGTCTCCACGCACTGGTATGACACTGTGGTCGGTAATCTCAGAGGCGTGCAGTTGGCCGCAGCCGCTGACGGTCTGCCGGCGATCATGACCGAATGGGAAGCGATGTCCATCTCGGACGAATTTGCCCTGGAAATGAACCTGCAGCCGGCCGGAACCATGCGATATTCCGACATCGGTCCCCAATCCACCAACTGGCTTACGCTCCTGAACACCAATCCGTACACGGCCCAATACGTAGATGGCACGGAAACCAGCGACGGGCGCGGACCAGCCTGGTTCTTTCCGCAATTTTGGGGATATGTGCCGGATGGCTCCGTCCAGGAAGCAGTCGTCAGCAGCAATCAGGCCTATACGGCTGTTGCGTTTGTCAGACCGGATGGAACGCATGCGGTATCCCTGATCAGCACTGTCAGCAATGCCAGCCCTTCGGTGCGGGTTACCGGCTTGCCCGCCGGGACTTACGGTTGTACCTACACGCTGGGTGACGCTCGCAGCGACTTTCTTCTCTCCTGCGGCGCGAACCAAACGATTTCGGCCGGCGGGGCGTTGAACTTTACCGTTACAGGCGTGAAGGGAGCCATCAAGGGTTCGACAACCGTCACTGCAACATTTTTTGGGATCTCAAACCCGGCAGTCGCCGTGAGCGGCATCGCGAACGCCACGGGAGCTTCATCTTCTATAGAAGCGGGATCGTGGGTGGCCATCTACGGAACGAATTTATCGACGACTACCCGCTCTTGGCGCGCATCCGATTTTCCGGCAAACGGTACAGGCCTGCCCACGGAATTAGACGGCGTGAGCGTCACCTTCGGCGGGCAAAATGCTGCGGTCTATTACATCAGCCCGACGCAGATAAACGTGCAGGCCACGGATGTCGGCTCGGGCACCGTTCCGGTGATGGTTGCCAACGCCTCCGGCACAGCAAAGGGCAGCGCCACGTTCCTGCCTGCGGCCCCCGGATTTTTCCCTCAGGGCTCCTATGCGGCTGCGGTTCATCTGGATGGGACGTATGTAGCTCCCGTGGGGTATTTCGGAAGCGGCGTGGCGTCCCGACCCGCGCAGCCGGGCGAAACGATTGAACTCTTTGGAACCGGGTTCGGGCCAACGACACCGGCAGTCCCGGCGGGCTCTCTGGTGACCGCTCCCGCTCCTCTAAGCAGCCCGGTTCAGCCGAACGTGCTCATTGGCGGCGCAAGTGCCTCAGTACTCTGGACGGGCATCGTCGTACCTGGGGAATACCAGTTGAACCTGGTTGTGCCCAACGTGCCGGACGGAGATCAGACGATCGTGGCCAGTGTCGGGAATGCTCTGACACAAGCCGGATTGTTGATCCCGGTCAAACGCTGACCCTGTTTGGCGCGGCCGCCGGATGGGTCTCGGCCGCCTGATTAATCAGACAAAGCCTCCATAATCTGATTCAGTCCGTCCACGGTCAAATCGGGGGCCACTCCGAAGTGCTCCCTCGGCGCTCCGGACCGGTTGCACCAGCAAACTCGATAGCCGAACGCCTTGGCGCCGGCCGCGTCCCACCAGTTGGAGGAAACAAACAGAATCTCCTCCGCTGCCAGCTTGAATCGTTGCGTACCCAACGCGTAGACGCGCGGCGACGGCTTGTAAGTCCGCACCTCGTCCACGGAAAGGATCTCGGTGAAGAAGGATTCAAGACCGTTGTGGCGAACCGCCGCATCGAGCATTTTCGGCGATCCGTTCGAGAGAATCGCCAGCGGCATTCTCTTCAATGACTCCAGCGCGGGCCGCACGTCCTCGAAAGCAGGCACCCGGAAATACGCTTCGAGAAGATTCCGGACCTGCTCCTCTGTCAATTGCATGGCGAGCTGGTCGATGGCCGACCGAAGCGCCGATTCCGTAACACGCGCAAAGTCCTCGTAGGTCCCCATGAGCCCGTGCAGCCACGTGTATTCCAGTTGTTTCTGCCGCCAGACTTGAGACAAAGAGCTTCCCGACGGCGTTACTGCATGCACGTCAAACAGCGTTCCATAAGCATCGAACAGAACCGCGCGCGGTTTCGGCAAGTTAGCAATCTCCTCGGCCAGCCTATCAGTCGGTGATGGCCATAATAGTGCCCGGCGAGTTTCCTTCGAGCCGGTTATTTACGAACACGAACGCCGGCCTTCCGTCGACCAGCGCCATATCCACGATCTCCCGAAGCGCGGAACGAACTTCCACGTTGACCTCCTGGACGCGATCGTAAGGCGCGAACTGCTGAACAGCGTTTTCGTACGGCCGTCCCGGGCGCAGCAGGGCGCGCGCCACGAGCAGTTCCGTTGTCTGCGAATCGGGCAGCGCGAGTTGATCTCTGATCTCCGGCATCCGGGACCACGCATTGTACACATGCGTGACGTCGTGCGAGCGCAGGCAGGCAAAATAGTCGGCGCGCAGAAACTCCGGGTTTCGGATCTCGACCGCGAACTGCCAACCGCGCGGCAGCTTTTCCAGAAACCGGTCGAGACACTTTGCAAATTCGGCTGGCGCGAGCTGGTGCGTCATTCCAAATTCAAATATCAGGACCCCGGTCTGAGCCCGGTACGGCTCGAGCGCGCGCAGAAACGAATGCTCCAGCAGTTCCGCATCGAGGAAGGCCGGATTCTCCCGGCCCGCCAGCGCGCCGTACCTCGGATGCACGGGCCACACCGGTACCGTGATCTGCTCGGGAATCTTGAAAGCCCAGCGAAAAGTCTCCGGCGTCTGCCGGAACAATCCCGCCCAGAACGAATCCGACGGAAATTGGTAAAAGGCAAAGTCACCGCAGACGGCGGGGAAGACCGAAGCGTACTCCTGCAGGCAGGTCTCCTCAAAAAGCTTTTTCGAAAAACGTCCTCGCGTCGTATATCGTGAGCGCGTGTAGATCTGATCCAGCCATCCCTGGTATTTCCATGAGCTCCCGCCGATATAAATTCGCCGCGCCGCAAGCTCGAGCAATCGGGTGCGCAGACGATCGCGGTCGAATGCCGTTGGGCTGGCAAAGTCGAACAGAGTATCCACTCGACAACAGTTTAGTGGCCGGTCCGACCGGGACCTCGCGACAAGTGCGAAGCTTGTTGTTTGAGCGCTGCGTCACCCAGCCCGTCCCGGCAACAAAGCAACGCGCGCTACGCCGTCCTCGGTGGATTTCTCGGCTGGACTTTCGACGCATTCGATTTCTTCGTCCTCGTCTTCACCGTATCGGCGATTTCGCGGGACTTCGGCCGATCGGTTCCCGCGATTGCGTTGACTATCACCGCCAGCCTGGCGACGCGGCCAGTCGGCGCGTTCTTCTTCGGGCTGTTGGCCGATCGTAAAGGCCGGCGCATCGCCCTGATGGCGAATATCCTGTTTTTCTCGGCGATGGAAGTCGGCTCCGGACTGGCGCGAAGCTACGAGGTCTTTTTCGTGCTGCGGCTCCTTTACGGCGTCGGCATGGGCGGAAACTGGGGCGTCGGCGCATCGCTCGCGATGGAATCGGTGCCGGCAAAGTGGCGCGGCTTCGTCTCCGGGATGTTTCACCAGGGTTATTCCGTCGGCAACCTGATCGCCGCCATCGCCTACTACACGATTTTCCCGCTTTGGGGCTGGCGCGCGATGTTCTTTATCGGAGCCGTTCCGGCAATTTTGACGTTATTGCTGTGCCTCAAAATCGAAGAACCCGAGGCTTGGCACGAAGCGCGCACCGACTGGGCCACTTACCGCGGTGCGATCTACAAAAACTCCCGGCTGTTCTTTTACCTGATCGGCTTGATGGCGATAATGAATTTCTGTTCCCATGGGACGCAGGACATGTATCCCACATTCCTGCAGCGCGAACGCCACTTCACCGTGAACGACACTGCGCTGGTTACGGCCGTATCCATGGTCGGCGCTATCGCCGGGTCGTTTTTCTTCGGCTGGTTTTCGGATCGGCGCGGCAGGCGCGTGTCGATGGTTACGGCCGTCCTGATCGCTGTTGCGGTGATTCCTCTGTGGATTCTTGCGCCGAAAGAGTCGGTCATTCTGGTCGGCGCGTTCCTGATGCAGATGATGGTGCAGGGAGCGTGGGGCGTCATTCCCGCGCAGCTCAATGAATTGTCGCCGCCGCAATTGCGCGGATTCTTTCCCGGCTTCGCTTACCAGATCGGTGTGCTGATCGCATCCAGCGTCGCGTACATTGAAGCGGTCCTGGCCGAACACTTCACCTATGCGATGGCCATGGGGACGCTCGCCGCGGTCCTACTGCTGATCGACGCCGCCGTGATCTGGGCCGGCCCCGAGGCCAAAGGTGTTTCGTTCCTGAAGAAGGAGCAAGGCGGGACGGGAATGAGATGATTACCAGGTGTCTGAATGCGAGACAAACGTTCTCGATACTCAACACTTGCCTGCTCTTCGCCGGTTTCCTGTCCGCACAAGCTCCCTCGCGTGATCCCGCTCCCAACCCGAGCCAAAGCCCCGCCGCGCGCCCACGTCCCAAGCCTGCGAGTACCGAGGCCTGGCCCGCCGCGGAAGTCAAAACCGGTGAGACGCGATTCGTTTCTCAATGCGGATTCTGCCACGGTCGCGATGCGACCGGCGACCAGTCCGGGCTGGACCTGACCCGTTCCCAGCTCGTTGCCGACGATATCCGCGGCGAAAAGATCGGACCGCTTGTTCGTGCCGGACGTCCGGATGCGGGCATGCCTCCGTTTCGGATCAAAGATGCGGAACTGCAGGCCATCGTCGCTTTTATCCACACGCAGGCGAAGAAGTTTTCGGAATTCGGCGGCGGCCGGCGTTCAGTCGATCCTGCGGACCTCGACACCGGCAATGCCGCGGATGGCCGTGCGTATTTCAACGGCCCCGGCGGCTGCTCGAAATGCCATTCCGCTACTGGAGATCTGGCGGGTCTCGCAAGCCGTTATCACGGACTGATACTGCTCGAGCGAATGCTGTACCCAAGCGGCCAGCCCGCCCCTGCTCTTCCGAAAGCAACTTTGACTCTGCCATCAGGACAAACGATCGTCGCGCCCATAGCCGCCGAGGATGAATTCAGCGTCATCGTCCTCGATCCAACGGGAACGCGCCGGACCTTTTCGAAAAGCTCGGTAAAAGTGAAGAGTGACGACCCGATGGACGCGCACTTCGCTCAGCTCGGCAAATACACAGACGCCGACATGCATAACGTCTATGCGTATCTGGCAACGTTGAAATGAGAAACGCAACGCGCGCATTGCTGATCGCGATTGCCCTTGCCGCGCTGGCGGCAGGCCAGAACGTCGATTCGAACATGCTGCGTCATCCTCCGGTGGACGCATGGCTCACCTACCACGGCGATTACAGCGGACAACGTCACAGCAAGCTGTCCCAGATCACGCCGGACAACGTCGGCCAATTGAAACAAGTCTGGCGTTTCCAGACCGGGCAGACGCAGGCGATCAAGGCTTCGCCAATTCTGGTGGATGGTGTCCTCTACATCACGACTCCCGACAACCTCTGGGCCGTCGACGCACGCACCGGCAAAGAGCGGTGGCACTATCAGCACCCGGCCAATAACGCGTTCCACATCGGTCATCGCGGCGCGGCAGTCTATAAGGGCAACGTTTATCTGACTACTCCCGATTGCCACCTGATCGCGTTTCAGGCGAAGGACGGCAAAAAGAAATGGGACGTCGTGGTCGCCGATTCGGACAAGGGCTACTGGTCCAGCAACGCGCCGCTGGTGGTCGGGAACCACGTGCTGGTCGGGGTCTCCGGCGATTTCGACAACGTTCCCGGTCAGTTGAAGTCCTTCGACGCCGATACCGGAAAGCTGCAATGGATTTTCTACAGCACGCCGCCCGCGGGCACGGCCGGCTCGAAGAGCGGAGGCGCCACGGGCGGTCAGATGTGGACCACCGGTACATACGATCCGGAACTGAACCTCGTATTCGTTGGCACGGGAAATCCCACGCCGGTGCTCAATGGCGGCGTACGGCCCGGCGACAATCCGTGGACCTGCAGCATCGTCGCTTTGAATCCCAATACCGGAAAGCTGGTCTGGGGCTTCCAGGTTTCGCCGCACGACACGCACGATTGGGACGCCAATGAAATCCCGGTGTTGGTCGACGGCGATTTCAAAGACCAGCCCCGCAGGATGCTGATGCAGGCGTCGCGCAACGGCTATTTCTTCGTGCTGGACCGGACCAACGGCAGAAACCTCCTGACCGTGCCTTTCGCGACGGTCAATTGGGCTAAAGGAATCGACTCGATGGGGCGGCCCATTCCCAATCCGGCGAAAGAGCCATCCAGGGACGGCGTGCTGGTAGCGCCAAACGAAGCCGGCGCCACCAATTTTCGTCCGCCTGCTTTCGACCCGCGAACGGGCCTCTTCATCGTGAACGCGCAGGACGGCTACGGCATTTACTTCTTCAAACCGGAGCACGGCGGATATGGCTGGGCCGGCGCCGATTACGGCATCGCGGGCAAATCATCCCTGAGAGCCATCGATTACAAGACCGGCAGGATCGTCTGGGATCATCCGATCGGCAATGGAGCCGGAACCGCCGGCGTGTTGACGACGGAAACCGGCCTGACGTTCAGCGGCGACAACCGGACCAGCGTGGTGGCGCTCCGAACCGGCGACGGCAAAACGCTATGGCGCGAAGATACCGGCCGTATGCAAAACGCTCCGATTACATACGAACTGGACGGCAAACAGTATCTGATCTTCGGTGGCGGAGGCTCTTTACTGGCCTTCGCGCTCCCCTAAGATTGCAGCCCCATCGCTTTCCACACATCCGACTTATGCTGCGGTTCGGCTGACGCGTGCACGTTGATGTACCGGTCAAAGTCCAGATTGAGTCTTTGAAGGACCGGCACGAGTGCCTTTACGTGATCGTTGGCCGGCTCGCCGGGATTTACCGAGAAGTCGCCCTGGAAAATGATCTTC
Organism: Bryobacteraceae bacterium; assembly: GCA_036273015.1. Lineage (GTDB taxonomy): Bacteria > Acidobacteriota > Terriglobia > Bryobacterales > Bryobacteraceae > BOG-234. Next base: position 17,094 of record DATAXN010000085.1, on the reverse strand, counting down.
TCTTTCGGAATGTAAGCGATGATCAACCCATTTGAGTGAGGCGCCGGGAAGATGTGGTACATCTCGACGGTTCGCGTCCCGTCGGAATAGACTTTCTTCTCCTCAACGGCCTCGATCTTCGCTTTCCGCGGGTTCTTGGCGAGCTGATCATCCAGCAGTGTTCGGGGTGTATTCAGCGCCCTGTTCAGAAACTCCACATTATTCTTTTGCGTGATGATTGTTGCGCCCTCTGCCACCAGCACGGGCAGCCCGCCGGTATGGTCGGCATGAGGATGGGTGTTCATAACGTACCGGATCGGCTTGCCGGGGATCAGTTTCTTCGTTTCAGCGACATAAGCAGTCGCTCGCGCGATGGACTGTCCGGCCTCCAGCATCATGATGTAGCCCTTGAATTCGACGATCACGGAATCGTAGCTGCCCGCGCCGGTGGTGAGCCGGTAAACGCCGTCGCCGAGTTTCTCGGAAGTTACAACCATCGGCGGGGGAGCGGGCGGGCCGCCGGCACGCCCACGACCGCCTCGCCCTGTCGGCGCCGGAACCAGCGTCGCAACATCGGCGGGATTCGCCTTCGCCGCCGTCACGTCCACAGTAAAGAAAGGCCAGCCGCCGCGCGTCTGCACGATCTTCGCCGGAGCCATGACGCCGCCGAAGTCCTTCCATCCGCTGTACACCACAAGGATGTGCATGTCACCCATAATGTTTTCGCCGAGCCATGTCTCCACGCGATCGACCATATTCTTGTCATCGATGTAGCCATTGATCGTATAGCTCTTGCCGGAGACCGCCTTGACCGATGGGCTCCAGGTCAAAACAGTATAGCTTTTGCCGTCGACTTTCTTTTTGCTCACTGTGGCGTTATTTTCAGCAGCGCCTTTCAGAAAGCCCCAGGGAGTGATGTAAAACTCGAGCGAGTTGGCCCAGGGCTGCGAGACGTCAACCTGCCGCGCCGAGACCTGTTGGAAATAGGTTCCGGGCGACACCGTCGTTGAACCGCCCGCGCCAATATTATTCGTAGCCCCCGTTGCCCGTGACGCCGGCGTTGCCAGGTCGATCACCCGGGTGTAGTTGTTGATCGGCCGCATGGGATCGTGCGTGAAACGGCATGTCATGTCGGTGGAATTGGCTCCGCACTGCTGGAACGCCACATCCTTCGCCGAACCGGAATAGGTGATGGATTTCAGATCGCCCATCGCCTTTTGCGCGTTGGCAATCACGGTCTTTGCATCCTGCGCCATGACGCTCCCGCAAAGGGACGCAACGCAGATTCCGACTAATATGAATTTCCTGAACACGGATTTCTCCTCTTGGCCGCCTGGCCACGCGGGCAACACGCACCCGTCCCGAGTATTCTATATCCACTCGGTTGGGCATGGGTTCGCAAGGGGTTCCGTGCCTGCCGTCGTCGCTACTCTTTGACTCCTCCGTCCCGAGGCAATCCCAGCGAGATCACGCTCCACGGAGGCACTTCCTCAAACTCCACGTTACGAGCCTCCCATTTCGAAGGCGACGCGCGCCATCGGGCAAGAAGCGCTGCAAGGCAAAGCGTCGAAACCAGATACGCGTACCGCACGCCATTCCCCAGGGCCGTCAATTCAAGCCGCGCCCCGTCGTAGATGATCTCCACGATGAACACGATGCAGAGTATGAAGGAAACGTGAATGTTCGACCGGCCCGGTAAATAAGAGCAGGTAAACGGAATCTTCCGAAACTCATACAAACAGAGATCCGCCAGAATCACACCGAGAAATCCGAGAACGATCAGATGTCCGGCAGCTGGTCGCCACGGCCAAAAGGAAAACAGGAAAGCAGCCGCAATCGTCAGCCACGGCCCCAATGCGAGCACGAAAAGAGATCGGCGGTTCGCGGCCAGCCACTCGGAGACCAACGGCGCCGGCGTGATCTGAAAGATCCAGTTCGCCCCGATATCCAGCGGCCTCGAGAAAAGGACCCGAATACCCAGCATCCAGAACCCCAGCATGACGATCGTCGACGCCAGCACGGGTCCGTTCACGAGGCTCGATGCAGCGAGCATCTGCCCTCGTGCCTCAGGCGATTTCATTAAAAAGATCACCAGTGCGAATCCGATTCCGAGATAGAAAGCGAGGATAAGCCGGTGCTGCCGGCTCCGCAGGAAACTGCGAATGCTGAACTGCACAATTGCCGTTTGCCACGACTTGCCGAACCGGGGAAGAGGAACACCGCGCACGCCAGGCACGATATCGGCCTGCTCCGCAATCCGGCGTAATGTGCGGAACCACGAAAGAAGAAATGTCACCGCCGATCCGCCCACCGCGATCGCGAGACCCATCCAGGCGCGCCGCGCCAGCGGCGCCAGAATCGCCTGTTGCGTGCCGTTGCATTGCTGCAATGCGCCCAGAAACCAGTACGACGGCAGCCATGGGAACCACCGCTGGTTCTTTGGATCCAGGATCTCGCTGATACTGGCGAATGGCGGCTGGAGAAAGTACACGCTGACGAAGAGGCAGAACACGCCGATCTGCAGAAACGCGGATAGCCGCAGGAACCATCGCCGCGGAAGCAGGTGCGCCGCAAGCCCTTGTACGCATAAAACGCTGCAATAAACGAAGGTGCCGGAAGCGAACACCACTGTCCAGTACGCAGCGAATGAGCGGATACCGTTCCCCATCGCGAAGGGCCAAAACAACCCGCAAAGCGAGTTCAATAGAGCGATGACCAGGCCGAACACGGTAACCGAAGCCGCCGTTTTCGCCAGAAACAGCATGGAGGAACGCACCGGCAGCGGCGCAAGCACAAATACATCGCGCCGGTCGGGAAATGTCGAATCCCAGCTCAGCACAGCGAACAGACCGACCGCCAGCATCGTCGTTGAGATCAGAAGATGGCTGTACCCCAAATTGACCAGCAGCCGGACGAAGGGCGTCATTCTGGCGCCGCCGATCGCGAGAGCGGCGATGGTAAACGCAAGACTGACAGTAATCAGCAGCGCGGCAAATTGACCGAGCAGCGTATTCGCATCGCCCTGTGCATGTCCCGACAGCAGTTCCGGATCGACGATACGGAACAGAAACTGCCGATAGAGCACCTGAAACTGCAGTTTCCTCATGCCGGAATCGGGTCGGGGCATTCCCCTATGTAGCAAACTACTCTTGGAATTGTCAATCAAAAACGGGATGGCTCTCGGGGTAGATAAGAACGTATCTGTCGAGCCGACGATCTGGACCATCGAATGAGCCCAGCATTACTACAAGTATCCGATCTCGATATCGAACTGATCTGCCTGTTATCTTTTTCCGGACCGATTTCGGTAGACGCATAGTTCTCATCAGGTCTTTGCGCGCTGTCGATAACGAGCACGTCGACCGGCGTCTTCTCCACCTGCAGTCTCATTCCCAGTTGTTGTCGCACGGCGGTGAAGATGGAGGGACCCGCGGAGTCGAAGTCGGTGAGATCGGCTGACCATTCCAGCGTGCCGTCGAACTCTCCCTGCAGGCCGGTGTGGTCGACAACCGTCTGTTTCAACTGACCAGACAAATTCCGGACGATGGAAGAGAAGGGTGAGGATAAGAATGTAAATTTCCTCAGGCTCCCGTCCGAGGTCACGTCCACTTGCTGGACACCGCCGGGAGCGGATTGCCTGAGGCGCAACCCGCTTTTGGCGACTGTCAGAACATACACAGGAAGCTCTCTCGATTCGAGATGGCACGCCAGGTGGAATCGATCGGCGATCAGGGTTTGCAGCATCAGGCGAACCTGTCCGTTCCCGTTGTTCGGTTCGGGAGTGAGCAGTGCGTCAGGCGTTGCTTCGATATCGAAGAATTCGTCCGAAATCCATTTCGGTCCGCCGGTGATCCGATCCTCCGGCAAATCCCAGGCAAACCGAATCAGGAAACGTAATGGCACGTGCTCGGCCCTCATCCGCCCGCCGGGGAACCACCGAACGTATCCGTTCTCGGTAGGTTCACTGAGCTTGATCGACGCCACTGCGAAGGCAGGTTTCGCGGCAATCGATTGTGCCCGCAGCGCATATTGCGCGCTCAGAAGGCTGAGCCAGAGAGCGGCTGTCCGGGTCATTGTTGCGACGGAATATCGTCCAGATAGCTCTTGATGGCGGAGTAGGTGATGACGCCCGAAATCTTGTATCGTTTTCCATTGGCCACGATCACTACCGACGGGGTCTGCTGGACGTGGTCGTCCGCTCCGGCGGCGCGATCGCGCAACATCGATTCTTCCGGCTCCGGACTGTCTTTCACCAGCTTCCGGATCTTTTCCATGTCTTGGGGGGAAAGGAGGGCGGCGAGCGGTGCTTCGAGATCGCCGTCTTGTGCCCAATCGCTCTGAGTACCCATGAGCTGATCGAACACCACATCGTACCGACCGATCAATCCTGCGGCGTTTGCGTAGCGCGCGGCGAGGCGGGCGTACTTATGCTGCGGTAAAGGAAAATCGCGGCGGACCACTCGCACTTTGCCGGTGTCCGCATATTCCGAGATCAGGCGCGGCATGGTGTCGCGATAAAACGCTGCACAGGGAGGACATTCGAGATCGGTATAGACCTCAAAGGCGATCGGCGCGGAAGGCGAGCCAATCTCTTTGAACGCTCTCGGCGGGGAAATCGTTGCGACAGCGAATACCGGTTGCGCCGGTTTTGCCGGGCGGTTGACCGCTATCGCATCGTGAGTCTTTACGGGTTGCTTGATGACAGCGGCGGCATCTCCGCTCGCAGCCGGAGTGGTGATCTGCGGGATTGTCGCCTGGGCAGGAGCGGGTTCCCGCCGAATCGTGATGACCGTTGCCGTGGCCGCGCACCCGATCAGACAGAGCACACCGATCGCAAGAAGCCTGTTCCTCCTGGTCTTGCGGGCCTGTTCACGGCTGTGTAGTTTTCCGAGAACGCTCTGCGCATCGGGCAATGAATGCGGCGCGGCTTCCAGAAGAGCAATACGATCTTCTACCCATTTTTCAACGTTCATTGCGTGTGTCTCCAAAACGTTTCACGTACTCTTTCCTGAACGCCTGTTGGGCGCGACTGAGGAGCGTACCCACCGATGCGGGGTTTAAATCCAGCGCCGCAGCCAGGTCCTCGTAACTCAGACCAGAACTGCGCAGGAGAAGCAACTCCGCATCGCGCCGCCGTATCTCCGCCAGCACTGTTCGAACATGTTCCTGTTCCTGCGAGGCAGCGGCGATGCGCTCGGGATCGTGGGGGTCATCTGCCGTTTGCGCGAGTGCTTCTTTCCTCGTTGCTCGAGCCTGCCGGCGCAGCTCATTGATGCTCATACGGACTGCGGTGCGGTGAAGCCATCCCACAGCCATCGAACAGTGCGCCTTCGGCGTGCGCCAGAACTTCCAAAAGACTTCGACGGCAACTTCTTCGGCACGTCCGGGATCGCGGATGATTCGCGCAATCATGCGCGTAATGCGTTCGTGATGACCGTAGAAGAGCGCTTCAAAGCCGGGGGAGGACTGAAGAGCGGACGTCTCGCGCATAACCTCGCTGGATGCGTTCACACTGGTTAGACACCGCCGGATTGGCGTTTGTGACAACTATTGCAACGAGACGAGATTTGCCGCCCTGCACGCGAATCGGCCTTTCGAGAAAGGACACGTAGCCCGGCAGAGTTCCTGCGGGGCTTTTTGTTTTGGCCGCTACTGTTTTGCCGGAGGCTCCGTCAACGGTGTCGTGCTGCCCTGGTGGCAGGTGTAGCACGTCACGTGTTGCTTGCCGTCCGGGAAACGCGCGTTGATTTCACGCACCATGACAATCATGTTGCGGGCGATCACCTTCTGCATTTTTTTCGTCGGACGCCCGATCATCCGCGTGACAGTAGTTGCACCGTCCCTTATCGGCAACGCCCAGCGCTTCCACGAAGGTTTGCATGGCACTCGCGAAGGTGGCTGCATCGAGCACTTGGAGGTTTTTGGGGACAAATCCGCCTCTGCCTCCTCCACCGCCGCGGCCTCCTCGTCCTCTGCCGCCAGAATCACGGGCGCATCCGCTGGCCCGGCTTCCCGATAGAAGACCCTCACGCCATCAGCCTCACGCGATGGAGGGGAAGACTTGGGTCTCGGTATCGAACTAACGCAGGTTACCGATCGGCGTATCCTGCGCCTTCATGTGCGTCGAATCCCGCTCATTCTCCAGGCAGTAATAATCGATGAGTTCGCTGTCGAGAATCAGCGGCTGATTGATCTTCACTGTCCAGGGTGCGGTGTAGGCCTTGGGATCGTTGACCGTGATCTCGACTTCGAGCGTACCGAAGTTAGGCCGGCGGATTCTTTCGGTCACTTTGCCCTGCTCGGTAAGAGGATTGCCTGCGGCATCCAGCCAAAGGTCGTCGCGGAAACCGGTGGTCTCCACCACCATGGTGTCGCCTTCCCAATGACCGACCGAGTAGCCGTTCCAGGTGGGATTCGGATCGTTCGGAAACTTCCGTCCATCGGTGAATATCTGCCGGTACTGCATGTTGCGCTCGGTCAGAATGATGATGCGGTCGGAAACTTCGAAAACCCGTTTGTAGTAATCGTCGGTCCAGATGCGCGGCGCGTCACGCGGCATGCAGTGGACGTTCGGATCCAGACCCTGCTCGATGCGTCGCTTTTTGACGATCGCGGCCGCCCACGGCTGGTAAGGCAGGGGAGTCTTCAAGGTAGAAGCGATATTGATAAACTCGCGGGAAATCTGCGTGTCCCCGCACTGAGCCCCGCACGGCGGTCCGATGTTGATCCAGCCCCACATACCCGAAAGGTCGGGTTTTCCGTCCGCCGTGCGCGGCGCGGGAGCCTGCATATTAGGCTTTCCATCAGGGGTGTGCGGCACTCCGGGAGTCGGATAACCGAGCCACTGGGCGGAAAGCGCCGCCGGACATGCGGCGAAAATGATTGCAGCCGCGTAATGCAGAACCGGTCGCATAGGCGTATTTCTCCTGATCATAGGCAAGTTGCATCATAACGCAGGACTGCGGAATCCTGCGACCGGTTGCCCCGGTCTATGTACCGCTGGCGGTCTTGCCGCCGGCGCTTTTTTTACCCAGGGCCGCCAGCGGTACATCCTTATTAGTACCGAATCTGCGAAGAGAAACTTTTGGTTTCGTACACTTCACAGTTACCGCGTTCCGCCACAAGTCCCGCGTCGGAATTTGCATTCTTTCGCATGATTCGTGTCGGCAGCACCCACGGCTCCACCAGCACGCCAGGGTCTTCCACCGTGACATCGTACAGGATCACATCGCCCTGCCGCGTGAATCGCTCCACGACATGCATATTCTCGGAGTGGAACAGGCCGCCGCGTCCCAGCCATGTCGAGTCGACGAACGAGATAGCGTCCAGCACCAGCGTGTCGCCTTCCCAATGTCACACCGTGTACCCCAGATACGTCGCTTCAATCGCCTTCCGGGCATCGTGCTTACGGTTATCGGTCGGGATGATGCGATACTCGCCGTATCCTCCCCCGGCATCGCCTCCCGAATAGAAAAAGACCACATCCTTGTAGGTAGTCGAACTGACGGTCCGTGCCTGTCGGTCCGTGCCCTCCGCTCCCCGCCTCCGTCTGTTAACATACCGGCGATACTCCCAGAGGAGAAACTAATCCGTGAAGATCCGTATACTCCTGCTCGCCACCGCCGCTGCGACACTTTCGGCACAGGGACAATTCGGCCCTCAGAACCGCGAAGCGACCATATCGCCGGTCCCGTTTGAACGTATTCTCAGCGCGAATCGCGAACCGCAAAACTGGCTGACCTTTTCGGGCAACCTGAACAGCCAGCGCCACAGCGCCCTCACCCAGATCGAGCCCGCGAACGCCCGGGATCTGACGCTGAAATGGGTCTTCCAGTCTCGTTCTCTCGACAAGCACGAAGTCACCCCGCTGGTCGTGGACGGCGTCATGTACACCGTCCAGAGCCCCAACGACGTGTTCGCGCTGGACGCTGCCACCGGCAAGACGATCTGGAGTTACATCCACAAGCCGGCGGAAGGCACGCGCAATCCGTGTTGCGGAAATCTGACACGCGGCCTTGCGATCCTCGGCGACAAGCTGTTTCTCGCCGCGCTCGACGCGAAGATGATCGCTCTCGACGCCAAAACCGGCAAGGAACTGTGGAACACCCAGATTGCAGACTACAAACAGCAATACGCAATGACCGTCGCGCCGATCGTAGTCAAGGACAAGGTGATCACCGGCGTGGCGGGCGGAGAGCACGGAGTCCGCGGATTTCTCGCTGCCTACGACGTGAACACCGGGAAAGAGGTCTGGCGCTTCTATACCGTGCCTGGCCCCGGCGAGCCGGGCTACGAGACTTGGCTCGACAAAAACGGCAAGCCCAGCGATTCTTATATTCACGGCGGCGCCCCGATCTGGGTTACAGGCTCGTATGATCCGGCGACGAACCTCACCATGTGGGGCACGGGAAACGCGGGTCCGGATTACGACGGCGACAACCGCCTCGGCGATAACCTGTACAGCTCTTCGGTCATTGCGCTCGATGCCGATACGGGCAAGCTCAAATGGTATTACCAGTTCTCTCCGCACGACGAATTCGATTGGGATGCGACCCAAGTGCCGGTGCTGGCCGATATCGATTTCCGCGGCGCTCCCCGAAAAGTGATGATGTGGGCGAATCGCAATGGCGTGTTTTACGTCCTCGACCGCACCACCGGCCAGTTCCTCTCGGGCAAATCGTTCACGAAGACGAACTGGTATACCGGCTTCGACGAAAAAGGCCGGCCCATGCGCACTCCCGGAATTCTGCCGACGAAGGACGGCACCTTGGTTTATCCCGGCAATCAGGGTGGCACGAACTGGTACAACCCATCGTTCAGTCCCGTGACCGGCTTGTTCTATATTCCGACATGGGAAAACAGCTCCAGCATTTACCGCAAAGGCGAAGATCCCCCCGAATTCGAGGACGGCAAGAGCTTCACGGGAACAGGGCCCGGCCGTGGCAAAACCAACGACGACGTATTCGGCGCGATCATTGCGATGGACCCGAAGACCAGCGAGAGGAAGTGGACTTTCCGATTGTCCGCCGCCAATCCTGAAGGTGGCATCCTCACCACCGCTTCGAACATGCTGTTCGCCGGAGGACGCGACGGACAATTCGTGGCGCTCGACGCCCGCGACGGCAAATTGTTGTGGGAGACGAATCTCGGGCCTTCCGTCTCCGCCGGCCCGATGACGTACATGGTCAACGGCAAGCAGTACCTGAGCATCCAGTGCGGGGCGGCACTGTACACGTTCACGCTCCGCTGAGGCCGATCATGGGTTCGACCAGACGCACCATTCTGACAGCGGCTGCCCTCGCAGCAACGAACGCTGTGCCGCGCGTATTTGCGCAGCAGCCGGGCAACAAAGGAACCGGGAAGTTTTACGAAAGAGGCTCAACCCGCATCTACTATGAGGAGGCTGGCTCCGGCTTCCCGCTCCTGCTGATCCCCGGCGGCGGCTTGAACTCGACCATCGCCTTCTTCAGCGGCAATTCACCTTTTAACACCATCGAGGAGTTCAAGGGACAATATCGCTGCATCACAGCCGACCTCCGCAACGCTCCCGGCGGCCAGTCCACCGGACCCGTTGAAGTCGACCGGCCGTGGGAATCCTATGCCGACGACCAGCTCGGCCTTTTGGATCATCTCGGCATCGACAAGTTCGCCGTGATGGGTTTCTGCATTGGCGGCCCCTTCATCTGGAGTCTTCTGAAGCGCGCGCCCAATCGTATTGCTGGCGCAGTCCTCGCCCAGCCGGTGGGTTGGCGTCCGGAGATGCGCGACCCCAAATATCCCGGTGTCTTCTGGAAGGGCTGGCCGGCGCAGATAACCGCCAGACGGCCCGAGATCACGACGCGGACGGCCGAGCAGTTTACAACCCGGATGTTCGAAACCAACCCCGACTTTGTCTTCACCGTGACACGCGATTTCGTACGCGGTTGCCAAAACCCGGTCCTGATCCTGCCGGACGACGTCCCCGCGCATCCTTATGCGATCGCCATGGAGTGCGCGATGCTTGCGCCAAAAGCCGAAGTGAGCATGTTCCCCTGGAAAGAACCCAAAGAGCGAATCCCGCTGGCAGTGCGCCAGATTCATTCGTTCCTCCGCGCGCATCAGCCCGCTTAGATTTTGTGGGGCGGCGCTTCGGCGCTGCGGGCTGGCCTTCCGGCCGGCCCGATTTTGCATTTTCTCAGGAACGAACGCAGCGCTCCCTCGTATATCGTTTAGAAAGAGAATCGAATAATGCGAATTACGGTCTTCGCCTGTCTGCTGATCCCGGCGTGCTGCGCCGCATACGGCCAAACCGCGCCCGAATTTGAAGTGGCGTCGGTCAAGCAGCTCGATGAGTCCCTGCGGCCGGGGACACCCGACCTTTCATTCGTCGGGACGTCGGGCAAGCCATTTAAGATTGAGGGTCACCGCGTTACCGTGAGAGGCACCGCGCGCGAGCTCATTGCCGACGCTTATGCCGTCAAGGACTACCAGGTCACAGCCGCGCCGGGTTGGGCCGACACTCTGATGTACGCCATCACGGCCGCTACTCCCGGCGATGCCGTCGCTACGCAGGATCAGGTCCGGCCAATGCTGAAGTCTCTCCTGGCAGACCGGTTCCGGTTGAAGCTCCACACTGATACCAAAGAATTGCCCGTATATCACCTGACGCAGCGAAAAAAGAGCAATCTGCTGAAGGAGGCCATGCCTGACGAAAGTTTCAGTTGGAACCTGTCACAGACACCGGGAGGAACGCTGCGAAGCAAGGCCACCAAAGAATCGATCGGGGACTTCGTCCGGCTCGTCGGAGTTTCCGCCGACCGGCCGGTGGTCGACAAGACAGGCATTACCGGTGACATCGACTATGACATTCTGATCACGCCACCGGCGAGTAAGAGCCCGGATGACTTCAATCGGGAAATCATCTATGCCGTGATCGACCAACTCGGGCTGAAGCTGGAGCCCACGAAAGATCCCATCGAGATCCTGGTGGTGGACCAGGTCGCCAAACCTTCCGGGAACTAGCAGCATGTGGGGCGGCCTTTCCAAGCTGGCCAGTCGCAGAGCATCGGACAGGCCTTATCCCCTGTTACGGTGACCGACCATCTTCAATCGCTGGTCGGGGGCTTCTGCCCGGCGTGTGCGGTTTTGCGGCATGGTTACTCTATCGTCGAAACAGCGCGCTGGTTTTCCCCGTAGGTCCGCAACTCGCCGCGCATTCCTGGCGCGGATTCCGATCCAGGCTGCATGGGTTACCGGCTGGACGCGCGCGGCGCGCCCTTTCTGAACCGCGACTGTGAAGGAGTGGCAGGAAGCAGCAAGGCCGGCCTGTTCGGCGAGATGGCGCTGCATATCGAGAAAGCCTTCGGTGTGAAGATGCGGATGCAATCGGCTTTTCGATATTGCGAAGACGCGCAGCCGCGAGAAGGAAATCGTTCGGCGGGAACATCGCTTCTTGTGGAGAATGCCGCAAACCCGCGAAACGGCAGCTCTGTTGACAGTCAACAGAGAGGTCCCGCATGCCCACTCCCGACGCCGACGTTCCCTACGGCACCCTGGATCTGATGGTGTTGAAAACCCTGGACGCCATGGGTCCGCTTCATGGTTACGGTATGGCCCGAAGGATCGAGCAGCTGGCGCAGGGCATGCTCGCTCTGAATCAGGGCACTATTTATCCCGCCTTGCTCCGGCTGCAACAAAAGGCCTGGATTAAGAGTCGATGGGGTATGAGTGAGAACAACCGCCGCGCGCGCTTTTACGAGATCACGCGGACCGGAAAAAAGCAGCTTGCTGTTGAAACCGAAAGTTGGGAACGCGCTGTCGCGATTATGTCCCGCATGTTGGAGAGCAAATGATGTTGGAGAACAAATCATGAGCGGCCTTCGAACGCTCACGGCGCGCCTCGGTGCGCTCTTCTGCCGGCGTCGTGACGAAGAATCGCTCGCCGATGAAATCGCCGACCATTTGGAATCGCTCGCCACCGAGTACCGGCGCCGTGGCTTGTCGGCTGATGACGCGCGCGCGGCGGCTCGCCGGGAGTTCGGCGGGGTTGATCAAATCAAAGAACGCGTGCGGGACCAACGCGGATTTCTCTGGTTCGACATGCTGCGGCGAGACGTACGGTATGCCGTGCGCTCGTTATCCCGCGCGCCCGCCTTCACGCTCGCGGCCGTAGGTACGCTCGCGCTCGGGATTGGCGCAACAACCGCGATTTTCAGCGTTGCCAATGCGGCGTTGTTGCGGCCATTGCCGTATCCCCACTCGGAAGATCTCCGGACCGTTCGCACGAAATTTACCGACGGGCGTGTGACCAGTGGGCTCGTCGGACCGCTGGAAATGACCCGCCTGAAGTGCCCTGGCCCATGCAGCGAGTCACCGGCGCTGCCTATCGTGAACGCGGCAATGTCCCTGCGTCAGGACATGACCCTGTTGCTGCGCGACGGCACGCCGCGCGCACTCGCGGCATCGGGTGTCGATGAGGGCTTCTTTCCTCTCTTCGGTGTTCCCCTGATCCTGGGAGGCGGGTTCACGCCGGAGCATTTCCAGAGGAATGGGCCCTCCGGCGCGGTGATTTCGACGCGCCTATGGAAAAGCGCGTTTGCCGGCGATCCTGGCATCGTGGGAAAGGCGCTCACCCTCGCGACCGGCAATATGCTGATCCTCGGTGTCGCTGCGCCGGACATGGATGTACCGCGCGGGACCGACGTGTGGTTCAACGTGCAGCTCGATCCGCAAAGTACCGATCACAGCTTTGAAGGCTATCTCAGAGTACGTCCGCGGACCTCGCCTGAGGTGCTATCGAGCCAACTGGCGGCCGTCGCGGCTGGCCTGGGGCGCGACTTCCCGGGGCCGGAACGCAATCGTGCTTTTGTGATTCAACCGTTTGTGGACGCCGTGGTGGGCGATCTGCGGCCGGTGTTGATCATCGTGTTTTCGGCGACCGCGCTGCTCTTCGTCCTGGCGTGCGTTAATGTGGCAAACCTGCAGTTGGCGCGCGCGTCGCGCCGCTCCCGCGAGGTCGCCATCCGTGCGGCGGTGGGCGCCGGTCGCGTCAGAATTGCCACGCAGTTATTGACTGAGTCGGTCGTGTTGGCCACCACCGGCATGCTGGCCGGTGTGGCGGTGGCGTATGTCGCCGTGCGTGTGCTCTTGCGCTATGGCGCCTCACAGTTGCCGCGTCTCCAGACGGTGCCGTTCGATACGCCGGTTCTCCTGTTTGCGATCGCCATGCTGGTGGTCTGTGCGCTTGGTGTCGGGTTCGCGCCGGTGCTGCAGCTGGCCGGACCCGGCATCGAAGAATCGCTGCGGGAGCGCGCACGCACTGCCGGCGCCACGCGATCGACGCACCGCGCTTTGCGCACGATGATCGTCGCCGAAGTTGCGGTCGCCGTCACCATCGTGGCAGGCACGGGACTGCTGGTGCGAAGCTTTCTGAATCTGCAGCGGAACGACCCCGGCTTCGTCAGTCGCGGACGCCTGACGTTCGATGTGCTGCTGCCCTTTCAGAAGTATCGCGGTCCCGGCGTGCAAAGCGCCTGGCAGCAAACGTTGTTCACGAATCTTCGCAGCATCCGCGGCGTCACCGCGGTCGCCGGTTCCTCGGACTTTCCTCTGCAGCCGGACAACGGTGGATCCCGGCCCCTCATTCAGTTGGATGGCTGGACGGACGCGCACGAGCACGAAGTCTCCCCGATGCACGTGGTGTCGCCGGCGTTCTTCGACGCCATGGGGATGCGCCTGGAGCGGGGTCGAGCTTTTACCGCCGATGATCGCCCCACGACTGCGCAGGTGGCGATCGTCAACGAAAGCTTTGCCCGAAAATACATCGGTGATCGCGATCCCCTGACTGCGCAGGTGTCGTATGGCTTTCCTCGCGTGAACCCCGCCACGAAAAGCGCGATTGTCGGCGTGGTCGACGATGTGAAGTACGGGTCGCTGTGGAGCAGTGCGGACCCGGCGTTCTATCTTGTCGACAACCAGGTGGGGAACGCTTTTCGCCTGCACGTCGTTATAGCCACCGATTTCAGTGACCCGCGCGTGGTGATTCCCGAGGTGCGTGCCGCCGTACAGATGATGGACCCGCAGTTGGCATTCACTGTCGAACCGGTGAACGAGGTGGTTGCCGCGACACTAACGCGTCAGAAGCTGGGAACCACATTGATGCTGTTATTCGGGATGGTGGCCCTGCTCCTGGCGGCAATCGGCATTTACGGCATGATCGCGTACTCGTCCGCGGAACGCCACAGTGAGGTTGCCACAAGGATGGCGCTCGGCGCCACGCGCGCAAACATCTTCGGGTTGCTCGCGAGACAGGGACTCGTCGTCGCCGCGGCCGGTGCGGCGATCGGTGTGGGAATCGCCGATGGGGCCGGCCGGCTGGCCTCGAGTTGGTTATATGAGGTGCGCCCGTCGGACCCTTGGATCCTCGGGTCGGCGCTTGCAGTCGTGGTGGGCGTCACCGTCGTCGCGACGTTGATTCCGGTGGGACGGGCCGCCCGCATTGATCCCGCGCCTTTGCTCCGGTTGGAATGACTGTGAAGGTGCGATTGAACGTTGAATAGAGATTTGCGTCGAAGGCGATCTACCTGCGGGATATGCGGGTTAGCTCAGTACAATCTCGCGCTGTCTTAGCGGCAAGGCAAAGGTGTTACTCAGGATTATGTTAGTGCCCATGTGTGGTCCAATCTCGCGGCGTCCCGGTCGAGTGGCGAAGAGCAGAAGACATATGCGGAATTGAGAGATAGCCTCGCAGCCAAAATGACTTCCGCTCAGGCAGCAGAAGCCCAGCGGCTGGCACGCGAGTGGATGGTAAGTTCTGACATGTGCGCGGAACCGCGCCATCAAGCAGCGGCGACCGCGAAGTTTCCATCGCGATCCTGATCGGCGGCCAGATCGCCAAAACGCAACTCCAACCAAAGATCGGGCATAATTGGTCATTTCGGTTCGCGTTTCCACCATGGTAGAATTTAGGAAGAAGTATGCCGGCACTTAATATTAAAGACACTCAGGTTCACGCTCTGGCCGAGGAACTCGCCCGTCGCACGCATAAGTCCCTCACAGAAGCCGTCAGGGATTCCCTCCGTGAGAGCCTCTCGCGTCAAAGCTCCCCCCGGACTACCGAGCGCCAGGTCGAGAGGGTAATGAGAATCGCTTCGCGCATCGCTTCGCTGCCGATCCTTGACACTCGAAGTCCGGATGAAATTCTCGGATATAACAGCATCGGCGTTCCGGAATGATTATCGATTCCTCCGCGATTCTTGCGATTGCTTTTCTGGAACCGGAAGCCTTGCGTTTTGCCGCTGCGATTCTCGAATCGGACCGTCGTCAGATGTCGGCTTTGAATTGGCTCGAGACAATGATGGTTGTCGAAGCCGGATTCGGCCCGTCCGCCGCCGACGATACCCTGCTCATGCTTCAGCAACTGACAATCGGGATCGTTGCATTCGATGCGACCCACATGCAGGAAGCTCTCGAAGCGTGGCGTCGATATGGAAAAGGCCGTCATCCGGCGGCTCTCAACCTGGGCGATTGCTGTGCTTACGCCGCATCAAAAATCGAAGACGAGCCCCTGCTGTATAAGGGCATCGATTTCGAGAAGACCGACGTCGTGAAAGCGGCTTGGTAAGCAGATTGATGAAGTCGGAGCCCTTCCAGAGCACAAATCCTGGTAACGCAATGGCTCGGTTCATATAGAACCTGTGCTTGTCTTCAGGAGGGCGCACGCCAACACTCCGGGTCAGGCGGACCCTCTGAGGATCGTCACAACCGCAGCGATGACGTTGCGGATCGATTCCGGTTGCAATACACCGACTACACTTTCCACCAGATCGCCGCTCGCGGTGAATAGTTTACCAGGCCGCGCATAACTCGTTACTTGTAGCGAACCTCGCTGGAAATCCGCATCCTCCAGGACAACAGCCGCACCGTCGGCGTACGGCTTGCTGGTCACCTGGCACAAAATCCAGTCGCCGCGACCGGCATCGGCAAGCACTACAGCCGGGCGGAGTTTAGTCTGTGATAAATCGGAAAAAGGAAAACGAACGAGAACTACGAAACCCGCTGCAAGTGGGACCACGCCGCGTCCTCCTCGGGGCGATTCCAGTCCGTGGCAAGTGCGGATTCGCTGAGGAGCGTGGTTTCCGGGCACGCGACGGGATGGCTTTCGTCCGGAATGGAGTGGGGCTCATCGAGAATTGTTACCAACGCCCGGTGCATTGAGGAAAGATGCAAAGGTTCCAACAGACGGACGTTTCCCGTCTCGTCAATCATAGCCTCGACTGTCTGAAGCATTCGGAACCCTCCTGTGGGCAGTTTAACACCGGATTTCCTCAGCGAGGCTGCTTCCGGCTTTGAAGCGGAGGAATGCCTCGTTCCAAGGAAACAGTTCGGGAGGCCTTGCCGTGCCCGGGCGCATTCCTAGCAATCTATGCTTGATAGGTGGCTTCGTGTTCATCGCCCGCGCTGCTCGCTACATTTGGAGTTGGATTCTGGACACGGGCACACGGGCTGAAGTGATCGAGCGTGTGGAGATACCGCAATGATAGCTACGGAAAGAGCGATAACTGGCTTTTTTGATGAACTTTCTTTGGACCTCACAGCCGTGAGGCCCGAATATCGAGATCAGGTACTCTGTCCCCTATGCTGGGGCGATTAGGACGCAATGCCATAAGGGACAAAGGCCCACGCGGTCTCAGCATCGAGCACGTCATTCCGAGTTCTGTCGGCGGACAACTGAAAACGTTGACCTGCAGGACTTGCAATAACCAAAGTGGCTCAGCGTTGGATGCGCATTTCGTGGGTATGGTCCGCGTCGAAGATTGGGCTCAAGGGGACCGTTCAGAGTTGAAAGGCACTGTTATGGTCGACGGCATTGAACTTCCGATGCGGATTTCACGCAACGAGAACGAACTGTCGACGATTCGTATTCTCGGCGGAAAGCCGGATGCTCTCGAAAAGTTCAAAGAAACTATGACCGGCCTTGGTGATGGGGACAAAATTGGTAACAGTTCAGTTGGTTGAGGATACTTTGAGCAGCGACGACACGGGTAGCGCGCTGCGATGTGATCGGATGGCGGTGACAAGGTAATCCAACGGGGCTCGATTCTGCATGCGGCAGGTACGAGTTACGGTAAGCAGGCG
>DATAXN010000084.1:0-1999 GCA_036273015.1 Bryobacteraceae bacterium | reverse complement strand
TTGACTGCATACTGCCTCCTTGAAGTTGCCGCCGGGAACTGCGCCCGCGGCAGCGCGCACTGTGTTTTTGTATCCGTTTGCATTTGCATGCGCAGCCGAGCAGCATCCGGGCCGGCAGCAATACCTGAAACGGATTTTTGTAGAGCGAGAGAACAGTAGAGGCCTCGTGAATCGACCGTCTAGCTAAACGCGGATACTGCGGAGATACGTGAGTTAATTCTTTGCTTATCTATAAGAAAAAATAAAGGTTACACGAACGTTACACGTGTTACATGGTGGCGTGAGGGGAAGAATTTGATCGATGGCAGGCGAAGCGCCGGGGGAAACAGGCTCCGTCCGGAACCCAAGCCGGGCTTCACACATGATTCCCCGGGGGGGCCGGAACTGGAGGTTTCGTTATTTGGCGGCGGACGGGGCGGAGTCTTCCGCATTGAGGGCCGGCGACTTCTTAACGTGTAGAGGATGCACCGCCGACAGCTCCGTGCTGAGCACCTGGTCGCCCTTTTCCAGATGAACCAGGACCAACGCCTGAAACCAGGGCATTCCGGCCCTTTCGCCGGACTTGCCAGTGGTCAGCGGCATGCCTTTGGCGGCCAGCGCCGCAGACAAAGCCTCGATACCGGCGGCAGAGGTCATAAACCTCGTGACCCCTTCAGTCCCCTTCGTATCGAGACCGCCAAGGACCGCGATGTTGCGTCCGGCAACCACCCCTGGCTGAATGGAGATGAGGCTATAGTCCCTCTTCAGCACCTGCGTCTCCGGATCGCGCTCGGTATGGTAAGTCGGGCTCTCATTTGGACCCGGGTGGGTGTTGATGATCTGGGCTCGCCATTCCTCGAGGCGCGAATTCGGATTCTGGAAGACGAAATCTCCCGGAGCTATGAGCTGCCCGACGGCGATATTTTGAAAAGGAGATCCAAGCAGAATGACGCTGTGCTGTTGCAGATCCTCGGACGTGATGTCGCGGCTGGTCTTGACCGTGGGCTTCAATCCCATCTGCGCAAAGAGCGTGGCCAGCATGGCGACGCCCTCAAGCTCACCCGTCCCCGTATATCCGTCCTCGTAGTAGAGCTGGCCGGCGCTTGCCACCAGAGCAGGATTCGAAGCAAACTCCCGCGCCAGATGAGGATCGACACGGGCTCCGCGATTGTCGCTGGCCCCCTGGCGGAAACGAAATAGATCGTTCGAGTCGTCCAGCAAAAAAACGGCATTCGGATAAGCGATGATGGGCGCGGGGTCGTTGCCGAGAAAATCCGCCCAGAACGTCTTCACCGGATCGGGCGGCTTGCGGCCAAACCGATTCGCCGCCGAAGCAAGACCGTCTCCACCGGCAGCCGTGCGCGCCTGGTAGCTCCCTGTAAAATATCCGGCAACCAGGGCAAGGAGAAGCGCCGCGGCGGCGATGACCGGGCCGGAGAAGTATCGCGGGAAAGGAGCGCCGGCAGTGCTTTTGGTCAACTTCTCTTCGGCTGCCGCTCCGCTATCAGCGGTTGAAGAGGGATGCGCGTTCGCCTCCGGACCGGGCACTCCTTTTACATCATGGCTATCAAGATCCTGATGTTCCGGCAGATGCTCCCGAAGCCGGAAGGTGGGAAAGTAATGCCCCCTGGGAATGTCCACCAGAACAGGGTCGCGCGCTCCTTCTTCGTCGTAATACTCCTTCAGCTTTTGACGTAGCCTGTGGGTCTGGACGCGAACGATCGTGTCGGTCTTTGGGTCAAAATCCGGCTTGCGGCCGAACGCCTCTAGCCCAATGGTGTATTCCTTGAGGCCTTCGGAGTTCCCTTCGATCGCCCGCGTTCCTAGAAATTGCAGGAGCTGCCGCAGCGTCAATGAATTGCGCAGAGTATCGGAATCGAGAATGCGCTGAAGCTGTTGCCGAGTCTGATCGACAGAAAGGTCTTCGGGCTTCGCAGGGGGCGCTAATGGGCCGCTTGTCAATTCCGTTTTTCTCAAAGCCTGTTTCTTGTTCGGCGCAAGTTTAGCAGTTCGCGGGCGC
>DATAXN010000083.1:0-14523 GCA_036273015.1 Bryobacteraceae bacterium | reverse complement strand
ATCCTGTTTGATCACCGTGTAGGGACCGACGAAAGCATGCTTACCGATCCGGCAGAACTGGTGAACGCCGCTGAAGGGGCTGACGTCGGCCCAGTCTTCGATGATGACATGTCCGGCCAAACCGACGCTGTTGCCGAGGATGACATGATTCCCGATCCGGCAGTCATGCGCCACGTGCGTGTATGTCATCAGCAGATTGTCGTCGCCGATCTCGGTCAGGAGCCCGCCGCCTTCCGTCCCGCGATGAATGGTGACGAATTCACGGATGCTGTTGCGGCTGCCGATGCGCGTCCAGGAGCGTTCGCCTTTATACTTTTGGTCCTGCGATGCGACGCCAACGGTGGAGTACGGGAAGAAGACGTTATCCTCGCCGATGACCGCGGGGCCTTCGACGAAGAGGTTGGCCATGAGCTTCGTGCGCGCGCCGATCCGCACTTCGGCTCCGATCACGCACCAGGGACCAATATCGGCAGTTTCGTGGATGCAGGCGGCGGGATCGACGATTGCTGTGGGGTGAACCGGCATTCGCGAAACTACGATTCAACCTGCTCTGCTTTGTCCTGCAGCTTGCACATGACTTCGGCTTCGGCAACCAACCGGCCGTCCACGGTGGCCTTCCCGGCCATCTTCGCGACGGTGCCCTTGCGCCGGATCACCACCATCTCCAACCGCAGCTGATCGCCGGGAACAACGGGCCGGCGGAACCTTGCGGCGTCAATCGAGACCAGCAGCACCAGTTTGCTGTCGCGATCCGGAATGCTTTTGAGAACCAGCACACCGGCGGTCTGCGCCATGGCTTCGACGATCAGCACACCCGGCATCACCGGAAACTCCGGAAAATGTCCGTTGAAGAAGGGCTCATTGGCCGTGACATTCTTGATGCCGACGATACGCTCCGCTTCCAGCTCGACGATTCGATCCACCAACAGAAACGGGTAGCGATGCGGCAATATGCGCCGGATTTCGTTGATATCCAGAATGGACATGGAAAAGGACAGTATAGCGACCCCGCCGCACGGAACTGGCAGTACTCAAGGTACTGATTCTCGTATCTTTCGTATCGACGAACCCCAGCTATATATTGACGAACCCCAAGCCTGATGTTACAGTCGCCTCAAGTCTCCATTGAAACCAACCGGAGGATAAATGCGCGCTTTTCATTTGTGGCTGGCCGGAGCGGCATTGTTGTGCCTGGCCGTACCGTCTTTCGCCGACGTTTCCATCTGCGACAACACGCCGGGTAACATCGTCGCCAACTGCGGATTTGAAGGTGGAACTTACACTGACACCGGTGGCATTGCGGTTCCAAACGGCTGGACCGCGAATGCAGGCTGGGACTCAGAACCCAATTTCAACAATGTCAGAACCAGCCCCAACAGCGGTTCTTTCAATCTTTCGATCGGCAATGACGACTTCCAGGCGGTTCCCACGCTGAGCCAAACACTCGGCGATGTCGCGGGTGAAACGTATTCGGGAAGTCTTTTTGTGGAATACACAGGTTGCTGCGGCGATCCGGGTGCTTTTTTCGATGTGCAGGTAAATAACCAGAACGTTTTGGCGCTGGATAGCAGTATTCCGAACGCCTACAACCAATATTTCTTCAGCTTTACCGGCACAGGCTCGGACGTTCTCACCCTGACGGGAAATACTAATCCCGGCGAATGGTTCGTTGACGACGTCGTGGTCACCGGTAATGGGGTAGTAACTCCGGAGCCGAATCTCATTTTCGTGCTGGCGGGAGCGCTTTCCGCCGTGGTTTTGTGGCGCGTTCGAAGAAGCCGCCAGGTCAGTTAGTAATTGCGAACGGTATACGCGGCTTCAGCCGCGTCTTTGCAGGCGAAGACGAACGCGACTTGAAGTCGCGTCTACCAGGTAGCAAGTAGGGTACAGGCGCAATAATGGAACTCGCACCGTACCCCATATGCATACCCAGGTAGGAATCGTCGGCGGCGGCCCCGCGGGCGTTCTTCTTTCGCAACTCCTTCATCTCAACGGCATCGATTCGGTGGTGCTCGAAGCGCGCAGCGAAGAGTACCTCATCGATCGCGTGCGTGCCGGCGTGCTGGAACAGGGGATGACCGATCTTCTGACCGCCATCGGTCTGGGCGATCGGATGAAGCGCGAAGGCCTCATTCATCACGGGATCAACATCAGCTTCGCCGGAATGTTCCATCGCATCGACATGCATGCGCTGACCGGACGCACGATTACCGTGTACGGCCAGAATGAAGTGCAGGAAGATCTGAATCAGGCGCACCGCAATACGGGACGTCCGATTTACTATGAAGTGCAGGATCTGACCGTGCACGATTTCGACACGGCCAAGCCTCGCATTCTTTTTCGTCACAACGGGACATCCCACGAGCTGACCTGCGATTTCATTGCGGGCTGCGATGGCTTTCACGGGGTTTGCCGGCCATCCATTCCTGCAGGCGCGGTAACCTTCTTCGAGCGCGAATACCCTTTCGGATGGCTGGGGATTCTCGCGGAGGCGGCCCCGGCGTCGGAAGAGCTGGTTTATACGTGGACCGAGCGCGGTTTCTCGCTCTTCAGTATGCGCTCGCCGAAGATCACGCGGCTCTACCTGCAATGCGAGCCCGATGAAGACATCCATCAATGGTCCGACGATCGCATTTGGAGCGAACTCAATGCCCGCCTCACCACGAAGGACGGCTGGAAGCCCAACATGGGTCCGATTCTGCAGAAGGGCGTCACCGGAATGCGCAGCTTCGTGGTGGAACCGATGCAGTTCGGACGGCTTTTTCTTGCGGGAGACGCGGCCCATATCGTTCCGCCGACCGGCGCAAAGGGCCTGAATCTCGCTGCGGCGGACGTGTACGTGCTCTCGCAGGCTTTGGCGGAGTTTTACAAATCGAACAGCAAGGCGTTGCTCGATCGGTATTCCGAAACCTGCCTGCGACGTGTGTGGAGGGCGCAGCGATTCTCCTGGTGGATGACCTCCATCCTGCACGTCTTCGGCTTCGGTCCGGAGCACGCGTTCGACCGGCGGCGGCAACTGGCGGAGCTGGATTACCTCACGAGTTCACGCGCGGCGATGACATCGCTGGCGGAGAACTATGTAGGGTTTCCGATTATTTAGTGCCGCGCCGCAGCTCGACAAGTTCCTGAAGGCCGAATGCCGCTTCGAAGGGTGCGCTCACAGATCGCTACGGGTTTGCCGAAGCTTTGCGAACCACGCCTGCTGCTCAACCAAACCGGATGTTGTCGGGGCGGGTGGCAGCGGCGGAAGGCGCCCACAGCCGCCATTCCTTCGAGCCATAGGTCATCGCGCCCAGGCACAGACGGGAGACTTTGAGTCCGGTCGATCCTAATCTCGTGTATTCGTTCTTCGTCCTCATTTCTGAATTCAGGAATCTTTTTCCGCCTCTTCTCTGCCATAAATCTCTCTTTCATTCCGATTCATGTCCCGGGCCGGGATTACCCGAATGAGTTGCCGTCTCATATACAGAAGCCGGCTTACTTCCTGGCACTCGCTCCGGCTTCAATCCCGTCCAATTCTGCCACCGCCTGGGCAAATTCCCGATGCGTGGCGGGCGCTTCGCCACCGAACAACTTCTTCAAGCCGAGCTGCGCACTCCAGTCCATGCGGCGCGCGGTGGCTTCGGCCATGATCGGATCCACTCCGCTCGATCGGAGCGTCTCCGCCACTTCCTCCATCTCGCGGGCGCGACGCTCTCCATGCACCACCACGCGACCGACCATATAGGTCGCCATCTCGGCCCAAGCGAGCCCGGGAAACGTCTCCGCAAGCGAATCAAAGACCCGCTGCTCCGCGCCATAACGGCTTGCTCCAAGGACGCATTCGGTCAGCAGCGCTTCCATCCCTTTGACGACGATGCTGCGGCACATCTTGGTAGCCGCGGCCTCTCCTACCGTGGTGGAGGTGAATTCCATCTGCATTCCGAACGGGGTCATGCGCTCGATGAACTCGGCCCCTCCCGCGCCACCGACCAGCATCGGGACCTTGTGCCCATAAGGAGGAGCCGGGGCCATCACCGCCACTTCCACAAATCGCGCCCCGGCTGCCGAGATGACGCGATCAATCGATTGCTTGAGCACCGGCGAAACCGAATTCAGGTCCGCATAGAGCTTACCTGGACCGAGCCCCGGAGCGGTCTGTTTGGCGGCGGCCAGCGCCTGGTCCGACGTGACCACCGAGATGACGATATCGGACGCGCCGGTCAGTTCGGCGTTGGAACCGACCAGCCGCGTCCTCGTTTCCGCGGCTCGCTGCTGAATCTTGTCGCACAATCCCGGAGTATTGGTGTTGATATCGAATGCCGCAATCCCCTCGATCCCGGCGCTTCGCAATCCTCCGGCGATGTGGAACCCTGCTTCGCCAAATCCGATGAAACCGAGCTGCGGATGCTGATTCATTTCAATTGAATTTTACCGAACGAGAGCCTCCGTAAATCGTGGTAAAAAATAAGAGACATGAACAGCCGATTTCTTCTGGTAGCATTGGCTTCCGCGCTCGGATTGACGCAGCTTCAGGCGCAAACGCCTCCGGCTACGGCCGATCCTTATGCGAATAATGCCGACGCGGGCAAGCTGCGGTTCCCACTGGCCGCTCCGGCCGGCAAGGACTCCGGAGCCCTCACGAAAGCGCCCTCGGGCGCCGTCAATCAAGGGCCGCTCGACCCGGCGAAATGGAAATACGGGCCGAACTACGATGCGCCGGCGCAATCGAAGATATGGAATCCCGTGAAGCTCAAGATGATGCGCGGCGAGAAGGTAACCGGTGGGACCGTTTTCAGCAGCGACAGTCCGGAGACTTACTGCGCGATGGCCAATGCCGGCTATGACTTCATCTGGACCGAGATGCAGCACGACTCACGCGACTGGGAAGCAGTCGGCCGCATGTGGAAGGCGTGTCCGCACGCCAAGGCGGTGCCGGGCGTGCGCGTGGCCTACACGGATGAACGCGAGATCCAGCACGCGATGGATCTGGGGGCGCTGGTAATCGTGGTGCCAACGGTGCGCTCCGTGGAAGAAGGCAAGGCTGCCCGCAACTGGGCGTATTTCCCGCCGCTTGGCCACCGCAGCCAGGGCGGCGGTCAGGCCTTCGATCCCGAAGTATGGGGCAATGTTCCGGGCGGGTATCGCAATACGATCAACGACAATGTTGTGCTAATCGAAATGATCGAAACGCTCGATGGCGCACTGGCTTCTCGCGAGATCGCCGCAATTCCCGGCGTGACGGCGATCTTTGCCGCCAGCGGAGATTTGGGCAACTTTTCGGGATACAAGCAGGGGTCGCCCGACTACGAACGACTCATCAACATCGTGCATGACTCGGCTCTCGCGGCGGGTAAGCGGCTGTGCGGCCCATTTGCCTGGCGCGATCGGCCCGATTTCACCTGCTTCCAGAACGCCAGTGAGACGGCGGCAATCGCTCGCGGCGTCGCAGCCGAACTGGGACCGCTGAAAGATACGCAGGCCAAGCCCGAAGTGGGGCCCTACGCGCCGAAGAAGTAGAGAGGCGGAGGCGACGCGCGTCACGCCGGTTGACTGAGCAACTGCCGAACCTGGTTATCGGAAACGGTCAGCTTGTTCCAGGCGCACAGCCCGGAAGCGATTTGGACAACGATAAAACTGTCCGTTGCAGGCTCGATGAATCGCATGAAAATCTCTTCCAACTCTTCCATGGAGAGATCGCTCTTGAGCATCCATTGGTAGTAGAGGATTCGCGTTGCGCCCATTCCGCGCAGTTCGGAATCCAGGCGGTCATAGTCTCGGGGTCTCGGATGGGCAAGGTCGTAGCTGACGAGATAGGTCAGCACTTCCCTGGAATCCGAATGGGTTTCTTTCCACTGCTTCGCGGCTGCCGCCGCAGAAGTATAGGCGTCCCTCGTGCTCACCAGAGCGTCAGTCAGGCCATCTGGTTCCACCAGCGCCATGAGCATTCAGGCTATCAAAATGAAGCGCGGAACTTAAGTTGGAACTGTGTGCGAAAGCACTACGATGTTTTGGTGGACGACATGGGATTCGAACCCACGACCCCCGCATTGCGAACGCGGTGCTCTCCCAACTGAGCTAGTCGCCCACTATCGCAGACAAACCCCGCAGGGGCCTTGCGCAGAGCACCTTCAATATAACATGCGCTTCAGCCTTTGCCGTCCCCGCGATAGTCCTTCGAATGGGCATCCCGGGAGTGCGGATGCGTGTCTTTGGAATGCCCTTCCCTGGCGTGCGCGTGCTGCTCGGCTCTGCGCCGCGCCCAGTAGCGCTTCA
The DNA here is from genome assembly GCA_036273015.1 of Bryobacteraceae bacterium. Lineage (GTDB taxonomy): Bacteria > Acidobacteriota > Terriglobia > Bryobacterales > Bryobacteraceae > BOG-234. The sequence goes on along the minus strand of DATAXN010000083.1, from coordinate 8,268 downwards.
TGCGCTCGGACACCTCGTCCCGCGCCGCTCGATCCATGGACTTGCGGCCGCGGCGCTTCTTGTTCGGGGGAACTTTCGCCTTGCCCGCAGGGGTAACCTGTTCCAAAGACTCAATGATCCGCTGAACCCTGTCTCTCTCCTGCAGCAACTCACGAATTATCCGATAGAGCTCCATAATTTCATTCGACCGATAGATTTTAACGAATTATCGAATGAAAAAGGGCCATCGAGTTAAAAAATGGTAACCATAGTATTTAAGGACCATCCAGCCTATCGCCAGCAGGATAACAACCACTATCCCCAGCCATTTCAGAAAAGTCCCCCATGGGAAGCGTCTGTTCTCACGGCTCAGCACCAGAATATAGCTGGCCAGGATGCCGACATAGAAAAGGATAATCATCGGCGTGGCGAATAACGCCAGGTTGAATACGTCGCCGGTAGGTGTAATCACAGCGGCCAGAATGACGATCACAAGGATCGCGTACCGGCTGTGACGAACCAGGAATGAAGGACTGGCTATCTTTATCAGAGTGAGCAGGAAGAGCAGGACCGGAATCTCAAAGATAATGCCCACTCCGAGCATCACATCGACAAACAGATCGTAGTATTCCGTAATGTTGACGCCGGGATCTACACCTTTTCCTATGCCAAGACCCAGAAGAAACTCAAGTCCGTATCGGAAAGCTACGAAATAGGCAAAAAAGCCGCCCAGGATAAACAATCCTGCGCTCGAAATAACAAAAGGCGCGGCCCATCGGCGCTCACGCTTATATAAGCCCGGCGCGATAAAGGCCCAGACCTGATACAGAATCCAGGGCGAAGAAATAAATACTGCCGCCAGAATCGGCAGCTTCATCCACATGATCTGGAAACTGTCCATCGGATTGATCAGTTTCAAAGTGGGCGGGTTCACCTTGAGATGTCTCAACGCGGTGCCTGCCGGCGCGAAAACAATGCTCCACAGCTGGTCGCTGAAAAACAAACACAGGAAAAACGCGACGCCGATGCCGCCAATCCCCAATAAAAGACGCTTCCGAAGCTCCTCGAGATGTTCGAGGAAGCTCATCCGCGCCATGCCCTCGTCTTCGCCGTCGTCTTCCTCGTCCGGCGAGTCGGGCGGCTTGGGAGGCTTGCCGCCTCCTCCCACGTTGGCCAGTCGTGCGGCCGCGGTTTCCACTACTGAAGCTACCCGGTCGACAGCCGATGCTCCGGGTGTCGACCAGGCTTCGCTGAACGACGCCTTTTCCTTGTCATTGTCAGCGGCGGGTTCTTTGCCGTTGTCAGCGGCGGCCCGCTCGTGCGCAGTTTCGCCGGAGGGAGTATCGACTCCCTTTGGTTCGTCAGGTGATGCCATTTAGCTTTAGCCGTTAACCGTCTTTGTGCACGGTCTCCGCATGTTCGGCTGTGGGAGAACCGTGTTCAGCAGGCGCAGTTGCCGCCGGAGTATAAGGATCCCAGGCACTTTCCGCATGCCCGTTATCCAGATGGCCGCTCGCGATCGAGCCGGCCGCCGCTTCAACCTGCGGCGCTGCTGTGGATTCGGCGCCCTGAGTTGCGGATGCGCCGTTTGCCGGTGTGGTGGTTACGGTGGAATTATACGATCCGTCGTAATACGTTGAGTCGTATGACGGACTGGAACTGTCGTAGTCGTAGGTGTTGGAATTGAAGGTGGTAGCCGCCAATTCCTTAATTCCGGTTTCCCGCTCCAGGTTTTGCATTTCGCGATTGAACGTGGACTTCAGTTCAGTTTGCGCGCGACGGAATTCGGTCATCGCCTTCCCTATCGTCCTGCCGAGTTTGGGTAATTCTTTCGGACCAAACAGCAGAAGCGCAAGGATGAAGATCGCGACCAATTCCTCCGGACCCAGCGGACCCATGTGTAAAGTAAAACCTCCGTTTTTATTGTAAGCTACAGCGCGCGTAAGCCAGTGTTGTGTACCGCCGGCGGTCTTGCCGCCGGCGTTCCCGGGTGACAAAAGTGCCGGCGGTACATCATTTTGGCGAAGGAACGTATCCGTTCTCCCGCATCACCGCAACGGCCATTTCCCGCGACTCCGGACGCACATAGAAAAAAGCTCCCACGCGCACCGACCGGAAGATGACGCCGCCGTGATAGTGGTCCGGCTCGACCGCATAGTCGATTCCAGCCGCGGTCAGCGCGGACTCCAATTTGATGGCATCCCGCAGTTTCTTCGCGATGAAAATCAGCTCCGGCTCGACGCCTTCGAAATAATCGGTCTCTTTTTTCATTGAAAGATTCCCCGCGCCTCATGAGAAGACTTCCCGCGGATCACAACTATCTTAGTCATGACCATCCGGACCCCGCCGAACCAGGCGCTGCACGATGCACATTCGCTGACAGCGGAGGAAGAACTCTATTGGCTTGCGCTGAGGATGGTCCCGGGGCTCGGCACGCGCCGGATCGGGATCCTACTGGAGCGTTTTCAGACGCCCCAGGCGATTTTTCGCTCTTCCGCGAGCGAGCTCGAGACCGCCGGTTTGGCCGGTGCGGTCGCCCGTTCCGTTGCGAGCGGCTGCAGTTTCGAGGACGCAGCCAGCCAGCAACAGAAAATCCGCGAAGCCAACGCCCGGCTGATTACGCTGGGCGACCCGTGCTACCCGGAACCGCTGCGGAGAATCTTCGATCCGCCGCCCATTTTGTTTGCGAGGGGCCGTACGGAACTCTTGTCGTCGGTCTGCATCGGGGTTGTCGGAACCCGCCATCCGACTCCTTATGGAGTGGCTGCTGCCGAAAAACTGGGCGGCGACCTGGCGCGCGCCGGGGTGACGATCGTTTCCGGAATGGCGCGTGGGATCGATACCGCGTCCCACAAAGCCGCGTTGTCCGCGGAAGGCACGACCATCGCAGTGCTCGGTTGCGGAGTCGACGTCGTATATCCCTCGGAAAACCGCAAGCTGGCCGCCGAGATAGCCGCCAAAGGGCTGATCGTTTCCGAATTCCCCATGGAGACAACGGCGTTCCCCCAGAATTTTCCCATTCGCAATCGCATTATCAGCGGCCTGAGCTGCGGCATTCTCGTCGTGGAAGGCGCTCAATACAGCGGTTCCGCGATCACCGCGCGCCTCGCCATCGACCAGGGCCGCGAAGTTTTTGCCGTTCCGGGGAACATCACTTCCCGGATGAGCTGGGGCCCGAATCTCCTGATCAAACAGGGAGCCAAACTGATCCAGGACTGGAACGACGTGGTGGTCGACCTGCCGCAGGCGGCGCAGCGGCGGCTCATCGATCAGGGCCGCCAAAGGATTATGGATCAAGGACTTGCAATACCTGATGAAACTTCGCCCGGGAATCCCGCATCACATGAGCCGCATTTGAACGGGCCGCATCAGGAGGTGGCTCGACGGTTGCTGGCGTCACTGAAAATTGATCAGGCGGTGCATCTCGATCTTCTGGTGGATTCGCTCGAAGGAGCGTCCCCATCGGAGATCATTGCATCGCTCTTCGAACTGGAGATCCTCGGTCTCGCGAAACAACTGCCCGGCCGGAACTTTGTTAAAGTGTGGTAGCCCGACGGCGGTCCGCGTCACCCGAGGCTTGACAGACGACAAGCATCGGTAGTTTATTCTGAATGTGCTGTCGGCGGGAATCCGTCGCGGCGGGACCCGATACAGGAACCAGGGGGATATGGCAAAAGCATTAGTGATCGTCGAGTCACCGGCGAAGGCAAAGACAATCAACAAATACCTCGGCAAGCAATTCGTGGTAAAGGCATCGCTGGGGCACGTGAAAGACCTTCCCAAAAAGGACCTCGCGGTCGACGTGGATAACGGGTTTCGTCCGAAGTACGAAGTCATCGAAGGCAAAAAGAAGCTCATGCAGGAGCTCAGGGACGCAGCCAAAAAGGTGGATTCCGTCTACCTGGCGGCCGACCCTGACCGCGAAGGCGAAGCCATCTGCTGGCACCTGCAGGAGGAACTGAAAGGCAAAACCAAAGGTAAAAAGGGAGCGGAAGACGGCCCGAAGTTCTACCGGGTGATGTTCAACGAGATCACCAAGAAGTCGATCGACAAGGCATTTGAGAAGCCGGCTCAGGTCAACATCAACCTGGTCGACGCCCAACAGGCGCGGCGCGTGCTCGACCGGTTGGTGGGCTACAAGATTTCGCCGCTTTTGTGGGACAAGGTTCGCCGCGGACTCTCCGCCGGCCGCGTACAGACCGTTGCGGTACGCGTGATTGTGGAGCGCGAACGCGAAATCCGCGCGTTCCAGAAGCAGGAATACTGGACCCTCGATGCCGGCCTCAGTGCAAAAAAACCGCCCGCGTTCGACGCCCGCTTGTTCCGGAAGGGCGAGGAAGCTCCGGAAATCCCCAATCAGGCTGCCGCGGATGCCCTGGTTGCCGATCTGGAAGGCACGAAGTTTGTCGTCAAATCCGTCGGGACGAAGGAAAAACGCCGCAATCCCGTCGCTCCCTTCATCACTTCCACTCTGCAGCAGGAGTCGTCACGCAAACTGCGCTTCAGCGTCAAGCGCACAATGATGCTGGCGCAGCAGCTTTACGAGGGCGTGGAACTGGGCAGCGAAGGCGCGGTCGGTCTGATCACCTACATGCGTACCGACTCCACGCGCCTCTCCGAAGACGCTGTGACCGAGGCGCGTGAGTTCATCAGCGGCAAGTTCGGGGCGCAATATGTTCCCGCCTCACCCAACATTTATAAATCGAAGAAAGACGCGCAGGATGCGCACGAGGCGGTTCGCCCCACTTCCGCCATGCGCACGCCGGACGAAATCGCGAAGTTTCTGGCCGAGGATCAACTTAAGCTGTACCGGCTCATCTGGATGCGCTTCATCGCCTCGCAGATGAACCCGGCTGTCTTCGACCAGACCACCATCGACGTCAGCGCCAAAGGTATCACTGGAGTCGACTACACCTTCCGGGCCACCGGCTCCGTTGTGAAATTCGACGGCTTCCTCAAGATCTACGAAGAAGGCAAGGACGTCAAGGACGAAGAAGACGATGAACTGAAACACAAGCTGCCGGCCGTCGTGCAGGGTGAAGAACTGAAGCTCCGGGGACTCAATCCCGAGCAGCACTTCACCGAGCCGCCTCCCCGCTACACCGAAGCCACGCTCGTGAAAAAGCTGGAATCGGATGGCGTCGGGCGTCCTTCGACCTATGCGTCGATTCTCTCCACTATTCAGGAAAGAGAATACGTCACCAAAGAAGGCGGCAAATTCAAACCCACCGAACTGGGAATGGTAGTGACCGACCTTCTGCTCGAGAGCTTCAACGATATCTTCGACGTGCGTTATACCGCCCGGATGGAGCAGGATCTCGACGAAATCGAAGAAGGAAAGCTCGATTGGCGCGAGGCCATGGGCGAGTTTTATGAGCGCTTCATGAAGGACCTCGGCAACGCCGAAGAGCACATGACGAATATCAAGCGGATGGAAAAACCCACCGACTTGACCTGCGATAAATGCGGTAAACCTCTGGTTATTAAGTGGGGCAAGCACGGCAGTTTTCTGGCCTGCACCGGCTATCCGGACTGCACCTACACGCGGGAATTGGCCGTCGATCTGCCGGATGTCGATAACGCCGACCTTGCCGAGCAGGGCGACGAGGAATACTGCCAGAATTGCGGCAGACCTATGGTCTTAAAAAAGGGCCGCTTCGGCACCTTTTTCGCCTGCACCGGCTATCCGGAATGCAAGACGACCAAACAGATCGGCGGCGCGCAGAAGAAGCCGGATGTTGCGCTCGATGAAAAATGCCCTCAATGCGGAAATAATCTGGTACAAAAGTACGGTCGGTTTGGCGAATTTACGGCCTGCAGTAACTATCCGGCCTGCAAATTTGTAAAGCAAAAAACCATCGGCGTCAAATGTCCGGAGTGCTCCGAAGGAGAGGTGGTGGAACGCCGATCCAAGCGCGGCAAAACCTTCTATGGCTGTAATCGCTACCCCGATTGCGCCTTCGTGGCATGGGCGCGGCCTGTACCGGAGGCTTGCCCGGACTGCGGTAATCCCTATCTGGTCGAGAAATATCTCAAGGCCGGGGCATTCCTTCAGTGCCCGGCGAGCGGCTGCAAATATAAACGGGAATTCCAACCCGCGGAAGCCCAGCCAACGGAAGCTCAACCAATCGCGTCTTGATTTGTTTCAGCCTCTCCGTATAAACCTGACGTAAGAATTCTTTTATTCTAAGAGAATTTCTCCGTATTGTATAACCATAGTCTCTGTAATTAACAGATTTATGCCGCGCCGCGGCGCGGCTGACAGGGAGCATTGGTTTTTATGAGAGCGCAAACGGTATCGATTCAGGAATCGGCGGGACGCGTTCTTTCCTCGGCTATCTTCAGGCCAGGCGGTAAGAAATTGATGGCCAAGGGACATATTCTCCGGGAGGAAGACGTACGCGTTCTTCAATTGGAAGGAATGGAGCAGATCTGGGTTACAGAGCTGGAAGAAGGTGAGATTTCGGAGGATGAAGCGGTATGCACGGTTGCGGGAGAGATGGCGTGCGGGGCCTATGAAATTCAGTTAGCTCCGGGGGGGCGTGCAAATCTGATTACCACCGAAAACTGCTGCGTGCTGGTGGACGATGAACTGCTGCGCCAGGTGAACTGCACGTCCGGCGTGGTGATCGCGACAGCCATCAATTTCAGTTTCGCCATGGCCGGACAGCGAATTGCCACGATCAAGAGCGCTCCGTTTGCCGTCCGGCGATCGGACTTCGACGGCTTGATCGAAATGCTGCGCGCGCGCGGCCCGATCCTGCAGGCGCGTCCGGTGCGCGGCGCGACGGTGGGAGTGCTTTATTGCGATCCCGGCAATGGCGACCGGGCCCGGACGCTTTTCGAATCCGTGCTGCGGCAGAAGCTGGAGCGTCTCGGCATTCGCTCTCACAACAGCCTGGCGGTGCTCGAGAATGAAGAGCACGTCTCCCGAGGATTGCAGTCTCTGTTGCACTCGGGACCGTCGGTAGTAATGGTGGCGTCTACCACGGCTCCGGCGGGGCCGAATGACATCGTGGGACAGGCGATGGCGAAGATCGGCTGCCAAATAGAGCGGTTTCTGGCTCCGGTCGAGCCCGGCAATCTGCTGCTGATCGGCTACAAAGATGAGATACCGATCATGTCGGCGCCCGGCTGCTTCCGGTCATTAAAGCCAAACGTCATTGACCTGATGCTGCCGCCCTTCATGGCGCGGTACCGGGTTTCCACGTGGGAGGTTTCCTGCCTGGGGCACGGCGGCCTGCTGAACTGAAGCGACACTAACCTTTCGCAACATAGAGTTTTCGGGCTGCCCTGCCGATGATGAGAATATCGCTGTGCTTATTCTCGAACAGCTTCGCACTCTTCAGGAGGAACGCCTGTTAACGGCGCTCGAAACCTGGGATCAGGCCAGGAAGCAACTCGAAGAGGCGGTTACGCGGGCTGAAGCCAGAGAGCGGGAGTTCCGCGAAGTCTCCGAGGACATCAAGCGAAGACTCGATGCGCTGGATCTCGTGAAGAGTATGGCCGGCGAGTTGAAGGGGCATGCGCCGGCAGAGCAGGAATTACCCGCGGCCGAAGCCCAACCGAGGCTCGCAGCCCCGCCGAACGAAGAAATAGAGCCCGAACAAATGACGACCGCCGAGGCTCCTCCGGACGCCTCCGGCTTGCTGAAACCGGGCGCGCCGGAGTCGCATTTGATCGACTTTCCGGTGCGCAGCTCGTGGCGGCCGCTCTTTACTTCGGCGCAACGATCGAAAGCGGCAAGGCTTTCCATCCTTCAGTAACCCGATCTACAGAAGCTCAAGCTCGGGGTTGATTGCAGCAGCCTCGGGTTTGCCGAGAGCCTCCATATCGTTCTTGAAGGAAGGCCGCGGCATCCGTATCAGAAAGCGGTGCCGGCGCGCAAAGGCGTGCCCCTTTCCGCTGGTTGCACCTCCTGCAAAGTAATTCAACGTTGGCCGCCGTTCCCGCGCCGCCGAGAGATCTGGGGATGATGTGGTCGAATTGAAGACTATGTGAGGAGCCGCATTTTTTACAGCGCCCCTGGTCTCGGCTCCAAACGAAGAGCCTGGTATCTTGGGAAATATCTCCCCCTTCGTACTCGCGATCCGGCTGCGTGCGCGACGAGTAGCGGGGTCGACCGTGAAGAATTCTTATCGGTTTTGGCGTAACAGTTCAGTTGGTTGAGGATACTTTGAGCAGCGACGACACGGGTAGCGCGCTGCGATGTGATCGGATGGCGGTGACAAGGTAATCCAACGGGGCTCGATTCTGCATGCGGCAGGTACGAGTTACGGTAAGCAGGCG
>DATAXN010000082.1:0-5483 GCA_036273015.1 Bryobacteraceae bacterium | reverse complement strand
CACTTCTGGCCAACAAACCAGATGAGGACGCTGCCAGCAGATGTAGGGCGGGGCTTCGGCCCTGTTGGCAAGTCGCAGAGTACTGGACAGGCCTTATCCCCTGACAAGGTGACCGAGCGTTTCAGCCTCGGGTCAGGGCTTCGCCCGGCCCGGAGCGTTACGCATCCCGGGGACAGAGCGTCTTCAACGGAGCGGCAACGTGAACTTCTGCAACCAGGTACGACCCGGGCGCCCAGACGTGGCGCGGACGATCGTTTTCTGTCGTCTGCGCTTGTGCTGAAGCAGGAGAATAACAGGCCACGCAACGCTTTCCCAAGCCAGGCCTTTTGTGATGCAATCGTTTCTGACATTGCAACAGGAGGCAGGGATGAGGCGATTTCTTACAAGAACAATTTTGTTTATGGCGGGAGGCGCCGCGGCGTTCGCGCAATCGCCCGTAGTTGGTGTCGGCACTTTCATCCATGTGGTTGCGAACCTCGACAAGACCATGCGGTTCTACGGCGACCGACTCGGACTGGAACTCAACGGCGCGCCCGGGCCGCGTGCATTCTCAGTCAACGCCGTGGTGGAAGGCCTCTACGACGCGAAAGGTTATCAGTCGCGTGTTGCGGTTTTCAGGATTCCGGGATCGCCTCTCGGCGCGGAGTTCGCGGAATTCAAAGATGCCAACTGGAAGCCCTCTCGGCCCCGCATTCAGGATCCGGGCGCAAGCATGCTGGTTCTGCCGGTGCGCGACGTCGGCTCAGTGTTGGCCAGGTTGAAGGAAGACGCAACGCCTGTAATCAGCCAGGACGCCGCTAAAGGGACGGTAGTGGTGCAGGATCCGGACGGCTTCTTCATTCAGTTGACTGAGGGAGGAGCCGCAAAACTGAGCCTGACCGTTGACAGCATGGACCGCACCCTGAATCTGTTTCGCGATCTTCTCGGCTTTCAGCTTGAGACCGGAAAATTATTTGTCAAAGACAAAGATCAACTGAAGCTCCTGGGGCTGCGCAGTGCGAGTTATCGGCGCGCTGCAGCGAAAGTCCCCGGGACGGACTTCGAAGTTGAATTTACGGAATTCAAAGGCATCGATAGAAAGCCGGTGAATCCTGCAATCCACGATCCGGGCGCGGGTGTGCTTCGTCTTGTCGTGCGCGATGTGGATGCCCTGCTGTCAAAGCTGAAAGAGTCCGGTGTGCCGGTGGCTTCGGCGGGAGGAGAACCGGTCAGCATCGGCAACCGGCATTTCGTCATCCTGCGCGATCCGGACCATTTCTTCTTTCAGCTCGTACCGCAGCCGAATCCCGCCCCGAAGTGACAGGGCGTCGCTTTCTTCTCTTGTATGGTTCACGGTCCGCCGAAATAAATTTCAAATACCCGTAAGCTAAATGTCCACAGTAGGCTGGCGTCATTCGACGCACGATCCCGGCTGCCCCGACAGCACGATTCACCGGCCCTCCGTGCTATCTCTGAATCGGCAACTGCCATGAGAAATGATCTCCGATATCAACCGAAACGCGTTGCGGGACTCTGTCCAAAAGGGCCGGTCAGGGAAGCCCAATGAAATGAGACGTTTGCTATCTGCGGACGATCGAAATGGGTTTGAATTTGCGAATAGCAAAATCCATGTCCCCGATCTGCTTTTATCTATCGAGACCAGATTGTTAAGCTGGCTTATCGGCACCGGATCACTGCGGCACGCCGCACTTCCCGTGAACCTCGTCTGTCCCGGTGAATTAAGACACCGATGAGAGGAGACACCTTGGAAGCCATCTCGCAGGAAGCAGAACTGGTCCGTTACGCGAATCTGAAGCTGGCGGCGCTCGGGCAGCCTGTGAGTCAAAGCACGACCGACGCCGACTTCATCGAAATTGCCGGCCCGCTGCTGCGAAACTACCACCAGAAAAATCAACTCCTGCGCGGCCGCCTCTGCCCCGCGGACGCCCGCATCCAGGCATTTCTGGACGACTATCTCGGCGGTGTGCGACCCGACGATATTCCACGCCTGCCGTCGCAGACGCTGGTGCTGGACCGTCCCGGCCTCGCACGCGCGCTGTCGCTCCCGCCCGCTGGGGACGTTCTGACGTCTCCTTATATAAAGTCGTACCGGATACGCCAGGGCATTCTGCACAATCCCAAAAGCGATCGCCGCACCACCAAAGGAATTTTTCACATCACAGAAGGTGGGCTGCCCGTTCCGGCGGACAAGATCGCAGTGCCGAAGGTTGCTTTCGCCTCGTTGCTGGCGCGGGCATTGAGTCCTCCGGCGGACATTCTGGAACTGCCGTTCACCACGGATCAGGACCGTCAGGTGCGCCTCTTCGTCACGCTGCTGCTGCGGCCATTGGTGTGCCCTGCCACGAACTCCGATCCGGCAAGATCGATGGAGATCCGGTTCTTCGCGCCCGCCAGTCTGGTGAGCAATCTGGATTTTGTGGAACGCATCTTCGGCAACGGCGGCGATCCCGACCTTCCCGAGAACGACTCCGCACTTGACGTGATGCACTGGACCGGGCACACCGGTTGCGTCATCCTTGCGCCGCATCTGACTACGGCAAAAAAGAAGGATCTGGGTCTGCCGCATTACGACGCCGCAAGCGAGCGGCAGCGACGCGACGGCATGTGCTGGCGCAAAGACGAAGAAATTTACAACGACGGCACGCCTTTCAAAATCACCGCGCGGGATCACCGCGGAATCATGGTGACGATTCTCGCCGATAACTATTACGGCTATTGCAAGAAAGAGGTCAAGACACAGATCAGCTATGCGACCAACCTCTTCGGGCGATGCGAGGAAGAACATGCGGGAGGCGCGCTGGCATTCCCGGCCTACGTGCTGGGCCAGCAATTCCACGCTGGGCGGACCGTTCTGACGAAGCAGGTGACTTTCGAGCAGGCAATGCTGTGGCTCGGAGATCGCATCGAAGTGAAGCCGGAACGGTATGCCGTAGACCGCCAATATCCGGACATCTTCTACGTGCCCGAGAATGCCGACTTCAGCGTGCTGGAAGGATCCATAAGCTGGCATCTGCTGAACGGCCATTCCCACAAACTCACGTTGCGCGCCGATCAGACCTGGGTGCTGCCGTGGGGCACAAAGATCAGGCTGGAAAAGCAGATTGACGGGACGGCGTGGCGGCTGGTCGCTTCACGCGCGGATGGAATTTTGTGCCACAAGCCCTGCACGGTGTCCGGCGGCGGTAAGTCCGAAATATCCAAGTCGATCGGCACGATCATGCTGAAGGGCCCGGTCTTCGTCACCGATTTCCATCGCGATATGGAACAGGTGGCGCAGATTCTCGCGCGGGATTTTTCCACGATCTACAAACGCACCATGCAGGGAAGCCGCGCGCAGCGTCCAATCCTAAGTTCGGATCGCTCACTCGGCTCGGTCATCAAGCTGATGACGCCTTCGCCGGATTACACCGATCAATACAACGAGTGGCTCTCGACGATTCGGCAAACGGTTCGTCAACTGCTGATTACGGTAAAGCGTTACTACCAGCCGGAATGGGGCGACGAATGGCGGCAACATTTCAGCGTTGATCGCATCAACGGACTGCCCGGCAACGAACTGAAGTTCCACGACCAGAAGCTGCTCGGAAATTATCTGCGCATGGGTTTCGATCCGGATGGCTCGTGGCGCATCTTCAAGCTGCGGCCCGATTTCAACCCGGCGGATAAAGTGCAGTTCGAAGACGACATCACCGCGTCGGTTGTGCTCCCGCGCCGTGGTCTGAGTCATCTCGACCCCGAGTACAGCGGTACCGAGAGCGTCAAACTGGTGGCGAATTGCGAGACCATGCTCTTCCAGCGGCCTGATGAAGCCATCCATCGCGGCTTCGATAAAGATGCTGAAGCCGATATCGCATCCCCCGGCCTTTTTATTTCGAACTTTGAACCGCTGACAGCGAAAGATGTGCAGGCGCTGGTAGATGAGGTGGTCGAGTTCGACAAGTACTCGCCGCCGATGAAAAAGGTGCTGCGCGATTTTTTGGCGGGCGCTGACACGGATTCGTCAGGGAGTCACTCCGGATTCGTGGTTTCATCCGCCCACGCTCGTCTGGTGAACGGCAGCCCTTCGAAGAATCCGCGCTATCTGCAGAAGCGGCCCGATCTGGTGAATCCGCGAAGCAGTTATCTGGCCGAGATCGGCACGCGCCTCGCCCGGGAAATTCCCTCCGGCGCCACGGTGCATTTTCCGGTTAACGCCGTACTATCGGGCCGTCGCAATAATCCCGCCGATCACAAAGCCGGAATCCCTCCACTGGCGGTTTACAACCCGATTCATTATCAGGAATTGCCCGAGCTGTTCATGGATCTGATCTGCAGCCTCACCGGCAAGTCGCCGGCTACGACGGGATTCGGGACGGAAGGCGCGCTGACCAAAGGTCCGTTTAACGCGCTGCTGCCGGTGATCGATGTGAACAACGCGCTGGTGTCGGCGATTCTGACAGGCAATTCAGGCTTCACTACGGCTGCCGGGTTTATCGGTCCGAACTATCGCGTGGATCACGACAGCAGCATCCTGGTGCCGGAGTTGTGGTGCCGAATGAGGGTTGCGGAGCGCGATCCGCGATTTCTGATTGACAATGGCTATCTGGAAAAGGTGGAGGACTTCGAGTTCGAAGGGCAACAGGTGCTCGCAAGCCGCTTGGGGTATCGCATCACGGCTTCATTCGTGGATCGTTTTCTGGGACGCATCTTCGAAATTCCCGGAAGCGTTTTCACTGAGGAAATGCTGCGTCCGGAAAAGCAGAACCTCGCGGATTTCGCGGAAGGCGTAACGGCGATTGTCGATGCGCAGCGGACGGTCGCAAAGGACTACTTCGACGATGGTGGTATTGACGCAGCGTGCCCTCCGATTCGCGCTCTTCTGCACATCATGGTGCACGGTAATTATGAGGGGAAGCGCGCCGACGATCCGCGAATCAGGGAGATGTTCACGCTCGAATATATCCTGGCAAGCGATTGGTACCAGGATCGCCTGCGCGGGCAGCAGGACGTTGATACTGCGCTCTGGATGCGGCACCGCGACACGGTCGAAAAGTTCACGGCCGGTGGATTGCCGGCTCCGCATCTCGATCTGCAGGCGCGCTTGGCGCTGATCCTGAAGCATTTGCGGTATGTTAAGAGCGATGCATACCTGCGTGAACTCGTGGGTATGATCGGAGCCGATCCGTCGGTCACAGGTTAGCTGAGAACAAATGGAAGACCGCACCATTCACCCGAGCATGAAAACGGTCTGGGCAGCTTACGGAATCGCGATCGTCGTTATTCTCGCGGGCATGTGGGCTTATTTCGCATACGAGCCGAACTGGCCGGCGTGGGTTCCGGCCATTCTGCTGATCGTGTTGATTCGTAACAGTTCAGTTGGTTGAGGATACTTTGAGCAGCGACGACACGGGTAGCGCGCTGCGATGTGATCGGATGGCGGTGACAAGGTAATCCAACGGGGCTCGATTCTGCATGCGGCAGGTACGAGTTACGGTAAGCAGGCG
>DATAXN010000081.1:0-2975 GCA_036273015.1 Bryobacteraceae bacterium | reverse complement strand
CCGGATTCGCTTATGCGGTCTACACGGCGCTGTTGCTGGATGTGGTGGGCAAGCGGCAGCATGCGGCGGCGCTGGCTTACTCGGCACTGAACGCTTCGGGTAATGCGTCGATTGCTTATATGACGTGGCTGGATGGCGTCGGGTACAAGTACTGGAATGTTCGCGGCCTGATGGGAACGGATATGGCGGCGAACGCCGTGTTCGCGGTTGTGCTCGTGCTGATCGCGGTTTTTGCCGGGCATCATTGGCATCATCGGCGCGAAGAGGCCTGAAGTCGGGAGGGCGACGCGGCTTACTGCCGATCCCTCGCCGCGTGCCAAATGCCGATGATCTCGACGAACGGCTCGCGGATGCGATAGACAGCGATGTAGGGCAGCGGAGGAGAAGACCGGTTCCCGGATTTCCGGTCCGATCCCTATATGCGCCCGCGAGGCGGCTATGATACGAGACTTTCGCACACGTCGTAGATCGTTCTCGTGACCCTTCGTGCGGCGGTGGGATTATCTTTGAAAAGGTATCGAGTGATGCGGTACAGGTCCTGGGTGCGCGACATAAAAGTGAGGGTTGGCTGGATCAGGCGGCGCGGGCCTGTTCCCAGAAATCTTCAAATCTTCCGTTGAAGTAGCAGCAACGCAGGGCGATAATGGCGTTGGCGCCGCAGACGGTCCAGTGCATACCGGATTGCTTGAGTCGCACGCCGACGATGGTCTTGCAGCCGGCTTCGATGACACCGGATCCAACGAAGAACCCTTTTTGCCGAAAGGCGGGATAGCGCATCCGATCAGCGTTGGTCTCGAAGTACTCGGCCTGTTTGCCGATCTCCTCCGCGGGGCTGGATTGAGTTGCGGCATGCTCGGCGGCGATTCCGCGCAAACGCTCCACGAGAGGTTTGATCTCGCCGCTATCCAGCAGATCTTTCATGGGGGCCATCCAGAGTTTCTTCGCCGCAGCGTCATGTGGGTGAAGCAGTGCCGCCACGTCCCACAGATGTTGTCTTGCATGAAAGAGATCGACGATTTGCACAGCGCCCGGAAAATGCACGTCGGCCAGATTCCAGATCCAGACGGCCCCGTCGCCGATGACGATCTTTTCGGTGGCCCACTCCCACCCTCTGCGCCAGGCCTCGGTGTAGATGCGGAAGCCGAACTCTTCGGCGGTTTCGATGGCTCCGACATAGGTCGTGGAATCCGGATCACGGATAGGCCATCCGTCTTTATCCACGGTGGTCTGCGTGAAGATGGCTCCGAGCTTGCACTCACGTGTGCGGGCGCGCTGTCCCTCGATTCTTCCGGCCCGGCCCTCGGTTTCGGCGGGCACGACGGGAACCTGTACGCCGTCCAGCAGCACATACATCTTCGCAACATTCTGTCTGGAAGCAATGGGCAGGACGAGTTGTTTGGCGCGGTCGATCTCTCGCTGCTCACGCGCGGCGATCTCCGCACCAATACTCTCGGCGGCTCGTTCGATGGCCTTGGCGGGGACATCCAGACCCGCCAGTACCTTCATCGGTGCGCAGGACTTCACGAATGGCATTTCACTGCCCACCACCGCTTCCATGCGTCTGACGCCGGGTGAAGATTCCAGGTCGGCGATACCCAGTTCGGAATCGGCCGGGTGTTGTCCTTCGCCGCAATTAGAACAGTGGTAATAAGGGCGGCGGACCTCCACGGTACCGACTACCGAGAGGAAGGACTTGGCGCGCATTTCCTTGAAGCGCGCCGCATGGCCGCACAAGCAGGAAACTGCAAGGTGATCGGCATCCGGTTGTTCGAATTGCAGCAGTTGTGTCAGCGCCAGCGCCCCGGCCTGATGCATAGCGGCGCGGACCGCTGTCTCGACACTCTCCAGGTCGAGTCGCCCTGTCGCCTTGCGGTCGCGGAAAACGACGCGGAGCAGGTGTTCTATTTCGCGGGCGACTTCCTGGCGTATGATTTCCGCCGTTTTTTTTCCTGGGCAGATGGTGCGGACTCAGCCACTGGCCGCAACGCGCAGATCTGCGTGTTGACCTCCACGAACTGTTGACTGAGTTCCTGATAGTTGCGAAACTCCGCCACCTCGCGCTCAGCCTTGGCTAACGCCGCGGGATTCGGAAGGGACTCGCTGACAGTCTTGCCTTCGACTTTATAAGTGAGCCGGTCGGTCGGACCATGCGGAGGTTGGTTAGGACGGTGGCAGCGGCAATTCGGCTTGCCACAGCGACCAGAAGTGGTAGTGATGGAACCGGGGCGGAAGTCGCCCAGATCAGTCAATTGATGCACGATAGCGGAACGCTGCTGTTCTAAATCTCCGAGGGATCGCGGCATGGAGCCTCCTGTATCCTAGCGTATAGTATACGCTAGGATATGAAGACCCAAAAAGGGAAACCGCAAAATCCTCATTTTTATGTCGCACACCCCTCCGCCCTGGTTGTAATTGGCTCCATTCGACGGCGCGTATTGCCCCTGCGTCATCGTGCGAAGCATCTTCATGGCGGCGAACGCATCCTTGCCGGCCTCGCCGACACGCGGATCGTGCGCCGCCGAGTACATAGTTTCGAGAATGGACGCGGTATCGCCAACCTGCAGTTGCTGGCTGCTGCCAATCGCGATCGCCGCGTGACTGCCGCGGAGTGTGCGCGGAAGCTGAGCGCCCATCGCGACGGCCCGTAATGGCGAGGTTTCGGGAGTCGGATCGGTCAGCGCGCGATTCATCCAGCCGTCACTCACGGACTTTCCAGGCGTGCCGCACTCCATGTAATCCTGCGCATCGAAGTGAGAGCGCGAGGGATCGGGCGAACCTGTGGCTTCGACAATTGCGAATTGCTTCCTCTCCCAGAGCGGCTTGAGCGACTCGAGCGCGGGATTGAGACCGAAGTGGCGTCGAGATCGATGGCGGGTCCTCCGAACGGACCGTTCACAATGGCGTTGGTTGCAGTTAGGGATCCGACCGGTGGCGGCACGGCGAGCGTGGGGCGCATTTCGTAGTAGCGCTTGTCG
>DATAXN010000080.1:0-21212 GCA_036273015.1 Bryobacteraceae bacterium | reverse complement strand
CGCGATGATGGCATTGGCGGCGCGCTGGATGGAAGAAATCGAAGATAGCGGGCCCGCTCCCGGCTTGCCCTCACTTCCTTTCGTTTTTCCCGCCTCCATCCACAGCTGAAGTGTTTTCGCACTTCTGCCACGGGCTGTTAGGCGTGGATCGATCCACGTTATCATTTTGCGAGAAATTTCCGGGTCCCGTCCACTGTCCGTCAGGGCCCGATGCACGAATACGATGTCGCGCTGAAAAACATAATCACCCGGCCCGGGAGTTCCATCCTGAGGCAACTGACGGGCGCCTCCTCAATGAGGTGGATCAATGTGGAAGCGCCGAAGGTGAGCAACCGGCGCGTGGATCTGCTGGGAGAATTGCCAGACGGAAATCTGGTTCACATCGAGTTGCAGTCCAGGAACGAGAAGGACTTCCCGCTGCGGATGGCCGAATACCTTTTCGGGATTGGGAGGCAATACGGCAGGCTGCCGAGGCAAGTAGCGCTGTATGTAGGGGAGGCGCCGCTGCGCATGAAGGATCGGATTGAGAGCCCGGACGTTTCCGTCCGATTTCATCTGGTGGAAATCCGCGATCTGGACGGTGAGCGATTGTTGGCCAGCGCCCAGGCAGGCGACAACGTGCCGGCAATCCTGACCAGGCTGGGTGGGCAACCGAAGGTCCTCCGCCGGATACTGGCACGAATCGCCGCGGCGCCGTCTGGAGACCGGGATGAAGCGCTCGCCGAGTTGTTTATTATCGCGGGATTACGGAAAATGGAAGACGAAGCAAGACGGGAGGCGACGAAGATGCCGGTTCTGAATGACATCATGGACAACAAAGTTATTGGGCCAGCGCTTCGGAGAGGCCTGCGGCAAGGCCGTATGGAAGGTCAAGTGGAGATGCTGCTCAGCCAGATCGAGAAGCGGTTTGGCCGAATCCCTCCCGCTGTCGGCCAGCGCATCGTGGCCCTGAAGCCTGCCCAACTCAAGCGCGTTGGCCTAAGCCTGCTCGATGCGCGACGCATTGAGGATTTGTTCGCGCAGTAAGTCCAGTCACTTCCTCACGCTGCGGTGAAACTGCCGGGCCGAAACCCTGACGGCGATGTCGCGGTGAAGTCGCGGGGTGCGGAACATTTCACCCATGCCGCCTTTGCTGGTCCGCAATTTCTTCGCTATACTTGAATAAATGTCAAGGCGCAGTTATCTCGGCGAGATGGAACTGATGGTTCTGCTCGCAGTCATGCGACTGGGTGACGAGGCCTACGGAGTTCCGATCTCGAAAGAGCTTCTGATTCTCGCCGGGAGGGAAGTCGCCCTCGGCAGCATTTACGCGGCGCTGGACAGACTGGGAGAGAAAGGTTTTGTGTCTTCGTCGCTTGGCGACCCCACACCCGAGCGCGGGGGCCGCGCGAAGCGCTATTTCAATGTGACCCCAACCGGCGTTCGCGCGCTGAAGATGACCCGCGCGGCACTAACGAATTTGTGGAGCGGCATACCGCTCCTGGAAGGGAAGCGTTTATGAGTGGCAGGAAATCCAATCCGCCGAGGTTAGCCATTTGGTGGTTACGCACGCGTGTCCAGGCAGCGACAACGACGCTTTAACGGGCGATCTCATCGAGAGGTTTCGCGAAGGACAAACGCGCGGCTGGTTCCGGAGGCAGGTATTCATCGCCTTTATCGTTAGTATTACAGGCGGAATCCGGCGGCATTGGCCGCATTTCTCTTACGCGATTGTGGCAACTGTTCTGACCTGGTTTTTCTCGGATGCCCCCGCGCTGAGACACGTGCCGGGCCGGCTACATTGGAGAGACTTACCCTGGCCGTGGAGCCAACTTGCTTTCGAATTGAGCCGTCCCGCTCTACTTGCTTTGGCAGCATTATCCATTTTGGCCGCGGGACTCGTGGTCGAGCGATCGTTCCGCTGGATCAGCCTGCTCCGGACCGAGGTGTTCAGCCTCGCACTGATCACTTTTGGCCACTATTCGATCGATCTCTTCCCCTGGTTACTCCGCCCTGTGCCTGGCGATCAAAATCATAAGTTCCTGATCGTCCCTGTTATTGTGCCGATAGTATTGTCGTTTTTCGTATTCCTCGTCTCGGCATGGCTGGGCTGCGTATCGTCGTCACGGCACACCGATGAATTTCGACGCCGACCCGCAAATCCGTGATTTGTCCCGTAGCTGGAACACCACGCGATTCGGAGCGCCGCTCGCGCTCCAGGGTTACTGTGTGCTGAGTGTGCTTTCGGCGAGCATGCGCAAAAGTGAACGGATCGTTCTTTTGGAAACACGACCAGTACGGCTTTTGGAAACAGGACCAGTACGGCGAATTCGGCATGTCGCTGAAGACGGTGAGGCCGGTATCCGAGGCACCCTACAGCGCAGCCGCGGCCGCGCCGTACTCGTCACCCCTGAAGATAAAGGCGCGGTGGGTCTGGAACCTGAAGATTTAATCCATTACAGCCGGCGACTTTCGTAACCCTGGACCGCTTCAAATGTATTTAAGCGATATGAGGATTTAGGTAGTGGGTCAGTTTCAGAAATCTTCAGATTGACCCGCCCGCGCCCCTTGGGATAATGGGGCCATGCCATCCCGCCCCCGTGATCCGATCCAGCTTGCCCGCCAGGTATTCCTCGAATCCATCGGAGAAGCGCCGCGCACGGAACCGCCTGCGAAGAAAGACCCGGCTGCGGTAGCCCTCGGGCGCAAGGGCGGAATCGCGCGCGCCGCTGCATTACCGGCGAGGAAGCGGGCGCAGATCGCGGCCAAGGGCGCAGCGAAGCGGTGGGGCAAGAAGTGAAGGCTCTGTTGGCTGTGGTAGTAGCGGTTGCAGTGTTGATTTGTGCCCAAGTCGTTGCGGCCCAAGCCCCTCTTGGTGGCTCTGATGTGATGACGTACGGCAAGATCAACGGACGCGCGTGGAGATCGATGCCGGATGCAGCGAAGATTACGTATGTGGTAGGGGCCTTGGAGGGAGCCATGAGCGCGTCCCCGGCTGAGTATGCTGCGAAATACATGCTTGGGGAACTGAAAACGGGAGAAGTACGGGACGCCATTGACAGGTTTTTCGCTGAGCCGGAGAATATTCTCATAAACGTCATTGAAGCCCTTCACATAGTTGCGATGAGGGTCATGGGGGCCTCGCAGCAGAGCATCGATACGGAAGTGTCTGTGGACAGAATGGTGGCTAACGGAGCGCCTGAACGGAAGAAGTGATTTAGCACAGCGAAGCATTCAGGCGAGTAAGCGACTCAATAGCTTTGCGGCAAGTTCAACCGGCTTTAGCGCATCCCCCTCGAATACCAGCACTGCGGATGGAACGGGATGCCGGTTCACACGAAGCATGACAGGGCCAACTTTTCTTCGAGTACATTCGCACTGAATAGCGGCTGCTTCGGGTTGGTATTCGAGCGTCAGACCGTACGGATTGACAATGTCTCGCACTTCGAGGCTAAAGACCTCTGACCGAAAAGACACTCTTTCGGATGCCTTATTTATGCGCCCACATTCGAGTTCGATTTCCTCTTTCAGTTCGCGAAAGAGGACCGGTGCATGGAAACGCCGAATCTCTTGTTCTTGCGTAAATACCTCCATTTCAATGAGCAACCGTTTCTGCTCGGCGGCGATCCTCTGGGAAGGGCTTGGGGCCATATTCCGGTCCTTTCTGCTGATTGCCGCTTGATTTAGGACGTGCCAAGGCTAAACTCAGCTTGAGGACTGGCCGTTTCTCTCTGTGTCACCAGCGAGAAATTTGGCCGAACTGAGCCAAGTTCGTCTTCATCGGACGCAGGCGCGTCCGCGAAACATCGCGCCGTAGCAGCGCTTTTTCTAGCCACTAGTCTACCAAAAATGGACGTGGCGGGAGAGCCGTATGAAAGCCGCGCCAAATGAATCACTTGAACTCAGCATCGAGCTTTTTAAGCATCTGAGCAACGCCAGAATGGATTTCTCGGAGCGCCTGCATACCCCGGCGATGGCCGCTGGAGTCACAGAGCGCCTGTGGGAAGTCGAAGACATTCTGGCGCTACTCGGATGAGCATCTACCACTCGGTGAAACAGTGTGCGCCCAAGTTGGGAAAGTCTTCGCTCGGAAGCGGCTGCGGTCCATATTTTTTGAAATTCTCCTGCATCTCAACCTCGCAGTCCACTGAATGAACCGAGAGCGGTTTATCTTCTCCCCACCATCGCACGATGCTCATTTCCGTTTCTGATCCCACGCCTGGCATTACTTCGCTGAGTTTCTTTGCTTCGTAAGCCAAGTACATAGCTTGATTCTTGGGAGTGTTCCAGTCGTACTTTCTCCAGAAAAACACTGGCTCGGCCCTATCTCCGCCCGTGCCAATCGCGCAAAAATGCTGTTGCTCAGTAACGCTTCCGTCTTGGTGGACATGAAAGATTCCAGGGCACCCCTCAATGTAACCAACAATCAGCAACTCGCAGCCCAAGGTGATGTCTTCTATTTCCCGGCTCGTTCTGTCGAAAAACTCTGGAGGGTTGTTGTATGCTCCCAACGCAAGAAACTCCTGATAGGCGAGACCTGAATTTAAGTGAACGCGAGCCTCTATCAGTCTGCTTCTCATCTCACGGACCGGTACCCGTAACGTTTCCAAAATGGATTTGTTGGTTTGAGGGCCAGCCGCATTCATGTGCTCCCGAAATATTGACAGCAATTCCAATGCTTGGCCGAGGTCACCAGCGACCAGTGCGGGCCAACGCTCTCCGGCCCACAGTTGCTTCTGGACAATCTCGCCGCCGCCTTTCCAGCCTTCGACCTTCTTGTCGGAGCACAGAATTATAGTTTGCTGGAAAATACCCTTGTCGCTGTCGATCATGTCGAGGGCTATCGAAGCAATGCAAAGTGTCATGGCGCGCCGCCGTTGCTCCTTCTGCTTGGGCCTCGGAACAGGATATCGCACGGGCGCGGGCGGGCGTTGTCGCTGAACATGCGGCGGTCGCTTTATATCGATTTCGTTCGGTGACGGACGCTTTGGAATCGGCGGCCTTCCGAGCTGCAACCGCGCGGGAGGCAGAATCACACTCGCGTTCATTTGTCAACCGTCCTTTCCTGAAACTGACCCACTACCAGGATTTAGGTAGTGGGTCGGATTTACATTCTTCTCGTCCTGGCTGCCGCATTGCCTGGGCAGGAATTCGACGTCGCAACGATCAAGCCGTCGTCCCCACCCACCGTCACTTACACAATCGGCGGTGTTTCCTACGCACCGAAAAGTTTCCATTTCATGCCGGGTGGAGGACTGCAAACCACCGGCTCCACACTCAAAGGCCTGGTCGTGCTTGCTTATGACGCGGCGCTCCCGAATCAGATTGAGGGAGGGCCTCCCTGGGTTACGGTGGATCGATAAGACGTCACTGCAAAGGTGACTGAAGGCGAAGGCGACCCTGCTACTCTCACAGACGCCGAGCGTCAAAAGTGGACCGAACGCATACGCCTCCGAACGCGCGCGCTGCTCGCGAGCCGATTCAACCTCACCGTCCACCAGGAGATGCGCGAATCGGCGATCTACGAACTCCATGTTGACAAGAACGGTCCCAAAGCGGACGCCCTGAAGGAAACCAACGCCAGGCTCGGGATCAGCTTCCGGGGCAATGAAATGTTAAGCAACGGAGGCGACATGCATGATCTTGGGTCGCTTCTGTCGAGCCAGGTGCATAAACCGATGGTGGACAAAACCGGACTTACCGGCAAGTATCATTTCACGTTGCGGTGGTCCGCCGAGCAACTTTCGCTTGTTCCCGGAACACCCACCGGGGACGCGGACAAATTACCGTCCCTCTTTACCGCTTTGCGGGAACAGCTCGGCCTGCGTCTCGACAGCACCAAGGGTCCGGTCGAAGTGCTCGTGATCGATCAGGCAGAGAAGCCATCAGAGAACTGATATGGAGCGGCCTTGCCAAGCTCCCTATCAACCAAGTCTCGTGGGGTCGGATGTTCCGCGACCGGTCGCAGGTTGCCCAATTATCGATTCGAATGGGGCAAGAGGGGCGGCGAGCTTTACCGATGCGACCTCGAATGAAGGCCTTGCCGGCGTTGGCTCTTGCGCGAGAGCCGCGCAGGCAATCAGAAGAGAAGCGACTACGGCATGCGTGCCCGTGATTTTGGTGATTCCAAGCATTCCAGCCCGTCTCAAACCGGCGTGTAAAAGGCCCGACCAGTGAGCTGTTTCGGCGATAGAGTAACCATGCCGCAAAACCGCAGAACGCCGGGCAGAAGCCCGGCGGCTGAAGCCCTGACCCCACAACTACGGCGTGGCAAGGTGGCAATCCGATGAAAACGACTGAGAACGACGCGAGCGTCGAGAAGTTCGTGAAGGCGGTTCCGGATGAAAGCACCCGTCAGGATTGCGCAACTCTGATCCGGATGATGAGTGAGATCATCGGCTGCGGAGCACCGATGTGGGTCCCGGCATCGTCGGCTTCGATACGTTTCACTACCGGTACGCGAATGGCAGGCCGGGGGAGATCTGCCTGATTGGATTTTCGCTACGCAAACAGAGTCTGGCGCTATACGTTACGGACGATCACAAGCGCGATGCGGACCTTCTCGGCAAACTGGGGAAGATCAAAACCGGTCAATCCTGCATTTATGTGAAAAGTCTGCACGACGTGAATACGCCGACGCTGAGGCAGTTGATTCAGCGGGCGGTGAAAGCGCGCCGAGAGGCGAGTGAGGCAAACTGACAGTTATGGCTAACGAAGATCTGTTCCAGGGAGCGATCGCCCTGATTACGGGAGCGAACAAAGGGATCGGGTTCGAGATTGCGCGAGGACTGGGCGCGAAGAAGATCGTGGTGCTGATCGGCGCGCGCGATGAGAGCAGAGGACAGGCTGCTGCGGCGAAGCTGAAGAGCGAAGGCATCGATGCACGGTTCGTGAAGCTGGACGTCACCGATAAGGAAACGATCGGCCGGGCGGCGCGGTGGATCGAGGAGCAATTCGGGCATCTGGACATCCTCGTGAACAATGCGGGAATCGCGGAATTCGGATTCAAACCGAGCGATGTCGATCTGGCGAAGGTGCGGGAAGTTTATGAAACGAACCTGTTCGGCCCCATGACCGTAACGCAGGCGATGCTGCCGCTGCTGCGCAAGTCGAAACACGGGCGCATCGTGAACATGTCGAGCAGTCTGGGGTCGCTGAATATGGCGAGCAGCTCGGGATCGCCCATTTCACAGTTCCTGGCGTTGGGCTATAACACTTCCAAAACGGCGCTGAACAGCATGACTGTGCAGTTCGCCAATGAGTTGCGCGAGACGCCGATTAAGGTGAACGCCATCTGTCCGGGTTATTGCGCGACGGACATTAATGGAAACAGCGGTCCGCGAACGGCGGCGCAGGGAGCGGTTGCAGCGGTGCGCTACGCGACGATCGGAGATGACGGACCGAGCGGCGGTTATTTCGACGAGAACGGAACGGTGGCCTGGTAGGACGCGGCTGGTAACCGCATGTCCACTTACCAGCGTGCTTCGTAGGTAGCAGTTTCGATTTCGTGGAAGCGGCGACCGACCTTTATGAACCACAGCTTGACCTGCCGCAGACTGCAGGTATGGCAGCGGTAGACCGGAATCAGAGGACGAGTCGTTGCTTCGAAGAAACTTACGGCTCGGGAGCGGTGCAGATTCGTTGATCCGCACTTGCGGCAGACGTGATCGATCAGCATAGTCCGGCAGACCTCGGGTCAGTCTTAGCAACTCAAATACTCTTGTGAGAAAGCCGACCGGTCCGCGATAGACTCGTAGCGCGCGAAACGTGAACGCCGATACAGGAGACCAATCACCGGGATTGTTCCGCGGTATGCGGCCATTGGACCGGGCGCGCAGCCTGCGCGATTCTCTGGCCGGGCTTGAGCTGGCCGCAATGAGTATTCCGCAGGCGCTGGGCTATGCGCGTATCGCGGGAATGCCGGCGGTCACCGGATTTTACACGCTGTTCGGACCGCTGCTGGCGTTTGCGGTGTTCGGTTCGTCACGGTATCTGGTGGTCGCCGCCGATTCGGCGACCGCCGCCATTCTGGCTGGGGGGATCTCCGGCATGGGGCCGGTGACGCACGACAAATACCTGGCGCTGGCGGGGATGGTCGCGCTGCTCACTGCGGGGTTTCTGGTTGTGGCGCGGCTGCTCAAGCTGGGTTTTCTGGCGGATTTCCTTTCGCGGACGGTACTGGTCGGATTCCTGACGGGAGTGGGGTTCCAGGTGGGAATCGCGGTGCTGGGCGAAATGCTGGGACTGCAGGTTCAATCGCATCGGACGGTTTTGGAGTTGGCGGAAATCATCCGTAGCCTGCCGCGGACGAATATGCCGTCACTGGGTTTGTCTGTGCTGGTTGTTGGCGGCATCGTTGCGCTGAACCAGTTCGCACCGCGGGTGCCGGGCCCGCTGATTGCGGTGGGCGGGGCGATCGCGGCCAGCTTCGCGTGGAATTTCTCCGGACACGGTATCGACGTCATCGGGCCGATCGCTGGCGGTCTGCCGAAGCTCGCCTTACCTGCCGTGAGTTGGAAGGAGTTCCAGGCCATTGTCCCGGTGGCGGGGTCGTGCTTTGTGATGATCGTGGCGCAGAGCGCGGCGACAGCCCGGGTGTACGCGGTCCGCAGTCATGAGCGGCTGGATCAGAATGCGGACCTGATCGGGCTGGCGGCGGCGAACGCCGCGGCGGCGGTAAGCGGAGCGTTCGTGGTGAACGGCAGTCCCACGCAGACGGCGATGGCGGAGCGGTCGGGCGGTCGAAGCCAGGTGACCCACGTTGCGGCGGCAATTGTGGTTTCGCTGGTGCTGCTGTTTCTGACCGGACCGTTTCAATATCTGCCGCGATGCGTGCTGGGCGCGATCGTTTTTACGGTGGCGATTCATCTCGTCGACCTGCGGAGGATGCATGAGATCCGGAAAGAGAGTCCGGGCGAGTTCTGGCTGGCGGCTGCGACAGCGGCCGTGGTGGTGCTGGTTGGGGTAGAGCAGGGAATCATCGCGGCGATGGTTGTATCGCTGCTGCGGATTGTGCGTCACAGCTATCGACCGCACACAGCCGTGCTGAAACAGGATCCGCAGGGCATTTGGGAATTGACACCGGTGGTTGCCGGAGCGGTGACGGAGCCCGGCGTGGTGATCTACCGTTTCGGCGCGGCGCTTTTTTATGCCAACGCCGGGATGTTCGCGGACGAGATCCGGCTGATTGCGGAGTCGAAATCTTCGGCGTTGCATTGGGCGATCGTGGATGCGGGCGCGATCCCGCACGTGGATTACACGGCGGCACAGGTTGTGCGCGAACTGCAGCAGGACCTGGCAAGCCGAGGTGTTTCGCTGGTGTTCGCGCACGTGCAGTCGGATCTGAGACCCGATCTCGACCGGCATCGCCTCACGGAGGCGATCGGCGCGAACCGCATCTTCGACTCTCTGCACGTGGCGCTAAAGGCTTATCACGACCTCCGGAAAGTGTGATACTCGCTCTTATGGCGGGATCGGCGTATTTCGCACAGTCCGCGATTCGAACCGCAGCTATTGCAGTTCCGGTGCGCCACTCGATGCTGGTTCGAATTACGCACTGGGTGCATACGATCAGCTTCTTTGGACTGCTGGTCAGCGGGATCGCGATTCTCCTCGCTCACCCGCGGCTTTACTGGGGTGAAGTGGGAAACGTCGACACGCCTTCGATCATCGATCTGCCGCTGCCGTTTGTGCTGACGGGACAAACGGGATGGGGGCGGTCGCTGCATTTTCTTTCGGCGTGGGTTTGTGTGATTGACGGGTTGCTGTATGTGGCTTCGGGATTTGTGACCCGGCGTTTCCTTAGAAATCCGCCGGAATACAGGGTGTCTCAGTGCACGGTTTATCTGGGGGTGGTTTTTGTTCTGCTGCCGCTGATGATTTGGACGGGCTTTGCGATGTCTCCCGCGATTACGTCGGCGTTCCCAATTTTGGTGACCAGTTTGGGCGGGCAACAGTCGGCGCGGACGATTCATTGCTTTGTGACCGGGATGCTGGTTCTTTTTCTGATGGTTCACGTGGTGATGGTTTTGGTTACGAGGCGAGTGACGGGCATGATCACCGGACGGGAGCGGGTGTGAAACTGCGTCACGTTTCGCGCCGCGGTCTCATCACAACAGGATTGGCAGCGGTGGCGGGAGCGTCCGGGCTGGCTGTTGCTGCGCGTATCGCGGACCGATACGGATTGATTCCGCCGGATGATGGTGGCATTTACGGTGTGGGCGAGACGCTGACGTACGGTGTGCAGCGCATGCTTACGAGCAACGGGTCGATGGCTCGGGAGTTTGATCAAAGTCAGATTTCGAAGGCGATTCCGGTGAATGGGAATGTCCCCGAGAATGAGACCTATCAGCGGTTCCTCGGAAACCGGTTTGAAGACTGGCGGCTCAAGGTGGATGGTTTGGTTACGCGGCCCTCGCTCTTTTCGTTGGCGGAACTGAAGAGTTATCCGGCGCGAACACAGATTACCCATCAGGCCTGCGAAGAGGGATGGTCGTTCATTGCCGAATGGACGGGTGTTCCGCTCTCCTATGTGTTGAGCCGGGTTGGGGTATTGCCGCAGGCGAAATATGTCGCTTATTTCGCGTTTGACGAGTCGTGGGACAGTCTCGATTTGCCGGAAGCAATGCATCCGCAAACGCTGCTTGCGTACGGGATGAATGGGCGGGAGATTCCCGCACCGCACGGCGCGCCTTTGCGGATGAGAGTGCCGCGCCAGCTCGGATATAAGAGCGTCAAGTATCTCGTCCGCATTACGGTCGCCGACAGCCTCAAGAAGATCGGCAATGGAGAGGGATCGATCTCGCCCGACTTTGGTTATTCCTGGTATGCGGGAATATAGCCGCTTTACACATATTATGTGCCACACTTAATCCGTGGAAAGGAACCTGACGCTCACAATCGACGAGGAGTTGCTGCGCGCGGCGCGCAGGATCGCTCTTGACCGCAACACCTCGGTGAACCAGATGGTTCGCGAGTATTTGGCGGAAACAGTTCGTGGAACCGGGCGCGAACAGGCAGCGGTCGCCGAACTCGATCGCCTCTTCCGCACGACACGAGGGAAAGTCGGGAAGGCTTCCTGGACCCACGACGATTTGCATGAACAGTAATCCCGGCAAACGGTGACAACGATTTAGAATCGTAATAAGCTGCAACATGAGGTGGAAACTGGTGAGGGCGAGAACTACAAAACTAAAAAAGCGCCGTCACTCGGCCACGTCACCTATCTGGAACACTATTGCCAAGATTTGAACGGCTGGCCACGATCCTGGATGGGCTGGAAAAAAAGCTGCCGCCCCGCGAACAGTTGCGGATCCTGTTCCCGACAGATTGGAAAAAGGATAGGCTTGAGAACGGAATCAGTTTTCGGTCGGAATTTTTTCCAGGTGGTCGATCACGAGCATTTCGCGCGGAACCTTCTTCGGCACCAGCTTCAATCCAAGCTGCGCTTGAATAGCATCAAACAAATCAGGCGCGGGCGCAGCGATATCGGCGAGCGGCTCAGTCGCCCCACCGGTCGCTGCCGCATCAAGAAGGACTGGTTTGTACTCAAGGTGGAAGTCGTATATTCCGGTCAATCCGGTGTGATCTTGGACGGGAGCCCCTGCCGCGGTCCCCAGAAAATCGGCGATTGATGACATGGGCTGATTTAGTACCGTCGCGCGATACATGTCATTTACCCTTATCGTTGCCGAGAAACCGGCTCCGGGAGGAAAGACTGTGTTACCGGGACGTGGAGCCGGAAAGCCGCTCGAGTCCACTATCATGATCTGACTGGACCCTTTTGCCGACGAGTCGCTCTTGCTGGAGCTTGCCTCGGCAGTCACTGGCTGCGGGTCCTTCGGCGACTCTTTCACCTTCAGTCCTGTCTTGGCCACTTCGAGCGCGTACCCCGCCACATCCCTGGTCTCGCGGTGGGCGGCAAGCTTAAACCTGTCGGCGAGCAGGTTCTGAACCATCAGCTTAAAATCCGCCACTGAAGTGCCCTTGGGAACCGGTGCCGCGATGTCATACATTTCGGCGCCGAGCCAGCCCGGTCCGGAAATCCTATCTCCCGGAAGATCGTAGGCCATCATGAGGACGCGTATTAGCCTGACATTCGTCCACGTAATGCGCAACGGGTCATGATTTGCCATGTTAAATGGCCCCGGGGACAAGGGCCCCCCGTCCATCATGCCGATCTTGTTGCCCGGCGGACTTGCCTTTACCGAAGCAATCTCAAATCTGGGCTGATCGCGTGTTGACTGTGCAAAGGCAACGCCCACTATCACGGTCGCGAATCCGGTAACGAATCCAAGCTTCTTCACTGCGCCCAATCTCCCGATCCGCCATCGGCAAGTATATATTGCTCCGGCGATTCCTCGGCCGAGTCGGCTCGCTGCCCGCTCGCAGTCACCCACAAAGTCCCCCGACGAGGCCTAATTCCAGGCAGGGTTCTTACTCAGGCTGACAAGGTTGCCGAGCAGGCGATAAGCGCCCGGCACGCCTGAGGGTAACTGACGGTAAAGCGCGAAGGCATCGTAGATATAGAAGCCTTTGCCGTAGCGGGCGAGGAGGAGGCCACCTTCCTGGGGATCCTGCTCGGGGTCGTGGGTTTCAACGAGAGGCTGATAGTGCGAATCCCAGGTGCGCATGAAGCCGTGGCCGCGTTCTTCGACCCAGCCTTTGAAGTCGGCTTCCGTAACTTTATTCGGCCAGGTGAAGGCGGGGTTTGTCGGGCTTAGAAATTTCACCGGCGAGTTTTCGTCGACGACCTTCTGTGGATTGGAGCCCAGCGTGAACGGGTAGGGGCCGTAATTATTGTCGAAGCCCTGCAGATTGTATTGAACGATGAGGACACCGCCGTTCTTTACGTAGTCCATCAGGCGGCCGTTGGCGGTCTTGAGGTCAGAACGCACTGCATAAGCGCGGACGCCGAGAATGATGGCGTCGTAGCTGTGCAGGTCGCCGTGGGTAAGGTCGGATTCGGACAGCATCCGCACGCTCTGATTCAGGTTTTCGAGAGCTTTGGGAACATCGTCGCCGGTGCCGGGGAGGAAGCCGATGTGCAGGCCAGGCGCGGTTTTGACTTCCACCCCCACCGCTTTATAAGTTGCGGGCCGATAGAGCGGGTAGGGCCGTACACCGGGATAGCCCGCGAGATGGTAGCCCTCTTCGTAGGTTTTGCCTTTGTACTCCGCGGCGGCGGTGATTGTGTACTCGGCGGGCTTCACAAGATCCGGCGAGACTGAGAAAACAATGGTCTGATCTTCGCCGTCGCGCGCCAGAGCGAAGGTTGCCTCGGGCGGCGTGGATCGCCAGCCCTTGGGCAGCTTCAGTCGAAGGATGCCTTCGGCGGGACCTTTGACATTGCTGTGAACAGTTGCGGTGAAGTCGAAGGACTTCGATCCGAGCGGAACTGCTCCGGCGGATGGGGAGACGGTTACCGAAATGGCGGGGCCGATCAGCAGCGGGTTGGAGACGTTTCCGATGCCGGAAATGCGTTCGCTGGTCTGAACGGTCTGATCGACTTCAAACGGGACGCCGTTGTAGCTAAGGGTTGCGCGAAGAGCGAGAGGATAAGGCGGAAGAGGAAGGTTGAGATAACGCTCGTCGCTGATGTTGTAGTAAGGCTGCTCTTCATCGGGGCGTGAGAAGTAGGGGCGAGTGAGGGCGGCGTCGGCAGGGACGGTCACGGCAAAGCGCCATTCGACTTCTTTGTCGGGCGCGACCTCTTCTTTGTCGGGCGCGACCTCGTGAGGTGGTTCGGCTTCGTTGCGGGGACGGACGTTCCAGTTCTTTCCGTCCGATGCGAGAAGTTCCATTTTGTCGATCTGCAGCGGCGCTGCGTTTTCGTTGAAGATGCGGCCTTCAACGGCGAATGACTGACCGGGGATGGCGATGGTGAACGTCGGTCCACCGGCGTTGCCACGGCCGCCCTGAGGAGGTGGCGGGGCGGCGGATGACGACGTTGCCGCGGCTTCGCCTCGACCGGCGCGGCCTCCTCGGCCTCCGCGACCAGCGCCTTGCGGGCGGTCCGGCCCGACTGAGGTTTGCAGCGTTACTTCCAGCGCTGCTGTTAGTGCCCGCTCGAATTGCTGTTCTTTGACATTCAGTTCGAATAAGACGTCGCTCTTGCCGGGATCGGCGAGGTTGCTGGTTCGTACCTGGTCGATGAGGGTTCTGGTGGATTTGAGGCCGTTGGCCAGCAGCGGCGCGATGGCTGCGGGACGCTCGGAGGAGTATTGCTTAAGCGCATCGCCTGCATCGCGCGAGATTTCGGCAAGACCGTCCTTCAGAAATTTCGTGTCGCCCTGAGGGACCAGGGAGGCGATACCGGCGAGCGATACATCGATGCCGTCAAAGAATGAAGTCTCATGATCCTGTGCAGAGACGCGGGAGCCATAGCGGTGATAAGAGGTGTTCTGCGGCGCGGGATTGGGGATGGCGCCTCCGCCATTCTGGGTCTTCTGAAATCCCAGACCCTCGCGGGCGATCTGCAGGAACGTCAGGCCTGCGGCCGGCGCGGGTTGGCCTTCCTGAATTTCCAAGGTGGTTGAGGGCCGAGTGTCCGAAGCCTTTTGATTCACGTAGTCGAAGAACCGGACGGGGACGTATTTGTCGATCGCATAATCGTACATGCCGTCCTTCGTGACATTGAAGTTGGGTACGCGGGCGTAGACTTTCAGCGGCGACCACGGTCGAAGGCCTTCGCGAATCTGCTCGGGGAAGCGATTCGGATCTCCGGCGGCAACCCAGGCTTCCTGTGCGATTTCGCCTGCCATCTGATGGTGGCCGTGACCGTCGGTTGCAGCACCGACAAATACGGACGTGACTACGAGAGGCCGCACCATGCGCACGACGCGCACAGCATCGGAAAGAACGCGATCGTGGCCCCATTTCTCGAGGGCTTCTTCGCGTGTTTTGGAGAAGCCGTAATCGACCACGCGGGTGAAGTATTGGTCGACGCCCATGTAGCGATCGGCAGTGAGAAGTTCCTGCGTGCGGGTCAGGCCCAGCGCGTCATAGAAGTCGGGGGCCATTACGTTCTGGCCGCCCTCGCCTCGATTCAGAGTGAGCAGACCGGCACGCGCGCCGAGGCCGCGGGTTTCATAGGCCAGCATGCCGCCATCTTCGTCGTCCGGATGCGCGGTGACCATGAGAAGGCTGGCGCGCGTTTGGAGAGCGCGCAGCCAGCGCGACATGCCGGCAGCGCCGCGATCGGGCGGGATATCGATGGAATCGACGCGCGGAGTTGCGGCATAAAGCAAGGCTGCAAGGAGGGCGGTCGTGAGCGTCAGGGTCAGGGAAAGACCGCGAATTCTGTTCATAGACACCGGTAATTTATCTTAGCGGGATTGGGATGGGCGGGACCGGAGAGCGTGATCACACAGGCGGCCGAGGGTCAGCAGGGCGCGATCATGGGCGTCGGACCAGGTATGACCGCAACTGATGCGTATGTAATTTTTGTAGCGGCCGGTGGCTGAAGAAATGATGCCCGGCACGATGCTGATGTGCTCGGCCAGCGCCGCGCGATGCAGCTTCAGGGCATCGATCCGGCCCGGCAACTGGACCCACAAAACGTAGCCGCCCGCCGGGCGACTGATGCGTGTGCCTTCCGGCAGATATTTCGCGGCTACCTGGCGGACGTTGTCCACCTGCAGGGCAAGGGTGGTGCGCAGCCGCTTCACATGCCGGTCATAGCCGCCCGATTCCAGAAATTCCGAAATGACGTGCTGCTGGAGAGAAGGGGCAGCCATCGTAGTGAGGAGTTGGAGCCGTTCGATCTCGGACTGAAAGCGCCCGCCGGCGATCCAGCCGATGCGATAGCCGGGGGAGAGGATCTTGGAGAAGGACGAACACAACATCACCGAGCCGCTCTTGTCCCAGGATTTCGCCGTGCGCGGGCGAGGAGGGGTAAAGGCAAGATCGGCGTAAATATCGTCTTCGATGAGCGCGACACCGGCGCGCGCCGTCAATTCCACCAGCTCCTTTTTGCGTTCATCGCGCATCACGAAGCCCAAAGGGTTATGACAGTTCGGCATGACGATGCATGCTTTGACACGATGTTTGCGGATGGCGCGCTGCAGTTCGTTCAGGTCGATGCCTTCCTGGGGATGGGTCGGAATTTCGACTACTTTCATGCCCAGCGATGCGGCGCTGCCGAGAATGCCGAAATAAGTGGGACTTTCCACTGCTATTACGTCGCCTGGACGCGCAACGGCGCGGAGACAGAGATTGATTGCGTCGAGAGCGCCGGTGGTTATGGTGATGTCGCGCGGGCCGAAGGCGCAGCCCATGCTGGTCGAACGGCGGGCAATCTGACGCCGAAGCGATTCGACGCCGGGAGGGAAATCATAACGAGTGCTGTGCAAAGGCTGGCTGCGAACGATGCGCTGCAGAATGAGATTCAGCCTGCGATTGGGAAACAGCTCAGGGCTCGCTGAACTGGGGCCGAACGACACGTGAGCCGGATCGCGGGCAGCTTCCGTCATGGCCGTAAGCACGTGAGCCGAATCGACGGTAGCAGGGCGCTGGGTCCTGAACTCGGCTTCGGGCTCCGGTATCAGGGCGGAGAACGGGGTTCGGACATAGAATCCCGATTTGGGCCGGGGTTCGAGGTAGCCGCGGTCTTCCAGCCACAGATATGCCTGCAGGGCGGTCGAAATGCTGATGCGCTGCTCGCGGCTGAGTTGACGCAGGGAGGGAGCGCGGTCTCCGGGACGAAGTGCACCTACGGCGATCTGGCGCGTGAGGTTTTCGGCGATCTGAATGTAAAGCGGACCCGTGCCGCGGGCGGCAGGCTTCATCTCCGAGAAGCATAACAGAATATCCGACTAAAACTGTACCGGTTATAAATAGATAAATCTGAATCTGTACATGTCGAGCCGGATCGAGTTATGCTCGAACATGCCTCGGGATTCTTTCGGAGCTTTACTGCAACGAACACACGACCTCGCGATTGAATATCTGGATGGGCTGGACCAGCGGCCGGTGGGGCGTCCGGTCGAAGCAGCGGCTTTGGTGGAGCGTCTGAGCGGGCCGCTGCCGGAACAAGGAGAAAACCCTGTCCATGTGATTGAGTGCCTTTCGAAGGCAGTTGACGCCGGGCTCGTGGCTTCGGCGGGACCACGGTATTTCGGGTTCGTGACCGGCGGGTCGTTACCAGCGGCTGTGGCGGCGGATTGGCTTACCTCGGCATGGGATCAGAACGGCTTTTCGTATGCCTCATCTCCGGCGGCCGCCGTCGTTGAGGACGTTGCCGCCTGGTGGCTGCTGGATCTCTTTGGGCTGTCGAAAGGCACCAGCGTGGGATTCACGACCGGCTGCACGATGTCCAACTTCACCGCCCTTGCGGCAGCAAGGCACGCGTTGCTGAGCAAACAGGGCTGGGACGTCGAAAGGCAGGGGTTGATGGGAGCGCCTTCCATCACGGTAGTCACCAGCGATGAATCGCATGTGTCCGTATTCGCCGCGCTGCAGATGCTCGGACTGGGGCGAAAACGGGTGATTCGTGTGACGCCTGACGAGCAGGGCCGAATGAGAGTGGATGGACTTCGATGCGTGCTTTCCGGAAGCAGCGGTCCGGTTCTGGTCTGCGCCCAGGCGGGCAATGTAAACACCGGCGCGTTCGATCCGATTTACGAAATCGCGCAATGCGTGCATGAATGCTCGGGGTGGCTGCACGTGGACGGGGCTTTCGGACTGTGGGCTGCTGCTGCGCCCGGTCGCCGGAGGTTGACCAAAGGGATCGAATTTGCCGATTCGCTTGCCGTTGACTGTCATAAGTGGCTGAATGTTCCCTATGATTCCGGGCTGGTATTCGTACGGGATCCGGCCGCCCACTATGAAGCGATGAGTGTGAGTGCGGCGTACTTTGCCGCTCCTCCCGAAATGGGCCGCGATAACTTCAGCTGGGTTCCGGAAGCGTCGCGGCGGTCTCGCGCCTTTGCGATTTATGCGGCGTTGAGAAGTCTCGGGCGGCAGGGCGTGGCGGACATGATCGAGCGGTGCTGTATGCTGGCGCGGAGGATGGCTGACCGGCTTTTGCAAAGTGAGAACGTTGAGATTCTGAACGACGTGGTTCTCAATCAGGTGCTGGTGCGGTTCAGGGGAGCTTCGCAGGGAGACGCGAATGCGTTTACGCGGCAGGTGATCCGCGGAGTGCAGGAGGATGGTACCTGCTGGGCGGGGGCGACGACTTGGCACGGAATGGATGCGATGAGGATTTCGGTGTCCAACTGGTCGACGACGGAGAAGGATATCGATATATCGGCGGCTGCAATTTTGAAATGTGCGGGAGGGGAGTGATGCTGGGGATGCGATACGTAAGGTTCCGCGCCGGCCGGAAGGCCGGCGGCAGGGCCGAAGCCCTAACCCCACTTCGCTGCATTTGTCAGTACTATTGGGAGAACAAATGCTGCTAAATAGAAAAGCAATGCTCGTCGGAATATTGCTGGCCGCGACTTTCGCTTTGACTGGGGCGGCGCAAAAGTATACAGGGGACGGCGAGTTGATTTTGCCATCCGATTATCGCCAGTGGGTGTATCTGTCAACGGGGATTGGGATGATCTATTCGAATGAGCCGAACGCGCATCCGGTTTTCGACAATGTATTTGTGAATCCCGCCGCATATCAGGCATTCCTGAAGACCGGGAAATGGCCGGATAAAACGGTCTTATTTAAGGAAAATCGAGCGTCCGACAGCAACGCGTCAAACAAGGAAGGCAGGTTTCAGACTCACGTCGTGAGTTTCGAAGCACATGTGAAGGATTCCGGCAAAGGCGGCTGGATGTTCTACGGCTTTAAAGCAGATGGGAAAACCGGCAAGGTGTTTCCGAAGACGGCTGTGTGCTTCACCTGCCATGAAAAAGATGGAGCTTCGGATACGACTTTCGTTCAGTTCTATCCGACACTCATCGAAGCGGCAAAGAAGAACGGCATGTACCGGGAGCCTACGGAATAGTCAGCTAGCCGAAAAGCTGCCGCTCCTCGCAGTGCAGATCGTTGGTGTTGAAATAGGCCTGGGCCCACTGGTCGTCTGTGTGGAGGAAGATGCCGCCGCTTTTTGCGGCTTGTTGCTTCGATTGCGGTTGTTTCGTGACTTTCGCCTTGCGGCCGGAAGTTTCAACAACTCCCGTCTTTGTTCCGGTAGCGGGCGCGGGCGCTTTCTTCGATGTCGGCATCTTTGAAATCTCCTGAAATTGTAACTACTTTCCTGCTCGTGCGTGCTTCGTCAGGGGCCGTTTCATGACTTTCTTCTTTGCGGTAGTTATTTTCTTCTTAACCACCGCATTTGCCTTCTTCTTTGTTACGGTATTCGTTTTTGCAGTGGCTTTAGCAGCGCTCTTCGCGTTTACGCGTTTACTCATTCCGCCGACGCCGGCGGACTTCGTTTTTGCGGCCTGAGGCGCAGTCTTTTTTGCCACGGTGGAAGCCTTAGTCTTCTTCGCCGCTGCCCATCGATCGAGGAAGTTGTAGTGGTCCACCAACAGCAGCGCTTCGATCGCAAACGCTGTAGCGACCTCCGCATCGTGAATTTCGAGCAGATTGTCGCCGTTTGCGGCCTCGCCACCGGACGCCAGATTCGACGAACCGCAGTAGACAACCGGGTCGGAGCCGTTCAATCCGCAAACCACAAACTTATCGTGAATCTCATGTCCGGGAGGCGAGGGAACCTGATCGAAAGGCGGCGGCAGAATCACCTGGGACGGCTTGCCCGTGACCATAACGCCATCCTTCGAGCCGGGTTGATACAGAAAAACGCCCTGCGGCGCGTCCGAAATGCCGTAGCTGAAGACAGTCGTGCCGGCGTGGAGGGCGCTTAGAGTTTGGTAGACCGGCGTCTGGCTGCCTGTAAGCTGCATGACGGCGAACAAGACGCTTCCTTTCGCGGCCGTCTTTTCAGCATTGATCCGGCTGGCAATACCGCCCAGAATGTTAGTCACATCTCCAGTGGTGTGCGGCGAAAACGTGATGCTCAGCTTTGGTACCGAAGCCGATTGAAAACTGAACGGCTTCGTTGCCAAGGCGGAAGCGGCGAATGCAGCCGCCACCGGTTTGCTGACTTTCGGATGACCCTGCAAATCCTTCCAGCTCTCCGCGAACACCTTTGCGTATTGAGCCACGACAGTCGCGTCGTCAAAAACCAGAACGTGGTTCGCGTTGACGTAAAGCCCGGTGACCGAAAAATTGGTTGAGCCGGTCAAAACGCGGATCGGGTTGCCATTTTTCGACACAATGAAAATTTTGTCGTGTGAAAAGCGGTCAAAGCAACCACGCAGTATTTCCGCCGGAGCCTTCGCCTGCTTCCTGAATTCCGTCGTGAGGGCGTCCTCCATTGTCGGTGTTTTCGCACCTTTGGCCGTAACGTGCAAACTGGCGCTGTCGAGGATTATTTTGATCCGGCCCTCGCCCGCAAGCTGCAGGAAAATTTTGCAGACGTCCGGCTCGTTCAGATCATAGGCGAAAACGTCGAGGTGCAGAGTCTTGTCCGCAACTACCGCGTTGAGGACGTCAAACACACGGGCCCGTCCGGTCGACCCCATCCAGTTGTAGATATCCGCATATGTGAAGCTCTGGCCCTGGAGGTCGCCTGCCTTTGTTGTGGTGTCGAATACGAGCGGTCGATTTGCGGGCTGAATCCTGGAATTTCCGAAGTGACGGACGAAAGCCTCAGACTGCATGTAGCCGCGGGTGAAGCCGAGCGACAGCGCGCCCTTCCTGAACGGACCCACGTTCACATTGACCATCACGCTGAGCGTCTCATCCAGTTTCTGCATCGACTGATTGGAATCGAAATAGCGCGGTGTAACGGTGTACTTATAGATACCGGTCGCGGGCGAAGTTCCCTGATGAACCGAGCCGGGTACGTGCGTCCAGCGAAATTTCTGGATGGGCGCGTTTACACTCGAATTCGGTTTCTCGGCCGCCACCTGCGCGTGTTTGGACGGGTCTTCGAACTGGAGTTCGTTCCAGAGATAGTACGGCTGACCGCCGGGCGGCAGGCACGCGATGCTGAACCCAGCGAGATTCTTCGCCCTGGCCTTGTCTGAGAAATTGAAGGCAAGGAGCGTTTTATTGTCTCCCGCATATGCCTTAACCGTAAAGGAATTCTTAGCAGCCCGTGGTAAAAGTCCCGATTTCGTTTCCAACATGTGACCTCTGAAATGTTTCAGACGTCATAAGCAGTATGGCGATGGGCAAGCGCAGGGCGAAGCAGGATGCGCTGTTTTTCAGCGCGCAGGATATACCCC